>NZ_JANLJJ010000116.1 GCF_029255545.1 Ferrovibrio sp. | reverse complement strand
TCGCCCACCGGCTACCTGCATATCGGCGGTGCCCGCACGGCGCTGTTCAACTGGCTGTTCGCCCGCCGTCACGGCGGCACCTTCCTGCTGCGCATCGAGGATACCGACCGCGAACGTTCGACCCAGGATGCCGTGGACAAGATATTCCAGGGTCTGAAATGGCTGGGGCTGGACTGGGACGGCGAACCGGTAATGCAGTTCGCCCGCATGAAGCGCCATGCCGAGGTGGCGCATAAGCTGCTGGCCGAGGGCAAGGCCTATCATTGCTATTGCTCGCCGGAAGAACTGGAAGAGATGCGCAACAAGGCGAAGGCGGAAGGCCGGCCGATGCGCTACGACGGCCGCTGGCGCGACCGCGACCCGAATGATGCCCCGGTGGGCGTGAAGCCTGTCGTGCGTTTCAAGGCGCCGCAGACCGGCGCGACCGTGATCAGGGATCACGTGCAGGGTGACGTGACTTTCCAGAACGAGCAGCTCGACGACCTGATCATCCTGCGCTCCGACGGCACGCCGACCTATAACCTTTCGGTGGTGGTCGACGATCACGACATGGGCGTGACCCATGTGATCCGCGGCGACGACCATCTGACCAACGCGGCGCGCCAGACCCAGCTTTACATCGCCGCCGGTTTTGCGGTGCCGGATTTCGCGCATATCCCGCTGATCCATGGCCCGGACGGCGCCAAGCTTTCCAAGCGCCATGGCGCGCTGGGCACCGAAGCTTACGCGGATATGGGCTACCTGCCGGCCGCGATGCGCAATTACCTGCTGCGGCTGGGCTGGAGCCATGGCGACGAGGAAATCATCTCCACCGAGCAGGCGCTCGAATGGTTCGGCCTCGACCATGTCGGCCGCTCGGCGGCACGCTTCGACTTTGCCAAGCTGAACAACCTGAACGGCCATTACATCCGCCACACGGCAGATGAGGCGCTGCTGCAGGCCGCCCTGCCCTTCATCGAGAAGCATGCCGGCCGGGCGCCAAACCAGGCCGAGCAGGCGCAGATCAAGGCGATCCTGCCGGCGGTGAAAGAACGCGCCAAGGACCTGAACGAACTGGCCGAGGCGTTGCTGTTCCTGTTCGCCCAGCGGCCGATCCAGCCGGATGCCGCGGCGCAGAAACATCTCGATGATGCCGCGAAGGCGCGGCTGAAGACGATGATCGAGACTTTGAATGATGTGTCCGACTGGACGGCTGCCAATGCCGAAGCCGCAATCCGCAGTTTAAGTGAAATACAGCAGGTCAAGCTGGGCCAGCTGGCGCAGCCGCTGCGTGCCGCCCTCACCGGCCGCACGGTGTCGCCGCCGATCTTCGACGTGCTGGCCGTGCTGGGCCGCGAGGAAACGCTGGCCCGCCTGAAAGACGCGGCGGGCTGACGCCATGCGCCCGCTGCGGCCTCCGGTGCTGATCGTGCCCGGCCTGGGCAATTCCGGGCCGGAACACTGGCAGAGCCACTGGCAGCAGGCGAATCCTGATTTCATCCGCGTCGAACAGGCAGACTGGGATCGCCCCGATCTGAATGACTGGCTGGCGCGGCTGGATGCCGCCATCACCGCCTGTCCCGCGCCGCCGGTGGTGGTGGCGCACAGCCTCGCCTGCGCCCTGACCGCCCACTGGGTGACGCGCCATGGCGGCAATCTGCATGGCGCGCTTCTGGTGGCACCGGCCGATGTCGATTCCGACAGCCACACGCCGCCCGAGACCCATGGTTTCCGGCCGATGCCGCTGACGCGCTTCGCCTGCCCCGCCATCGTTGCGGCCAGCAGCAATGATCCCTTCGTCGATTTTGGCCGTGCCCGCCATTTCGCCAGATGCTGGGGCGCGCGCTTTGTCGATGCCGGCGCCTGCGGCCATGTCAATTCGACATCCGGCCTGGGCGACTGGTCGTTCGGCTATGCCTTGCTGGAAGACTTGTTCGTCGCGGAATGATCCGCAGCGGCCGGATCAGAGGCCGCGGCGACGGGCCTCGGCCTGCTGCGACATGCGGGCCTGATCGGTCATGAACTGCTGCAGCTTTTCCATTGCCGGACGCGGCATCGGATCCTGGCCGCTGAGCATCAAAGTCAGCGCGACGCGGCTGACGCCGATGCGCTGCGCCAGCTGATCGAGCGAAATCGCCGCCGACTTGCAGGCCTGCGACACCGCGACGATTGAGCCTTTCTCGACATAGAAGCGGCCCCACTGCTCCTTTACGTTCAGCTTGGCCGGCAGGCTGGGCATGCCGGTGCTGAAGAGCGGACGCTGGACCGAGATCGCTTCCGGCGCCATCAGGGGCGGAGCGGCCATGCTCGGTGTGGCAGAGAGCTTCGGCGGCGGCGGCGATGGCTGGAATTCATCCAGCCGCGGCGCCTCTTCGATGCTCTGTTCCAGCAGCTTGCGCACTGCCTCGATCATTTCCTGGCTGATCGGCGTCAGATCATGCTCTTCGCCAAAGCGGTCGTAATACTGAGCGATCTCGCTCAGGCGATCGAGCCGGCGCGACAGGAACTCGCGCGAGCCCAGCGGCAGGCGCCGGCCTGAACTGCGGATATTGATCAGGTAGATGCGCGTGGTGTCGAGTTCGAGGATGGTGACTTTCCAGCGGATCTTGGACAGGTGCTTGCGCAGCGGCTTCTGCTTGGTTTCGTCGAATTCCGGGATGCGGCCATCGACCAGATCGACGAAGACATAGAAATGCTCGATCTTCTCGACAAAGCGTTTGTAGTCGGAATAGATGCCGGAAAGATTGGCCGGGTCCTGACAAAAGGCGAGCAGTTCGCGGCTTTGGCTTTCCACCACGCCGACCAGTTTCAGGGTTTCCTGAACAACCGGTTTGATCGCCTGATTCACCGCAGCATCCTGTTCATCCAGTCACGCCGGGGCCACCTGACGCCTCGCATCACAATCGCGATTCGCCCTGCGATGCCTTCGCAACGCTCTTTTTGTGCCAGAAAACCGTTAACACAGCAATACAGGTACTGCTGTAGGTTTACGAACGATTAACCCTGTTTCAGCACCGAGGCAGGCAGGCCGCGGGCAGGCACCGGCGCTGCTGGCGGGGGAGCGGCCGCGGGTGTTGCAGCTGCGGGCGTTGCAGCTGCGGGTGCCGCAGGTGGTTGCGGCTGGGGCTGGGGCTGGGGTTGTGGCTGCGGCATCGCCGCCGCAACAGGCTCAGGCACCGGCAGGTCATGCGGCGCGCAATAGGCGCCGGCACCGCGCAGGCTGCGGCAGTAGGTCATGGTTGCTGCGCGGTCGGGAAACGCGCCGAGCAGCAGGCGCACCACCTTGCCGCGGTCACCACCGAGATCGACCTCGACATAGCGTTTGGGCGCATCCTTCAGCACCGGGAAACGCTCGGACAGCCGTGGCCAGGCCGCTTCGGCTTCGGCCAGGGTTTTGTAGCTGGCGACATGGCCGGCGAAAACATTGGGCGGCGACGGTGGAGGCGGTGGCGGTGGCGGTGGCGGCGCAACCTCGATCACCGGCGGCGGAGCCTCCACCACTGGCGGAGGCGACGGCTGATCGGCGGCACAGGCAACCAGGACCAGCAGGGCACAGACTGCCGCAAAGCGGCGCCCGATGGTGAGTGGCGCCGTCTGCAGCATCATTTCTCGACCAGCTTGAACAGGTTGCGGTCCAGCAGGGCGCTGACGGAGACCGTCTTGGTGCTGCTGGCATCGCGCTCGTTGATCAGCTGCACATGCTTGGCGTCTTCGCCAGGAAACTGGATCAGGCGGGCAACGCGCCAGATAAATCCCTGCCGCTGCTCGAAACGCTGGCCCGGAACAATATCGTCGGCCGTGAACTTTGCCATCGTAAGCACCCTGAATCGCTAGAGTTGCAGGCTAGCGCATTCGCCGTGCAGCGCCAACTCTCGCAACACGGAACAGGCCGGGATGGTCAGGCCGCCTGCTGGATGCGGAACACGAACACGCCGTTCTGCTCTTCTGACGACAGCAGGGTGAACCCCGATGCCTCGCACAGGGCAGCCATGTCGCGCATGGTGTTCGGATCAGTGGCTTCCACCGTCAGCACATCGCCTTTCGCCACCGTCTTCATCGCCTTCTTGGCGCGCAGCACCGGCAGCGGGCAATTCAGGCCTTTGACATCAAGCATCTGACTCATGGGGGCGGATTCCGTCGGCTGGCAGATAATTTAACGGGTAATTTTGTTGATTAATATAATACTTCACTTCCGAGATGTAAATACTATAATCCTCAACCATCCCGTCATAATTGCCGCAACCGCATCCCGCAACCGTATCGCCGAGCCTGTCATGAGTGCCCTGCCCCTGCCCTATCTCGTCAATCTCGCCGGCCTCGTGCTGGGTCTGGCATTCGGTGCCGCCGTGCAGCGCAGCAACTTCTGCACCATGGGCGCGATCAGCGACATGGTGCTGATGGGCGATGGCAACCGGGCGCGCGCCTGGGCGCTTGCCATCGCCACCGCCATGCTGGGCAGCCAGTTGCTGCACCTGTTCGGACTGATCGACCTCAACACCTCAATCTATGCCACCACCAATCTCGGCTGGCTGGGCGCGGCCATCGGCGGCCTGCTGTTCGGCTTCGGCATGGTGCTGGCCGGCGGCTGCGGCAGCCGCACGCTGGTACGGCTTGGCGCGGGCAACCTGAAATCCCTGCTGGTGGTGCTGATGGTCGGCATCGCCGGCTATGCCACCCTGCGTGGCCTACTCGGTCCGGCACGGCTGTGGCTGGAAGGCTGGTCGGTGATCGACCTGAAAAGCCGCGGTTTTCCCAGCCAGACCCTGCCCGATCTGTTCGCCGCCTTTGGCGCCGATGCCAGCCTGCTGCGCTGGATCCTGGCTCTCGCCATTCCGGCTGCCCTGCTGGCCTGGGTATTCAAGGATGCCCGCTTCCGCCGCCAGCCGACGCTGGCCGTTGCCGCCATCGTGATCGGCCTGACCATCGTCGGCGGCTGGGCCGCCACGGGCATTCTCGGCGCCGACGAGTTCGAGCCGGCGCCGCTGGTCTCGATGACCTTCGTCGCGCCGATCGGCAATGCGCTGCAATACCTGATGACCTTCACCGGCGCGACGCTGGATTTCGGTATCAGCACCGTGGGCGGCGTGATTTTCGGCGCCTTCCTGATGGCCAAGGCGGATCGCAGCTTCCGCATTGAAAGCTTCGCCAATGCGCAGGATGTGCTGTCCCATCTGGTGGGCGGCACGCTGATGGGCATTGGCGGCGTCACGGCTTTGGGCTGCACCGTCGGTCAGGGCCTGACCGGCATCGGCACCCTGGCGTTGGGCAGCTTTGTCGCACTTGGCGGCATCGTGATTGGCGGCATCCTGGGGGTCCGCTATCTTGAGGAAGGCAGCCTGCCGGGGGCGGTCCGCGCGCTGTTCGCCCGCGGCTGAGCCATCCCGGCGGGCCCAACGCCGGGAGTGAAAAAACCGATCATGGGTGGTCTTGACGTTTCCTATGCCGGCGCCGCCGGGGCGGGACTGCTGAGTTTCCTCAGCCCCTGCGTATTGCCGCTGGTGCCGGCCTATCTGTGTTTCGTCGCCGGCACCACGCTGGACCGCCTGGTGAATGAGGACGGCGTCGATCCGGAGCTCACCCGCCGCGTCTTCGTCTCGGCGTTGGCCTTCGTGATCGGCTTTTCCACCGTCTTCATCATCATGGGCGCCACGGCCTCGGCGCTGAACCGGCTGATCGTCGAGAATATCGACATCATCGGCAAGGTCGCCGGCGCACTGATCGTGCTGTTCGGCCTGCATTACATGGGCCTGCTGAAAATCCCGCTGCTCTACCGCGAGGCCCGCATCAACACAACGGAACGGCCGACCAACATCGTCGGCGCCTATGTGATCGGTCTGGCCTTCGCCTTCGGCTGGACGCCCTGCGTCGGCCCGATCCTCGCCACCATCCTGACCGTGGCGGCCAGCCGCGACCAGTTGGGCTATGGCGTGTCGCTGCTGGCTACCTATGCGCTCGGGCTGGGCATTCCTTTCCTGCTGGCGGCGCTGGCCGTGAAGCCCTTCATGCGCTTCATGCAGAAATTCCGCCGCCACCTGCACAAGGTCGAGATCGTGGCCGGCGCCCTGCTGGTGATTACCGGGATACTCATTTTCACCAACAGCCTTGGCCAGCTCAGCTACTACATGCTGGAAGTCTTCCCCTGGCTGGCGAAGTTCGGCTGAGTTTTCGCAACAAGTTTTTTTGTTGCGAAAACTGCCTGTGAACATAAGCACTTAGCCCTTTGCCGGATCGACGGCATGCGCTAAGTCGGTGACGTGAACACGATCACCGATGCCTTTCATCTCGCGCTCAACCTGATCTGGCAGTTCGATGCGGAACTGATGCGCATCATCGGCCTGTCGCTGCGCGTCAGCCTGTCGGCGGTGGTGATCGGCAGCATCATTGGCCTGCCGCTGGGCGCCTTTCTCGCCCTGGCGCGTTTCCCCGGCCGCCATGCCTGCATCGTGGTGCTGAATGCTTCCATGGGCCTGCCGCCCGTGGTGGTCGGCCTGGTCGTCTATCTGATCCTGTCGCGCTCCGGTCCGCTCGGTACCTTCGGCTGGCTGTTCACCGCCGCCGGCATGGTGGTGGCGCAGGTGGTGCTGATCACGCCCATCGTCGCCGCTTTATCCCGCCAGGTGGTGGCCGATCTGTGGAGCGAATACGAAGAGCAACTCCGTTCGCTTGGCCTGACGCGGCTCGGCGCCATCGCCACCCTGCTGTGGGATGGCCGCTTCAGCCTGAGCACCGCCGTGCTGGCCGGCTTCGGCCGCGCCATCGCCGAAGTCGGCGCCATCATCATCGTCGGCGGCAACATCGCTGGCGTGACGCGCACCATGACGACCGCAATCTCGCTGGAAACCAGCCGTGGCGACCTCGCGCTGGCCATGGCGCTCGGCATCGTGCTGCTGACGATTGCGATCACCATCAACGCTGCAGCCACCACGCTGGGCAACGCCGCACGGCGTGCCCAGGGGGCCTGAGGTGACGGCCATGCATGCGCCCGCCTCCCTGCTGCCGCTGGTACTCGAGACCGTGCAATACGGCATCAACGGCCAGGCGCTGATCCATGGCATCGATCTGGAATTCCATCCCGGCCCGCCGACCCTGGTGCTGGGGCCGAACGGCGCCGGCAAGAGCCTGCTGCTGCGGCTTTGCCATGGCCTGATCTCGCCCACCGCCGGCCGCGTGATCTGGCATGGTCTGGCGGCGCAGAATCCGGAAGCCCTCCGCTTCGGCCAGGCCATGGTGTTCCAGAAGCCGGTGCTGCTGCGCCGCTCGGTGCTCGCCAACATGCTGTTCCCGCTGAAACTGCGCGGCCTGAATGCCGGCATACGGTTTGCCCGCGCCATGGAGGCGCTGGAGCGTGTCGGCCTCACGGCGCTGGCGCAGCGCCCCGCCCGCGTGCTGTCGGGCGGCGAACAGCAGCGCCTGGCCCTGGCGCGTGCCTGGGCACTGGGGCCGCAGATCCTGTTCCTGGACGAGCCGGCCGCGGCGCTGGATCCGAATGCAACGCGACAGGTGGAAAGCATCATCACCGACATCGCCGCCAGCGGCACCAAGATCGTGATGACCACCCACGATCTGGGCCAGGCCCGACGGCTGGCCGGCGATGTGATCTTCCTGCATCACGGCCGCATCACCGAACGTACGCCGGCCGGAGATTTCTTCGCCGGACCGCGCAGCGCGGCGGCACAGGCTTTCCTCAACGGCGATCTCGTCTGGTAATTCCAACACCGGAGGCATCCATGCAGCGCAGGCATTTCCTTGGCCTTATGGCCGGCATTGCCCTCACCTTCAGCAGCAGCCTTGCCCTGGCCCAGGACAAGTTCATCGTGGTGGCCAGCACCACCTCGACCGAGCAGTCCGGCCTGTTCGGCCATATCCTGCCGCTGTTCACCAAGAAGACCGGCATCGCGGTGCGCGTCGTGGCGCAGGGCACTGGCCAGGCGCTGAAGACCGGCGAGAAAGGCGATGCCGACGTGGTGTTCGTGCACGATCCGGTCGCCGAGCAGAAATTCGTCGAAGCCGGCTTCGGTGTGGACCGCAAGCCGGTGATGTACAATGACTTCGTCATCGTCGGCCCGAAAAGCGATCCGGCCAAGGTGATGGGCAGCCGCAACGTGCTGGACTCCTACAAGAAGATCGCCGCCGCCAAGGCGCCATTCGCCTCGCGCGGCGACAGCTCGGGCACCCACGCCGCCGAATTGCGCATCTGGAAGGAATCCGGCATCGACGTGAAGACTGCCGGAGAAGGCTGGTATCGCGAAACCGGTTCGGGCATGGGCCCGACGCTGAACACCGCCAGCGCGATGAACGCTTACGCCTTCACCGACCGCGGCACATGGCTGAGCTTCAAGAACCGTGGCGACCTGGTGATCGCCGTCGAGGGCGACGTGAAGCTGTTCAACCAGTATGGCGTGATGCTGGTGAACCCGGCCAAACATGCCCATGTGAAAGTAACCGAGGGCAAGGCCTTCATCGACTGGCTGACCTCGAAGGAAGGCCAGGATGCCATCGCGGCCTACAAGATCGGCGGCGAGCAGTTGTTCTTCCCGAACTACAAGCCCGGCCAGAATAGCTGAGTTTACGGACCCGTCGTTTCCTCTTACCATTTGGGAAACAGGAGGAAACGATGGATACCGCAGCCCTGCTGCATGCTTTCAGCGACGCCGTGCAGAAGCGCGACGGCGCCGCCTTCGCTCGTCTGTTCACCGAGGATGCCGTCTATCACGACGTCTTCTATGGCGCCTTCCATGGCCGGGCCAGGATCGCCGAACTGGTGAATGACTGGTTCTACCGCACGGCGGAAGACTTCCGCTGGCACCTGCATGATCCGGTCAGCGACGGCAAGACGCTGTATGCCCGCTATACCTTTTCCTACAAATCGCTGCTGCCCGAGGCGCAGGGCCGGCGCGTGATGTTCGAGGGCGTGGGCATCTACACCCTGCGCGATGGCCAAATCGCCGAATACCGCGAAGTGGCCAATGCCGGCCCCGCCCTGCTCGACCTCGGCTTCCCGCCTGAACGCGTGGCAAAAATCCTCGCCCGCGAAGGCGCCGCGCTGAAGGCCCGGCCGGAGGCCAAGCCGCATCTGGGCTGAAGGCTGGCGCTGGCCCGACTCGGGCGCAATCGGCTATGCAGGCTGCATGTGCGGCCGCTACAGCCTGACCAAATCGCTCGACGACCTGGCCTCGTTCTTCGAGGCCTATGAGCTGATGCAGCGCCCCAATCTGGCGCCGCGCTGGAACATCGCCCCGACGCAGAAAAGCTTTGTGCTGCGCAGTCCGGCCCCCGGAAAGGGTGAACTGGCCCTGCTGCGCTGGGGTTTCGCCGGACCAAACAATGCGCCGCTGATCAATGCCCGCAGCGAAACGGCCGCGAGCAAACCCACATTTGCCGAAGCCTTCGCCAAACGCCGTTGCCTTGTGCCCGCAGACAGTTTCTATGAATGGCAGGCCATCGAAGGGCAGAAAGCGAAACAACCATGGCGCATCGGTCTGAAAGGCGGCGGCCTGTTCGCCTTTGCCGGCCTGTGGCAGAGCGAGCCGATGTATGGCGGCGAGGACTGCTTCACCATCCTCACCACGGCCGCCAACGACTATCTCAGCCCGCTGCATGAGCGCATGCCGGTGATCCTGGCCCGTGAGCAGTTTTCGCTCTGGCTTGATCCCGCCACGCCGCCTACGATCCTGCAGCGCCTGCTGCAGCCCTACCCGGCAGACCTGATGGCGCGTTACCGCGTCACGCCGGTCGTCAATGGCGTGAAGACAGACGGGCCGGAATGCTTCGCGCCGCTCAACCCGGCCCTGAAGGTCGCCTGACGCTTACAGGTTCTGCCCGCCGTCCGCGGCCACCGTCTGGCCAGTGACCCAGCTTGCAGCATTGGAGCACAGGAACAGCGCCAGATTGGCGACCTCCTCCGGTCGCCCCATGCGGCCGAACGGAATGCCCCCAAGAATGGCGTTGTAGAGTTTTGGATTGCCGGTTTTAGCCTGATCCCAGACGCCGCCGGGGAACTCGATCGAGCCCGGCGCGATGCAGTTCACGCGGATATTCTGTTTCGCCAGCGCGGCGGCCTGGGTCAGGGTATACTGGATTAGAGCGGCCTTCACCGCGCCATAGGGCGGCGTGCGCACATTGGCGCCCAGACCCGAGATCGACGAGATATGCAGGATGCAGCCGCCACCGGCCTTATCCATGTGCGGGATGGCGGCGTGGCTGGCACGCACGCTGCCCATCAGGTCGACATTGATCGAGGCGGCCCAGCCGGCCTCGTCATCGGTGCGGCCAAAGCCCGAAGCGTTGTTGACCAGGATATCGATGCCGCCCAAGGCCGCGGCGGCAGCCTCGACATAACCGCGCACGGCGGCGCCGTCGCCCAGGTCGCAGGTGGCGGCATGCACCCGGCCGCCGCAGCGCTTCAGCTCTGCCTCGGTTTCGCGCAGCGCGCCTTCGGAGCGGGCGCAGATCGACACGTCGGCGCCTTCACCGGCAAAGGCGAGCGCAATCGACCGGCCAATGCCACGGCTGCCGCCCGCCACCACAACGCGCTTGCCCTCCAACCCGAGTTCCATGCCGGCCTCCATTTTTCTGCCGGCGACAGCTTCATGGAAACCATTCCGTCATGCAACTGCCGCCGTACAACCTTGTCGGACTCTGGTATGCTTCTTGCTGCCATTTCAGGATCGCCATGTCGCCCTATGCCGCCAGCCTGAACGGAACCCGCCATGTCTTCGCCGATCTGAAGACATTGCTGGCCTGCGCCTCGCCTTTGCGCTCGGGCGACCAGTTGGCCGGGATCGCAGCCGAGAGCGACGAGCGCCGCGTGGCGGCGAAACTGGCGCTGGCCGACCTGCCGCTGCGCCGCTTCCTCGACGAGGCCGTGGTGCCCTATGAGCAGGACGAGGTGACACGGCTGATCATTGACAGCCACGATGCGGCCGCCTTCGCGCCGGTCGCCACGCTCACCGTGGGCGAATTCCGCGACTGGCTGCTCTCGTATCAGGCCGATACGGCAACGCTTACGGCACTGGCGCCGGGCCTGACGCCCGAGATGGTGGCCGCCGTCTCCAAGCTGATGCGCAACCAGGACCTGATCGCCGTGGCGGCGAAATGTCGTGTGGTCACCGCCTTTCGCAACACGCTGGGTCAACCGGGCCGGCTGGCCAGCCGGCTGCAGCCCAATCACCCGACCGACGACCCCGAGGGCATTGCCGCCGCTTTGCTGGATGGCCTGCTGTTCGGCATCGGCGACGCGGTGATTGGCATCAATCCGGCCAGCGACAGCGTGTCCGATGGCATCCGGCTGCTGGAGTTGCTGGAGGCGATCCGCCAGCGCTTCGACATCCCGACGCAGAGCTGCGTGCTGGCCCATGTGACGGCCACCCTGCAGATGATCGAACGCAACGCACCGGTTGATCTGGTGTTCCAGTCGATTGCCGGCACCGAGGCCGCCAACAAAGGCTTCGGCGTCGATCTCGCCGTCCTGCGCGAGGCGCGCGAGGCGGCACTGGCGCTGAAGCGCGGCAGCGTGGGCGACAACGTGATGTATTTCGAAACCGGCCAGGGCAGCGCATTGTCGGCCGATGCCCATCACGGCGTGGACCAGCAGACCCTGGAAGTGCGCGCCTATGCGGTGGCGCGTGCATTCAGGCCGCTGCTGGTCAATACCGTGGTCGGGTTCATCGGCCCGGAATACCTGTTCGATGCCAAGCAGATCATCCGCGCCGGCCTGGAAGATCATTGCTGCGGCAAGCTGCTTGGCCTGCCGATGGGCGTCGACGTCTGCTACACCAACCACGCCGAAGCCGACCAGGACGACATGGACAGCCTGATGACCCTGCTGGGCACGGCGGGGGTCAATTTCCTGATCGCCGTGCCGGGCGCCGATGATGTGATGCTGAACTACCAGAGCCTGTCCTTCCACGACGTGCTTGGTCTGCGCCACCTGCTGAAACTGCAACCCGCGCCGGAATTCGAGGCATGGCTCGGCCGCATGGGCATGCTGGACACGACCGGCCGCCTGCCGCCGCCGGATCAGGCCGTCTTGCGCCGGCTGAGTGGATTGACGACATCATGAACGACGTGACCAGGGAT
>NZ_JANLJJ010000115.1:88013-112387 GCF_029255545.1 Ferrovibrio sp. | reverse complement strand
GCCCGCATCCTGCCGATCTATGAAGGCACCAACGGCATCCAGGCGATCGATCTGGTGACTCGCAAACTGCCGCTGAATGGCGGCGAGACGGTGAAGGCGCTGTTCGCCCAGATCGGCGGCACGGTTGCCGATCTGGCCAAGGCGGGAGACGGCTTTGTCAGTATCCATGCCAATCTGGATGCGGCGCTGAAATCGTTGGGTCAGGCCTCGGTCTGGATGGAGCAGCAGCTTGGCAAGGATCCCAACGCGGCGCTGGCCGGCGCCACGCCTTTCCTGCGCGGCTTCGCCACCACGGTGGGCGGCTGGCTGCTGGCGCGCCAGGCGCTGGCGGCGAAGGCCGAGATCGCCAATGGGTCGAGCGATCCATATTTCACCGCCAAGATCGTGTCGGCGCGGCTGTTTGCCGAGCAGGTACTGTCCACCGTGGATGGCCTGTGCCGTTCGGCGACCGAGGGCAGCGCCGCCCTGGCGGCGGTGACGCCGGAATTGCTGCGGGCCTAAATCGCCATTTCCGCTGCGTCATGAAGCGTTAACGGGCCGGGGCGAAATCGCCCCGGCCTTTTTCATGCCGGCGCTGGCTGGACTTCGCGTGATTGACGCTTACGTAAGCGGCAAACTACAGTTAGCCGAATATAAAAAATCCCCAGCCAGACAGGCCCCCCGTGTCAGATGATATTTTAGATACTTCCACGCCGATGATCGACGGCACGCCGACGCCGGAAACCGGCGCCAGCCTGAAATATCCCTTTGCCAAGGCGTCGAACGGGGGCCGGCCGGGCGATGGCGAGGTGATGCAGATGCGGCCGGGCGTGTTCTGGCTGCGCATGCCGATCCCGATCCCGGGGCTGGATTACATTAATCTCTGGCTGCTGGAAGATGGCGAGGGCTGGACGCTGATCGATACCGGCGTGCGCTCGTCGAAGCTGCAGGCGATCTGGGAGCAGGTCTTTGCGAAACACCTGAACGGCAAACCAATCACCCGCATCCTGTGCACGCATTTCCACCCCGACCATCTTGGACTGGCCGGCTGGCTGCAGCAGAAATTCGATGCGCCGCTGTGGATGACTCTGGGCGAGTGGAGCTTCGGCCGCATGCTGGAGCTGGAGCAGTTGCCCGAAGTGCCGGCTGATGTGGTGGCCTTCTATACCCGGCTTGGCTTCGACGACGCCCAGCTTGATGCCCTGAAGGCGCGCGGCTTTGGCAATTTCGCCAAGGCGGTGACGCCGATTCCGCGTGGTTTCCGCCGCATTGCCGAGGGCGACATCATCCGCATCGGCACGCATGACTGGCAGGTGATCGTCGGGTGCGGCCATTCGCCGGAGCATGCGTGCCTGTATTGCCCGTCGCTCGATGTGCTGATTTCCGGCGACCAGGTGCTGCCGCGCATCTCGCCGCATATCGGCGTCTACCCGGGTGAGCCGGAGGCCGGGCCGCTGACGCAGTATCTCGATTCCTTTGCCAAATTCAGCCACCTGCCGGCCGACATCCTGGTATTGCCGGCCCATGGCGACCCCTTCATCGGCCTGCACCAGCGTATCGCCATGCTGCAGCGCCATCATGCCACAAGGCTGGACGCGCTGCTGGCTGCGCTGGAACGGCCGCATACGGTGATCGACACCCTGCCGCTGCTGTTCCGCCGCGACATCAAGGACCATATGACGCTGGCGGTCGGCGAGGCGCTGGCGCATCTGCATCACCTGCGGCGCGAGGGCCTGGTGGTGCGGCGGGTCAATGCCCGGGGCGTTTACGAATTCCAGCGCTGCGACAGCGTCGATCTGGCCGCGCAGTAATCCCCCGCGCGGCGGGGCTGTGATATAAGAATAAAAAAACTCCGGGAGGGCATCATGACCGAAGTCATCAAGACCGGGTCGCTGAAGGGCAGGACCCTGTTCATCACCGGCGCCAGCCGCGGCATCGGCCTGGCCATTGCTTTGCGCGCGGCGAAAGACGGCGCCAATGTCGCCATCGCGGCGAAGACCACCGAGCCGCACCCCAAGCTGGCCGGCACGATCTACACGGCAGCCGAGGCGATCGAGAAGGCGGGCGGCAGGGCGTTGCCGATCGTGGTTGATGTGCGCGAGGAGGCGGTGGTCGAGGCAGCCGTGCAGCAGACGGTGGATGCCTTCGGCGGGCTGGACATCCTGGTCAACAACGCTTCGGCCATCTCGTTGACCGGCACGCTGGAAACGCCGATGAAGCGTTATGACCTGATGCACCAGATCAACACGCGTGGCACCTACCTGTGCAGCCAGAAATGCCTGCCGCATCTGCTGAAGTCGGAAAATCCGCATATCCTCAACCTGTCGCCGCCGCTCAGCATGGAGGAGCGCTGGTTCAGCCCGCATGTCGCCTACACGATGGCGAAATTCGGCATGAGCATGTGCGTGCTCGGCATGGCCGGCGAATTCCGCAAGAAGGGCGTGGCGGTGAACGCCCTGTGGCCGCGCACCGCCATCGACACCGATGCGATGAACGTGATCACCGGGCCCGAACTGCGCAAGAAGTGCCGCAAGGTCGAGATCATGGCCGATGCGGCGCATGTGATCCTGACCCGGCCGTCGCGGGAGTGCACCGGCAATTTCTTCATCGATGACGAGGTGCTGCGGACCGCCGGCCTGCACGAATTCTCGCGCTATCGCCATCCGGGCACGGCGGAGACCGACCTGATCCCGGATTTCTTCGTGTGATTTTCTGCCGCCCGCCGGGAACCCAGCCCGGCTGGCCCCGTTTCTGTTCCCGGAAGCATTCCTGCGGGAGTGCGGGAACAGAACACGAGGTTTATCCGATGGCAAATCTTCACATGGTAGCCCGCAGTGTCGTTGTTGTAATGATGCTGGGTGGGGCCGTTGCGGCCTGCTCGTCCTCGCCGACGCGCGAGTCGACCGGCGAATATATTGATTCCGCCGCCATCACCACCAAGGTAAAGGCCGAGCTGATCAAGGACCCGGTCACCAAGGCCGGCCAGATCAGCGTTGAAACCTTCAGGGACGTCGTGCAGCTCAGCGGCTTCGTCGACAATGCCCAGGCCAGGACGCGCGCCGAACAGATCGCCCGCAACGTGCAGGGCGTACGGGCCGTGCGAAACGATCTGGTGGTAAAGTAAGCCGCGCCGCGGCCGCCGGTTCAGCGTTCGGCTTTTGCCTGTTCGGCAATCGCCTCGTGGTGGTGGATCACCTCGCGGACGATGAAGGCGAGGAATTTCTCGGCAAAATCGGGGTCCAGCCTGGCGGTCTCGGCCAGCTGCCGCAGGCGGGCGATCTGGCGTGCTTCCCGGGCCGGGTCAGCCGGCGGCAGCTTTTCGGCGGCCTTGAGCCGTCCCACCGCCTGGGTGCATTTGAAGCGTTCCGCCAGCAGGTGGATCAGGGCGGCATCGATATTGTCGATGCTGTCGCGCAGGCGCTGCAATTCGGGATGGATGGTCATGGCTGATCCTGCCGGCTGGGCGAATTCGGGCCGCCCATGATGCGGACCGGGCCGGAAGGGTCAAGCCGCCGGGATGGCCAAGTTCACGGCCAGGCAAAAAAACGCCCCCGCCAAGAGGCGGAGGCGGCGGGACGCAGTCTGGCGGCGAGGGTGGATGAACCGCCGGATACGGCCCGAGGGCGGACCGGACCCGATCGCTCGGGCCCGGATGCCTGATCAGAACTTGTAGCCGACGCCGACGCCGACCACCCAGGGATCGAGATCGACATCCGCATTGATCACGGTGCCGGCGTTGGTGACCACCTTGACGTCGGTGTTCAGGAAAATCTTCTTCACGTCGGCGTTGAAATACCAGTTGCCGGCGATCTTGTAGTCGAAGCCCGCCTGCAGGGCGTAGCCCCAGGCGTTGTCGTAATCGACGCTGCGCAGAGTGCTGGGGACGTCCTTGTTGTAGAAAACTGCGTAAGTCAGGCCGGCGCCGACATAAGGGCTGAAGGCCTGCTTCGGCATGAAGTGATACTGCAGGGTGAGCGTCGGCGGCAGCAGCCACACATCGCCCAGGCCGACATCGCCGCTGCTGCTGCCATCCACCTGCATCTTGTGCTTGGTGGTGGCGGCGATCAGTTCGGCCGCGATGTTGTCAGTGAAGAAGTAGGAGAAATCCACTTCGGCGGTGAAAGCGTTGCTGGCATCAACCTTGCCGCCGATGACGGTCACGGTGGAATCCTCGTCAGGCAGCAGGCCGATGATGCGGCCGCGCACCATGATGTCGCCGGCGGATTTACCGTCCTGGGCGAAAGCTGTAGTGGGAACCATGCCGAACAGCAGGAGGGCCGCGCCCGTTGCCGCTGCAAGATATTTGCCGATACGCATCATGCGCTCCATTGTCGTTGTTCACGCCGCCTTAAACGGACGGTGTTTGTCCTGCGCGTCCGGGGAGGACATCGCGGCGGCATCATGACAACGGATCGTCAGGTGGCGTTGATCAGGATCAAACGAATCCGTCTGAAACCGCAAACATGCGGCAACATGGCGCAGCCCGCATGCGGCCGGCCGCATACGGGGGCACTCGGTCAGCCGGTGTGGAAATCGATGCTGTGGCGATGGTTGTCCGGATCTTCGTCATCCGGTCCGACGGCAATCACCGTCACGTCGTTGCGAGTCGCCAATGTTGGGAGATGGGCCAGCAGATAGGCATAGGCATGGCCGGCTTTTGCCGGACCGTCAAAGGCGGTGCCAAGGGCCACCATGCGGCAATCAAGGCAATACCCGGCTTTCATGTAGTCATGCACCGATGCCATGTCATTGAACAGAATGCCGGCATTGTGCTCTTTGGCAGCCTGGCGAATCTGGTCGGTGGTCATGTCCTGACCATCGATCCGCAGCGGCCGGTTGAAAGCCTGAAAATAAGTCCAGGCCACCATCAGCGACGCCTTGGTCTTGCCGCCGCCGGCCGGTCCGGAAAAATAGACGAACTGGGGCACGCTCAGACGGTCCCGCAGAATCTGAAGCTGCGGGATGGAAAAACCGAAATCCGTGAGAGAGCGGAAAATCTGTTGCGACATCGCGGTTTGGCATCAACGCGGGCTGTGGAGGCAATGCAAAACTATCACCGGTAGTTCGTGGCGATCCACCGTTCATGCCACACAGAAACTGCATAAACAGATAAAAATTTGGAAACACAGCGGAAAATACGCTTGTGCGGAGATCGCCGCGGGCGTCGGGCAACCGGGGATAGCCTGGCTGGCCTGGTCTGTCGGGCTCAGGCGGCCTTGCGGCTCAGGCCGAGGCGCTGCCAGACATCAAGCAGGGCGGCGACCAGATCCTGCATCATCGCATCGGTATGAACCGGGGTCGGCGTGATGCGCAGCCGCTCGGTGCCGCGTGGCACGGTCGGATAATTGATCGGCTGGATATAGATGCCGTGATCGGCCAGCAGCATGTCGGATGCAGCCTTGCACAGGGCAGGATCGCCGACCATGACGGGCACGATATGGCTCTGGTTGACCAGCACCGGCAGCCCGGCATTCAGCAACATGCGGCGCAGGGTTGCAGCGCGCTCCTGATGGCGGGTCCGCTCGGCCTGGCTGGTTTTGAGGTGTCGTACGCTGGCTGCGGCCGCCGCGGCGATCGCCGGCGGCATCGCGGTGGAGAAGATGAAGGCCGGCGCGTAGGAGCGCACGGCGTCGATCATGGCCTTCGAGCCGGCAATATAGCCACCTACCACGCCGAAGGCCTTGCCCAGCGTACCCTGGATGATGTGCAGGCGCTGCATCGCGTTGTCGCGATCGGCAATGCCGCCGCCGTGGCTGCCATAAAGGCCGACGGCATGCACTTCGTCCAGATAGGTCATGGCGCCATATTTGTCGGCCACATCGCAGATGGCATGGATCGGCGCGATATCGCCATCCATCGAATAGACGCTTTCGAAGGCGACCAGCTTGGGCCGTTCCGCCGGCAGGCCTTTGAGCAGTTCTTCCAGATGGGCCACATCGTTGTGACGGAAGATAAGGCGTTCGCAGCCGGACTGGCGGATACCTTCGATCATCGAATTGTGGTTGTCGGCATCCGACAGGATGATGCAACCAGGCAGCAATTTGGCCAGGGTCGACAGCGAGGTCTGGTTGGCGATGTAGCCCGACATGAAGGCCAGCGCGGCTTCCTTGCCGTGCAGGTCGGCCAGTTCGGCTTCTAGTTCGACCACGGCATGGCTGTTGCCGGAAATATTGCGGGTGCCGCCAGCGCCGGCGCCGAACTGGGCGGCGCCCTGTTGCAGGGCCTCGATCACGGCCGGGTGCTGGCCCATGCCCAGATAATCGTTTGAGCACCAGATGGTGATCTTGGCCGGGCCGATGCCGCTGTAATTGTCGGCAACCGGAAAGCTGCCGCAATTGCGGGCCAGTTCGGTGAACACCCGATAGCGCTTTTCGGCGCGCAACTTGTCGACCGCCTGGCCGAAGAGGGCTTCGTAGTCCATGGGGCTGTTACTGCCTGGTCAGGCCGGCTGGCAAATAGCTGCCGGCATGGAAAACCTTTGCTGGTGCCGGATATTAGCGCCCCCCGACCATCGCTGGCTAGAGGGGCTGGGCCGGCCCGGCCGCGACGAGGGGTCGCAGGGAAGGGCCGGTCCGGGGATGCTGCGATGCAGCGTGGCGGTTCAGGCCGTGGGCCGGCGCATGCGGAACTGGGTTTCGGGCGTCGCCTCGAAATAATCGGCCATATAGCCGCCACGCATGATCGGGTGCGCCGCGGCGGTATCAAACAGCCCGTCGCGGATGAAAGCCCTGGCAATATGCACGCCGACCACCTGGCCAAGCACCATCCAGGCATCGAGTGTCCGGCCCTGTAGGTCATGCTGGCGAATGATCTGCAGCAATTTGCATTCCAGCGCGGCGGGACTTTCGGCAACGCGTGGCGGCCTGACCCGTCGGCATGGTGCCGGGGTGAGGCCGGCCAGTTCGAATTCGTTGATGCCACTTGCCACCGGCGCGGAGGTGCGGTTCATCGCCTCGGCCAGCGGCTTCGTCGCCAGATTGGCGACGAATTCCCCGGTGGCCTCGATATTGGCGATGCTGTCTTTCCACTCGCTGCTGCCAAAGGCGACAATCGGCGGCTTGTCATGAAAGGCGTTGAAATAGCTGTATGGCGCCAGATTGACGCGACCGTCGCGGTCGCAGGACGATATCCACCCGATCGGCCGCGGCCCGACGATGGCCTTGAACGGATCATGGGCCAGGCCATGGCCATCGGCCGGATCGTAATAATGCATGTCGTCGAGACTGGCTGAGGGCATTTTCCTGCTCCGATGATCTGTAGTAACAAAGAGCGAAGCTGCACCCCTGTATAGAACGCGGCGCGGAGATATGCATGCCCTATGATTTGAGTCGTCTCGATCTGCTGCTCGTCGAACCTGACAGCAGTATGCAGGCGACCTGGCGCAGTCTGCTGAATGGGCTGGGTATCCGCCGGCCGTTATGCGTGCCGGGCGCGGCGCAGGCCTGGGTGGCCCTGGCCGATAATGCCGGCGATGAGGGGCGTGACGGCAAGATTTCCAGGGGCAAGATCGACGCCATGGTCTGCCGCTGGGAATTGCCCGGCCCGGAGGATGGCGAAAACGATGGCCTGGCGCTGGCGCGCAGGCTGCGGCGGGACCCGGCTTCGCCCAATCCATTCCTGCCGATCATTCTTGCGACCGCGACGGTGACGCGTGAGCGTGTGCGCGTTGCGCTGGATGCCGGTGTGAATGAGATTCTGGTGCTGCCGCCTTCGGCCAAGGCGCTGGAAGCGCGGTTGCGCGAGATCATCGAGCGGCCACGCAAATTCGTGCGCGGCGAGGGTTATTTTGGACCCGATCGGCGGCGACAGGTTCGTGCCGATCATGCCGGCCCGTTCCGTCGCAGCGAAGACAGGCGGAAGGGCTGAGCCTCAGGCGAAGCTTTTCGCCGCCGCGGCCTTGAGGGTCTCCAGAATTTCCTTGCCGATTTCGCCGGCCTGGCCCTGGATGCGGTTGTCGACTACGGTGCGCAGGGCGGCGGCATGGGCAGCGATGATTTCGCCGTCGACCGACTTGCGCTGGATGGCTTCGGCGACATAGCGGCAGAGCAACTGACCGATATCGGTGACCAGCTGGTAACCAAAGGTGCTGCCCTGGCCCTTGATGTCGTGGGCAACATCATAAACAGCCTGCAGGGCGGGCGTGTTCCCGCCATCACTGACAGCGGCAATGGCCGCGTCGAGCCGTTTGAGGTCGTCGTTAACCCAACCGATATACTGCTCCGACAGGCCGGCTACCGCAGCCTGGGCATTGGCCACGGCCGCGCTGAAGGCCGTGCGGTCGGAGTCCTCGGGATTGTCTCTGAAGGTCATGGTTCTGCGAATACAGCTGGTATGGATCGGCCAAAACCCATTTGACCCCGCCTCCCGGGCGGCAGTCTAGGTTATCAAGCGGTAACCTGACCGATTGGACGACTATTCCGCAGCCTCCGGTTTGCCGGCATCCACATCAGGCCGTTTCTCCATTTCGGACAATTTGCGGGCAATGAAACCGGCCGGCTTGGTGAAGCGGGCCAGCAGGATATAGAGCACCGGCACCACGAACAGGCTGAGCAGGGTGGCAAAAGTCATGCCGCCGACGATGACCCAGCCCAGCGCTGAGCGCGATTCGGCACCGGCGCCCTGGGCGAAAGCGAGCGGCATGGCGCCGAAAATGGTGGCGATGGTGGTCATCAAGATCGGGCGCAGCCGAACGATCGCGGCATTGGTGACGGCATCGGCGATGGTCTGGCCCTCGTCGCGCAACTGATTGGCGAATTCAACGATCAGAATTGCGTTCTTCGCGATCAGGCCGATCAGCATGATGATGCCGATCTGGCTGTAGACATTGAGGGTCTGACCCGCCAGCAGCAGAGCCCCGAGGGCGCCGGTCACGGCCAGGGGCACCGAGAAAATGATGATGGTGGGATGAATCCAGCTTTCGAACTGGGCGGCGAGTACCAGGAACACGATGATCAGGGCAAGGGCAAAGGTCAGGTAGATCGCTGCCGAGGAATCCTTGAACTCGCGACTCTGTCCGCCATAGCTGATGCGGGCCTCCGGGGGCAGGACTTCGGCCGCGGTGCGATCAAGAAAGTCGAGGGCGGCCCCCTGCGTATAGCCGGGCGCCAGCGACGCGGTGATGGTCACCGAGCGCAGGCGGTCGGCGCGGTTCAGTTCTCGCGCATTGGCGCCTTCCTTGAGGGTGACCAGGCTGGCGAGCGGCACCAGCTTGCCGTTCTGGCCGCCGGCGCGGACATAGATGTTGTTCAAATCACTCGGGGTGATGCGCTGGTCGGCGGGGGCCTGCACCAGTACCTTGTACTGCTTGCCCTCGCGCTGGAAATTGGTGACTTCGCGTGAGCCCAGCATGGTTTCCAGCGTGCGGCCGATGGTCTCGACTGGCACGCCCAGGTCGGCGGCGCGGTCGCGGTTGATATCGACCTGGATTTCCGGCCGGCTCGGCTTGTAGCTTTTGTCGACATTGAGCAGGCCGGGATTCTGCAACGCGCGCTCCAGCATGCGCTCGGCCCATTCATCCAGCACCGGATAGGTCGGGCCGCCGATCACGAACTGTACCGGCGCCTGGCTGCCCGGCAGCCCGAGGCTGGGTGGGTTGATGGCGAAAGCGCGCACGCCGGTGATCGCCAGCAGCTTGGGGAAAACTTCCTTGACCAAGTCCTGCTGCTTCACCTTGCGGTCGGACCAGTTCTTCAGGCGAACCACCATGAAGGCGGCGTTGACCGGCGAAGGGCGGCCGCCCCAGGCCGGCGCGATGAAGGACTGCACCACGGTGGCATCGCCCCGCTCGACATAGGGTCGCAGGGCTTCCTCGACCTTGATGATGTTGTTGCGGGTGTATTCGTAGCTCGACCCTTCCGGGCCGGTGACCGAGACGAAGAAAACGCCGCGGTCCTCGGTCGGCGCGAATTCGCGTGGCAGGGCCAGGAACATCAGATAGGCGGCGACCGAGACTACGCCGCCGAGCGCCAGCACCAGCACCGGCGCGCCGAGCGCACGCCGCAGCAGCCAGCCATAGGTGTCCGACATGCCAACGAAAAACTTTTCGGTGACATGATAGAACCAGCCTTCCTCCTTGGCGTCGTGCAGCAGCTTCGAACACATCATCGGCGTCAGCGTCAGGGCGACGAAGCCGGAGAACAGCACCGAGGCGGCCACCGAAATGCCGAATTCGCGGAACAGGCGGCCGGTATTGCCCTCCATCAGGGAGATCGGCACGAAGACGGCGATCAGCACCACCGTAGTGGCGATCACGGCGAAACCGATCTGCCGGGCGCCGCGCAGGGATGCGAGCAATGGGGGCTCGCCGAGCTCGATGCGGCGGTGGATGTTTTCCAGCACTACGATGGCGTCATCGACCACCAGGCCGATGGCCAGAACCAGTGCCAGCAGGGTCAGCACGTTGATCGAATAGCCCAGGGCGCCAATGATGATGAACGAGCCGATCACCGAAACCGGAATCGCAACCGCCGGGATCAGGGTGGCCCGCCACGAGCGCAGGAACAGGAAGATCACGCCGATCACCAGGCCGAGCGCCACCATCAGGGCGTGGAACACCTCGTAGATCGACTGGCTGATGAATTTCGACTGGTCGTAGCTGACCTCCATGCGCACGCCGGCCGGCAGGCTGCTCTGCAGGCGCTCAACCGCCTGTGTCACGCCGCTGGAAATCTCCATCGCGTTGGCCTTGGACTGACGGATAATGCCCAGGCCGATCGCGGTGGTGCCGTTGACGCGCTGCTCGGTGCGATCATCCTCGGCGCCGAGCTCCACCTTGGCCACTTCGCCGAGCCGCAGCAGGTAGCCGTCCTGCTCGCGCAGCACGATGTTGCGGAACTGCTGCGCGGTGCGCAGGCCGGATTCGGCGCGCACGGTGAATTCGCGCATGCTGCTCTCGACGCGGCCGGACGGCAGCTCGACATTCTGCCGTCGGATGGCATCCTCGACATCCTGCACGGTGACATTGCGGGCCGCCATGGCCATCCGGTCGAGGTAGACGCGCATGGAATAGCGTCGCGCGCCGTAGATATTCACCGAGGCGACGCCGTCGATGATGGACAGTTGGTCGACCAGATAGCGATCGGCGTAGTCGGTCAGCTCCAGCATGTTGAGCCGGTCGCTGAACATCGAGATGTAGATGATCGGCCGTGCATCGGCCTCAGTCTTGGCGATCACCGGCTGGTCGGCCTCGCTCGGCAGCTTGGTGAGCACGCGGGAGACCTTGTCGCGCACGTCATTGGCGGCGGAATCGACATCGCGGCTCAGATTGAACTCAATGCTGATCGAGCTGGATTCCTCGCGGCTGGCCGAGGTGATCCTGCGGATGCCCTCGATGCCGGCAACCGAATCCTCGATGATCTGGGTGATCTTGCTTTCGATGATCTCGGCCGAGGCGCCGCGATAGATGGTGGTGACGCTTACCGCAGGCGGATCGATGTCGGGGTATTCGCGCACTGCCATGCCACGCAGGGCGAACAGGCCGAAAATGATCAGGATCAGCGACACCACGGTGGCGAAGACCGGGCGCTTGATCGAGAGATCGGAGAGAACCATGGCGTGCGCTCCGTGAATCCGCGGGTCAGGTGGCCGGCTTTGGCGTGGGGCTGCCCGATATCGGCGGCGTTGCCGGCCGCACGCGGGCACCATCGCGCAACTGCTGCAGGCCGGTGATGGCCACCTGGTCGTCGCCATGCAGGCCGTTGGTGATCTGCGCCAGGCCGGGCAGGCGCTGGCCGACGGTGACGCGGGTGCGGGTCGCCTTGCCGTCGCGGATCACAAAAACGAATTGTTCGCCACCCTGGGCCAGCAGGGATTCCTCGGGCACCATGATGGCATCCGCCACCTTGCCGATGCTGAGGGCCACCGTCATGAACATGCCCGGTTTGATCACGTCCTCGGGGTTGGCGATGATGGCGCGGACGCGTACGGCGCGCGTGGCCGGATCGATGCGGCTGTCGATGGTGGCGACGGTGCCCTCGAATTTGCGGTTTGGCAGGGCGCCAGCCATGGCATTCACCGTATTGCCGACGGCAACGCCGCTCAGCACGGTTTCAGGGACTTCGAATTCCAGCTTGATCACCGTGGTATCGTCCAGCGTGGTGATCACGTCGCCGGGCCGTACCAGGGCGCCGAGGCTGACCTTGCGCAGGCCGAGCTTGCCGGAGAAGGGCGCGCGGATCACGCTGTCCGCGAATTTGGCCTGCTCGGCGCGCAGTCGCGCTTCGGCACCTTCATACGCCTTGCTCAGCTCATCGACGCGGGCCTGGGCCACGGACTTGCTTTCGATCAGCTGTTTCGCGCGGTCATAGGCCAGCCTCGCGCCATCGCGCGCGGCGCGCAGCGCGGAAATGTTGGCCGAGCTTTCGGCGGCATCCAGTTCGACCAGGATCGTGCCGGCCTTGACCTGCTGGCCTTCCTGGAAATTGATCCGTTCGATCAGGCCGGTTGCCTTGGCGGTGATGGTCACCGCCTCATTGGCCTGGGCGGTGCCGACGGCCTCGATCGTACGGGTGATATCCATGCGTTTTACCGGCGCGACATCGACCGGCAGGGCCGGGGCGCCGCCGGAGCGGGCCGTTGGCGCGGTTTCCTGTTTGCCGATGAACGGCAGATTGTCGCGATAGATGAACGCCAGGCCGGCCCCGGCCGCAATCACGCCAACTACCAGTACCTGACCCCAAAGCTTCATATCGTCACGCCACCCTGATCCGATTCCCTGATCGACGGCGTTGCTGGTCCGTCGCTTTCCGATGTCCGGGCGATCGCGGATGCTCCTTACGTACCGCAAGCGGGTTGCAGCCCTGCCGCGGTCCGGCCTGCTGGCGCTTTGCCACGGGGAGGCATTGCCGGGATCGTCAGTAACATGATCTATTGTATACGCGCGGCCGCGCAAGGTCCTGCCAATTTTGCATATCAGGGCAGGCCGGGAGGAGGCCAAAAAAATGGTCAGGGTGGGAATGGTCGGGGTGGTCGAATGGTAACCGGGCTGTTTTCCCATTCCGCCTGTTTTGCTCACGATACGGGAGAGGGGCACCCGGAATGCCCGGAAAGGCTGCGGGCTGTGCTGGCCCGTCTGGAAGCCGAGGAATTTCTTTATCTCGACCGCCGAGAGGCGCCTCGCGCCACGGCCGAGCAGATCACCCGGGTTCATCCAGGCGATTTCGTTGACCGGGTGCTGCGGTCGATCCCGACCAACGGCCTGCGCTATGTGGATGGTGACACCGTAGTATCACCCGGCTCCGGTGAGGCGGCTCTGCGGGCGGCCGGGGCGGTCTGCGCCGCTGTCGATGCCGTCATGCAGGGCGACCTGCGCAATGCCTTTTGTGCCATCCGCCCGCCCGGCCATCATGCCGAGCCGGACCAGGCGATGGGCTTCTGCCTGTTCAACAACGTGGCGATCGGCGCCCAGCATGCCCGGGCGCAATGGGGCCTGCGGCGCGTGGCGGTGATCGATTTCGACGTGCATCACGGCAACGGCACCCAGGCTGCCTTCGCCGCCGAACCGGATCTGTTTTATGCCTCCACGCACCAGTATCCGCTCTATCCCGGTACCGGCGCGGCGCATGAAAAGGGCGTGGCGGAGAACATCGTCAACCTGCCGCTCAGGGCCTTTGCCGGTTCGGCGGAATTCCGGAGCGCGGTCGAGAAAGTGCTGTTGCCGAAGCTGGAAGGTTTCGCACCCGAGCTGATACTGATTTCGGCCGGTTTCGATGGCCATATCAGCGACCCGCTGGCCCAGATGCAGCTGCTCGACCAGGATTATTACTGGGTGACCGAGCAACTGCTGAAAGTGGCTGAGAAAACTGCCCGTGGGCGGGTGGTCTCGGCACTGGAGGGCGGATACGATCTCAATGCGCTGGCCAGTGCCGTCGCCGCCCATGTCCGGGCCCTGATGCTGGCCTGAAACCAGCAAAAACCGGCAGACGGTCGTAACTGAGCGGCCTGTCTGGGCGGAGCTGGATTGCCCACCGGATTGCACCGGGGCCGCCGTTTCTATACAACTCGGCCGACTTTTTTCGCGGACTTCCACCGCCGGAGCGTGACATGGCGTCGTACCAGTACATTTACGTGATGAAGGGCCTGGGCAAGACCTATCCGGGCGGCAAGCAGGTTCTGAAGGATATCTGGCTCAGTTTCCTGCCGGGCGCCAAGATCGGCGTGCTCGGCCTGAACGGCGCCGGCAAGTCGACCCTGCTCAAGATCATGGCCGGCCTCGACAGCGACTTCACCGGCGAGGCCTGGGCGGCCGATGGCGTGAAGGTTGGCTATCTGGCGCAGGAACCGCAGCTCGACCCGGACAAGGACGTGCTGGGCAATGTGATGGAAGGCGTCGGCGAGACCAAGGCCCTGCTCGACCGCTTCGAGGAAGTCTCCAACAAATTCGCCGACGTCACCGACGACGACGAGATGAATGCGCTGATCGCCGAGCAGGCGGAGTTGCAGGAAAAGATCGACGCCGCCAATGCCTGGGATCTGCAGCGCAACGTCGAGATCGCGATGGACGCGCTGCGTTGCCCGCCAGGCGATGCCGACGTGACCAAGCTGTCGGGCGGCGAGAAGCGCCGCGTCGCCCTGTGCCGCCTGCTGCTGTCTAAGCCCGACATGCTGCTGCTCGACGAACCAACCAACCACCTGGACGCGGAATCGGTGGCCTGGCTCGAGCGCTTCCTGCACGAATACGAAGGCACCGTGGTGGCGATCACCCATGATCGCTATTTCCTCGATAACGTCGCCGGCTGGATCCTCGAGCTCGATCGCGGCTCGGGTATTCCTTGGGAGGGCAATTATTCGTCCTGGCTGGAGCAGAAGGAAAAGCGCCTCGCCCAGGAAGGCAAGGAAGAGGATTCGCGCCGCAAGTCGCTGCAGCAGGAACTGGAATGGGTGCGCCAGAGCCCGCGGGCTCGCCAGGCCAAGTCGAAGGCCCGCCTCAAGGCCTATGAAGAGATGCTGGCGCAGCAAAGCGAGAAGGTGGCTGACCAGGTGTCGATCACCATTCCGCCCGGACCGCGCCTGGGCAATATCGTGATCGAAGCCGAGCATCTGACCAAGGGGTTCGGCGATCGCCTGCTGATCGACGACCTTTCCTTCAAGCTGCCGCCCGGCGGCATCGTTGGCATCATCGGCCCGAACGGCGCCGGCAAGACCACGCTGTTCCGCATGCTCACCGGCGCCGAGCAGCCGGATGGCGGCACCCTGCGGGTCGGCGACAGCGTCAAGATGGGTTATGTCGACCAGAGCCGCGAAAGCCTGAACGACAAGAAAACCGTCTGGGAGGAGCTGTCGAACGGCGACGACATGATCCTGCTTGGCAAGCGCGAGGTGCCGAGCCGCGCCTATTGCTCGTGGTTCAACTTCAAGGGCGCCGACCAGCAGAAAAAGGTCGGCATGCTCTCGGGCGGCGAACGCAACCGCCTGCATCTGGCCAAGATGCTGAAATCCGGCGCCAACGTGCTGCTGCTCGACGAACCGACCAACGATCTGGACGTCGACACCATGCGTGCGCTGGAAGAGGCGCTGCTGAACTTCGCCGGCTGCGCCATCGTGATCAGCCATGATCGCTGGTTCCTCGACCGTATTGCCACCCACATCATGGCTTTCGAGGGCGACAGCCATGTCGAGTGGTTCGAGGGCAATTTCCAGGATTACGAAGCCGACAAGAAGAAGCGGCTTGGCGCCGATGCCGACCAGCCGCACCGCATCCGCTACAAGCCGCTGACCCGCGGCTGATGCCGGCGCGATGAACCGGCGGCAAAGGCGCGCGCAGAACAAGGCCGGCGGGGCTGGCCCGCGCCGGACGGGCGTGCCGGCCGCCAAGTCGGTCACGATTTCCGACATGCTGCTGGGACTGGGCGGCGTGAAGGCCACGTCGCCGGTCGCGGCGCCGGTCGCGGCCGATATCGACCGCGTGCATTCGGCCCTGGCGCAGTTGCGGCTGAACGAGACGTTGGCCACGAATCTGGCGCGCTTGCAGCAGGCGCTCGTGGTGAATCCCGATTCAGATGCCCTGCTGCACCAGGTGGCGCGGCTGCAGACCCGGCTCGACCGTCGCGCTGATGCGCTGCTCACCTATCGCCGGCTGTTGGCGCTGCAACCCGATCATGCCGAGGCCCGCCATATGGCGGCGGTATTGGCTGGCGAGGCACCAGAGAAAGCCAACGCTGCCTATATCGCCAGCATGTTTGACGCCTTTGCCGACAGTTTCGACGAGAAGCTGGTCGGCTGGCTGGATTACAGGGCGCCCCAGCAGGTGGCTGCCGTCACGGCGCGGCTGCTGGATAGCAACCGCGCTGCGCGCGCCATCGATCTGGGTTGCGGCACTGGCCTGCTCGGCCCGGAGGTGCACAAGCTTGTGCGGCGGCTGGATGGCATCGACCTGTCGCCGCGCATGGTCGACAAGGCGCGCCAGCGCGGCGTGTATGACGAACTGATCGTCGGCGAGATCGTCGCCGCGCTGCTCAAGCGGCCGGCGATGTATGATCTCGTTCTCGCCGCCGACGTGCTGTCGTATTTCGGCGATTTGCGACCTTTGTTCCAGGCCGTGCATGATGGCCTGCAGCCGGATGGGCTGTTCATCGCGACCGTCGAGAAGGGCGCCGAGGCCCGTTATACCGCGGCCAAGACTGGTCGCTACCAGCATGGCGAAACCTATCTGCGCAAACGTGCAGCCGAAGCCGGTTTTGATGTAGTCGCGCTGGAGGAGGTCGATCTGCGGCAGGAGGAAGGCCAGCGGGTGCGCGGCTACGTCTTTGCCCTGCGGCGGCAGCCGCCGGCACCGGTCGATCCGCTCACTACGCTATCGACCGACGAATTGCTTGATGGTCTCGATGCGCCGTCATCCGCCATCCTGCTCGAGGCCGCGCAGCGCATGATCGGCAGCGACTTTGCGGTGGGCTGGGCCATTGATCTTGGCGGCTGCATGGGCCGGCATACCGCTGAATTGCGGCGGCTGGCCCAGCATCTGGACATGGTATCGGAAGATTCGACCCGCAGCCGGCGGGCTTTCGAGGCGGGCGTGTATGACGATTGTGACACCGATGCAATCATCCCGTTTCTCGAAGCCCGGCCCGATCATTACGACCTGATCCTCGCGGCTGATCTGCTCGACCGGGAACGCGACCTGTCGGGGGTATTCTCCGCGGTGAAGATCGCGCTGGCGCTGGCTGGCGTATTCATCGCCATCGCCACAGCCCATGGCGAGGACGAGTTGCGCGAGATGGCCAAGGCCGAAGGCCTGGTGGTGATCGCCGTGGAGCCGGTCAGCCTGCCGGATGGCAAACCTGCCCTGTGCCTGATTGTCGAGAGCTGATTACTGGCGTTTGCCGGTGCTGATCCGCGTCAGCACCAGACCGCCGATCACCACGGCGGCGCCGGTCAGCTGGATCATCGAGACATGCTCGCCCAGGAAACTGACGGCGGAGAGCAGGGCGAAAACCGGAATCAGGTAGGAATAAACCACCGAGCGCGCCACGCCGAGCCGGGCGATACCCTCATACCAGAACAGGTAGCCCAGCGCGCCGGCGAAAATCGCGGTGAACAGAAAGCCGGCCCAGTGCAGGGCGGTGACGGTGGCCCAGTCGATTTCGGTGATGCCGAACAGCATGGCGGGGCTCAGGGCGATGGCGCCGAACAGCATCGACCAGGCAGAGACATACAACGCGCCGAGCCGCGCCAGGTAGGGCGGCGCCAAAACCGAGTAGCAGGCCCAGCAGAAGGCAACGGTGAGGAACAGCAGATCGCCAAGCAGCGAGCCGCCGCCGACCGTGATCGCCGTGAGGCTGTTATTGATCACCAGGAAGACGCCGGCAAAACAGATCAGGATGCCGACCCAGGTGAGCGGCGCCGGCCGCTGGCCGCGCAGCGACGAGATCAGCATGGCCCAGATTGGCGATACTGAGATCAGAATGGCGCCCTTCGATGCGGCGGTAAGCGACAGCGCATTGGTCCAGATCAGCTGCATCAGGGTGATGCCGAGCAGGCCAAAGCCGATCAGCGGCAGCAGGTCCTGCCGGCGCGGCAGTCGCAGGCCCTCGCGCCAGGCCAACACCGCCATCAGGGTGAGGGCAGCCAACAGGTAGCGCGTCGAGGCATAGACATTGGGCGGGATCACGCCGAGCACGTATTTCGCGGTCGGGAAGGTGTTGCCCCAGATGATCACCGTGAACAGCAGGTAGGCATCACCCCGATCGAGTTTCATGCTGGCTGTCTCCGACGCCGTTCGACTTCACGCAGGCCGAGGGCCAGCAGCATGCTGAGCAGCCCGGCGGCCAGCAGCAGCCAGCGGCCATTCTCCCAGCCGCCGAACCAGGTCACCAGCGCCGCCAGCGCGGGTGGTCCGGCGAAGGAGCCGATGTTGAGCAGCTGGATCACCACGCCATTGATGGTGGCGATTTCGCCGGGATTGTGCGCTTCATTCGGCACGCTGGCCAGTACGGCGGCTGGCAGCATGCCGCCGAAGCCGCTGGCTGCCATGGCGCAGGCGATTTTCGCCAGCGCCGGCATGTCGGGGCCAAAGCTGAGCAGTCCGAACACGCCCATGACCAGACCGGCCGAGGCGATGATCAGCCAGCGCGGCAGCCCGCGATGCATCAACGCCGCCGCCGCCGTTGTACCGACCGCGTTGATCAGGACAACAGCCGCGGTGCCAAGCGCCTCGCCGGTTTCGCCCAATTTGCCGCTCTGCTGCAGGTAGGTCGGCATCCAGGTGACGATGGAAAACCATTGCGTGGTGTAGCAGGCAAAGCAGCCGGCCAGCAGCCAGGGGCCGGGGCGGCGCAGGGCGGCGCTGCTGAAACGGCGTGCCCGCGGCTGGGCGATGTCGCCGGTCAGGCGATACAGCACAATCGCGGCCAGCAGCAGCAGGCCGGCCATGGTCAGCCACAGGCCGCGCCAGTCGAACAGGATACCCACCAGCAGCGCGCCCAGCATGCCGAAGGTGACGCCCAGTGGCATGTAGCTGCTCCAGAATCCGAGCGCCAGATGGCGTTGGTCGGGCCGTGCCGCCATGGCGATCAGGCTAGGGCCGGAGACGACGGTCAGCACGAAACCCAGGCCCTCCACCAGGCGGGCGGCCAAGAGCGGAAGGGCATCGTGGCTGAAGGCGCCGGCCAGGCTGCCGATGGCACCAATGCCCAGTCCCAGCGCCAGGCTGCGGCGACCGCCGATGCGGTCGGACACGAAACCGGCGGCAATACCGATGATGCCACCCAGCAGGCTGACCGAGGAGGCCAGCAGGCCGCCGGCGACAAGGTCGAGGCCGAATTCGGCGCGCAGGGTATTCAGCAGTGGCGGCAGCTTGCCAACCTGCATCGAGATGATCACCCCGGCCGCCAGTACGGCGGTGACGGCAGGCCAGTGGGTCTGTGCCGGAACGGCCATGGGCCCGGCCAGAGACGCGCCCTGGGTTGGGTTGATACGTGAAGCAGGCATTTTTTGGTTTGGCGTGACGGAGTCTGGGGAATAAAAAAAGCGGCGGGTTGCCCCGCCGCCTTCCTGATAGCAGATTTTCAGCCGTCGATCACGGCATCATGCGTTCGGCTTTGGGCGGCAGGAAGCCTTCCTCGAACAGTTCCTTGGCGGCCGGCGCGCGCGGCAGGCCGACAGCCGAGGCGACGGCGTCGGAAGAGCGCTGCAGGCGGGCCATGTCGACGCCACCGAAGCCGTTCTCCTTGACCCACTTGGTCAGCACGTTGCGCTCCAGCGACATCTTGAGGCGCTTCATTTCCAGCGTCTCGTCGGTCAGGCCGTCGCGGGTCTTGGTGGCCTTGACACCCAATTCCGGATTGGCGGCGATTTCTTTCCAAGCCTTGATGGTGGCTTTCACCACCGCCTTGATGGCCGCCGGGTTCTCCTTAATGAATTTCGGCGAGGCGATGATGGCATTGCCATAGAAATCCATGCCGAAATCGGCATAGGGGAAGGCCATCACGTCATCGGCCTTCACGCCGATCTTCTCCAGATCCAGGATCGAGGAGAAGTAGTGGCCGCTGATGAAATCGACGCTGCCATTCTTCAGGCTGGGCTCGCGCAGAGGCGGCTGCAGGTTGATGTGGGTGACCTTGGCCTTGTCGATACCGACCTTGGCGGCGAAGGCGGGGAATAGCTTGAACGAGGCGTCGAAGACCGGCGCACCCAGCTTCTTGCCTTCGAGATCCTTCGGGGTCTTGATGCCCGAGGATTTCAGGGCATAGACGCCGAACGGCGCGGCATCATAGCCCATCATCACAGCCTTCACCTGGCTGTCCGGGTTCTTCACGTTGTATTCGATCAGGGCGTTGATGTCGGCATAGCCCATCTCGTAGGCGCCGGTAGCCACGCGCTGCAGCGCGCCAGCCGAGCCCTGGCCGGCATCGATGGTGATGTCCAGGCCTTCAGCCTTGTAATAGCCCTTCTGCTCGGCGAGCAGGAAGGCCGAGGTCGGGCCCTGGAAGGCCCAGTCGAGGGTGAATTTCATCTTGGTCTGCGCTTCGGCAGAGCCGGCGGTGCCGAAGCCGGCAGCGAGCGCCAGGCCGGCGGCGGCGTAGGCGATGGAACGAACGAACGTCATGTCAGAGGTCTCCCCGTAAGCGTCATCCTGGCCGATTATTGTCTGGTCGGCTCGGCGCAGGCCGGCAAGTCTATGCCGGGCCTTGCGCAACCGCCAAGGGCGAATCGAACACAGGTCCGGGATAAAGTGTATGCAATTCTGGGACCAATCGCCCACGATTGCCGCCGCACCGGAATCTGGCTTTCGCAGCCGGCCTGGGATGCCGGTTGCCTGCGATCTGCCCGGCCTGCCTGCTTTTCCGGCAACATCACCCGGAAATGCCGGGAATGCCCCGTTGCGCTGCCCTGGCGGCAGACGTATGGTTCGCCCGCTTTTTTCCTCCCGCCCGCGCTAGGAGTCGCAGATCCCATGCCGTTCCTGTCCGATGCTCTCGGCCGCATCAAGCCGTCTGCCACCATCGCCGCCACCCAGAAGGCCCGCGCACTAAAAGCGGCCGGCCGCGACGTGATCGGCCTGGGCGCCGGCGAACCCGATTTCGAGACTCCGGCCAATATCCGAGAGGCGGCCAAGGCCGCGATCGACCGTGGCGAGACCCGCTATACGGACGTGGACGGCACGCCGGCGCTGAAGCAGGCGATTGTCGAGAAGTTCAAGCGCGAGAACGGCTTGACCTACAAGCCGGAGCAGATCAGCGTCGGCACCGGTGGCAAGCAGGTATTGTTCAATGCTCTGCTGGCAACGGTCAACCCGGGCGATGAAGTGATCATCCCGGCACCCTACTGGGTCAGTTATCCCGATATCGTCAACTTCGCCGGCGGCAAGCCGGTTTTCGTCACGGGCAAGGCCGAGGACGGCTTCAAGCTGCGTCCGGAAGCGCTGGAAAAGGCGATCACGCCCAAGACCAAGTGGCTGATCCTCAACTCGCCGTCAAATCCGTCGGGCGCAGCCTATACCCGCGATGAGCTGAAGGCGCTCACCGACGTGCTGGTGCGTCATCCGCATGTCTGGATTCTGACCGACGACATGTACGAACACCTAGTCTACGACAATTTCGTCTTCACCACTCCGGCTCAGGTTGAGCCCGCGCTGTATGAACGCACGCTGACCATGAACGGCGTGTCGAAGGCCTATTGCATGACCGGCTGGCGTATTGGCTATGCCGCCGGCCCGGTGCAACTGATCAAGGCGATGGGCAATCTGCAGTCGCAGTCGACGTCGAATCCGTCGTCGATCAGCCAAGCTGCCGCCGTCGAGGCGCTGAATGGCCCGCAGGACTTCATCCCGAAGAACAACGCCGTGTTCAAGCAGCGCCGCGACCTCGTGGTGTCGATGCTGAATCAGGCCAAGGGCATTCATTGCCCGAAACCCGAAGGCGCCTTCTATGTCTATCCGAGTTGCGCCGGCGCCATCGGCAAGACCTCGAAGGGCGGCGTGAAGATCGGCAACGACCTCGATTTCTGCAATGCGCTGCTGGAAGAGAAGGGCGTTGCCGTGGTGTTTGGCGAAGCCTTTGGCCTCAGCCCGCATTTCCGTATCTCTTACGCGACGTCAACCGAGGCGCTCAAGGATGCCTGTTCGCGCATCCAGGAGTTCTGCGCCGAACTTTCCTGACGGTAACTAGTGACGGCCGTCACGCCAGCATCGGAGGCTGACTTGGCGCGGAAATCCGCGAATGCTAAGCAGCCTTCGTCGCGGCCGCCCGGCCGGGCAGGGTGACGATGCCAACAACGGTCAAAAAACGTTCCGTTGTGGTCGGCGGCCACCGGACCAGCATTTCCCTGGAGCAGGCCTTCTGGGAAGCGCTGCAGACTCTGGCCGTCCAAGACAGCAAGACCATCAACCAGATGGTCAGCGACATCGACGCTGCACGCATGGGCAACCTGTCGAGCGCCATCCGGGTCTGGATCCTGGAACAGGCGCGACGGGGTCGGCTGCAGCCGGAGGAAACCGCCACCAGAGCGGCGCCGCCGGCAGGGATGCAGGACGAGTAGTGTGGCGGCGCGTCGGGGGACGTTGATTTCATTCCAGTAGCGTAATGTGCTCCCGCACGGCCGTCCGACAGGAGAGACGGCGATGTTTGCGATGCGTGATACTTTCCGCCGGATCGGAGCCGCGGTTCCGTTCGGTATCGTAGCCTTGCTGCTGGTGGGGTGCGACCGGCCGGCTGCGCCGCCTGAACCGATCCGTCCGGTACGGGTGGCCACCGTGTCCCCCCAGGCCTTTGAAAGCCGCTCCAGCTATACCGGCGAGGTGCGCGCCCGTTACGAAACCAATCTCGCGTTCCGCATCGGCGGCAAGCTGGTCGCCCGTTATGTCGAGATCGGCTCCGAAGTGAAGAAAGGCGCACTGCTGGCCCGCCTCGATCCCGATGATACCCGCCTGCAGATCCAGAATGCCCGTGCGCAGCTCAGCGCGGCGCAGGCCAATTTCAACCAGGCCCAGACCGAACTGAACCGTTATCGCAAGCTGTATGAGAGCAAGGTGGTCAGCCAGGCCGAACTGGACCGGCGGCAGAACACCTACAACACCGCGGAGGCACAGCTTGAGAGCGTACGTTCGCAGCTGCGCGTGGCGCAGAACCAGATGGATTACACCGAACTGCATGCCGATGCCGATGGCGTGATCACCGCGATCAGCGCCGAGGCCGGGCAGGTGGTGGCATCCGGCCAGACAGTGATGAAGCTGGCGCGGCCGGAAGAGAAGGAAGTGGTGTTCAACGTCGCGGAGAACCGCCTCGACGAGTTGCGCAACGCCACCGCCATCGCCATTAGCCTGTGGGCGCAGCCCGATACGGAATATGCCGGCGTGGTGCGCGAAATCGCGCCAGGCGCCGATCCGGCCACGCGCACCTACGCGGTGAAGGTCAGCGTGCAGAACGCGCCGGCAGCCATGCGACTGGGCATGACCGCGACGGTCACCATCCTGCGGCGCAGCGGCACCAGCGTGATCGCCCTGCCGCTGGCGGCGCTGTATCAGCAGGATAACAAGCCAGCCGTGTGGATTTTCAGCGGGACTGATTCCGAGGGCAAGGTGGAACTCCGTCCGGTGCAGGTGGCGGCCTATGTTGAAAGGGCCGTGCTGATTGCCAGCGGGCTGCAGGAAGGCGAGAAGGTGGTCACCGCCGGTGTTCACAAGCTGATCCCGGGTCAGGTCGTGCGGTTGTTGCCGGAAGCGGCCGGAGGCAAGCCGTGAGCAGCCCGCTTCCCGCCGGTGACGGCGCCGATCGTTTCAACCTCTCCGCCTGGGCGCTACGCCATCCATCCCTGATCGGATTCCTGCTTGTGCTGCTGCTGGCGGCCGGCACGTTATCCTATCTGCAGCTTGGCCGCGCCGAGGATCCCGACTTCACGTTCAAGGTGATGATCGTACGCACCAACTGGCCTGGCGCCACGGCGCGCGAGGTAGAGCAGCAGGTCACCGACAAGATCGAGAAGAAGCTGCAGGAAACGCCTTATCTCGACAATGTCCGCAGCTATTCCAAGCCGGCGGAATCCACGGTCTACGTGACTTTGCGGGACAGCACGCCGCCCAAGCTGGTGCCAGACATATGGTATCAGGTGCGCAAGAAGGTCGGCGACATGCGCTCGACGCTGCCGCAGGGCGTGCAGGGACCGTTTTTCAACGATGAGTTCGGCGACACCTTCGGCACCATCTACGCCTTCACTTCGGATGGCTTCAGCCACCGTGAGCTGAAGGACTACGTCGAGGATGTGCGTGAGGAGCTGCTGCGCATCAGGGATGTCGGCAAGGCTGACCTGCTCGGCGTGCAGCCGGAGCGAATCTTCATCGAATTCTCCAACAAGAAACTGGCCAGCCTGGGTATCGGGCCGCAACAGATTCTGGATGTAATCCAACAGCAGAATGACCAGACGGCATCCGGCGTGATCCAGACCTCGTCGGATCGTATCGCCACCCG
>NZ_JANLJJ010000115.1:73612-87913 GCF_029255545.1 Ferrovibrio sp. | reverse complement strand
AGCGGCGTGGTGGTGATGCTGTGCATTCCGCTGGTGCTGGCGATCACCTTCGTGTGCATGCAGATTTTTGGCATCGACTTCCATCGCATCTCGCTTGGCGCGCTGATTATCTCGCTCGGCCTGCTGGTCGACGATGCGATCATCGCGGTGGAGATGATGCAGGTGAAGATGGAGCAGGGCTTTGATCGCTTCCGCGCCGCCAGCTTCGCCTATACCTCGACCGCTTTCCCGATGCTGACCGGCACGCTGATCACGGCGGCCGGTTTCGTGCCAGTCGGCTTCGCCAAATCCTCGGCCGGCGAATATACCTTTTCGATCTTTGCCGTGGTCACCATTTCGCTGCTGGTATCCTGGGTCGTGGCGGTGATCTTCACGCCCTTCATTGGTTACAAGCTGCTGCCGATGCCGAAAAAAGGCCATGAACATGGCGACGAGATGTATCGCCGCGGTTTCTATCGTTATGTTCGTCCGGTGGTGGACTGGTGCGTGCGCCGACGCTGGATCGTGATTGGCGCCACCATCGGTGTTTTCGGGCTGAGTGTGCTCGGCTTTGGCCTCGTGCAGCAGCAGTTCTTTCCGTCATCGAACCGGCCGGAGCTGATGGTCGACCTGCGCCTGCCGCAGGGCGCTTCGATCCAGGCTACCGAAGCCGAGGCGCTGAAGTTGGAGGCGCTGCTGGATGGCGACCCCGATGTGGTGAATTACGCCACCTATGTCGGCAGCGGCTCGCCGCGGTTCTATCTGCCGCTGGATATCCAGCTTCCCAATGACAATTTCGCCCAGGTCGTGGTGCTGACCGGCGGCGATGCCGAACGCGAACGCGTGCGCGACAGGCTGATCAAGGCCTTCCAGGACGATTTCGTGCTGCTGCGTGGTCGCGTCAACCGGCTTGAGAACGGCCCGCCGGTCGGCTTCCCGGTGCAGTTCCGCGTCAGCGGCCCCAATCCGATGGAAGTACGGCGTATCGCCTTTCAGGTTGCCGATATGATGCGGCAGAACCCCAATACGCGCGATGTCAATCTCGACTGGAACGAGCTCAGCAAGGTGGTGAAGCTGGATGTCGACCAGGCCAAGGCGCGCCTGCTCGGCATCTCGTCGCAGGATCTGGCGACCACGTTGAACTCGATCGTGTCTGGCATCACCGTGACCCAATACCGCGAGGGGCGTGAGCTGATTGATGTGGTTGCGCGTGCCGAAGCCGGCGAACGTCTCAGCCTGAACGGGCTCAAGGACCTCAATGTCGCGGGCGCCGACAGCACCCGCCCGGTTCCCCTCAGTCAGGTGGCGGAGGTCAGCTACGGCCTGGAGGAGGGGATCATCTGGCGGCGCGATCGCCAGCCTGTCATCACCGTCCGCGCCGATATCGTCGATGGCATTCAGGCGCCGGTGGTCTCGCTGCAGATCGAACCCAGGCTGGATGCCCTGCGCAAGCAATTGCCGCCGAATTACCGCATCGTGATGGGCGGCGCCATTGAGGAAAGCGCCAAGGCCAATGCCTCGATCGGCGCCGTGGTGCCGGTGATGATCGGCATCATGATCACATTGCTGATGGTGCAGCTGCAATCGGTCTCGCGCATGCTGCTGGTGCTGCTGACGGCCCCGCTTGGCCTGATCGGCGTCACGCTGGGCCTGTTGCTGTTCAACGTGCCGTTCGGTTTCGTCGCCATGCTGGGCGCCATCGCGCTGGCAGGCATGATCATGCGCAATTCGGTGATCCTGGTCGACCAGATCGAGCAGGATATCCGCCATGGCGAGCAGCCCTGGGACGCCATCGTCAATGCCACCTTGCGCCGCTTCCGCCCGATCATCCTGACCGCGCTGGCGGCGATCCTCGGCATGATCCCGCTCTCTACCAGCAACTTCTGGGGGCCGATGGCGTTCACCATCATCGGCGGCCTGCTGGTGGCGACGCTGCTGACCGTACTGTTCCTGCCGGCACTCTATGCCGCCTGGTTCCGCGTGAAGCCGGTGGCCTGAGCGATCAGGTCGCGTCGTCGCGGGCAACAGCGGCTGGCACAACCGGACGGTCGATCCAGTCCTCGCCACCGGTGACGACGCAGCTGCGGCCATCGCTGCTGGTGATCAGGATGGTCCAGGAACCGGTCTGCGAGACCAGCAGCTCGACCACGCGATCGCCGACCAGGCCGGCAGCCTTGGGCTGTTCGCCGAAGCGGCGGTCGAGCATCTTGCCCATGTCATCGCGCAGGCCGCAAAGGGCCTGCGCCTGGGCCGGATGGTTCAATATGGGTAAGATAAGCACGGACAGGAACGCAGGGAAAAAGACGGCCTTGCGCATGGCTGGCCTCCTTTGCGGATGCGTCACCGCGTCCGGCGGGACGCTTCTATCCGCCCCTAAACTGCCACAGGCAGCTTAAAGTTCCGTTTCAGACCTGGTCGTTGAGGTGGCAGGCCGACAGGCGGCCGGGCGCGATCTCTTTCAAAACAGGGGCTTCCGCCTTGCAGCGCGCAAAGGCATGCGGGCAGCGGGGATGGAAATGGCAGCCCGGTGGCGGATCGAGTGGCGAGGGGATTTCGCCCTTGATTGGCAGATAATCGCGCCGCGTGGCCACCAGCTTCGGCGCCTCGGCCAGCAGGGCCTGGGTATAGGGATGGTTCGGCGCGGCGAAAAGCTGCTCGGTCGGTGCGCTCTCAACGACACGGCCGAGATACATAATCACGACGCGGTCGGAGATATGCTCGACGACCGAGAGATTATGGCTGATGAACAGGTAGGTCAGGCCCAGCTGTTCGCGCAGATCCATGAACAGGTTCAGCACCTGGGCCTGGATCGAAACGTCGAGCGCCGCCACCGCCTCGTCGCAGACGATGAAGCGTGGCTTTACCGCCAGGGCGCGGGCAATGCCGATGCGCTGGCGCTGGCCGCCAGAGAACTGGTGCGGGTAACGACGGCGGTAACGCGGATCGAGGCCGACCTGGGCCATGATCCTTTCGACATAGGCGCCCATCTCGCTGCGCTTGATCAGACCATGCGCCACCGGCGCCTCGCCGATAATGTCTTCCACGCGCATGCGAGGGTTGAGCGATGCATAGGGGTCCTGGAAGATCATCTGCACGGCCAGCTTGTAGTCGCGCCGTTCGGCCGCATTCATGGCGGCCAGGGCCTTGCCACGAAAGCCGATCGTGCCGTCGCTGGCATCCATGATGCCGGCGACGATGCGGCCCAGGGTTGACTTGCCGCAACCCGACTCGCCGACCAGCCCGACCACCTCACCCTCCTGGATCGCCAGGTCGACATGGTTCACCGCATGGACGGCGCGCTCCTTCAGTCCTGCACCGAACAGGTTGGCGATCTTGGCGGCGATATCCAGGCGCCAGACGAAGCGCTTGGAAACATCCTTCAGTTCAAGAAAAGCGGTCATCACCGAACCTCGGCCAAAGTCAGCGGCTCGGCGCCGAACGGGTGGTGGCAGCGCACACCATGGCCGGGCTGCAGTTCGGCCAGTTCGGGCATCGCCTCACAAGTGGCATCGGCACGAGCGCAGCGATTCTTGAAGCGGCAGCCCGGCGGCAGGTTGATCAGGGCCGGCGTCATGCCCGGAATCTGGAACAGTCGCTTGCCGCGTGGCATGGCGCCGGGCACGGATCCGATCAGGCCGCGGGTATAGGGATGCTGCGGCCGTTCGATTACCGTGGCAATCTTGCCGGTTTCGACGATCTTGCCGGCATACATCACCATGATGCGGTCGGCCAGGCCGGCTACCACCGAGAGATCATGGGTGATCCAGATCAGCGCCGTGCCGGTCTCGCGGCACAGCTTGCGCATTTCATACAGGATCTGGCCCTGGATGGTGACGTCGAGCGCCGTGGTCGGCTCGTCGGCAATGATCAGGTCGGGTTTGTGCAGCAGGGCTGTGGCAATGGCGATGCGCTGGCGCATGCCGCCGGAGAACTGGTGCGGATAGGATTTCAGGCGGTCTTCCGGGGCGGCGATGCCAACGGCCTTCAGGGTCTCGACGCAGCGGACGCGGGCCGCCGCCTCGCTGACCTTCTCGTGCGCCTGCACGGTCTCGATCATCTGGGTGTCGATGCGCAGAACCGGGTTCAGCGTCATCATCGGGTCCTGGAAGATCATGGCGATGCGGGCGCCGCGCAGCTGGCGCAGGCGTTCCGGGCTGGCCGTGGTGAGTTCCTCACCCTTGAATTTGATGCTGCCATTGGCGATGCGGCCCGGCGGATCGATCAGGCCCAGGATGGAAAAACCGGTGATCGACTTGCCTGAGCCGGACTCGCCGACCAGACCGAGGATTTCACCGGGCTCGATGGCGAAGCTGACGCCGTCGACGGCGCGCACGATGCCATCGCGGCTGGGGAAATGGGTTTCGAGATTCTCGACCTGGAGCGTTGCGACCATGGGACTTTAGCGCTTGAGACGGGGGTTGAGCACGTCGCGCAGCTGGTCGCCGACCAGGTTGATCGCGATGATGACGAGCGTGAGCAGAACGCCCGGGAACAGCGAAATCCAGTAGACGCCGCTGAGCAGGTAGTCGAAGCCGTTCGAGATCAGCATGCCGAGAGAGGGTTCGGTGACCGGCACGCCGAGGCCAAGGAAGCTTAAGGTCGCTTCCAGCGTGATGGCGCGGGCGATGTTAATGGTGGCAATCACGATCAGCGGCGGCATGCAGTTGGGCAGCAGGTGGCGCAGCAGCATCCGGCTGCGGCCCAAACCCAGGCAGCGCGCCGCCTCGATATATTCCTTGTTGCGTTCCACCAGCGCGGCGCCGTGGGCCGAGCGGGCAAAATAGGCCCATTGCACCGCGATCAGCGCGATGATCACCTTGTCCATACCGTTGCCCAGCACCGCCAGCAGGATCAACGCGACCAGGATGGCCGGGAAAGACAACTGAATGTCGACGATACGCATGATCAGCGCATCGACCTTGCCGCCGAAATAGGCGGCGGCCATGCCGGCCATCGCGCCGATCGCCAGCGAGGCGACCACCGAGACGACGCCGACCACCAGACTGATGCGCAGGCCATAGAGCATGGCGCTCAGCATGTCGCGGCCCTGGCCGTCGCTGCCCAGCAGGAAGCGGAGGCCTTCGGCGGATATTTCGCCTGGTGGCTGGCGCGCATCCATGATGTCAAGGCCGGCGAGATTGTAGGGGTCCTGCGGCGAGAGCCAGGGCGCCACCAGGGCGGCCACCAGCAGGATCACCAGCACGGCAAGCCCGAACAGGGCAAGCTTGCTTTCGGCGAATTCCGCGGCAATCCGTTTCCAGGGTGATTCCGTCTTGGCCAGTTCGGCGACGGGCAGGGTTGCGTCGGTCATTACGCGGCGCTCCCGTTACTTGGCATCGCCGAGCCGCACGCGCGGATCGAGCACCGAATAAAGGATATCGACGATCAGGCTGATCAACACCAGCAGCAGCACGACGACGATCAGGTAGGCCACAACCACCGGGCGGTCGAGATGCACGATGGAATCGATCAGCAGCTTGCCCATACCGGGCCATGAGAAAATCGTCTCGGTGATCACGGCAAAAGCGATCAGGGTACCGAGTTCAAGGCCGGTCACGGTGGTGATCGGCACCATGATGTTCTTCAGGATGTGGACGCCGATCACGCGCTTTTCACTCAGGCCCTTGGCGCGGGCGAATTTGACGAAATCCATCAGCATCACCTCCCGCGCCGTGGCGCGCGCGAGACGCACGATCAAAGCGCATTTCGACAGACCGAGCGTGAGCGCGGGCAGGGCCAGGTATTTCCAGCCAGCCAGGGTGAGGAAACTGAGCTGGATGCCGAACACATCCACCGTAGGGCCGCGGCCGGAAGCGGGCAGCCAGCCAAGCTGCACGGCGAAGACCATGATCAGCATCAGACCAACCCAGAAATTCGGCAGACTGAAACCCAGCACCGAGCCGGCCATGATGGCGCGGGCCGCAACGGTCTCGTGGCGCAGGCCGGCATAGAGGCCGAGCGGTACGCCAATCAGCACCGACATGATGGTCGCGATCAGCGCCAGTTCCAGCGTAGCCGGCATGCGTTCGAGAATCAGGCCGATCGCCGGCTGGCCGAAGACGAAGGATTTGCCGAAATCGCCCTGCAGGGCCGAACCAACGAAGGCGAGATACTGCTCCCACATCGGCCGATCGAGGCCGAGCGAGCGGGCGATGGCCTCGCGATCCAGTTCGGTGGCTTCCGGGCTGACCAGAATGGCAAGCGGATCGCCGATCATGTATATGCCGACGAAAACCAGCACCGACATCACGGCCACCACGAGGGCGGCCTGCATCAGGCGGCGAATGATGAAGACAAGCATGAGTTAGAAACGCCCCGACCCTGGTTGCACCGGTGCCAATTCATGGTCGTTGATCCGGCTTCTCCCGAACCAGCCTATAGCGGAATCCTTTTGCAGTGCCTAGGCTTTCTTGCATTGTCGGCTGGCAAACGGGCGCGTTCGCCCAATGATCTTGCTTGCCGATGTGGTGCGAGAGAATGGCTCGATAACGCGGCGACATGGCTTAGCGTCTGTCAGCCGACACGCGACGGCACGCAGAACGATTGTCGGCGCCGGCGTGTGGTAGCAGCGCCAGGGCTGAGCCATGCACCGGCATTGATCCACGAATGACAACGCCGCCGGTGGCTAAACCGGCGGCGCTGATTATCTGTCTCAGGTCTGGCAAGCCAGGCCGCGGATGTTTTTTATTCCTCGTCGGCGCTCGCGGTATCCGCCACGGTTTCCGATTGCGGCGCTGCCACGCCAGCCTCGGCGCGGGCCTTGGCGCGGGCTTCACGCGCTTCGCGCTTTTCCTTGTTCTCGCGGCGCTTGGCCGCGAGGATCAGCACGCGATCCAGTTCAGTCTGGCTGCAGATGCCAAGCGAGACGGGATCGCGTGGCTTGATGTTGGCATGGTTCCAGTGCGTGCGGTTGCGCACCGAGTCGATCGTGGCCTTGGTGGTGCCGAGCAGTTTCTGCACCTGCGCATCCGGCACTTCCGGGTGATACTTCAGCAGCCAGGCAATGGCGTCAGGTCGATCCTGGCGCTTCGACAGCGGGGTATACTTCGCGCCTTTGGTCTTCTGGCGCTGCACCGGCACGGCCGGCTCCAGCAGCTTGAGGTCAGCGGCGGGATCCTTCTCGCAGCGTTCGATCTCGCCCGGTACGATCTGGCCGTTGGCCACCGGATCGAGCCCGACGATGCCGACCGCCACCTCGCCATCGGCGATGCCCTTGACCTCGAGCACATGCAGGCCGCAGAAGCGCGCGATCTGGTCGAAAGTCAGTTTGGTATTGTCGATCAGCCACACGGCGGTGGCTTTCGGCATCAACGGCAATGCCATTGGCAAAATCCTCTTAATGCGGCCGGCCGGCTTCAGGGGCCGCCCGCGGGGCTCAGATAAAATCGCGCGACAATATAGTGGATCGGCCCCCGGGCGCAACCACCCCGGCTTTTAACCGTTATTTGTTTTCCTTCAAACGGTTAGCAGAACCTTCCCGATATGGTCGGCATGGTCGATCCGGGCATGGGCGGCCGCCGCTTCGGCTAGCGGAAAACGGGAATCGATAAAGGCTTTCAACTCGCCCCGGGCGAAAGCCGGCCAGACCTTCTCCTCCAGCGCCCGCGCGATGGCGCCCTTGAAGGCCACGGGGCGCGGCCGCAGGGTCGAGCCGGTCACGGTCAGGCGCTTGCGCATCACCAGGCTCAGGTCGCCCTCGCCCTTCGGGCCGCCCTGCACGGCGATGATCACCAGCCGGCCATCCTCGGCCAGGCTTTTCACGTTCGGCGTAAAATACTTGCCGCCGACCATGTCAAGAATGACATCGACGCCTTTGCCGCCAGTCAGCTCCTGGATGCGGGCCGAGAAATCCTCGGTCTTGTAATTGATCGCCTTGGTGGCGCCGATGCTTTCGCAGAACCGGCCTTTTTCGTCGGTGCCAGCGGTGGCGTAGATTTTCGCCGCGCCGAGCAGTTTGGCCAACTGGATGGCGGCGACGCCGATGCCCGAGGCGCCGCCATGGATCAGGATGCTTTCGCCCGTCTTCAAGGCGCCGCGGTCGGCGATGTTGGTCCACACGGTGAACCAGTTTTCCGGCAGGGCGGCGGCTTCCGCCATGTCCAGGCCCTGCGGCACCGGCAGGCATTGCTCGGCTGGCGCGACGCAGTAGGTGGCATAGCCGCCGCCCGCTACCAGGGCGCAGACCTTGTCGCCGGCTTTCCAGCGTTTGACATCCGGGCCGAGGGCGACGATTTCGCCAGCCACTTCCAGGCCGGGATAATCCGGCGCGCCTGGCGGCGGCGGATACATGCCGCTTCGCTGCAGCACATCGGGGCGGTTCACGCCAGCGGCCGCCACTTTGATCAGCACTTCGCCGGCTGCCGGCTGCGGCAGCGGTCGCTCGGCCGGCTTCAGGACTTCGGGTCCGCCGGGCTGGCTGATCTCGATCACGGTCATGGTCTGCGGCAGCATCGGGCGTTCCTCGGCATGATTGACCTAGCTGATCTAGCCGTCTGGCCAGCCATCGGCAAGCGCAGGCAAAAGCAAATTGTTCGGCCTGCGGGCTGCGGTTAGGATAGCAACAAAGCGAGATGGGAGGCCGGCATGGACTGGGATGAAGCAGAACGGCGCAAGCCGCAGCCGCTGAAATTCGATGTCATGTCGATCGAGGACCTGGAAGCGCGCGTCGTCGCACTCGAGAGCGAGATCGAGACCATCCGTGGCGTGATCAAGCAGAAACAGGCGGCGCGCGGCACTGCCGATATGTTTTTCAAGAAATAGTGGTTAGTTCTGCTCCGGCGCGCGTTGATGCGCCGGGATCAGGTCATCCGCCGGAGCCTCGGCCCAGCGCAGGGCGACGCGGCACGCCGTCACGCCCGGCTCGGCCTGGCTTTGCAGCACCACGAATTGCCCACCGGCGGCGCGGGCTATCGCGCGATCATATTCCATCATGCGCCAGCAGGCGGCCGTAGCGCCGCTGCCGCGCAGCGGGCAGGGCGTCTCGATCCGGGCATAGACGGTGTCGGCGGTAACGGTTTCGACCGGCACCTGCCTGGCGGAGGGGAAGCCGGCCTGCCAGGTCCAGCCGAGCCCGTCCAGATTGGCCGCCTTGCCGATGTTCTTGCGCCGGATTGTCAGTCGCGCGAGGCCACGCGACCAGGAAAAGCTGAGGCCTTGCAGGCTTCGGTGCCGCGCCAGCATGGCCGAGAGCCGAAGCATGGTGGCCATGCCGCGACGGATGAGCTGTTTTTGAAGTGAATGCATGATTTGACATATGACATAATTTGTCAAATGTCAAATCGATTACCGGCTGCGGGTTGCTCTCAGCACGGTTTCGATGGCGGCAGTGGCCCGCTCACGCCAACCGGCTTTGTCCAGATCGGCCGCCAGGCGGGGATCATGGAACCGGGCCATCAGGTCGTCGATGACCAGGGCCATGCCGTCGGGGCCGTCCGGCCGGAAGATGCCCGCCGTGCTGCCCTCAGCCAGCAGGCCGCTCAAATGGCGCCGCACATGGGAGCGGTGCTGCAGCAGGATGGCTTTCAGGTTCTGCACCACCTCGTCCAGCACCTCTACCAGGCATGGATCGGTCAGATAACGCCTTGTGGCCTCGGCATCGGCCAGCAGGAAAGCCTGCAGCCGGGCGGCCGGGCTGCGGCCATGGTCGCGAGCGATTTCGGCCAGCCGGGTTTCGTCCTCAGCCAGCCAGCGGGTCGCCAGGGCGGCCACGATGGCCCGTTTGTTGGGGTAATAGCGATAGACGGCCGTGCGGGCTAGGCCGGCCTCGGCGGCGATATCCTCGATCCGGGTCCGCTTGCCGCCCATGCGGCGGAAGCAGGCCAGAGCCGCGTCGAGCAACCGGTCCTGTACGGTACCGGAATGGGCATTTTCGTCGATGGGCGGTTCAGGCTGTGACACGGACGCGGATTTTGTCATCCGTGGACCATACAGGATTGCGGTGGTTTCACGAAATCTTAAGTGGGGATCGGCATACTCGGGCTGCGATTACAGTTGGTCACGGTCATAGTTTCCTCCCTGTTGGTTTTGACCTCGGCCGCCGGCCTGTCCGGCGGCCGTTTTTTACGTGCCTGAAACAGATTGTTACATCTGCTTGACTTGGGTTCGGGCGGCATGGATTAATCGCCGCAGTTTCGAGGTTTGAGGCAGAAATTTTTGGGTCGTCTCCTCCGCAAGGAAGAGGCGGCCCACTTTTTATGGCCATCGCGGTTGCCTATGCTGGCCGCGATAACGGTCAGGGAGTGAACCAATGCTGGGGCCGAAATTCTTCCGGTTCGACACGCTCAGTCTGCATGCCGGCCAGCAACCCGATCCTGCCACCGGCGCCCGCGCGGTGCCGATCTATCAGACCACCTCCTACGTCTTCCGCGATACCGATCACGCGGCCGCCTTGTTCAACCTGGAACGCGGCGGCCACATCTATTCGCGCATCTCCAATCCCACCGTGGCGGTGCTGGAAGAGCGGCTGGCGGCGCTGGAAGGCGGCGTCGGCGCGGTCTGCACGGCCAGCGGCCAGGCGGCCTTGCATCTGGCCATCGTCACGCTGATGGGGCAGGGTGGTCATATCGTCGCCTCGCGAAACATCTATGGCGGCAGCTACAACATCCTGGTCCACACCCTGCCGCGGTTCGGTATCACCACCACCTTCGTCGATCCGCGCGACCTGAAGGCCTGGCAAGCTGCGATCAAGCCGGAAACCCGGCTGGTCTTCGGCGAGATTCTCGGCAATCCGGGCCTGGAAGTGCTCGATGTGCCGGCGGTGGCGAAGATCGCCCATGACGCCGGCCTGCCGCTGATGCTCGATTGCACCTTCGCCACGCCGTATCTGTTCCGTGGCTTCGAGCACGGCGCCGATCTGGTGATGCATTCGGCCACCAAGTTCCTCGGCGGCCATGGCGTCGCCATTGGCGGCGCGCTGATCGATTCCGGCCGCTTCGACTGGGAGGCCTCGGGCAAGTTCCCGACGCTGACCGAGCCCTATGCAGGCTATCACGGCCTCGATTTCGCCGAGGAATTCGGCCCCGCCGCCTTCATCATGCGGGCGCGTTCGGAAGGCCTGCGCGATTTCGGCGCCTGCCTGTCGCCCACCAATGCCTTCCACCTGCTGCAAGGCGTGGAGACGCTGCATCTGCGCATGGCGCGCCATGTCGAGAATGCTCGCAAGGTGGCGGCCTTCCTGAAAACCCATCCGGCGGTGGAATGGGTGTCGTATCCCGACCTGCCCGAACATCCCGATCACGACCTAGCCAAGCGCCTGCTGCCCAAGGGTGCCGGCGCGATCTTCAGTTTCGGCGTGAAGGGTGGTCGAGAGGCTGGCCGCGCGCTGATCGAAAACCTGCAGATATTCTCGCACCTGGCCAATGTCGGTGATGCCAAATCCTTGGTGATCCATCCAGCCAGCACGACGCACCAGCAGTTGAGCGCCGCCGAGCTGAAGGCAGCCGGCATCGGCGAGGACCTCGTGCGGCTGTCGATCGGCCTGGAAGATCCGCAGGACCTGCTCGACGATCTCAACCAAGCTCTGCGCGCCGCTCAGAAAGCGGCCAAGCCGGCCGCGGCAGAATAAGAACAGGGGAAGCGTCACGATGTGGCTCGACGTAGCGGGTAAGCGCGTTTTTGCCGCCACCGGCGGCAAGACTTTTGATCCCGCCAAACCCGCCGTGGTGTTTATCCACGGCAATGCCTGCGACCATACGGTCTGGGCGCTGCAAACCCGCTGGTTCGCCTATCACGGCTTTTCGGTGCTGGCGATCGACCTGCCGGGCAATGGCCGTTCGGAAGGCCCGATGCCGGACAGTGTCGAGGCCTTTGCCGACTGGACGCCGAAGCTGCTCGATGCCGCCGGCGTCAGGCAGGCGGCGCTGATCGGCCATTCGATGGGCGCGCTGATCGGACTGGAAACTGCGGCACGGCATCCCGATTGCGTCTCGAAACTATCGCTGCTCGGTTTCGCCTTTCCGATGGCGGTGAATCCGGAATTGCAGGCATTGGCCGATAGTGGCGCCTATACGGTCGTCGAGCTGATGAACGACTGGATGATCGCCAAAAAGAACCAGATCGGCGGCAACCGCGTGCCGGGTCTGTATCTGCTGGCCGACAGCATCCGGCTGGTCGACCGCGCGCCGCGTGAATCCCTCGCGCTGGGCTTCCGGCTGTGCAACGCCTATCAGAATGGCAAGGCGGCAGTGGCTGCGATTGGCTGCCCGGTGCAGATCGTGGCCGGTGAGCGCGACATCATGACGCCGCTGCGTGCAGCGCGTGGCTGGGCTTCGGCCTTCAAGGATGGCCGCATCGACGTGCTGCCAGGCTGCGGCCATATGATGATGGGGGAGCGGCCAGACGAGACGCTGGATGCCCTGAAGAACTTCATTGCCGGATAGCTCATGGCCAAGACCGAAGCCAAGACTGCGCCTGCGCAGCGACTCTATCTGATCACCCCGCCGGCGATCGAGCCGAAGGCTTTTGCCGAAGACCTGAAAGCGGCTCTGGGCGGGGGCGATGTCGCCTGCCTGCAACTGCGCCTGAAGGACGGCGAACAGACAGCCTCCGACAATGCCTTCCGCCGCGCGGCCGAGGCCCTGCTGCCGATCTGTCACGAGCATGACGTGGCCCTGCTGATCAACGACCGGCCGGACCTCGCCATCAAGTTGGGTGCCGATGGCGTGCATGTTGGCCAGGAGGACGCCTCCTATGAAGAAGCCCGCCGTATCCTCGGGCCGGACCGCATTGTCGGCGTCACCTGTCACAATTCCCGCCATCTGGCGATGGAGGCCGCCGAAGCCGGTGCCGATTATGTCGCCTTCGGGGCGTTTTTCCCTACAGACACCAAGCAGCCCAAGACCCGGGCCGAGCCGGAAATCCTGGCCTGGTGGTCGGAACTGATGGAAGTGCCTTGCGTGGCCATCGGCGGCATCACGGTGGAAAACTGCCCCCCGCTGATCGAGGCCGGGGCGGATTTCCTGGCGGTTTCCGCCGGGGTCTGGCGTCATCCCGAGGGCCCGGCCGCAGCCGTCGCGGCCTTCAACCGGGCGATTGCCAAGCATGGCCGGCGCTGATAGGGTCCGCCCCCTTTCCAGACGAGCTTAAAATCAATGGCCCTGCGATCCGCCCTGATCAATGCGATGGCGAACGCGGCGCGTAAAGCGCAGCGCAGCCTGATCCGCGATTTCAACGAAGTCGAACATCTCCAGGTCTCGAAGAAAGGCCCGGCCGATTTCGTCTCTGCCGCCGACCGCAAGGCCGAGAAGATCCTGCAGCAGGAACTGGCCAAGCTGCGGCCCGATTTCGGCTTCATCATGGAAGAAAGCGGCCGGATCGAGGCCAGGGACGGCAAAAGCTACTGGATCATCGATCCGCTGGATGGCACCACCAATTTCCTGCATGGCATTCCGCATTTTGCCATTTCGGTCGGCGTGCAGCGTGAGGGCGAACTGGTCGCCGGCATCGTGCTCGATGTGGTGCGCGACGAACTGTTCTGGGCCGAGAAGGGCGTCGGTGCCTATGTGAACGAACGCCGCCTGCGTGTTTCGGCGCGGCGCAAGCTGACCGAGGCCGTGTTCGGCACCGGCATCCCGTTCCATGGCAAGCCGGGGCATGCCGCCTTCGTGAAAGACCTGACCAGCATCATGCCCGAGGTGGCGGGCATTCGCCGCATGGGCGCCGCCGCGCTCGATCTGTGTTATGTGGCCGCCGGCCGTTTCGATGGCTTCTGGGAATCCGGTTTGTCGGCCTGGGACATGGCGGCGGGCATCGTGCTGGTGCGCGAGGCGGGCGGCATGGTCACTGATCTGGCGGGCGGCGATCAGATGCTGGCCAGTGGCGGCATCATTGCCGCCAATGACGTTCTGCATGCGCCTTTGCGCAAACTGCTGGCAAAATAAGCTTCGCCGCACAATAGGTTGATCTCTGGTGGCTGATATCCAGGTAGCCGGGTTGTCGGATTCGGCTGCCTCGGCTATCGTTTGCGCCGCAGATCGGGATCAGGTCCGGGGCAGGGGGAACATCGATGGCTGCCAAGCCACTTACGCTTTCGTTCGCCGCAGCGTCTCTGGCGCTCACCCTTGCCATGCCCGCTGTCCAGGCACAGACCATGATCGGCAGCGGCAACGTGCAGATCAATCCGCAGGCGCTTGACCAGCTTGGTGGCTTCACCGGTCCCAGGCTGAATGGCACCGGATATAATGGCGGGCAAGCCCCGCTGCTGGGCGCGACTGGCCGTTTGCCTCAAGCCCAGCAGGCCGCTGGTCCGGCACCGCTGCTGGGTGAAACCGGCCGTGCGCGCAGCACCTCGTCGGCCAAACCGCGTCCGGCCCGTGTGGCCCGCCC
>NZ_JANLJJ010000115.1:12159-73512 GCF_029255545.1 Ferrovibrio sp. | reverse complement strand
GCCGTGCGCGCAGCACCTCGTCGGCCAAACCGCGTCCGGCCCGTGTGGCCCGCCCAGCCGCGGCATCGACCCAGCCGACCGCCAAGACCGCCCCTGCTGCCCAAACACCTGCCGCCGCCCCCGGGCAGGCTGAACCGCAGGCCGTTCCAGCCCCGGCCCCGGTCGTCACTGAGCCGCTTGCCGCCACGGCCCCGGTTCCGGCCGGCAGCCCCCAGCCGGTGATTCCTGCCGCCCCGGCCCCATCCGCGCCCGCGGCACCAGCTTCTGCGGCCCCGCAGGCCCCTGCTGCCACCCCGCCCGCGCCGCCACCGACCGCCGCCACACCTGCCGCGCCTCCGGCTCCGCCTCAGCAGGTCGCGGCAGCCCCGGTTGCTCCGGCGGCCCCTGCAGCCAATCCCGCGACCCAGCAGAGCGCCATGGTGGCCCCGCGTCCCACTCCGGCGCCAGGCGTTCAGGCAGGCGTCGTGACCCTTGCGTTCCAGCCCGGTCAGGGCGAATTGCCGGCCGGCGAGCTGGCCGCCCTCGATGCGCTGGCACAGCAATTTGCCGGGAACGAGGAGCGCCTGCAGGTTCGTGCCTATGCGGCCAATACTGTCGGCGATGGCGGCAGCGGCGCCCGCCGCCTGTCGCTCACCCGGGCGCTCGCGGTGCGGCAATACCTGATCGACAAGGGCATACGTTCCACCCGGATCGATGTTCGCGCCCTTGGCGTGCCGACCGACGGTTCGGCGGCGGATCGTGTTGAAGTGGCGCCGCCCGGTCGCTGATCGGGGTGGGCTTCGATGTGATCTTCGGGTTGATCCGGCTGCATCGCTTAAGCAATCATCGGAGCGCACTGATTTGATTCGCCGACCCGGTCTTTACGTCGGGCCGGGTGCCGTGAAATTGCCGTATTCGCTCTTTACGGCAGAAACGGAAGGATGGACCGAATGACCAAGCCTGGCCGTTTTCTGTTTCGCATGATCGCATTCCTTGTCGCCGTCGGCGCGGTGATCGCGGTTTTGCATGCGACGCTGTTGCGTGCCTTCATGGCCAATCCTGCCCTGAACAGCCTGATCGCCGCCGTGCTGCTGATCGGCATCCTGTATGCTTTCCGTCAGGTCTGGATCATCGGCCAGGAGGCGAACTGGGTCGAAGCCTGGCAGAAGGCGCAGCGCGGCGCCGGCGGCGGCAATGCGGGAGAGCCTTCCAGCCTGCTCGGACCGCTGGCCCGCATGCTGGCCAATCGCGGGCCGCGCGGATCATTATCGGCTGCCGCCACGCGCGCGCTGCTGGACTCGGTCGGTTCGCGTCTCGATGAGGCGCGCGATATCTCGCGTTATTTTATCGGCCTGATGGTGTTCCTCGGCCTGCTGGGAACTTTCTGGGGTTTGCTGGAAACCATCAATGGGGTCAGCGATACCATCAACGGTCTGTCGCTGAACACCAATGACGATATCAACATCCTGTTCTCCAAGCTCAAGGGCGGCCTCGAAACACCGTTAGCCGGCATGGGGCTTGCCTTTTCGACCTCGCTGATGGGTCTGGCCGGCTCGCTGATCCTCGGCTTTCTTGATCTGCAGGCCGGGCAGGCGCAAAATCGATTTTATAACGATTTGGAAGAATGGCTGGCCGGGTTCACCCGGGTCGGTGGTGGCGCCGTGGTCGATGGCGACCAGTCGGTGCCGGCTTATGTGCAGGCCCTGCTGGAGCAGACCGCCGACAGTCTCGACAACCTGCAGCGGACCATGGCGCGCGGCGAAGAGAACCGCAGCCAGGGCGGTGCCGCGCTGATGCAACTGAACGAGAAGCTGAGCCTGCTGACCGAGCAGATGCGGGCCGAACAGGGCCTGTTGCTCAAACTGACCGAACACCAGATCGAAATGAAACCGATCATGGCCAAGCTGGCGCAGAATACCGAAACCGGCAGTTTCGATGCCGCCAGCCGTGGTCATCTGCGTAACATCGATATCCTGCTCACGCGACTGCTCGACGATGCCGCCCAGGGGCGTGCCAAGCTGGTCGATGACATGCGGGCGGAAATCAAGCTGCTGTCGCGCACCATCGCGGCGATGGCCGATACCCCGCGCCGGCAGGGCTGATCCGTCATGGCGCTGAGCAGGCGGCGCAACGACCATCAGAGTGCCGGGGCATGGCCGGGTTATGTGGATGTATTGTCCACGTTGCTGATGGTCATCGTCTTTGTGCTTGCGGTGTTCATTCTGGTGCAGTTCTTCCTGGCCACCGCGATCTCGGGCCGTGACAAGGCGATCGACGCCCTGCGCAGCGAACTGGCCGGCCTGGTCGACCAACTGGCGCTGGAGAAAAGCAATAACGCCCAGCTGCGTGTCGACCTGACCAATCTGCAGGCCACACTCAGCAGTGCCACGGCCGAGCGCGACCAACTGGCTGCGGTGCTGGCCGAGAGCCAGGCGCGTGCCGACGAAACCGAGAAGAGGTTGGCTGAACAGCAGCAGATCGTTATCGATCTGCAGGGCAAGCTGGTTTCCAGCAGTGGCCAGCTTGAGCAGGAAAAACGCCTCACGACAGAAGCGCGTAGCCAGGTTGATCTGCTGAACCGTCAGTTGATGGCTTTGCGTGAGCAGATGGCACAGATCGAGCGCATCCTCAAGGAAAGCGAAGACAAGGACAAGGCAAACCAGGCCCAGATCAGCGACCTTGGCAAGCGGCTGAATGCGGCGCTGGCGCGCAAGGTCGATGAACTGGTCAATTACCGCTCGGAGTTCTTCGGCCGCCTGCGTCAGGCATTGGGTAACCGGCGCGACATCCAGATCGTTGGCGACCGGTTCGTGTTCCAGTCGGAAGTATTGTTCGATTCCGCCTCGGCCGACCTCAAGCCCGAGGGGCGCGAACAGATTGCCAAGCTGGCGAAGACGCTGATCGAGATCAGCAGTAAGATTCCGAGCGACCTGCCCTGGGTGCTGCGCGTTGACGGCCACACCGACAAGCTGCCGATCAACACGCCGCAATTCCCGTCGAACTGGGAACTGTCCTCGGCCCGCGCCATCTCGGTGGTCAAGTTTCTCGCTGGCCAGGGCGTGCCGCTGGAGCGACTGGCGGCAACGGGCTTTGGCGAATTCCAGCCGCTGGATGCGCGCGACGATCAGATCGCCTATCGGCGCAACCGGCGCATCGAACTCAAGCTCACCGAGCGCTGAATGTTTGAGGAAACCTTCCTGAAAGTCGGCGAGCGGCTCGGCGCATTGCAGGCGCGGGTGCTCGCGGCGCTGCTGCTGGCATTCTCTGTCCTGATCATCCTGGTGATGGCCGGTATCTATGTCTGGTTCGATCCGCTTGCCTTATGCCGGCAGCAGAGCAGCAGCCTGTTTTTCGGCACGCGCATGCCCGAAGATCGCAAGGTGGAGGTGATGGACTGGGCCCGCTTTGTCGACGAAACCATCGTTCCGCGTTTCCCGGATGGCTTTACCCTGCTGGACGGGCAGGGGGGCTGGCGTTCGACGAATAGCGGCACGGTGCGCGAGGCGACGCATATCCTGCTCGTGCTGCACGATGGCAGCGCCAGCGCGAAGCTGGGCCTGGATGCCATTGCGGCCGATTACAAGGCGAAGTTTTCCCAGGACAGCGTGCTGCGCCTCGACCAATGCGCCGTTTATCGCTTCTGACTTCAGTCAGTCGACATCTTTGAATTGCTTCGGGTCGAGCTGACAATCCAGCAGGGTCGACTGAAATACCGCGCCGATCAGCAGCCGCCCCTGATTATGCACGGCTACGCTGGCGCCGGAAATCAGGCTGCCCGGATCGGCAAAGATTTCCTGCACCCGCGTGGCGCCGCGATTGTCGCGGCTGACCCGCAGCACCATGCTGGGGCTTTCCTTCTGCGGGTCCATGGCGTGGCCGATGAAGGCGAAGGCATTGGGATGGCCGGCAACCCAAAGGTCGCCGTTGTCGTCGCGGCGGATATTGTCGGGGCCCATGGGCAGGGGTAGGCTGCCGATGCGGAGCAGCGTGCCGCTGGTGGGTTCGCGGGTAAAAGCCAGCAGCATGCGCCATAAGGTCGAGCCGGCCAGAACGGCGCCGCCATCGGTCGAAACCTCGACGCCGTTGGCAAAGGCGATGTCTTCGGCCACCACGCGGGCAAAGCGGCCGTCGTGGTAGACTAGGGTTGAGCGGCTGAGTTGCAGCAGGTTCTCCACCATATGCATCCAGCGCGGCCCGCTGCCACGATCATTGGTCAGGTAGAAGGATTCCGGCCCGGCGGCGGCGATGCCGTTCGGGTGCACGAACAGATCGCTCGCGACGCTGCCGCGATGGCGCACCGTCGGCGTGCCATCAGCCGCCAGTTGCAGCAGGAATATCTCCACCGTATGGCGGTCAGCGCTGCGATGGTTGATCACGTGCAGGAAAATCTGACCGTCAGGCGCGGCAAACAGACCCATGCCATGGGGATGGAAGGGGAGGCTGGGCGGCAGTTCAAGCCGGGTGAGACGACCCGGCCTGCTGGTCAGGTCATAGAGATGCAGGCCGCCCTGGGCGTCACGGTCGCGGCGATCCTGGCTGGCGATGATGGCGGCATGGCCGCCGGGCAGAATCGCCATGTCCTCCGGGCCGGGCGGCGCTTCGACGGCGACGCACTGGCCGGCGGTGAAAGGCTCGATATTGCGATAGGCGCCGCCAAGCCAGATCGTGTAGCCGACATAGGCGATCAACGCGACGAGGATGAAGCGCCACCAGAATCGCATCAGGCCGCGCTGCAGCGGCCTGTCGGGATGGCGTTTACGCGGCGGCATCAGCCGGACCGGACATGAATTGCAGCCGGGCGAGGCGGGCATAGAGGCCGTCTTCCGCCATCAGGCTATCGTGACGGCCGGCGGCCACGATGCGGCCCTGATCCATCACCACGATCCGGTCGGCTTTCTGCACGGTGGCCAGGCGATGGGCAATCACCAGGGTGGTGCGCCCCTGCATCAGGCGCTCCAGTGCGCTCTGTACCTTGCGTTCGGATTCCGCATCAAGTGAAGAGGTTGCTTCATCAAGCAGCAGCACCGGGGGGTCGCGCAACAGGGCGCGGGCGATGGCGATGCGCTGGCGCTGGCCGCCCGAAAGCCGGACGCCGCGTTCGCCCAGATAGGTATCGTAGCCCTGCGGCAGGGCCTGGATGAAACCGCTGGCGGCGGCGGCCTCGGCCGCGGCGCGGACGTCCTCATCACTCGCCTCAGGCCGGCCGTAGCGAATATTTTCCGCCACGCTGGCGCCGAAGATCACCGGGTCCTGGGCAACCAGGCCGATATGACGGCGCAGCGCAACAGGATCGAGCCGGGCGATATCGATGCCGTCGAACAGAATGCGGCCCGAATCGGGGTCATAGAAACGCAGCAATAACTGGAACAGGGTCGTCTTGCCCGCGCCGGACGGGCCGACGATGGCAACGGTTTCACCGGCGGCGACATCGAGACTGAGGCCATCGAGCGCCGGGATCTGCGGCCGGGCGGGATAATGGAAGCGCAAGTCATCGAATTGCAGATGGCCGGCCGGCAGGGCGGAAAGTTGCTCGGGATTGTCCGGTGCCTGCACGCTGGGCTCGGTGGCCAGCAGTTGCATAAGACGTTCGGCCGCGCCGGCCGCGCGCTGAACATCGCCCCAGATTTCCGACAAGGCACCAACCGAAGACGCGCCGATCACGGCATAGAACACGAAAGCCGACAATTCGCCGGCCGACATTTCGCCGGCAAATACGGCTTTGCCGCCAATCCACATCACGGTGTTGACTGCGCCGAAGACCAGCAGCATGACCAAGGCCGTCAGCCAGGCGCGGGCCCGGATGCGCCGTACCGCACTGCCGAACGCGGCCTCCGCATTGGCGGCAAACCGGTTCGTCTCGCGGGTTTCATAGGTATAAGCCTGCACGGTGGTAATGGCATTGAGCGTCTCGCCGGCCTGGGCAGACAGATCCGCGATGCGATCCTGGCTTTCGCGTGACAGCCGGCGCAGGCGACGGCCCAGCACGATGATCGGGAGCACCACCAGCGGGATCACCAGGGCGACCAGCAGGGTCAGGCGTGGCGAAGTGATCACCAACAGGGCTGCGCTGCCAAAGAACAGCAGCAGGTTGCGCAGAGCGACGGAAACCGATGAGCCGATCAGGGCCTGGATCAGTTCGGTATCGGTGGTAAGCCGCGAGAGCACTTCGCCGGTGCGCGTGGTTTCGAAAAACGCGGGGCTCAGCCTGAGTACATGGGCATAGAGCGTGCGGCGGATATCGGCGACTACCCGCTCACCCAGCCAGGTGACGCAGTAAAAGCGCGCGAAGGTCGCGACCGCCAGCACGGCGACAACGCCGAACAGGGCCCCGAAATACAGATCCAGGTAATCGCCGTTACCATGGCCGAATCCGACATCGATCACCCGGCGGATCGCCTGGCCGATACCAAGCACGGCCCCGGCGGCCACGATCAGCGCCAAAGCCGCGCCTATCACCATCCAGCGATATGGGGCGACGAAGCCGAGAGTCCGGCGCAGGGAGGTCAGGGACGGACGTTTGGAGTCGGAGGAGGCAACAGGCGGCATCGGCTCGACGGGAAATGAATGGATGGGTGTTATAGCCGCCGCGTCCCCCGCACGACAATGCGACAGGGCATCATCCGGGCATGAGGAATCCGGTCTTCGCCTTTTCAGTACCGCATGCAGGTGTATGTTCGTTTAATGATCATTTCAATTTCACTTTATGTTTCACTATTTCGCCTATAAGTATATGCAAAAAAACCACCCACGTCCTGAGGGAATCATTATGTCGAAGCGCCGAATCGCTCTCGCCATCTGTCTGACCCTGGCAGCCTGCGTCACCGGCCAACCCCTCGTGCCGCCACCCATGACGGCGGTACCGGTGGCTCGTCCGGATGGCAGCCAGGTCACGCCTGTCGTGACGGCTGACCAGGTTGGCGAGGAAACGCGGGTTGTCGGCCTGCATCGGGTGCAGATCGATGTGCCGCGGGGTAGCGAGGTCGGGCAGATCAGGAAGCCGCCGCTGGTAGTCTGCAAAGGGGGGAGCTGGGGCAGAGTGCTGCATGACGAAGGCCGCTACGTCAGCCGATCCAACGAATGGCAGGATGTTTTTCACCGGATCGTTGCAGGCCATGGCTATCGTGCTGCCGGCGCGCCAGACCGACTGTTCTCCGAACAGGGTCAGGAGGAGGCAGAGTATATTTTTGGCGCCAATATCCGGGCGATCCGCGTCGAAGGCACGCTATCCTGCGATTTCATAAATGCCCGCATCATTGGCCTGACCGGCAATTCCACCATCACGGTGGAATGGCAGGTTTTCGATCCGGTGAACCGGCGCGTCATCCATAAGGCGACGATCGAAGGCCAATATCAGGGCACCACTGTGATCCCTTACGATACGGAATTGTTGGTCCTGTTGGCTTATGCGGATTCCGTGAACAAGCTTGCCGCCGACCCAGCCACACGCGCCGCGGTCAGCCGCAAACCGCAGCGTGAAACGAAGCCGTCCAAAGGTATTGTGGCTGTGGATGGTCGGCGGCCGCTAGTGCGCCAGCCGATTTCGAAGGTTGCCATCGATACCCATATCGACCGGCTGCGCAGCGCCACGGTCCTGATCGAGGCCGGGGCGGGCGGCCATGGCTCGGGCTTCATCGTCTCCGAGGATGGCCTGGTGATGACCAACCAGCATGTGGTGGCCGGCCAGCGGTTTGTACGGGTGAAACTGGTCTCCGGCCGTGTGGTGGTCGGCGAGGTCTTGCGCCGTCATGAATTGCGGGATGTGGCGCTGTTGAAACTGGAAGGAGTCGGTTATCCGGCGATGGCGATCCGCGAGACGCCGGTGCGCGTGACCGAGGAGGTCTATGCGATCGGTGCGCCGCAAATGACCGATCTGGCCTGGACTGTCACCCGCGGAGTGGTCAGCGCCTATCGTCCGGCCATGCCACCCGAACGGCTGGACCTGATCCAGGCCGATGTGCCGATCCACGGCGGCAACAGCGGTGGCCCGCTGCTCGACCGGCAGGGCAACGTGGTCGGGATCACCGTTGCGGGCTATGCCATGGGCAAAGAGCAGCGGAATGCCAGCCTGAATCTGTTCATCCCCATTCTGGACGGGCTGGACAAACTGGGACTGGATTTGACGGATCCGGCCGCCTATGAGCGCTGGCGCCGCACGGCTGCCGTGGAATAATCATCCGTATCAAAAGGTTACCAAAGCCGGTTGCGGTGTGGCTTTCGCCCTTGCGGGCAGGGGCGGTTCTGGCTATAACCCCCGCCCATTGAGGATTTTTTCGGGCTTCTGGCGGGCGATCCCCCAGGCTGGCCCAGGAGAGCAGTCATGAAGGCCGATATCCATCCGGATTATCACGAGATCAAGGTGCAGATGACCGACGGCACGGTCTACACCACCCGTTCGACCTGGGGTAAGCCCGGCGACACCATGATGCTCGATATCGATTCGAGTTCGCATCCGGCCTGGACCGGTGGCCCGGCCCGCCTGAACGAGTCTGGCGGCCAGGTTGCCAAGTTCAAGAAGCGGTTTGGCAATTTCGGCCTCAAGAAGTAAGTCGTAGGCGGATTATTTTCCGGGATATACCCGGGACGAAGGCGGCCCAGACGGGCCGCTTTTTTGTTGCCCGCAACGACCACCCCAAATACCCCTCGGTATTTTCTCACTTTTCTTTAACGCTGCGGCTGATATCCCTGTCAGGCTGACAACGACGACATAACGGGCAACAAGACCGCGCCGATGGCCCAGGTTTATCAATCCGCCTCGATCAAGCTCGGCAACGAGATTATCACCCTCATCTATGTCTCCTACTCTGCCATCGCGACAGACGAGATGGCAGCGCGCTCTCTGGCGGCGATGAAACCCCTGTTCAAGAATTCCACTCTGGTGCTGGCCGCCCAGGGCATCAATCTGGCGCCCGAATTCGTCGGGCCCAAGCATGTGGTGGATATTCTGCGCGGCCGCGCGCTCACCGAGTTTAAATGGTATCCGATTTCGATCGGGTGAGGGCGGTTGCCGCCCCTCTTGAACCCCGGATTTCCCCTTCCTACATCCCTGCTGTGCCGGGTGCCCTCGGGGCCCGGACGATCACGGCGATCCGGCAGGTTGCGGATCGTGAACCGGATGCATCGCTTCAGGAGGATGACACCATGCGTGCTTTTGATTTTGCCCCGTTGCTGCGGTCCAGCGTTGGTTTCGACCATGTGAACCGGCTGTTCGAGCTGGCCAACCGCGCTGACGACGCCGCGCCCAGCTACCCGCCCTACAATATTGAGAAACGCGGCGAAGATGCTTATCGCATCACCATGGCGGTGGCCGGCTTCAAGCCGGAAGAGCTTGAAGTGACAGTGAAGGAAAACAGCCTGCTGATCACCGGCAAGGCGGCCGAGCAGGCAGTCGAAACCGAAGTGGCCTATCTGCATCGCGGCATCGCCCGTCGCGCGTTCGAGCGTCGCTTCGAACTGGCCGACACCGTGAAGGTGGTGGGGGCCGAGCTGAATGATGGCCTGCTGCATATCGCGCTGAAGCGCGAGGTGCCGGAAGCCAAGAAGCCGCGCCAGATTCCAATCGGCAGCAATGCCCTTGGCGCCACGGTGATCGACGCGCAGCCCAAGGCGGCGTAAGCGTCGCGCCACACTAACAAACGAAAACGGCCCCGGCATCGCTGCCGGGGCCGTCTGTTTTCAGCCGGTCGGGCGGTGGATCAGGCCGCCTTAAAATCCTGCTCCAGCTTCGGGTCGTATTTGCCCACCGCGGCCAGGCCGTTCAGCTTGGCGCGATGCAGGTAACCCTTCTGCGCGTTCGGCACGTTGGCGGCCTTGCCACCCCACAGCTTCAGCGGCAGGGCCTGCAGGGCGCGGCCGTAGGAGAAGGTGAGCTTCCAGGGCAGCTTCGGATGGCGGGCATTCATGGCGCCAAGATGGGCCGAGGCGGCTTCATCCGACTGGCCGCCCGACAGGAAGGCAATGCCCGGCACGGCGGCCGGCACGCAACGCAGCAGCACCTTCACGGTGGCGTCCGCCACTTCTTCGACGCTGGCATGCACCTTGGCCTGCTCGCCCTGGATCACCATGTTCGGCTTCAGGATCATGCCTTCGAAGGCCACGTTATGCAGGGACAACTGCTCAAACACGGTATGCAGGGTCCGCTCGGTGGCGGCGAAGCTGGTGGCCAGGTCGTGGGAGCCGTCCATCAGGATTTCCGGCTCGACGATCGGCACGATGTTGGCGGTCTGGCAGATGCCGGCATAGCGGGCCAGCGCCTCGGCGTTGGCGACCAGGCACTGCCGGCTCGGTTTGCCGGTGGCAGCATCGATGCTCAGCACGGCGCGCCATTTGGCGAAGCGGGCGCCGAGCTGATGGTATTCAGCCATGCGCTTGGCCAGGCCATCGAGGCCCTCGGTGATTTTCTCGCCATCGCTGCCCGGCAGGGTCTGCACGCCCTTGTCGACCTTAATGCCCGGGATGATGCCGCGCTTGTTCAAAATATCGACCAGCGGGGTGCCGTCCTTGGCTTTCTGGCGCAGGGTTTCGTCATAGAGGATGACGCCGGAGATATACTGCTCGGCGCCTGCGGCAGTGAACAGCATCTCGCGATAGTCGCGGCGGTTCTCCTCGGTTGAGGCGACGCTGATGCTGGCAAAGCGCTTCTCGATGGTGCCGGTGCTTTCGTCGGCGGCCAGGATGCCCTTGCCGGTGGCGACCATGCCCTTGGCAATCATGTTGAGTTCGGTGAGGTTCATTGTCATCAGCTCCCAAAAGCTTCTTTCGATTTCCCGGATGCCGGGGACTCTAGCACGCGATTATTTTGCCGCCAGCGCAGCCACGCCCGGCAGTTCCTTGCCTTCCAGCCATTCCAGGAAGGCGCCGCCCGCCGTGGAAACATAGGAGAATTCCTCCGCCACGCCGGCATGGCGCAGAGCGGCCACGGTGTCACCGCCGCCGGCCACGCTGAGCAGGCGGCCCGACGCGGTCAGCGCCGCGGCAGTACGCGCCACGGTCACGGTGCCGGCATCGAAGGGGGGAGTCTCGAAGGCGCCAAGCGGGCCGTTCCACACCAGCGTGCGGCAATCGGCGAGGATGGTGCCAAGGCGGGCCGCGGCGACCGGGCCGATATCCAGGATCATCTGGTCGGCCGGGACACGGTCGGAGGGCACCACCTTGCTAGGCGCTCCCTGCCTTAATTCGCGGGCCACCACCACGTCGTCGGGCAGGATGATGGCGCAGCCGCGCGTGACCGCATCGCGCAGGATGTCGCGCGCGGTGTCGGCCATGTTCTTCTCGCACAGGCTTTTGCCGACCTCGCGGCCCTGGGCGAACAGGAAGGTGTTCGCCATGCCGCCGCCGATGATGATCTTGTCGACCTTGCCCAGCAGGTTGCCCAGCAGTTCCAGCTTGGTCGATACCTTGGCGCCGCCGATCACGGCAGCCACCGGCTTCTCAGGCGCCACCAGGGCCGCCTCGAGATGCTTCAGTTCGACTTCCATGTTGCGACCAGCATAGGCCGGCAGCAGATGGGCCAACGCCTCGGTCGAGACATGGGCGCGATGGGCGCAGGAGAAGGCGTCGTTGACGTAAACATCTCCCAGTGCTGCCATCTGTTTGGCAAAGCCAGCGTCGTTCTTCTCTTCCTCGGCGTGGAAGCGGGTATTCTCCAGCAGCACGACGCCTCCGGCCTTCAGCCTGGCAATCGCCTGCTTCGGCGCCTCGCCGACGCAATCTTCGGCGAAAGCGATCGAGGAGCCCAGCGCGGTCGCCAGCGCGGCGGCCACCGGCTTCAACGACATCTCGGGCACCGCCTTGCCGTCCGGCCGGCCGAAATGCGACAGCACCACGACCTTGGCGCCCTTGCGCGACAATTCATGCAGAGTGGGCAGGATGCGGCTGATGCGCAGGTCGTCGGTGATCCGGCCATCCTTCATCGGGACGTTGAGATCGACGCGGGTCAGTACCGTCTTGCCGGCGACATCAACATCGTCGAGCGTGCGGAAATGGGCCATGGTTGCGGGCTCCTCGCGTCCGGCTCAGAGCTTGGCCATCGCCACCGCGGTATCCGACATGCGATTGGAGAAGCCCCACTCGTTGTCGTACCACGACACCACACGCACCAGATTGCCCTCCATCACCTGGGTCTGCTTGACGTCGAAGGTCGAGCTGGCGGGATTGTGATTGAAGTCGCTGGACACCAGCGGCTGGTCATTGATGCCGAGGATGCCCTTCAATTGGCCGGCGGCGGCCTTCTTCATGGCCTCGTTGACTTCTTCCACCGTGGTGTTGCGCTTGGCGATGAACTTGAAGTCGATCAGCGACACGTTCGGGGTCGGCACACGGATTGACGAACCATCCAGCTTGCCCTTCAGCGACGGCAGCACTAGGCCGACAGCCTTGGCCGCGCCAGTGGTGGTCGGGATCATGGAGAGCGCCGCGGCGCGGGCGCGATAGAGATCCTTGTGCATGGTATCCAGCGTCGGCTGGTCGCCGGTATAGGCATGGATCGTGGTCATGTAGCCCTTCTCGATGCCAACGGCGGCATCGAGCACAAAGGCGACGGGCGCCAAGCAGTTGGTGGTGCAGGAGGCATTCGAGACGATGGTATGCTCGGCCTTCAGCTGGTCATGGTTCACGCCGTAGACGACGGTCAGGTCGGCATTGGTGGCCGGCGCGGAGACCAGCACTTTACGGGCGCCGGCGGTCAGGTGCAGGGCAGCCTTCTCCTTGTCGGTGAAGATGCCGGTGCATTCCATCGCGATGTCGACCTTCAGCTCCTTCCACGGCAGCTTGGCCGGGTCACGTTCGGCGGTCACCTTGATCCAGCCACGACCGACATCGATGGCGTCGGCCTTGGTTTTGACCTCGCCATTGAAGCGGCCATGTACGCTGTCATAACGAAACAGGTGGGCGTTGGTCTCGACCGGGCCGAGATCGTTGATGCCGACCACTTCGATATCGGTGCGGCCGCTCTCGATGATCGCACGCAGGACATTGCGGCCGATGCGGCCGAAACCGTTAATCGCAACCCGAACCGTCATGGTTTTGTTCTCCGATGGAATGGCGTGGCGAGCGGGTGGGCGCCGGGCGCCCGGAACCGTCCTTTTTTCGGGGCTGGGTTTAGCCCCTTTAAGCCTGAGTCGCAAGGCGAGCCCGGGGTTGTCACGGCGGTAAACATGGGTTTTCAGCCTCCCCCCATCAGGCCGAAGGGGAAGGGGGTCCACCAGCCGGCTGGCAGGCCGGCAGCCCGCAGGCCGGCGCCGATCCACTCGTTGCAGGTTCGGATCGGACTGTAGCGGCCGGTCGCCTCGTAGAAGGCATCATGTCCGCTGAAGCTGGCTCCCGGAATCCGTCGTGGCCGCCCACCCGAGTCGGCCGCGAATCCGGATCGGATATATGCCGCCAGGGCATGATATTGCAGGGGATCTATATCCAACTGCCGAATGCGGTCCTGGCCGGGATTGTCCGGCCGGGTAGTCGGTTGACGGATGCGCATGACATGCATGGCGGCCGGGCCACGGCCAAGCAGGGCGGCAAAGGCCAGATCGGGGCGCAGATCGGCCGGCCGCCGGGTTTTGAGGTAGAAATCGCGGTCGCCCCAGCCAAAGGCAACGTAATCGGCAGTGTTTTCCTCGGCGCGGGGGGCCTGGTCACCCAGCCAGTTCTCCCATGTGCCTTCCCCCGGGCGTCCCGCTTCCTGCCCCATGGGAAGGGCCAGCCAGACATGCCAGCCATTCGAGATCAGATAGATCGGTATCCTGGCCTGGTCCGGCAGCGGGGCGCGATGCGGGGCAGGCAGCAGGCCCAGCAGCAAGGCAGCCAGGCCGTATGCGGCGGGCAGGGCCAGGGCGACGAGGACAAGGATCAGGATGGCGCGGCGCAGGAATCGCATGGCGGCTTTCTGCCGGGCAAATGTGGCAAGAATGGTGCATGGCGCAAAAGATGGTCCAGCGATAAACCCTTGCGGGGATTGTCGTCCTGGCTACTATCCAACAGATATTCATGGGGGATACCGGCCCGTCGGTCGGGATGTGGGGGGTAGCGCATGCGTAGCAGCACATGGTTCAGTGCCGCAGTGGCGTTTTTTGCTGCGGTTTTCATGGGTGGTCCGCTCGCCGCTCAAACGGCCAAAGGTGGTGACGATCCAGCCTTTCTGGCATTCAGTGCCGGTTATCATGATATTTTGGATGATAACGAGGCCTTCGAAGGTCGGCTGGAATACCGCCACGACAAGAAGCTGTGGATTTTCAAGCCATTCATTGGCGCCATGGCAACCAGCGACGAGGCCGCCTATGGCTATGCCGGCGTGCTGGTCGATGTCTATCTCGGCCGCCGCTGGGTGCTGACCCCCAGTTTTGCTCCCGGCATCTATCGCAAGGGTGACGGCAAGGATCTCGGCGGCGCCATCGAGTTCAAGTCGCAGCTTGAATTGAGCTATCGCTTCGACAACCGTTCGCGTTTCGGCATCGGGTTCAGCCATATGTCGAATGCCAGCATTTATGACAGCAATCCGGGCGTCGAAACATTGTTCCTGACCTACGCCCTGCCGCTCGGCGGGCGCTGATCACCACGTAAGTGGGGCCGGGAAGCTGTGGCCTCCCGGTCTTTTAAATCTAAATCTGTGAATGTCACCAGTCCAAATGCTACTGAAAGCAGTATGCATCGTCTGGTATTCATTCTGGTTCTGTTTGGAATTGGTCTGCTGCCCGCTGGGGTCAAAGCACAGGATGCAGTGCTCTGGCTGAAAACGGAGTGGCCGCCGGTTTTCACGTCCCGGAGCCATGGTTTCGGTGATCAGGCGCTGGGCTGGCTTCTCGAACATCTGCCGGGCTATGCGCACCACGTTCAGAGCTTGCCGCTGGGCCGGCTGCTCAAGACCATGGAACGTCAGGACATCACGGTCTGTGCCAGTGGCCTGGCCCGCACCCCGGCGCGCGAAGGCCAATTCCTGATCAGCCACGACTTCATGCATATGCCGGCCCTGGCCCTGGTGGTGAGGGCCGATGATGTCCGGACCTTTGGCGATTTCCGCCGGACGGATGGCAGCATTGAGATGCGGCGCCTGTTGTCGCAGGACAGGCTGAAAGGCGGGATCAACGACAATCGGTCATACGGAGCAATGCTGGACGCTTTGCTGCAGTCCGCACCGCTGGTGCGACTGGCGAAAACCAGCAACATGGTTTCGATGCTGGCAGCCAAAAGGCTGGACTGGGTCTTGTTGTATCCGTTCGAGGCGACATGGCAGGCACGCCAGGAGAAACCGGCTCCCGATATCGCAGGCCTGCCAATCACCGATATCCCCAGCCTGATCAGGGGTGGCATCACCTGCAGTCGCACGACGGGCGGACAGCGTGTAATTGATCAGATCGACCAGTTGATCCTGGATAATCCGGCTCGTCCTTGGATGGCGCCCATGCTGGATTGGCTCGATCCCGAAACCCGGCGGCGACAGCCCATTCGCTGATCAGGCGGCGAACAGGCCCGCATCGAGGCCAGCCATGCGCCAGACCTGTGCGGCCGACATGCCATCGGCACGCAACTCACGCAGCGACGGTGCATTTTTACGCTTGGCCAGCCGTTCGCCGCTGTCGTCGGTCAGCAAGCGGTGATGGGCGTAAGCCGGTGTTGGCCAGCCGAACAAAGCCTGCAACAGGCGATGCAGGTGGGTTGCGGGGAAAAGGTCGTCGCCACGGGTGACCAGCGTGATGCCCTGCAGGGCATCATCATGGGTGACGCAGAGATGGTAGCTGGCCGGCGTATCCTTGCGGGCCAGCACCACATCGCCGAAACCGTTTCGCAGCAGTTCTGGCATCACGGCCTGTTCACCGGCGGCTTCGTCCTGCCAGCGTAACGGCCAGCCGGAAACCTGGGCGCAGGCTGCCGCCACATCGAGGCGCAGGGCATAGGCTTCGCCAGCGGCTGTGCGATCCTGTCGTTCGGTCTGGCTCAGATACCGGCAGGTGCCGGGATAAACCGCGCCTTCGAAGCCATGCGGCGCCTGCCCGGCGGCCGAGATTTCGGCGGCGATCTGCTTGCGGGTGCAGAAGCAGGGATAGAGCAGGCCGCGATCCCGCAGGCCATCGAGGGCTGAGCGGTATTCGCTGAAATGCTCCGATTGGCGGCGCACCGGTTGTTCCCAGCGCAGGCCCAGCCAGGCCAGATCCTCGAATATGGCCGAAGTGAATTCCGGCCGGCAGCGGGTGAGATCGATATCCTCGACCCGCAGCAGGAAACGGCCGCCGGCCTGCCGGGCCCGGGCATAGGCGATTCCGGCGGCATAGGCATGGCCCAGATGCAAGTAGCCGGTCGGGCTCGGGGCGCAGCGCGTGACAAGGAGCGGGGACATCGGTCAGACTGATGCAAGGATTCGATATGACAGCTTATGGCAAAGCCTCCGCCGAAGACAAAGCCCGATAATCGCAAGCGCACGCAACAGGCGCTGGCCCAGCTTTGCGCCCGCGAGGCCAGGTTTGCCCAGGCGTTCGAACTGGTCGGCTTCGTGTCGGACCGTCGCCGGCCGGCGGATTTCGCGAATCTCTGCCGCATCGTGGTGGAACAGCAGATATCGGTGGCGGCAGCGAATACGATCTGGGGCCGGTTGGAGGCCGTCGTGCAGGGCCGTGCCAATGGCGCCTTCAGTGCCGAGCGGCTGCTGAAGCTCAGCGAACCGCGCCTGCGCGCCTGCGGCCTCAGCGGCCCGAAGCTGACCTATCTGCGCAACATGGCCCGGGCGGTGAAATCGGGCGCACTTGATCTTGGCATCCTGCCAAAACTGGACGATCACGCCGCCATCGCCATGCTGACCGAAGTAAAGGGCGTCGGGCGCTGGACGGCGGAAATCTTCCTGATGTTCGCCCTCGACCGCGAAGATATCTGGCCGGCCCATGATGTGGCACTGCAGGAAGCCGTGAAGCGACTGTTCGACCTGCCGGCGCGACCGGATGTGAAAACGATGGACGCGCTGGCCGAGGCCTGGCGGCCGCATCGCGGCGTCGCCGCGCGCCTGCTCTGGCGCTATTATGCCGTGACGCAGAACCGCCTGACGACGGATCGTGCGGCAAACGGACTCAAGCCATGATTGATGGGCCCAGGCTCAGGCCCTTGCAGGGCAGCGCTCGGCACCTCGTCGTGCTGTTGCATGGCTATGGCGCCGATGGCAACGACCTGATCGAACTCGGTGCACAATGGCAGCGCCTGCTGCCGCAGGCCGCCTTCGTTGCCCCGCATGCGCCCGGGCATATCTTCGGTTTTCCGCCCGGCCTGGGTGGTGGCCGGCAATGGTTTGGCCTCGATAGTTACGATCCCGAACTGTTGCGCCGCGACCCGCATCATGCGGCCCAGATCTATGCAGCCATGCAGGCCGGCGCCGAGGACGTGGCGCCGCAACTCGATGCCTTTCTGGATGCCGAACTGAAACGCCATGGTCTGTCGGGCGACCGGTTGGCGCTGGTCGGCTTCAGCCAGGGCACCATGATGGCGTTGCATGTCGGTCTGCGGCGCGAGCCAACTCCGGCCGCGATTCTCGGCTATTCCGGTGCCCTGCTGGGCGGCCGCCTGCGCGAGGAAATCCGCAGCCGGCCGCCGATTCTGCTGATCCATGGCGATGCCGACGACATCGTGCCCATCGAGGCGATGTTTGCCGCCCTGCAGGGCCTGACGGATGCCGATTGCCCGGCCCGGTTCCATGTCTGCCCGGGGCTGGGCCATGGCATCGATTCCGATGGTCTGCAACTTGGCGGCGCCTTTCTGGCCGAGGCTTTGGCGCGCGCTATATAACCCTGGCCGGGCGTACCGCAGGCTTTACAAAATAAGGTAGTTGTCATGATGCGGTAACCCCGCATATGGTAATGTAGTGCAACGCAACCGGGACCTGGGGATGCAATGAACCCTGAGAGTTGTCCAGCGTTAGTGTTGAATGCGGATTACCAGCCGCTGTCCTATTTCCCGCTGTCGGTCTGGCCGTGGCAGGAAGTGGTGAAAGCGGTCTGCATGGATCGTGTCACCATCCTGTCGGAATACGATCAGGAAATCCGTTCGCCCAGTTTCCGCATGCGTCTGCCCAGCGTGGTGGCGCTCAAGCGCTATATCGCGCCGGCGCGCCGGCCTGCCTTCACCCGGTTCAACCTGTTCCTGCGCGACCGGTTCAGTTGCCAGTATTGCGGCAGCCGCCATGAACTGACCTTTGATCACGTCATTCCGCGGTCGCGCGGCGGGCTCACGCGCTGGGACAATGTGGTGGCGGCCTGTGCGCCGTGCAATCTGACCAAGGGCGGTCGCATGCCGCATGACTGCGCGATGCATCCGCGTATCAAGCCCCATGTGCCCAGCGTGCAGGAGCTGCAGCGCAACGGCCGCGCCTTCCCGCCCAACTACCTGCACGAAAGCTGGCGCGATTTCCTCTACTGGGACAGCGAGCTGGAACCGTAAGGTGCTTCGGCGTTTGGGCCTAGACCCGTTCCGACAGCCAGATAGCGCCGCGGGTGATCGCTTTAATGCCCCTGGAAAGCAGGGCGTAGCCCGGCGCTTCCTGCGCGCCTTCGGCCCGCGCCGTGTCGCGATGCTCGATCTCGTCGGCGCGGAATTTCTCGATCAGCTCACGCAATTCCGGCTCTAATTCGCCCAGCGCCGCGACCTGCCGCGTGTAATGGGCGTCGATGACCTCCTCGACGGCCTCGGTACAGGCCATCGCGGCTTTCTCGCCCAGCAGCGCGGTGGCAGCGCCCATGGCGAAACCGCCGACATGCCAGAGCGGCGACAGCAGGGTGGGGCGCACCCGGCGCTGCGGCAGCAGGCGGGAGAAGGCGTCCAGATGTTCCTGCTCCTGCTCGGCCATGTGGCGGATGGTGGGCGTCGAAGGCGCCGCCTTCAGGACAGCCAGCTGGCCCTCATAAATGCGCCTGGCGCCGTATTCGCCGGCATGGTCAACGCGCAGGATGCGCTCCAGCAACTGGCGCGGATTGGGATCGCCAGCGAGTCGGGCTTTTTTTGCATGTGCAGACGACTGCATCACTTGTTCTCCTGCCCGGCGCGTTTCGCCGCCAGGGCGGCAAAGACCACGAGGCAGGCCGACCATAGCACGTTCCAGCCGGCCATGGAGAGGCCGAGGAAACGGAAAGCCACTTCATCGCAGCGGGCCACCGGCGCGGTCATCAACTGGGCGCGCAGGGCATCGATGCTGTTCGGGGTCGGGCCGCCGCCGCAGCTGGTCAGACCCTGCCACCATTTTTCCTCGACGCCGACATGGAAAACCGCGATGCCGCCGCCGACCAGGATGCTGAAGGCCGCCAGCGCCAGCAGGGCTGGCCGCCAGCGCGGCAGCAGCAGCGCGGCAAGGCCAAGCAGGATCGCCGCAGCATGCGGCCACCGTTGCCAGAGGCACAGCTCGCAGGGCGCCAGGCCAAAGCCGTATTGCGCGATAAAGACGAGACCGAGCGTGAAGCTGCTGAGCGCGGCAACCATCAGGCCGGCGTGTTTCGGGTCGAGCAGAAAGGCTCTGATCATGGCCCCCATCCTAGAAGATATAGCGCACCGCGATGAAACCGCCGATCAAACCGATCAGGAATACCCAGCCTAGGATGGTCAGCCGTTTTTCGATGAAGCTCTCGATCGGCGCGCCGAATTTCCACAACAGGCCGGCAATCAGGAAGAAACGCACGCCGCGCGTTGCAATCGACGCGATGATGAAAACCGTCAGGCTGAAATGGGCCGCGCCGCTGGCAATGGTGACCAGTTTGTAGGGGATTGGGGTCAAGCCCTTGATCAGGATGATCCAGACGCCCCATTCGGCATAGGCGGCCTCGAAGGCATGCCATTTGTCCGCATAGCCATAGAGATTGATGATCCACTGGCCGACTGTCTCGATCAGGAAATGGCCAATGGCATAGCCGAACATGCCGCCGATCACCGACGCAACCGAACAGATCAGGGCATATTCGAAGGCTCGTGCCCGGTTGGCCAGGCACATTGGGATCAGCATGACATCCGGCGGGATCGGAAAGATCGAGCTTTCCAGGAAGGACACCACCGCCAGTGCGCGGCCGGCCTTCGGGCGTGCGGCCTGACGCATGGTCCAGTCATAAAGTTTGCGAAACACGGATCAATACGCTCCGGCGGGAAAACGGGTCCGCTGTGTATGCCGGAGGGGCGTTGGCTTGTCCATGCATCAGCCGGGCTGGCGGCGATGACAAGATTGTGGTTTGCCCCGGTTTTTCCGGATTATTCTGCCGCGTCGGCCAGCCGGAGCCAGAAATTGCCGTCGCCATGGGCCATGGCGCGGTAACCGCGTGGGGTCACACCATAGCGCTCTCGGAAGCTGCGACTGAAATGGGTCGAGGAGTTGAAGCCCCAGCCAAAAGCTATTTCGGTGATTGAGCGATCGCGCAGCGCCTGATGCGCCAGGTCCTGGCGGATACGCTCCAGACGCGCCCGCCAGATATAGCTGTTCAGGGTTTCTTCCTCGTCGGCAAACAGCTTGTGGAGATAGCGTTTGGAGCAGCCGATCGCCGTGGCGATGCGGTCCAGCGACAGCATCGGATCGTGCAGATGCGTATCGATATAGGCTTTGACGCGATCCCTTGTTGTCTCGCGCAGGGCCGTTTCGGTGCTGGTGCCCAGCCGGTCGAGCGCCGCCAAACGAACCAGATGCGACATCGTTTCGGCAATGTCGTTGCCGCCGCTGCCGGCAGTTACGGCCGACATTTCAGCAAAGGCCGAGGTCAGGAAATCGTAGGTCAGCCTGCCAACGCCACTGCGACCTGAAAACCGCCGTACCACCAGATTGTCGAGATCGAGACCAAGCCGGGTGAGGTGGTCGCGTGGCAGCAATATGGCATGCTGGCGGATCGCTTCGGGATTGGAGACAATATAAGATCGCGTGGTGTCGTAGATGCTCCACTCGCCGGGGGAAAGCACCACTTTGCGGCCATTCTGCTCGAAGCAGGCCGAGCCCTCGATCTGGGCGACGACCTTCACATAGCCCCGATCATCCTGGCGGATCAGGGTGTTGGTGCGGACCACCCGATGACGGCTGGCGACGATGTCGAGCAGTTTCAGGCCGCCAAGATCGCCGATGGCAAGGCGGCCATCGAAACGCCTGTCGCCAAAGGTATCGGATTGCAGGCGGCCGATATGGCGCCAGACGAAATCGCCCCACAGCGCCAGCCGTTCCGCCGGTGCCACTTGCGCGGTCGAAACGACCGAGAGCGCGCCCACATTACCCTCCCCGGGTTTTTTATTGGATATCCAACTATATTATTGTAACCCGGTCATCAGCAGAGGGTAAGCCTTTTCCGTACATTCGTGCGAATACCGCGCAAAGGTGCCCATACCCTGATAAGTCCATATCCGGATAAGGCGGCGTGGCGATCTGCTTCCCTCTGTTTTTGCTGATAAAATTTGGCATTATCCGGGCGGATACATGGAATGTCGGCGGGGCCGGCGGTTGATTAAGGCGGCTGCTTGGGTAATATCCGCGCCGCAATCCGACAGTTCTTGTCGGGCCCCAGTGGTGGAATTGGTAGACGCGACGGACTCAAAATCCGTTGCCCTTGCGGGCGTGCTGGTTCAAGTCCGGCCTGGGGCACCACCATCCTGAAAATCCTGCAGAAATCGGCCGGCCTTCAGGAAAGGCAGCCATTGGCCTGCCTCTGTCCGGACCGTACGGCAAAGGCAGCTTGCCTCGGCCGCCAGAATCGTTATATTCCATAACAATTATTCAACCTAACCAAAACAACCGTCATGCGCCTCACCACAGTCGAGAAGAAACCCGGACCGGACAGCCAGGAAGCCGGTAGCCCTGATGTCACCCTTGGCCTGCCGCCGACCCTGGCCGCAGAGATCCGCGGTGACGTCGCCATCCTGCGGCTGAAACGTTCGGAAAAGCGCAATGCGCTCGACAATGCCACTGTGCTGGGGCTGCAGCGTTTTTTCACTCTGCCGCCCGAAGGGGTGAAGGCGGTCGTGCTGGACGGGGATGGCGAGCATTTCTCGGCTGGCCTCGACCTCTCCTCGACCCAGGAACTTTCGGCCAGCGAAGGAGTCGGCCATTCGATGATGTGGCATGAGTCCTTCCGCCATATCCAGTTCGGCCGCGTGCCGGTGATCTCGGTGCTGCATGGCGCGGTAATCGGCGGCGGCCTGGAGCTGGCCGCCTCCACCCATGTCAGGATTGCCGAGCCGTCTGCTTTCTATGCCCTGCCCGAGGGGCAGCGCGGCATTTTCGTCGGTGGTGGTGGTTCAGTGCGGATTCCGAAGCTGATCGGCGTCGCCCGCATGATGGATATGATGCTGACCGGCCGCGTCTATAATGCCGAGGAAGGCCACGCCATCGGCCTGTCGCAGTATCTGGTCGGTGCTGGTGAGGGCATGGCCAAAGCGCTGGAGCTGGCGGCCAAGATCGCGGGCAATGCGCCGATGACCAATTTTGCCGTGATGCATGCCCTGCCGCGCATTGCCGAGAGCGCGCCGGAAGCCGGCTACATGATGGAAGCAATGATTTCTTCCATCGCGCAGGCTGATATCGAAGCCAAGAAACGCATCCGCGATTTCCTGGAAAAGCGTGCCGGCAAGGTCGGCAAGTAGCGGCAAGACAGTCATGCCTGACCGCGCATAACGCGGCAGGCGCCTGCCGAGACGGCCTCCGGAAGCGGCCGTTTTATTGAAAGACAGGTCTACAGGTCGGGAGGAGATACAAAGCATGACGCATCCGCATCGCCAGGTTCGTTTTGGCCGCGCCGAGACCGAACTGACGCGCCTGGATGATGGCACGATCCTGATGCGCTCGCCCGAAGCGCTGGATACCTATCCGCAGCGGTTGACCGAACGCCTGACCCATTGGGCGCGCGTCGCGCCGGATCGGGTGTTTCTCGGCCAGCGCGATGCTAGCGGTGGCTGGCGTCATGTCAGTTATGCCCAGGCCCTGGACGCCGTGCGCAACCTCGGTCAAGCCTTGCTCGATCGCGGATTATCCCTCGAGCGGCCGGTCGCCATCCTGTCCGATAACGATATCGAACATTGCCTGCTGGCGCTTGCCGCCCAGCATGTCGGTATCCCTTCAGCGGCGATCTCGACCGCCTATTCGCTGGTGTCCAGCGATTACGGCAAGTTGCGCCATGTGCTGGATGTGCTGAAGCCTGGCCTGGTTTTCGCCGCCGACGGTACCCGCTATGGCAAGGCGATTGCTGCCGTTGTGCCCTCCGACACGGAAGTGGTGGTGACGCAAAACCCCCTTGGCAACCGATCGACGCCGTTCAGCGATTTGTCAGCGACCGTTGCCAGCGACGCGGTGGAACGGGCGCATGCGGCGGTCGGTCCGGATACGATCGCCAAGTTTCTTTTCACGTCCGGTTCGACCGGCATGCCGAAAGGCGTGATCAACACGCAGCGCATGTTGTGCAGCAACCAGCAGATGATCGTGCAGTCGCTGCCGGTTTTCGCCGAGGAGCCGCCGGTCTTTATCGACTGGTTGCCATGGAATCACACCTTCGGCGGTAATCACAATGTTGGTATCGCGCTCTATAATGGCGGCTCGCTGTATATCGACGAGGGCAAGCCGGTCCCGGCCCTGATCGAGCGCAGCGTGCGTAACCTGCGCGACATCGCGCCGACCGTCTATTTCAATGTGCCGAAGGGTTTCGAGATGCTGCTGCCCTATCTGCGGGCAGAGCAGGCGTTGCGCGAAACATTCTTCAGCCGGCTGAAGATGATTTTCTACGCTGGCGCGGCGCTGCCGCAGCATGTCTGGAGTGAACTGGAAGAACTCGCCATCGCAACTATCGGTGAGCGCATTCCGATCATCAGCGGACTGGGCGCCACCGAGACGGCGCCTTTCGCTTTATGCGCCAATTGGCCGGTTGACCGTTCCGGCATTATCGGCTTGCCGGTGCCGGGCCAGGAACTCAAGCTGGTGCCGAATGGACAGAAACTGGAAGTGCGGGTGCGCGGCCCGAATGTGACGCCGGGCTACTGGCGGATGCCGGATGTCAGCGCCAAGTCGTTCGACGAAGACGGCTATTACATGATGGGCGATGCAGCCAAGTTCATCGATCCCGAGCGTCCGGACAGGGGGCTGCTGTTCGATGGCCGCATTTCCGAGGATTTCAAGCTGACCAGCGGCACCTGGGTCAGCGTCGGTCCGCTGCGCGGCCGCTTCATCGCCCATTTCGCGCCTTATGTGCGTGATCTGGTCGTGGCAGGCCATGACCGCGATGATCTGGCCGGGCTGGTGATCATCGATATCGAAAATTGCCGCGTCCTCTGCCCAGATCTGCCGCCCGACGCGCCTCTGTCCGCACTGGTCGCCGATCCGCGGGTGCGCGCCCGCTTTCGCGATCTGCTGGGCAGTTTCGCGGCACAGGCCACCGGCAGTTCCAGCCGCATCGGGCATATCATCCTGCTCGACGAACTGCCTTCGCTCGATGTCGGCGAGGTTACCGACAAGGGCTCGATCAACCAGCGCGCCGTGCTCGCCCATCGCGCTGCTCTGGTCGAGGATCTCTATGCCGCCCAGCCATCCGGCCGGGTTATTACCGCAGAGGAAAGAATTGCTCATGTCGCCTGAAGCTCACGCCCTTGCCATTGATTTTGACGACATCTGGCTGGTCGATGGCGCCCGTACGCCCTTCGCCGATTACATGGGGCCGCTGGCCGATGTTTCGCCGATCGACCTCGGCATCAAGGCGGCGCGCGAGGCGCTGAAGAAAAGCGGCGTTCCGGCCGAGGATATCGGCAGCGTGGTGGCCGGCAGCATGGCTCAGGCCTCGTATGATGCCTATATGCTGCCGCGCCACATTGGCCTCTATGCTGGCGTGCCGGTTGGAGTGCCAGCGCATCTTGTGCAGCGTGTCTGCGGCACGGGCATCGAGGCGATCATCCAGGTGGCCAGCCAGATCAAGCTTGGTCAGGCCAGGGCGGGTCTGGCAGTGGGCGCCGAATCGATGAGCCGCAATCCGATTGCCGCCTATACCCATCGCAATGGGTTCCGTATGGGGCAGGTCGAATTCAAGGATTTCCTCTGGGAAGCCCTGATCGACCCGGCGCCGGGTATCATGATGGGCGACACGGCCGAAAACCTCGCCCGTGAATACCAGATCACCCGCGAGGAGGTTGATGTCTATGCCGCCGAAAGCTTTGACCGCGCGGTGAAGGCTCGGCAGGCGGGTTTCTTCGCGGGCGAGATCGTGCCGGTCAGCAGCGAGGAGTTCGAGCTGAAGGGTTACAATTCCCGGGGAATCAAGCTGGGTCGCAAAGCACCGGAAGTAACCGAAGATACCCATGTGCGCCCGTCACCGATCGAAACCCTTGCCAAGATACGGCCGGCCTTTGGCGGCGTACAGACTGGCGGCAATTCATCCGGCGTGGTGGATGGCGCCGCAGCAGCGGTGGTGGCCGCCGGCGATTACGTGCGGGACAAAGGCAGGAAGCCTCTCGGCCGGATCATTGCCGGGGCCAGTGTCGGTGTGCCGCCTGAGATCATGGGGATCGGTCCGGTGCCGGCGATTCGCGCTGTCTGCGCCAAGGCCGGCATTGCGGTCGACCAGGTCGACCGTTTCGAGATTAACGAGGCCTTCGGCGCCCAGGTGATGGCCTGTATGCGGGTATTGGGGATTCCGCGCGACAAGCTGAATGTGAATGGCGGCGCCATTGCCATCGGCCATCCGCTGGCTGCCACCGGACTGCGCCTGTCGGTGACAGTATCGCGCGAGTTGCAGCGGTCTGGCCTGCGCTACGGCATCGCTTCCGCCTGTATCGGCGGCGGTCAGGGCATTGCCCTGCTGATCGAAAATCCGGATGCGATAGCCAAATAGGCCTACAGCGCGGTGAGGCGGTCGAGCAGGCTGAGCAGCAGGTGTTTGTCCGCGCTGCCCAGCACGGCTTCGATTCGCCGTTCGTGCTGCTGCAGCAGGTGACGATAGGCTTCCTTCAGGAAGCTTTCGCCCTTTGGCGTCAGATAGAGAGCATTCGAGCGGCGATCGCCGGCAGCGGCAGCCCGCCGGGCCAGCTTGCGCTGTTCCAGTTCATCAAGCAGGGCGACGAAATTGGCGCGATTGATTCCCAATGCCTCGCTGACCCGGGACTGTTTCAGGCCCGGATTCGCTTCGATGATGGCCAGCACCGAGAATTGCGCCGGACGCAGGTCGTAATCCTTCATCGCGGTCATGAAATCCTGGAACACCGCAAGCTGGGCGCGGCGCAGGCGATAACCCAACAGGCCATCCAGCAGGCCGAGATCGACGCGCCCGGCCGGCTCCGGGGCTGCTTCAGTCGATGCGGCGGGCTTTGTTTTTTTCACGGCCATAGTGTTCGTCCGAGCTCGAAATGCCTGTCTGTCCCGGGTTTAGAAGATATCGGCAGGGCTGGCAATTGATCTGTGGGAATTTTGAAAATCGGCAGGCATTATTGTTATAATCTACAACAATAATGCCGAATGCCCGGCTGGAAAAGAGGGGGAATCGCATGAAGGTTAACATTCATCGCATCAGTATCGAATGGGGCGATGCCGATCCGGCGCGGATCGTGTTTTATCCGAATTATTTCGCCTGGTTCGATGCCTCAACCCGGCATCTGTGGGACAGTGTCGGCCTCGACATGCGGGACGTCTTTGACAAGCACGGCGTGGTGGGCATCCCGATTGCCGAGGCCAATGCAAAATTCCTCAGCCCGTCGAAATTCGGCGACACCATCGAAGTGCACAGCTGTATCACGGAATGGAGCGAGAAGCATTTCATCGTCAGCCATAAGGTGTTTAACGCCGGCGCGCTGGCGGTGGATGGCTACGAACGTCGCGTCTGGGCGGCCGCGCATCCCGACAAGCCCGGTCGGCTGAAGGCACTGCCGGTACCGCAGGCAATCAGGGACTGTTTCGCCTGATCCAGTTCAGGCCAGGGCCATGCGGATGCCCTCGGCCGCATAGAGCAGCGGCGAAAGGAACCGCTGCTGCATTTCCTCCACGCTGATGCGGCTGGCATGGCCACTGACATTCATGGCTGCCAGCACGCGGCCGGCCTGGTTGCGGATCGGCACGGCAATCGAGCGCAGCCCGACTTCCAGTTCCTGGTCGACGACGGCATAACCATTCTGCCGCACGGCAGCAATGCGGTCGCGCAGCAGGGCCGGATCGGTGATGGTATACGGCGTGAGTGGCCGGAATTCCGCCTGCACGAAAAACTGCTCCAGTTCCGCCGGCCGCAGATCGGCCAGCAGCACGCGGCCCATGGATGTGCAGAAAGCCGGCAGGCGCGTGCCGATGCCAAGCGCGACCGACATGATACGCTTGGTCGGCACGCGGGCGACATAGACGATATCGCTGTCTTCCAGCACGGAAATTGAGCAGGATTCATTCACCTGTTCAGTCAGCCGCTCCATGAAGGGCTGGGCGCGTTCCCAGATATGCATCGAGGTGAGGAAGGCAAATCCGAGCTCCAGCACACGCGGCGTGAGGCGGAAATATTTCCCGTCGCCGGTGACATAGCCAAGCTCACAGAGGGTGAGCAGATACCGGCGGGCTGCGGCGCGGGTCATGTCGGCGCGGCGCGAGACCTCGCTCAGGGTCATTTCGTCATGGTCGCGGTCAAAAGCCGTGATGACGCGCAAGCCGCGGGCAAGCGAAGTGGAAAAATCGCGGACATTGATGGCGGTTGACAAGGGTGGCTGATCCGCTAGAAATGTTAAATATACAAATCATTGTGCGTTATGCGCACAATAAGTCAAGCTGATGTCGAATCTTTTGACAAAGATTGCTGTCGGCAGGATACGGCCATTACCCATACGGTTAAGGCCGGGGAGGAAAAACGAATGTCAGCCCTGATCGGCTACAAAAAGCCGGCGGCCGGAACGCAGCCGAACTATCTGCATCCGCCATACCAGTCCTCGATCAAACGCGCGCCGGGCAAACCCCTGGTGTTGGTGCCGCAGACATTGTCCGAGATTACCGGACCGCTATTCGGCCATGAGCTGATTGGCCCGACCGACAATGATCTCACCAAGCAGCATGACGGCGAGCCGATTGGCGAACGGATCATCCTGTCCGGACGCGTACTGGACGAAAATGGTCGCCCGGTGCCGCGGACCCTGATCGAGGTGTGGCAGGCCAACTCAACCGGCCGCTACCGCCATGCCCTCGACCAGCACGATGCGCCGCTTGATCCCAACTTTACCGGCTATGGGCGAACCGTTACCGATGATGAAGGACGTTATCGTTTCGTGTCGATCAAGCCGGGTGCCTATCCCTGGCGCAATCACCACAACGCATGGCGGCCGCAGCATATCCATTTTTCGCTGTTTGGCCCCAGCTTCATGACCCGCCTCGTCACCCAGATGTATTTTCCCGGCGATCCGCTGTTGCCGCTGGATCCGATATTCAACTGTGTCACCGACCAGCGTGCGCGCGACAGCATGATCTCCACCTTTGACCTGGAGACGACGATCCCCGAATTCGCGCTTGGCTATCGCTGGGACATTGTGCTGCGCGGCCGTGACGCCACGCCTATGGAGAAGCAGTAAGATGGCGCTCGTTCCCACTGCCTCGCAGACGGTCGGCCCCTACCTGCATCTGGGGTTGACGGCCTTGACCCGGGCTGACATCGCGAAAGATGCCTCCAAAGGCGAAAAGATCGTGATTTCCGGGCGTGTTTTTGATGGCGAAGGCCAGCCGGTCCCCGATGCCCTGCTGGAATTCTGGCAGGCCAATGCCGATGGTAAATACGCCCATCCCGACGACCTGCAGGACAAGCCGCTGGATGGCGGCTTCCTCGGTTTTGGACGCGTGCCGACCGACAAGGATGGTGGCTTCCGCTTTGCCACCGTGAAGCCGGGCGCCGTACCCGGACCGGGCAACAGCCTGCAGGCGCCGCATATCGTGGTCTGCGTGTTCATGCGCGGCATGCTGCGGCATCTGTATACCCGTATCTATTTCTCGGATGAGGCGGGAAATGCCGATGATCCCGTGCTGGGCCTCATCGAGGATGCCGCGCGCCGTCCGACGTTGGTCGCGCAGCGCCAGGGCGGCAAAGCGGAATATCATTGGGACATCCATATGCAGGGTCAGAAGGAAACCGTGTTCTTCGATTGCTGACCGAAGGCGCCGGAAGCGCCAATTAACAAGGAGGAAAATCATGCTTACACGTCGCCTCGCCCTTGCCGCCTGCATGGTGGTGGGCGCTACCCTGGCTCCGGCGGCATTCGCGCCGGTCGCCGCGCAAGTTGAACTGAAGATCCAGCATTTCCTGCCCGCCGGCGCACCGTCACAGAAATCACTGATCGAGCCCTGGGCCAAAGCTGTCGAGGAACAGTCGCAGGGCAAGATCAAGTCGCGCATCTTCCCGGCCATGCAATTGGGCGGTAAGCCGCCCGAGCTCTATGATCAGGTGCGCGACGGCATCGTCGATGTGGTGTGGACGCTGCCCAGCTATACCCCTGGCCGGTTCCCGATCATGTCGGTCTTCGAACTGCCGTTCATGATCAATAATGCCGAGGCCACCACGAAGGCAGCCTGGGAATTCTACGAGACCTATGCCAAGGCCGAATTCCCGGATGTGCATCCGCTGTTGTTCCATGTGCATGCCCGTGGCGTGATTCATACCAAGGGCAAGGCCGTGCAGAGCGTGGATGACCTGAAGGGCATGAAGCTGCGTGCCCCGTCGCGTCCGGTTGGCGATGCTTTGGCCAAGTATGGCGCGACGCCGATCTTCATGCCGGTGCCGCAGACCCCGGAAGCGCTGTCCAAGAATGTGGTCGAGGGCACCGTTGTGCCGTGGGAAGTGACGGTGCCGCTGCGCCTGTATGAGTTAACGGATCATCACACCTTGGTCCTCGGGCCGCGTGGCCTGTATACTTCCGTGTTCCTCTACGCGATGAATAAAAAGAAGTATGACGGGCTGCCCGCCGATCTGAAGAAGGTGATCGACGCCAATTCCGGTTCCGCCATCACCGCACGCATCGGCAAGGCCTGGGAAGATGTCGAACAGCCGGGCCTGGATGCCGCCAAGGCACGCGGCAACAAGATCCTGACCATGCCGGATGCCGAAACCGCCAAGCTGCGCAAGCTGGCCGAGTCGGTGCATGCTGCCTGGGTGGAAGATATGAACAAGCAAGGCAAGGACGGCGCCAAGCTGCTGGCTGCAGCGCAGGCCCTGATCGACAAGCATGGCGCAAAAACCAACTGACGCATCTGCGCAGGCGAAGGCGGCCGGTTTCCGGCCGCCTTCGCTGTTTGACCGGTTCTGCACCCTTCTTGCGGTTCTGGGTGGTTTCATCCTGATGGCCGCTGCATCGATCACCGTGATCAGCGTTCTGGGTCGCTATTTTCTCAATACGCCGATCCCGGGCGATATCGAGATCGTGGCCCTGCTGATGGCGGCCGCTATCGCGCTGTTTTTGCCTTATTGCCAGCTGAGCAAGGGGAACGTCATCGTCGATGTCTTCACCGAGGCGGCGCCACCGGTGGTGAAGAAATGGCTCGATGTACTCGCCAGCCTTGGCGTCGCCGTGGTTGCCGCCGTCCTGGCCTGGCGCATGGGCATCGGTGGCATGGAGTTGCGGGTTGCCAATGATGAATCGATGGTGCTGCGCCTGCCGACCTGGATCGGCTTCATCGTCGTGGTGCCGTCCCTCGCCCTGCTGGCCATTTCCAGCCTGATTGCGGCCTGGCGCGATGCGACCGACGGTCATGCGGCCGATGTCGCGAAGGTGATGGAATGACAAGCCTCGGTATCGGCGTTCTGTTTATCGGCGTGATGATTGTTCTGATGGTGATCCGTGTCCCGATCGCCATTGCCATGATCCTGTCGGGTGCCGGCGGATATATCATGCTGTCCGGCTGGCTGCCGTTCCTCAATCGCCTCAAGACCGGCCCGTTCTTTACCCTGTCGTCGGAAAGTTTCTCGGTCATTCCGTTATTCCTGCTGATGGGCTATATCGCCTCTCGTGCCGGTATCAGTCGCGCGCTATTTGCGGGCGCCAATGCCTTCATCGGTCATGTTCGTGGCGGCCTTTCCATGGCGGCCATCGGCGGCTGCGCCATGTTTGGCGCGATCTGCGGCTCGTCGCTGGCCACGGCCGCCACCATGGGGCAGGTCGCGCTGCCGGAAATGAAGCGCTATGGCTATGCCGGCAGCCTGGCAACCGGCACCCTGGCGGCCGGGGGCACGCTCGGCATTCTGATCCCGCCATCGATACCGCTGATCGTCTATTGCATCCTGGCCGAGCAGAATATCGCCAAGCTGTTTTTTGCTGCCTTCCTGCCGGGTATCCTGGCGACCATTGGCTACATGATCGCGATTGCCATCTACGTGCGGATCAATCCCAAGGCGGGGCCGGCCGGTCCACGTTCAGACTGGAGTCAGAGGCTGCTGGTTCTGCGTGACCTGATCCCGATCCTGCTGCTGTTCGTGCTGGTGCTCGGTGGCATCTATTCCGGGGTCTTCACGCCTACCGAGGCGGCTGCCTTCGGTACGCTTGGCGCACTGCTGATCGCGGTGACCATGAATGGCCTGCGGCTCCATGGCCTGATCGAATGCCTGCGCGACACGGCGATCAGTACCGGCATGATTTTCATGATCCTGATCGGCGCCGATATCTTCAATTCCTTCATGGCGCTGAGTGGCGTGCCGCAGGAACTGGCCGATGCCATCGGTCGCAGCGGCCTGTCGCCGATGCTGGTCATGCTGATGATCCTGTTGGTCTACCTGGTGCTGGGCTGTCTGATGGATTCGCTCAGCATGATCCTTCTGACCCTGCCGATTTTCCTGCCGGCGGTGTTCGCGCTGGATTTCGGCCTGACGGCCGAGCAGACCGCAATCTGGTTCGGCATTCTGATCTTGATCGTGGTCGAGGTCGGCCTGATCACGCCGCCGGTCGGCATGAATGTTTTTGTCATTAACAAGCTGGCGCGCGACGTACCGATGCGGCACACTTTCCGCGGGGTGGTGCCGTTCCTGATCTCGGATGCGGTGCGCGTTGCCCTTCTGCTGATCTTCCCGGTCCTGACCTATGGATTGCTGGAGCTTGTGAAATGGTAGCTGACCGGGGCCTCTTCGCCCCCCTCTTTGCCGGTTCGGCCATCGCTGCCGTGTTTTCCGATCATGCCCATCTGCAGGGCATGTTGGATTTCGAGGCGGCGCTGGCCCGGGCCGAGGCGAAGACGGGTGTGATACCCCAGGCCGCCGTGGCAGCCATCGTTGCCGAATGCCGCGCCGAGGCTTACGACCAGGCCGCTCTGGCCGAAGCGGCTGCCAGGGCCGGCAATACGGCGATTCCCCTGATTAAGGCGCTGACCGCCCGTGTGGCCGAGAAAGATGGCGAGGCGGCGCGTTACGTGCATTGGGGCGCCACCAGTCAGGATGCCATGGATACCGGCCTGGTGCTGCAGCTGCGGCAGGCCGTGACCCTGATCGAGGCCGATCTGGCGCGCCTGTCGGCAGCACTGGCCGGTTTGGCGATGAACCACAGGCAGACCCCGATGGTTGGCCGCACCTGGCTGCAGCATGCCCTGCCGACCACCTTTGGCCTGAAGGCTGCCGGCTGGCTCGACGCCGTCGAGAGGCATCGCACCCGGCTGATGGAACTGAAGCCGCGCCTGCTGGTGCTGCAATTCGGCGGCGCCGCCGGCACGCTGGCGGCGCTGGATGACAGGGGCCTGCAGGTGGCGACGGCCCTGGCCGAGGATCTCAATCTCGGCCTGCCTGCCATGCCCTGGCATGGCGCGCGCGACCGCGTGGTAGAGCTGGCGACCATGCTGGCCCTGCTGACCGGCAGCCTGGGCAAGATGGCGCGCGACATCGCGCTGCTGATGCAGACCGATGTGGGCGAGGCTTTCGAGCCGGCCGGAGAGGGCCGTGGCGGCTCCTCGACCATGCCGCACAAGCGCAATCCGGTGACGGCGGCTGTCGTGCTCTCTGCCGCCACCCGGGTACCGCATCTGGCCGGCAGTCTGCTCAGCGGCATGGTGCAGGAACATGAGCGCGGGCTTGGCGGTTGGCATGCCGAATGGCAGGTGCTGCCAGAGCTGGTGCAACTGGCCGCCGGCGCCCTGACGCAGATGACCGGAACCATTGAAGGACTCGAGGTTGATGCTGCGCGCATGCGTGCCAATCTCGACATCACCGACGGCCTGATCATGGCCGAGGCGGTGACCATGGCTTTGGGTGCGAAGATCGGCCGTATGGCCGCGCACCAGCGCGTTGAAGCAGCATCAAAGCAGGCGGCGGCCGAGAAACGCCATCTGCGCGATGTGCTGGCCGAGGATGCCGTGGTGACCCAGCATCTGGGCGCTGAAACGCTGGCACAACTCTTCGACCCGCTTGGATATACAGGCGTGGCCCCAATGCTGGTGGATCGCGTTCTGGCGGCGCGGCGACAGTAGCAGACAACACAGGAGGCTTCATGCCGTTTATCGCCTGCGACGATGGCGTCGAACTGCATTACCGGCTGGACGGGGCGGAGACGGCGCCGGTGCTGGTGCTGTCCAATTCGCTTGGCACCGATCTGGGCATGTGGGAGCCGCAGATGCCGGCGCTCATTCAGCGGTATCGCGTGCTGCGTTACGATACCCGTGGCCACGGCCAGTCCGGCCTGCCACCGGCGTCGTATCAGGTCGACCGGCTCGGGCTGGATGTGCTGGCGCTGCTCGACAGCCTCGGCATTGCCAAGGCGATGTTCTGCGGCCTGTCGATGGGCGGCATGACCGGCATGTGGCTAGGTATCCATGCCCCGGCGCGGTTCAGCCGGCTGGTGTTGTGCAATACCGCAGCGAAAATCGGGACGCCGGAGGTCTGGAATACCCGCATCGCCACGGTGCGGGAAGGCGGCATGGCGGTCATTCTCAATGGCGTGATCCAGCGCTGGTTCACCGAGGATTTCGTCAGGCTGCATCCAGCTGCCGTGCAGCGAATCTCCGATATGCTGCTGGTTACCGCGCCCGAAGGCTATTGTGCCGCCTGCGCTGCGGTGCGTGACATGGATCAGCGGGAATCGATTGCTGCGATCCGACTTCCGACACTGGTGATCGCGGGCATACATGATCTGGCCACGCCGGCGCAGGAGGGTCGTTCCGTGGCGGATACCATCCCCGGCGCCCGCTATGCCGAGTTGCCGGCGGCCCATCTCTCCAATGTCGAGCGCGCCGAGGAATTCACCCAGCTGCTGACCGACTTTCTGGCCGGCTGACCAAGAGGAAACTGCAATGGATGACAAGGAACGCTATGGCGCGGGCATGACGGTGCGGCGCGCGGTACTGGGCGATGCCCATGTCGACCGCTCACTCACCAAGGTCAATGATTTCAACGGCGATTTCCAGAATTTCATCACCCGCTATGCCTGGGGCGAGATCTGGACCGATCCCACCCTGGATCGCAAGACGCGCAGTTGCATGGTGCTGTCGATGATGATCGCGCTTAATCGCGTTGACGAATTCAAGCTGCATGTGAAGGCCGCTTTCAACAACGGCTTGACCAAAAACGATATCCGCGCGGTGATCAAGCAGGCGGCCGTGTATTGCGGCGTGCCAGCGGGCAACAGCGCCACCCACTGGGCCGAAGAGGTTTTCGCCCAGATGGAAACAGACGGCTACAAATTCTGACAATAAAAAAGCGGCATCTTTCGATGCCGCTTTTTCTTTGAACGGGTGTACCGGTCAGTGCGCCGCGCTGCGCTGGCCGCGATTCTGGCCGCCGCCCTGCTGCGGCCGGCCGAACCGCTTGTTGCCGCCAGGCTTGCGGTTCTGCTGCGGCTGGCCCTGTTCGCTGCGATGGGGGGCGCCGCGATGGGCCTCGCCACGCTGGCCGTCATTGCGGCCGCCGCCATGGCTGTGGCCATGCGGGCGCTGCTGCTGATGCGACCGGGCCTCGCCTTTCGGTTCGGCGGCGGTGGCGGCTGCCAGTTTGGCGTCGCCACGCCGGTCGGTGAAGGGGATGCGCTGACGCGTCACTTTCTCGATGTCGCGCAGGTAGGCGCGTTCGTCCTGGGCGCAGAGCGAGATTGCCATGCCGTCCTTGCCGGCACGCGCGGTGCGGCCGATGCGGTGCACGTAGCTTTCCGGCACGTTCGGCAGCTCGAAATTCAGCACATGGCTGACGCCAGTGACATCGATGCCGCGCGCGGCGATGTCGGTGGCGACCAGGACACGCACGCGGCCAGCCTTGAAATCGGCGAGGGCGCGCTCACGCTGGCTCTGCGACTTGTTGCCATGAATGGCGCTGGCCGGCACGCCGCCACCGGTCAGATGGCGGGCAACGCGGTCGGCGCCATGCTTGGTGCGGGTGAAAACCAGGGCGCGGGTGATGGCGGGATCGGCCATGATTTCGGCGAGCAGTGCGCGCTTGCGCTCGGCCTCGACGAAGATCACCTGCTGGTCGATGCGTTCGACCGTGGTGGCGGCCGGGGTGACCTCGACGCGCACGGGGTCTTTCAGGAAGCCGGCGGCGAGTTGGCCAATGCTCTGCGGCATGGTGGCCGAGAAGAACAGGCTCTGGCGCTGCTTGGGCAGTGCCTGCGAGATGCGCTTGATGGCATGCACGAAGCCGAGGTCGAGCATCTGGTCGGCCTCGTCCAGCACTACGGTCTCGACCGCATCGAGACGCAGGTTGCCCTGCTGCATATGGTCGATCAGGCGGCCTGGCGTGGCGACGAGGACATCGACGCCGCGGGCCAGGGCCTGTACCTGCGGGTTCATGCCGACACCGCCGAAGACGGTGACGACCGAGAGTTTCATCTCGCGGCCATAGGCGCGGAATTTGTCGGCGATCTGGGACGCCAGCTCACGGGTCGGGCTGAGGATCAGCGCGCGGCAGGTCTTAGGTGCCGGGCGCCGATTGCCGGCGGCCAGGCGATGCAGGATCGGCAGGGCGAAGGCAGCGGTCTTGCCGGTGCCGGTCTGGGCGATGCCAAGCAGGTCTCGGCCGGCGAGAACCGGCGGGATGGCCTGAGCCTGAATCGGAGTCGGCTGGGTGTATTTGCCCGCAATGAGAGCGTTGAGCAGGGCCTGGTCGAGGCCGAGATCGGTAAAACTGGTCAAAATGGAATCCTTAAGGGTAAGCGCACGACGGCGCCAGGCGGGTTCGCCTGCAGCGCGACGGTCGGACGCGGGTCCGGTAAAAACGTCCCCGCGTGACCTGGGTCGTGAATGGGAGTGCGAGGCGTCGGGCAGGACGAAAGAGCAGGTTTACGCTCTCCGCTCACGCGGCCACGACGCGAATGCCATCGAAACGGCAGGCGGTATATGGGCCTTATACGGTCCAAGGTCAAGGGAAATAACCGATTACCCTCAAAAGCCGTACAATTCCGCAGGGTTGTCGGTGAAGATGCGCTGGCGATCGGCGGCATCCGGCGCCCAATCCAGCATCAGGTCAAGCAGGATGGCCTCGTCGGGATAGCCGAATTTGGCCGCTTGGGCATGCGGGAAGTTGCTGGCCCAGATCATGCGTTGTGGCGCCTGTCTGACCAGCGCCTTCGCCAGCATGCCGACATCCTCATATTTCGGCTTGCCGGTTTTCGAGGTTTCGTAGGCGGCGGCCAGTTTGACCCAGACATTGCCGCTATCGACCAGGCGCTGCAGGCACTGGAAAGAGGGGTGTGCCACCGGCACCGGCTCAAGGAACTTGCCGATATGGTCGATCACCACCTTGCAGGGCAGGCGGCGGATCATCGCTTCATGCTGTGGCAGGTCGCGGCCATCGAGTTGCAGCAGCAGGTGCCAGCCGAACGGCGCCACGCGGGCGGCCATCTCCTCGGCCACATCCAGCCCGAGCGTGCCACCCAGCAGCGCCATGATGCGCAGGCCGCGTGCTCCGGCTTTGGTCAGCCGCTCCAGCTCGGCATCCGTCACGCCGGGCTTTACCACCACCACGGCGCGGGCGATGTCGCCCAGCTCGGCAGTAGCGGCCATGGTCAGGCGGTTGTCATCGCCATAGGCATTCGGCTGCACGACGACGGCGCGTTCGATACCCAGCCAGGCCATCACATGGCGGTAATCGGCCACCGAGGCATCCGGCGGCGTCGGCGTGCCGGGCAAGGCCGTGTAGCGGCTGTCGTAGAAATGAATATGGGTGTCGCAGGCACCCTTGGGCATCTGCAATTTCGGCTTGGGGCCGGTAAGGATGCGGGTATAGCTCATAACTGGCTCCAGCGGTCAGGCAACACGGTAGCGGGTCAGCATGTCTTCGTCGGGTGTGAAACCGATACCGGGCGTATCGGGGATGACGATGCGGCCCTGCTGCGGCAGCGGGATGTCATGCCCGCAGAAGGCCTCGGGCTGCACATAGAGGAACTCGAACAGTCCGACGTCATCCAGATGCGCCGCCAGCTGCAAAGTGGCCCAGTAGCCGGGGCCGAAATAGGGCGAATGCGGCATCAGGGTTTTGCGGCCGGCCCGGGCCAGTTTTGCTACGGCGAGGAATTCGCTCACGCCGCCAACCTTGGTCACGCTGGGCTGCGGGTAATCCAGCGCGGCGATCAGGCGCCGGAATTCCATCGCGGTGCAGGCATTCTCGCCAGCCGAGAGCGGCACGCCAAAGCGACGGCGCAGGGTGGCCAGCGTTTCGTAATCCTCCGGCGGGAAGATCGGCTCCTCGACCCAGAACAGGTCGAGATCCTTCATCTTTGGCAGCAGGTCTTCGGCTTCCGCCATGCTCCAGCCGCAATTCACGTCGGTGGTGATGCGGATATGTGGACCGGCAGCATTACGCGCCGCCGCGATCACCTCGTAGGCGATTTCGTGCAGCTTGACGTCGCTATAGCCTTCCGCCACTGCTTTCTGCGTCATGGCCGCGATCGCGTCCGGCCCGCCATAGCGCACCAGGCTGGCATAGGCGGGCACATGGTTCCGCTGCCGGCCGAGCAGGGTCGACAGGCTCTTGCCGGCCCGTTTGGCGGCGATATCCCACAGCGCGATATCCAGACCGGAAAGCGCAAAAATGGTGATGCCGTAACGCCCCCAGATATGCAGCTCCTTCTGCAGGTCGCGGCTTAAGGCCGGGATATCGGCCGTGTCGCGGCCAATGGCCAGCGGCGCCACCATGTCCAGGACGGCGGCGCGCACCGCCGAGGCGCAGCTGTAGGCAAAAGCCTCCCCCCAGCCGACCACGCCGTCCTCGGTCTCGACCCGCAGCAGCAGGGTATCGAACTCGGTCCAGCCGCGCCGCTTCGCCCGCGGCCCGGCATAGAGATCGCCGAAGGGGATTTTCAGCGTGATGGTCTCGATGCTTTTGATCCGCATCCTTACAGCCGTTTCTTCAGGGCCTCGAAATCGCCGTCGAATTCCTGGCTGCAGAACGGGCTGCCACCCTGGAAATGATCGCCAATCGCGTCCTTGGGCAGTTTTTTCTGCGCTTCCAGCGCCGCGGCGGCGAAAACCTCGGATTGGCCCGCTGGCCGATAGCCGAGTCTCAGCGCATTGGCATTGTCCCACCAGGCCCGCTTGTTGTCCGACATGCCGTAGACGACTTCGTAAACCAGATCGGGCTTCTCCAGGCCGATGCGGATCAGCTGCACCAGATCATCGGGTTTCAGCCAGATCGCCAGCCGTCGTTCGTCGATCGGCTCGTCGCCGAAATTGCCGATGCGGATACTGAGTACGCCCATGCCATGCTTGTGGGCATAAAGCGCGCCGACGCCCTCGCCAAACAGCTTGCTCAGGCCATAGCGGGTATCGGGTTTCGGCACCGCCTCGATCCCGATTTTGTGGCTGCGCGGATGGAACCCCATCACGTGGTTGGACGAAGCGAAGACCACGCGCTTCACGCCCTTGCGATGCGCCGCCTCGAACAGGTTGTAGGTGCCGATGATGTTGGCGCTGAGGATCGTCTCCCATGGCCCTTCCACCGAGAATCCGCCGAGATGCACGATGCCATCGACGCCTTGGCAGATTCTCTCCACCTCGGTCATATCGGCCAGGTCGGCCTGGATGAAAGTCTCGTCGGCGTGCAGATCGGCCGGCATCCTGATGTCGCTCAGGATCAGCTCGGGATAGAGCGGTTTCAGCAACTGGCGCAGGCGGCTGCCGACGCCACCGCATGCTCCGGTCAGCAGGACGCGTTTCATGCCGGCCTCCCTTATTGCGACCCCATTCTGTCGATCAGCGCCTTGAGCATGGCATGCTCCTCCTCGCTGCAATCCACCAGCGGGGTGCGGACCGGACCAGCATCATAGCCGACCAGGCGGGCGCCCGCTTTAATGATACTAACGGCATAGCCCGGCCGGCGGTTTCGGATCAGCGAGTAGGGCATGAAAAATTCATCGAGAATCCTGGTCGCCGTCGCGCTGTCATCGCTGGCGATGGCGCGATAGAAATCCATTGCGGTTTTCGGGATGAAATTGAACACGGCCGAGGAATAAACCGGGACGCCCATGGCCTTGTAGGGCGCGGCGAAGAATTCGGCCGTTGGCAGGCCGCCGAGATAGGCCAGGCGATCTCCCATCTTGCGGCGCACCGCCACCATAAGCTCCAGGTCGCCGATGCCATCCTTGAAGCCGATCAGGTTCGGGCATTGTTCGGCCAGCCGGGCCAGCGCGTCAGGCCCCAGCCGGCAGATGCCACGGTTGTAGACGATGGCGCCGATCTTCACCGATTTGCAGATGGCGGCGATATGCCGGCAGATGCCCTCCTGGTCGGTCTCCACCAGGTAATGCGGCATGATGAGCAGGCCGGCGGCGCCGAGTTTTTCCGCTTCCTGGGCATAGGCGATGGCCTGTCGGGTGCCATAGCCAGTGCCGGCCAGGATCGGCACCTTGCCCTTGCAGGTCTCGACGGCGGTCCTGATCACGTCGCTGTACTCGCCGGGCGCCAGAGAAAAGAACTCGCCAGTGCCGCCCGCGGCGAACAGGGCGCTGGCGCCATAAGGCATCAGCCATTCCAGGCGGCGACGATAGCCTTTCGGCTCGAAATCACCGGCGGCATTGAAATCGGTCACCGGAAAGGACAGCAGGCCGCTGGAAATCACGGCCTTCAGGGTATTGGGATCCATTCTTCTCTCACCTTTAACGGAGTGGTGCTGGTCAGGCGCCGCTGGCGGTAGATTGCTCCATCGCCTTGCGCAGGCGTTCGCGGCTGTTGCTCAGGTGCAGGCGCATCGCGGAGCGAGCGGCGTCGCTGTCCTGCCGCAGGATGGCTTGGTAGATGTCCTCGTGTTCGCGGTTGACGCGGCGCAGGTATTCGCTGCGGTCGTCGGCAAAAAAACGGAAGGTCTGCACCCGGGCACGCGGGATCATCAGGGCGCCCAGATAGCTGAACAGGTGGGTGAAATGCATGTTGCCGGTGGCTTCAGCGATGGTCTGGTGGAAATCCAGGTCGGGCGCAACGGCATCCTCGGCTGCCTCGATGGCGGCTTCCATCTGGTCCAGCGCCTTGCGCATCGCCGTTACGTGTTCGGGTTTGCGCCGTTGCGCCGCCAGGGCGGCGGCCTCGGCTTCCAGGCCGATGCGCAGTTCCAGCACGTTGATCACTTCCTTGATCAGATCGAGGCTGGTTTCGTCGATCCGGAAGGGCTGGGCGCTGGCGCCCGGCTGCACGAAAGCGCCCACACCCTGCTGGGTGGCGACCAGGCCGGCGGCGCGCAGGCTCGAAATCGCCTCGCGCACCACCGTGCGGCTGACCCCAAACTCCTCGATCAGTTCCTGTTCGCTGGGCAGCTTGTCGCCGGGCTTGAGGCTGCCCTTGGCCACGCGCTCTGTCAGTGTCCTGACAAGCTGGGACGTCAGTGTCTCGCGTCGGCGCAGAGCCGTCACCGGTTGGCCTCCTGGTTTATGGCCGGCATGCCGGCTGAGGAATGATTGTGAGGATTAGCATTCTTTATCTTGTATGACAACTGATAGGTATGACTCTGACCGGAGAAGGGCGAGGAGTGCGAGGCTATGGGCTGTTTTTTATATTAAGTATTTGAATATTATCATAAGTATTGTAATTTTCAGACTCTGGCGCAAAATTCACCAAAACCCTCCTGAAGGAGGATTGACTCAAAAATCCCTCCATGTTGTATGATGTCACGACGACTAAGCCATGTCGTGCAATCGGCCGGGGCCCATAAAACGCCCTGCACCAAGGGAGGAAAACATGAAGTCCAGCACAGCTATGCGCGCTCTGTTCGGCGCGGCCGTCGCGGTGGCGCTTTCGGGTGCGGCGACGGCGAAGGAATTCCGTTCAGCGGATGTCCATCCGATGGATTACCCCACCGTGCAGGCCGTGGCCTATATGGGCAAGCTGATCAATGAGCGCACCGGCGGCAAGCATTCGGTGAAGGTGTTTGGCCAGAGTTCGCTCGGCTCGGAGAAGGACACCATCGAGCAGACCAAGCTCGGCGCCCTCGACATGGTGCGGGTCAACATTTCGCCATTCAACAATATCGTGCCGGAAACCATCGTTCCGGCGCTGCCCTTCGTGTTCAAATCAAAAGATCACATGCGCCGCGTGCTGGATGGTCCGATCGGCGAGGAGATCCTGAAGTCGCTGGAGTCGCAGGGTTTCGTCGGCCTGGCTTTCTACGACAGCGGTTCGCGCAGCTTCTATACTACCAAGAAGCCGATCAAATCGGTTGCCGACATGAAGGGCATGAAGATCCGCGTGCAGCAATCCGACATGTGGGTGGCGATGATGCAGGCGCTCGGCGCCAATGCCACGCCGCTGCCCTATGCCGAGGTTTACACCGCGCTGAAGACCGGCGTGGTTGACGGCGCGGAGAATAACTGGCCGTCCTACGACAGTTCACGCCACTATGAAGTGGCCAAAATGTACAGCCAGACCGAACATTCGATGGCGCCGGAACTGCTGGTCTTCTCCAAGCGGGTCTGGGACGGCCTATCGAAGGACGAACAGGATGTCATCCGCAAGGCAGCCAAGGAATCGGTGCCTTACATGCGCAAGCTCTGGGACGAGCGCGAGGCGGCCTCGCGCAAGACGGTGGAAGCCGGCGGTTCGCAGATCATCAGCGACCTCGACAAGAAGTCGTTCCAGGATGCCATGCAGCCGGTCTACGCCAAGTTTGCCGGCGATGCCAAGCTGCAGGCGCTGGTCAAGCGTATCCAGAGCACCAACTGAACGCACCGTTGGTCTGGTAACGTCAAACACCGGGAGTATCCATGCTGCGCTGGCTTAGCCCCATCAACGCCTGGATCTCCCGGCTTTGCATGTATCTGGCCGTCATCGGCCTTCTGAGCATCGTCGTCGTTGTGGCCTATCAGGTGTTCGGCCGCTATGTGCTGAATGACACGCCGACCTGGGCCGAGAGCCTGGCGCTGGTGCTGGTGCTCTATGTCACCATGTTCGGTGCCGCCGTCGGCGTCCGCGATGCCGGCCATATCGGCCTTGAATCCGTGCTGGTCATGGTTCTGCCCGAACGGCATCGCATCTGGGTCGAGATTCTGATTCATCTGCTGGTGGCCTGCTTCGGCCTGGTGATGGGCTGGAATGCCTGGCTGCTGGCCGAGTCCGTTATGGCCTACAAGATCCCTATCCTCGGCCTGTCTGAAGGGTTCAATCATCTGCCGCTGTCGATCGCCGGTGGCCTGATCGGCCTATTCTCGCTTGAGCATATTCTCGCCCTGATCGCGGGCGAAGAGGTCCGTCCCTCATGGCATTGATCATCCTGGCCGCCAGTTTCTTCGGCTTCCTCGTCCTGGGCGTGCCAGTCGCTTTCTCGATCGGCCTGTCCGCCGTAGCCACCATCCTCTATGAGGGCCTGCCGCTCGCCGTGGTGTTCCAGCGCATGACGGCCGGCATGAACATCTTCTCCTTCCTGGCGATCCCCTTCTTCATCTTCGCCGGCGAACTGATGCTCTATGGCGGCGTCGCCGACCGCATCGTGCAGTTCGCCAAGAACCTGATCGGCCATATCCGCGGCGGGTTGGGCATGTCGAATGTTGTCGCCTGCACGCTGTTCGGCGGTGTATCCGGCTCGCCGGTCGCCGATGTTTCGGCGATGGGCGCGGTGATGATCCCGATGATGAAGAAGGAGGGTTACGACGCCGACTACGCCGTCAACGTCACCACCCATGCCTCTCTGGTTGGCGCGCTGATGCCGACCAGCCACAACATGATCATCTATTCGCTGGCCGCCGGCGGCAAGGTCTCGATCGCCGCCCTGATCCTGGCCGGCATGATCCCGGCCGTGCTGCTCACCATCTGCATGCTGGTCGCCGCCTATCTGGTGGCAATCCGGCGCGGCTATCCGGCCGGCGTGTTTCCCGGCTGGCATACCGTGCTGCGTTCGGCGGCGGCCGCCATTCCCGGCCTGTTCGTGGTCGTCATCATCATCACCGGCATCCTGTCCGGTGTTTTCACCGCCACCGAATCAGCCGCCATCGCGGTGATCTATGCGATCCTGCTGGCGACTTTGCTCTACCGCTCGCTGAAATGGGAGCACCTGATCAAGGCCGCTGCCAAGGCGGTCAAGACCACCGGCATCGTGCTGCTGCTGATCGGCGTGTCCAATACCTTTGGCTATCTGATCAGCCTGTACAGCGTGGCCGACCTGACCGGTCAGGCGCTGAGCAGCATAACCTCCTCGCCATGGCTGATCTTCCTGCTGGTCAATGTCATCCTGTTCGTGCTCGGCACCTTCCTGGATATGGCGGCGACCATCCTGATCTGCACGCCGATCTTCCTGCCGATCTGCATGCAGTATGGCATGGGGCCGGTGCAGTTCGGCATGCTGATGCTGATCAACTGCGCTCTGGGCCTGAACACGCCGCCGGTCGGCACCACGCAGTTCGTTGGCTGCGCCATTGGCGGGGTCTCGATCGGCACGGTGATGCGCACGATCTGGCCGTTTTACGGCGCCCTGATCGCGGCCCTGTTCCTGGTCACCTACGTGCCGGCCTTTTCGCAGTTCCTTCCGGATTATTTCCTCGGCCATCACTGACCCCGAAAGAGGGTTGGGCCGGCAGGCATCCTCCGCTAGTCTGGTGGCGGAGGTGCCGCCATGCCCGAAGCTGTCGATCTTGTCATCACGCCGCGCAGCCGCGATCTCGGCGAGGGTTTCATGGTGCGGCGTATCCTGCCCTATGCAAAACGGCGGCATGTCGGGCCCTTCGTCTTCCTCGATCACATGGGGCCGGCCGATTTTGCGCCGGGCCACGGCCTCGACGTGCGGCCGCATCCGCATATCGGGCTGGCTACCGTCACCTACCTGTTCGAGGGCGAGATCATGCATCGCGACAGCCTGGGCGTGGTGCAGCCGATCCGGCCCGGCGATGTCAACTGGATGGTGGCCGGGCGGGGTATCGTGCATTCCGAACGAACGCGGGATGAATTGCGCCGCAGCGGCACCGCCCTGCACGGCATCCAGTCCTGGCTGGCGCTGCCGCAGAGTCATGAGGAAACCGCCCCAGATTTTCGCCATCACCCGGCTGCCAGCCTGCCTGAGATCGAGCGGCCTGGCGTGCGCCTGCGCCTGATCGCCGGCGCGGCGTTCGGTGCCGCGTCGCCCGTGCAGACTTTCGCGCCAATGTTCTATCTCGATGTCGTCCTGGACGATGAAGCTGTGCTGCCGCTGCCCGAGGAATACGAGGAACGCGCCGTCTATGTGGCCATTGGCATGGTGACGCTGGATGGCGAGCGCTATGAGGCCGGCAATATGCTGGTTCTGCGGCCAGGCAGCCATCCGCAGATCACGGCCCAGGGGCCGGCGCGTCTGATGCTGCTGGGCGGCGCGCCGCTGGATGGTGAGCGGCATTTGTGGTGGAATTTCGTCTCGTCATCGAAAGAGCGGATCGAGCAGGCCAAGACCGATTGGCGCGCTGGCCGTTTCGCCATGGTGCCTGGCGATCCCGAATTCATTCCCTTGCCGGAGGCCTGAGACATGGCCAGGGCGAAGGACAACGGCGAATATCGCGCGGCTTTGCGCAAGCTTCAGATCGAGCTGGTCAAGCTGCAGCGGCATCTGATCCGGCATGAGGAAAAGGTGCTGGTGGTGCTGGAGGGCCGCGACGGCGCCGGCAAGGACAGTACGATCAAGGCGATCACCGAGCATATGAGCCCGCGCGAAACCCGCGTGGTCGCCTTGGGCAAGCCATCCGACCGCGAGCGCAGCCAGTGGTATTTCCAGCGTTACGTGCCGCACCTGCCGGCAGGTGGCGAAATCGTGCTGTTCAACAGAAGCTGGTACAACCGTGCCGGTGTTGAGCGGGTGATGGGTTTCTGCAGCAAGCAGGATTGCGAGGATTTCCTGGATACGGTGCCGATTTTCGAGCACCTGCTGGTGCGTTCGGGTGTCCGCCTGTTCAAATTTTATCTCGATATCGACAAGGACGAGCAGAAGGAGCGCCTGAAGTCCCGGCGCGAGGACCCGCTGAAGCAATGGAAGATCAGCCCGATCGATAATGCGGCGCTGAAACACTGGAAGGATTACAGCCGGGCTCGTGATGTGATGCTGTCCCGTACCAGCAGCGCCGTGGCGCCCTGGACGATCGTGCGGGCCAATCACAAGCCAACGGCAAGGCTGAACCTGATCCGGGACCTGCTTGGGCGGCTGGATTATGCCGACAAGGCCAGGCCGAAACAGATCGCGCCGAACCGCAGCATTGTTTTCCCCTTCGACCTGGATGCCTTACGCGACGGCCGCCTGTCGGCTTAAGTCTTCGCCACCCAGCGATCACCAAGTTTCCGGTAACGCCGTTTCACGGCCGCCCAGGCGATACGGTGCGCAATGGCTTCACGCTCTGCGTCGTCTCCGTGATCCTGCCAGGCATGATTGAAGGCGGCACGGAAGATATCCTGTGCATGCTCCGGCAGTCGTTCGCGCAGGCTGGCCGGCAGGTCGGCGTTGCTGGCGTAAGGCATGCCGTTTGGCCCGTTCAGCGCGGCGGTGGCTCGCGGCGCGGCGGTGCCGGTACGTATTCCACGCTGGGCGTGGTGCGCACCGGCTGCGGATACAGCGCCATCAGGTCGGCTACTTCCGTCGGCAGGTTCGTGCTGACCGGCAGGCCCATGCTGGCGGCCTCGTCGGCGGTGATCGGATAGTCGTGCGTCCATTGCCCCTTGCTGAGCTGGTCGGCCAGCTCGGTGGCCTTGGCCGGGTCCATATGACGGGCCAGCAACTGCTCGGCGGCGCCGCGCAGCTGGCGCGTGGCCTTCTCGCCGATATCGGCCAGAATCACGGTTTGATCGTCGATCCTGGCGATCGGCTTGTCGCGCAGCACCCGGGCCACCGAGGCGGCCGGGAAGCCGCCCACCTGCGGGTCGATCGGCCCCAGCATGGCATCGGGTGCCATCACGATGCTGTCGGCTGCCAGCGCGATCAGGGTGCCGCCAGACATGGCAAGGTGCGGCACGAAGGCCGTCACCGGTCCGCCATGGCGGCGCAGGGCGGCGGCGATCTGGAGGGCGGCAATGGCCAGTCCTCCAGGGGTGTGCAGGATGATGTCGATCGGCATGTCCGCGTCGGTGTCGCGGATCACCCGGATCACGTCTTCGGCGTCGTCGATGTCGATATAGCGCACCAGCGGAAAACCCAGCAGGCGCATGGTTTCCTGCCGGTGCACCAGCGTGATCACCTGACTGCCGCGCAGGCGCTGCAGCTGCATGATCTTGCGGGCACGCATCAGGATCAGGATGCGCTGGCGCAGCATCGGCTGCAGCGCCATGACAATGAAGAAAATCCAGATCAGGTCGCTGATCGACACAGCAGAACTCAGCTCAATTCCGCTTTGACATGCGCCAGGATGTCGGCCTTGTCCGATTTCACCAGGTCCTTGTGAATCTCGGCCGCCACGACCTTGTGCACGGCCTGGCTGAACTCATTCCGCAGGACGCCCAGCATGCGTGGCGGGGCGATGACCACCAGCTGGGCGAACAGCTTTTCCCCGCAGGCATGGTTCAGCCGCTCGGCCACGCTCTTGGCGAATCTGTCCTCGGCCAGTTGGTGCGGATCGTGACGCGGCTCCATCGCAGAGCGCTGGTTGCCGGTGCTGGCGAAGCTGCGGCCGGGTCTGTCGCTTTTCAGGTCGCGGGAGAAGCCATGGGTGTCGGCCGCGGTCATGTCGAAGCCCGACACGGCTTTCAGCGGCCCCGCCAGAGTGGTGATCTCATAAATATGGGCCTGGCTCGCGTCGGTCACCAAAACCCAGGTCGGAATCGGAAGCTGGAACGCCATGATCGTATCTCCTCGCTAGAAGGCATCAGGCTGCCATAATGGCGGCAGAACCGGGTTGATATGCGTCAAAACGACTGGCGGTGAGCGACGATAGCATGCCGGGGAATGGAGGTCAGTAATGCGGGCAATGCTGCTGCAGGCCGTAGGTCGGCCCTTGGTGATGACGGATCTGCCCGAGCCCCAGCCGGGTTCCGGACAGGTGGTCGTACGCGTCCATGCCTGTGGCGTCTGTCGCACCGATCTGCATGTCGTGGATGGCGAATTGCCGGATGCCAAATACCCGCTGGTGCCCGGGCATGAGATCGTCGGTCATGTCATCGCACTCGGCGAGGGAGTAACGGAATATACGATGGGTGACCGCGTCGGCATCCCCTGGCTGGGCTGGAGCTGCGGCACCTGCCGTTTCTGCCTGGCCGGCGAGGAAAATCTCTGCGACCAGGCGCGCTTCACCGGTTATCAGATTGATGGTGGTTATGCCGACCGCGCCGTGGCCGATCAGCGCTACTGCTTCCGCATCCCCGATGGGATCAGCGATGTCGAAGCCGCGCCGCTGCTTTGCGCCGGCCTGATCGGCTATCGCGCCTATCGCATGGCCGGCGCGGCTTCTGCGCTGGGGCTGTATGGCTTCGGCGCCGCAGCGCATATCCTCATCCAGGTGGCGGTGGCGCAAGGCATGCGTGTCCATGCCTTCACGCGGCCGGGCGATGTGGCGGCGCAGGATTTCGCCCGCCGTCTGGGCGCCGCCTGGGCCGGGCCATCGGATGCCGCGCCACCCGAACCGCTGGATGCCGCGATCATTTTCGCTCCGGTCGGCGATCTGGTGCCGGCGGCCCTGAAGGTGGTGCGCAAGGGTGGCCGGGTGATCTGCGCCGGCATCCATATGAGCGACATTCCGGCATTTCCCTATCACCTGCTCTGGGGTGAGCGCATGGTGAAATCGGTCGCCAACCTCACCCGGCAGGATGCCATTGACTTCCTCAACCTTGCGCCGCTGATTCCCGTGCGCACGCATCCGGTGCCCTATCCTCTGGCTGAAGCCAACCGCGCGCTGGATGACCTGCGCGCTGGGCGGCTGCAGGGCGCTGCCGTGCTGGTTACGGATAAGTCCTAGTCGCTGCCTTGCCTCGGCAGGCGGATTGGGGAATCCTCTGCCTTTCGCAACGGGCAGGCCACCTGTCCGGATGCCTGAGGGAGGATTGCCGTGACACATCTGAAACATGCCGACCTGCTGCGGCGCCAGGCCTATATTGATGGCGCCTGGGTGAATGCCGACAGCGGCAAGAGCTTTAAGGTCACCAATCCGGCGGATGACAGCCTGATCGCCGAGGTGCCCGATATGGGGCGATCGGAAACCAGGCGCGCCATCGATGCGGCCCATGCCGCCTGGCCGGCCTGGGCCGCGCTGACCGCCAAGCAGCGCGCCGGCCTGCTGCGCAAGTGGTACGACCTGATCCTGCAGCACCAGGACGATCTCGGCGCGCTGATGACGCTGGAGCAGGGCAAGCCGCTGGCCGAGGCCAAGGGCGAGGTGGTGTATGGCGCCAGCTTTGTCGAATGGTTCGCCGAGGAAGGCCGCCGCATCTATGGCGATGTCATTCCAGGCCATGCCCCCGACAAGCGCATCGTGGTGATCAAGCAGCCGATCGGCGTGGTAGCGGCGATCACGCCGTGGAATTTTCCCGTCGCCATGATCACCCGCAAGGTCGCCCCGGCGCTGGCCGCCGGCTGCCCCGTGGTGGTCAAGCCTGCCGAAGATACGCCGCTCTGCGCTTTGGCCCTGGCCAGGCTGGCCGAGGAGGCTGGCATCCCGAAGGGGGTGTTCAACGTCGTCACCACCATGGATGGGCCGGGCGTGGGCGTGGAACTCACCACGAATCCGAAAGTGCGAAAGGTGTCGTTCACCGGCTCCACCGAGGTCGGCAAGATCCTGATGCGCCAGAGCGCCGATACACTCAAGAAGCTGTCGCTCGAACTGGGTGGTAACGCGCCGTTCATCGTGTTCGACGATGCCGATATCGATGCGGCCATTACCGGCGCGATGATCTCGAAATACCGCAATACCGGCCAGACCTGCGTCTGTGCCAATCGCCTGTTCGTGCAGGACGGCATCTACGATGCCTTCGCCGCGAAGCTGGCCGAGGCGGTGAAAAAGCTGAAAACCGGCCCAGGGTTCAGTGATGGCGTCAACCAGGGCCCGCTGATCAACCAGGATGCGCTGGACAAGGTCGAACGCCTGGTCGGCGATGCCAGGAGCAGGGGCGCGAAGGTGCTGGTCGGCGGCGCGAAGCATGAACTGGGCGGCACCTTCTATCAGCCCAGCGTGATCACCGAGGCCACCACCGCCATGGCCTGCGCGCAGGAGGAAATCTTCGGCCCGGTCGCCGTGCTGTTCCGCTTCAAGGACGAGGCCGAGGCGATCCGGCTCGCCAATGATACGCCCTATGGCCTCGCTGCCTATTTCTACAGCCGCGATATCGGTCGGGTCTGGCGCGTGGCTGAGAAGCTGGAATACGGCATCGTCGGTATCAATGAGGGGTTGATCTCAACGGCTGAAGCGCCGTTCGGCGGCGTCAAGGAGTCCGGCATGGGGCGGGAAGGCTCGAAATACGGCGTCGATAGCTTCGTTGAGATCAAATATCTCTGCTTCGGCGGTGTGTGACGTCCACAGCATTGCGCCATGCCTTGAAGGTATTGGTCGTGCGGTTTGCGACTCTCTATAGTCAGGGCTGAGCCGACGGCGCACAGAATGCCGCGACCAGACCCCGGACCAAGAGGATTGCGATGAGTGAGCGTTGCGATGTGGTGATTATCGGCGGCGGGATTGCCGGCGCCGGCGCGGGTTATGCCCTGGCGCGCGCGGGCAAGAATGTTGTGCTGCTGGAGCGCGAGAGCCAGCCCGGCTACCACACGACCGGCCGGTCGGCGGCTTTGTTCGCCGAGACCTATGGCAACGCGCCGATCCGCGCGCTTACCGTCGCCAGCCGCGATTTCCTGATGAATCCGCCGGCCGGTTTCACCGAGGTGCCGATCCTCACCCCGCGCGGCGCGCTGCACATCGCCAACGAGCAGCAGGCCCCCCATCTGGACGAGGCTTTTGCCGACATGCACAGGCTGGTGCCCAGCGTGCGCCGGCTGACTGCGGCCGAGACCCTGGCGCAGATGCCGGTGGTGCGGCCGGAAGCCGCCACCGGCGGCGCGCTGTTCGAGCCCGACGCGATGGATATCGAGGTGCATGCCCTGCATCGCGGCTTGCTGCGCGGCATGACCACCGCAGGTGGCCGCATGGTGACCGATGCCGAGGTGAAGGGCATCGCCCGCGCCAGCGCCGACTGGCAGGTGGAGACCACGCAGGGCGTTTTCAGCGCCCCGGTGGTGATCAACGCGGCCGGCGCCTGGGCCGATGTGGTGGCCGAGATGGCCGGCGTGACGCCGATCGGCCTGAAGCCGAAGCGCCGCACGGCCGTGACCTTCGACCCGCCGGCTGGCGCCGACATTCATCGCTGGCCGATGGTGATCGATGCCGACGAGGAATATTACTTCAAGCCCGATGCCGGCCGGATTCTGCTGTCGCCCTGCGACGAGACTGATTCCGATCCCTGCGATGCCCAGCCCGACGAGATGGATATCGCCATCGCGGTCGACCGGCTGGAAACCGCGACCACGCTGCAGGTGCGAAGGCTGGCGGCGAAATGGGCCGGCCTGCGCAGTTTTGTCGCCGATCGCACTGTGGTGGCCGGTTTCGATGTCGACGCGCCGGGCTTCTTCTGGCTGGCTGCCCAGGGCGGCTATGGCATCCAGACTTCGGCGGCTATGAGCCGGGTCGCCGGAGCGCTGGCATCGGGTCGGACTTTGCCGCAGGATATCCTCGATCTCGGCGTGACCGAGCAAGATCTGAGCCCCGCCCGATTGCGATGAATGCCCCTTTCGTCCCGGTTAAGCCCCAGTCCACATCCAGTGTCGGCTACAGTGCGTGCCCGCATGACTGCCCGTCCACCTGCGCGCTGGAAATCGACATCGCGCCGGACGGGCGGATCGGCCGGGTGCGGGGCGCGGAGGACAACAGCTACACCGCCGGCGTGATCTGCGCCAAGGTGGCGCGCTACGCCGAGCGCGCCAACCACAAGGAGCGCCTGCTGCAGCCGCTGCTGCGGACCGGCCCGAAAGGCTCGGGGCAGTTCTCGCCGATCTCCTGGGACGAGGCGCTGGATCGCACGGCGGCGGCATTTCTCGCTGCCGAGAAGAAATACGGCAGCGAGACGGTCTGGCCCTATTACTATGCCGGCACCATGGGGCTGGTGCAGCGCGACGGCATCAACCGCCTGCGCCATGCCAAACGCTATTCCGGGCAGCATTCCACCATCTGCGTGACGCTGGCCCGCGCCGGCTACATCGCAGCCACCGGACACTTAAGCGGTCCTGATCCGCGCGAGATGGCGAAAAGCGACTGCGTGGTGATCTGGGGCACCAATGCGGTGCATACCCAGGTCAACGTGATGACCCACGCGATCCGCGCCCGCAAGGAGCGCGGCGCCAGGATCGTGGTGGTCGACGTCTACAACAACGCCACCGCCCAGCAGGCCGACATGGCGCTGATCCTGCGGCCGGGCACCGATGGCGCGCTGGCCTGCGCGGTGATGCATGTGCTGTTCCGCGACGGCTATGCCGACCGCGACTACATGGCGCGTCATACCGACGTGCCGGCCGAGCTGGAAGCGCATCTGAAAACCCGCACGCCGGAATGGGCTTCGGCCATCACCGGTCTGAGCGTGGCCAAGATCGAGGCTTTCGCGCGGCTGCTGGGCGAGACCAAGCGGCATTACATCCGCCTGGGCTATGGCTTTGCGCGCAGCCGCAACGGCGCGGTGAACATGCATGCCGCCACCTGCATCGCCAGCGTGACCGGCTCCTGGCAATACGAAGGCGGCGGCGCCTTCCACAACAATGGCGCCATCTTCCACTGGAACAAGACGCTGATCGACGGGCTGGATGCCGTCGACCCGAATATCCGCATGCTGGACCAGTCGCAGATCGGCCCGGTGCTGACCGGCGACGCGAAGGCGCTGAAGAATGGCCCGCCGGTAACCGCCTTGCTGATCCAGAATACCAACCCGATGGAGGTGGCGCCGGAATCCCTGCTGGTGAAACGGGGCTTCGAACGCGACGACCTGTTTACCTGCGTGCACGAGCAGTTCATGACGGCGACGGCGAAGATGGCCGACATCGTGCTGCCGGCCACCATGTTCACCGAGCATGACGATATCTACCAGGCCGGCGGCCAGCAGCATATCCTGCTCGGACCCAAGCTGGTCGAGGCGCCGGGCGAGGCGCGCGAGAACCATGCTGTGATCTGCGACCTGGCGAAACGCCTGGGCGCCGAGCATCCGGGTTTCCTGATGAGCGCCATCGAGATGGTGGAGGCGACGCTTAAAAATTCGGGCTGGCCCGACGTGGCGACGCTGCGCAGCCAGCGTTGGCATGATTGCCAGCCGGATTTCGAGACGGCGCATTTCCTCGGCGGTTTTGCCTGGCCGGATCGCAAATTCCGCTTCGCGCCCGACTGGGCGGCGATGGGGCCGGATGCGGCCGGCATGCCGCGCCTGCCCGATCACTGGACCAGCATCGAGGAAGCCGATGCCGAGCATCCCTTCCGTCTGGTGACGGCGCCAGCGCGCAATTTCCTCAATACCAGTTTCACCGAAACGCCCAGCTCGGCCAAACGCGAAGCGCGGCCGACGGCTTTCATCCATCCCGACGATGCGGCGGCCCTGCAGATCACGGACGGGCAGCTGGTGACCCTGGGCAACCGGCGCGGTGAAGTGCGGCTGCATGCGAAACTGTATGACGGCGTGCAGCATGGCGTGGTGATCGTGGAAAGCATCTGGCCGCATGCCGCCTTCGTCGACGGCATGGGCATCAATGCACTGACCGGCGCCGATGCGGCCCAGCCCAATGGCGGCGCGGCTTTTCACGACAATGCCGTGTGGCTGCGGGCAGCCTAGCCACGCGGTGGGCTATCTGAATCCGCGCGGCCTAGCCGCGCGGTGGGCGATCCGGGCCCGCGCAGCCGGACAGGACATCGCACAACTGGCAGGCGTGAGAGGTGGAAACGGCGACCAAAAATGGCCTGTTTCTGGCCAACGCATTGATTAGCGGCCGTTTCAGTCGGTCGGAATCGAAACGCGGCGGGCCCAAGCCTAGCCAAACTTCGCCAATTATAGCCAATGATCGCCAATTCCAGCCAATTGTAGCCAAACTTTGTCGATGCCGCGCGTCAGGACGCAATCAAAACGTGTGTCGGATTCACGATGGGCAAGAGCGGCGGGGAAAAGATGGTGAGGCCCGCCGGCCGATCAAGCCGGTATGCTGATTATCGGCAAGGTAATCGCCAGCGCGGCGCATCGGCCACATGTTGTTTCTGCAATCCCAACCTCAGGAGCAAACCATGGACAACGCCGCAGCCAGCAACATCGCCGTCATCGTCGACCGCTATATCGCCATCTGGAACGAAACCGATGCCGCCGTCCGCCGCGGCCTGATCAGCCAGACCATGGCCGAGGATGTGCGGTATCGCGATCCCCTGATGCAGGGGGAAGGGCATGACGGCGTGGATGGCATGATCGCTGCCGTGCAGCAGAAATTTCCCGGCTTCGTGTTCCGCCTGAGCCGCGCGGCCGAGACGGTGGAAGACCGCCTGCGCTTTTCCTGGGAGGCCGGGCCGGATGGGGCGGCTGCCCTGGTGGGCGGCACCGACTTCGCCACGCTGGCCGGCGGGCGGCTGCGGGCGGTGACCGGCTTTATCGATTTCGCGCCGGACGGCCTGGCCTGAGCCGGGCTTACTTGCGCGTCTTCAGCAGATCGACCACGTCGTCGAAGATATAGGCGCCGGTGGCGATCACCGAAGGGTGGCGGTGCCTGTCGGCGCCATAGGCCAGCGGCTCGCCATCGGCGGTGGCCACGCGGCCGCCGGCCTCGCGCACCAGCAGGTCGGCAGCCGCGATGTCCCAGTCGCTTTTTTCGGTCAGGCTGATGGCGGCGTCGTATTTGCCACAGGCGACCAGGGCCATGCGGTAGGCAATGGAGTTGCGATAGGCGAAATCGGCCTTGGCGGTGCGCGCCAGCCAGCCATGCCGCTCGAAGGTGCGGCGGCTGGCCAGGAAGCGGGCCTCCATCAGGCTGGCATGGCCAGATGCGCGGATCACCTTGCCGTTCAGCTTGGCGCCGCCGCCGCAGATGGCTTCGAAGAACTCGTCGCTGGCCGGATTGAAGATCGCCGCCAAGGTCGGCTGGCCATCCTGCAGCAGGGCGACGCAGATGGTGAATTCCGGCTTGCCGTCGATGAAGGCGCGCGTGCCGTCGATCGGGTCAATCACCCATAACTCGGGGCCATTGCCACCCTGGCGGCCGCTTTCCTCGCTGAGCCAGCCATAGGCCGGCCGGGCGCCCAGCAGTTTTTCGCGCAGCAGGGTATCGACGGCGATGTCGGCCTCCGAAACCGGATCGTTGGGTTTCTTGTGCCAGGATTTCACGCCGGAGCGGAAATAGCGCAGGGCCACGGCACCGGCCTCGCGCACCGCGCCGACCAGCAGATCGTGATCCTGTTTCAGCGAAATCGCCATCCGTCCTGTCCTGCTCTATCCTGTTCGCCGCGGCCTAGCGGCCGGCAACGGTCATGCCGTCGATGCGTAAAGTGGGCGCGTCGGTGCCGAAACGGAATTCCAGATCGTTGGCCGGCGTGAGATGCGGGAACATCTCTTTCAGGTTGCCGGCGATGGTGATTTCGGAGACCGGTTCGGCCAGTTGGCCGTCGCGGATCACAAAGCCGGCGGCGCCACGACTGTAATCGCCGGTCACGCCATTCACGCCCATGCCGATCAGCTCGGTCACGTAAAGCCCGTGCCTGATATCGGCCATCAGCTCGGCCGGCGTCAGCTTGCCGGGGTTGAGATAGATATTGGTCGGCGCCGGCGAGGGCGGCGAGGTGGTGCCGCGCGAGGCGTGGCCGGTGCTGGCCATGCCCAGCTGCCGTGCCGTGGCGCAATCAAGCAGCCAGGTGGTCAGCCGGCCGTCCTCGATCAGGGCGCGGGCCTGGCGCGCCACGCCTTCCATGTCGAACCAGCGGGAACGGAAGCCGCGCTTGCGCAGCGGATCGTCGGTGATGGTAATGCCGGGCGCGAATACCATCTGGCCCAGTTTGTCTTTCAGGAACGAGGTGCCGCGCGCCACCGCCGCGCCGTTGATGGCGCCGGCCAGATGGCCGACCAGGCTGGTGGCGACGCGCGGATCAAACAGGATCGGCATCGCGGCGCTTTCCAGCTTGACCGGATTGAGGCGGCGCACCGCGCGCTCGCCGGCCTTGCGGCCGATGCTGGCCGGATCGGGCAGGTCGCTGAAATGGGTCTTGGCCTCGTAATCCCAGTCGCGTTCCATGCCGGTATCCTTGCCGGCGATGGCGGCGGCCGAGATGCTGTGCGAGCCGCTGTAACCGCTGCCGCTGAAGCCGGCGGTGTTGGCATAGGCGACCAGGCCAAAGCCGCGCCCGGCGCTGCCGCCTTCGGAATTGGTGATGCCGGGCACCGCCAATGCGGCGGCTTCGGCGGCCTTGGCGCGTTCCAGCAGTTGCGGCATTTCCAGCTCGACGCCATCGAACAGGTCAAGCTCGACCGGCTGGGTGGCGAGCTGGTTCGGCTCGGGCAGGCCGCAATATTTGTCCTCCGGCGCCGCGCGGGCCATGCTGACGGCGCGCGCCACCAGCTCATGCAGGGCGGCGGGGGCGAAATCAGTGGTGGAGACGCAGGCCTGCTGCCGGCCGACCAGCACGCGCAGGCCGAGATCGCGGCTTTCCGAGGATTCGACATCCTCGGGCTGGCCCAGGCGCACGCCGGCGCTGAGCGAACGGGATTCGTGATAGATCGCGTCGGCGGCATCGGCGCCGGCCTTGCGGGCGGCCTTGATCAGGTCGGCAATCAGGCTTTGCGCTTCCACAGCGCGCTGGCGGGCATCAGACATTTCAGGCTTTTTGAAGTTGGGGGGTCAGCTTTCGGTCTTATCGTCCATTCTATAGGACATATAAGCAACGAAAGCGACAAAACAACCAAGCAGCCAGGCCAGCGGGCGCAGGGGGTCGTGCCAGTCACGCCAGTCTTCGGAACCAGCGCCAGCGATTTTCGCCACCACCTGGGCGGCGAGGTCGAGCGCGATGGCGCCAGCCGCCAGCCCCAGCGCGGCTGAAAACGCCAGATTCCATGCCGCCCGCAACAGGGCATGCGGATGCCACCAGGGCAGGATGTCGCGCTCGGAGGGTTTAGGCGGGCGGAACAGCATCTCAGTGGATCGTCGGCGCCGGCTCGGGCGCGTCGGCCTCGCTGCCCAGCGGCTGGCGCGGCAGGATCCACAACACCATGCGGTCGCGCAGGCCGCGGATCGGCTGCGGCTTCAGCGTGACCATGTCGCGCACGGCGCCGACATCGCCGCGGGTTTCCTCCACCAGCTTGTCGACGAAGGCCTGGCTGAGGCAGAGCTGGGCATTCAGGCTGCGCGTCATCTGCTCCAGCCGGTGCGCCACATTCACGGTCTCGCCGATCAGGGCGAATTCGACGCGGCTCTCGTCGCCGATATTGCCGAGCGTGAGCGGGCCGTAATGGACGCCGACGGCCAGATGCAGCGGCACCTGGCGCAGCAGGGCGCGCTGGCGGTTGAGCTGGTCCATCTCGCGCAGCATGGCGCGGGCGGCCAGCAGGGCGGCAGACGCATCGCGCGGCCCTGATTTCGGCGTACCGAACGAGGCCATGATGCCGTCGCCCAGGTACTTGTCGAGTGTGCCGCTGTTTTCATGCACGGCGCGGCCGAGCCGCTGATGCACCTCGCGCAGGATGGTGACGGTCTGTTCCGGGGTGTGATCATCGGCGATCTGGGTGAACCCGACCAGATCGGCGAACAGCACGACCGCTTCCAGCGATTTGACCTGGCCGACGGCATCGTCCATCTGCTCCAGATGCTCGGCGATATGCGGCGAGAAATGGCGCGACAGGTTTCGCCTGGCCCGTTCGCTTTCCACCTGGCGGGCGATCAGGTGGCGCGACCGCATGACGGCCACCGCCAGCAGGATGCCGATCATGCCGATCAGGACCAGCCGCGGCAGGAATTCGCCCAGCCGCACATTCCATGGATCGAGGAGATAGGCCATGCGCTCGTAGACCGGCATGCCGACGATGTTGTCCATCTTCGCGCCGAGGGTGACGCCCGGCTGCATGGCGATATACAGCGTGCCGGCCGTCCAGGTTACGATGGCGGCCAGCGTGGTGTAGAGCACGGTGCGCGCCGACTGGCCGAGCGCCGAGAGCACGACGAACAGGGCGACATAGAGGATGGTGTCGAAACCCAGCTGCATCGGCGGCGGCAGCGGATTGGGATCGAAGGGGTTGGGCAGCACGATGGCGCCGGTCAGCAGTGCCATGTCGATGAAGGGGAACAGCCAGTGCATCCAGCCTCGGTCGAGGCCTGGGCGGCGCAACAGCATCTGCACATAGGCCGAGAAGGCGAAGGCGCCGAGATAGCCATAGTAATTCAGCGCCAGCGGCCAGCCCATCTCGAGGGTGAGGATGGTGCCGACGATGGCGCAGACACCCAGCCGCAGGCCCAGCGTGAGGCGCAGGGCCTCGTATTCTTCCTCGCGTATCGCGGCGGACAGGCGTTCGCTGGCCGGGTCGGGCAGGCAATCCTGGCCTTTGCCGCAGATCAGATCATGCCATTGCTGCCATAAGCGCATCGCGCCGTCCGTCCCTGTCGGATGTGCAGTCCGGTTCCGCCGCAGATTAGCGGATCGGGCCGGGTCGTACGAGAGGCGGGAAGAGGGCGGTTTGCCGCCACCGTCACATTTGCGGGGGCCAGGCGGGCCCTATTTCCAGATCGGCTTGCCGGGACCGGGCAGGCCGAGTTTCGGCCATTTTTCCGTGACAGTCCGCACCACCTCGGCATCCATGCGGATCTTCTCGCCCCACTCCCGTTTCGTCTCCGGCGGCCATTTGTTGGTGGCATCCAGGCCGATCTTGCTCCCCAAGCCGGATTCCGGCGAGGCGAAGTCGAGATAGTCGATCGGGGTGTTTTCGATCAGGGTGATGTCACGGGCGGGGTCCATGCGGGTCGACATCGCCCAGACCACATCCTTCCAGTCACGCGCATTGATGTCGTCGTCCACCACGATCACCCATTTGGTGTACATGAACTGGCGCAGATACGACCACACGCCCAGCATCACGCGTTTGGCATGGCCGGGATAGGCCTTCTTCATGCTCACCACGGCGACGCGGTAGGAGCAGCCCTCGGGCGGCAGCCAGAAATCGACGATCTCGGGGAATTGCTGGCGGATCAGCGGCACGAACACGTCGTTCAGCGCCTCGCCCAGCACGCTGGGCTCGTCCGGCGGCCGGCCGGTGAAGGTGCTGAGGTAAATCGGGTTGCGCCGCATGGTGATGGCGCTGATGGTGAAGACCGGAAACTGCTCCACCGAATTGTAATAGCCGGTATGGTCGCCATAGGGGCCTTCGTCGCGGTAATCCTCCAGCGACACATGGCCCTCCAGCACGATCTCGGCCTCGGCCGGCACCTTCAGCGGAATGGTCTTGCAGTCGACCAGCTCGACCTTGCGGCCGCGCAGCAAGCCGGCGAACTGGTATTCCGACAACGTATCGGGCACCGGGGTCACGGCGGCCAGGATGGTGCCGGGATCGGCGCCGATCACCACGGCGGCGGGGAAGGGTTCGCGTTTGCCGGCCTGTTTCCAGCGCTGGTGCTGCTGCGCGCCGCCGCGATGCTTCAGCCAGCGCATCAGGGTCTGCGTCTTGTTCAGCACCTGCATGCGGTAGATGCCGAGATTGAAGCGGTCGGTCTTGTCGTTTTTGTCCGGGCCCTGGGTCACCACCAGCGGCCAGGTGATCAGCGGCGCCGGCTCGCCCGGCCAGCAGGTCTGGATCGGCAGGGCGGAAAGGTCGATGTCGTCGCCCTGCAGCACCACCTCATGCACCGGCGCGCTGCCCACGGTTTTCGGCTGCATCGCCATCACGGTTTTCAGCAGCGGCAGCATGTTGAGCGCTTCGCGGAAGCCGCCGGGCGGTTCGGGCTGGCGCAGGAAGGCCAGCGTCTCGCCAACATCCTTCAGTTCGCTGGGCTTGCGGTCCATGCCCAAGGCCACGCGCTCCACCGTGCCGAACAGGTTCACCAGCACGGGGATCTGGCTGGGGCTGCCATCGGCGCGCAGGGGTTTCTCGAACAGCACGGCGGGGCCGCCCTGGCTGAGCAGACGCGTCTGGATCTCGGTCATCTCCAGCACGGTGGAGACCGGCTCGGTCACGCGCACGAGGTTGCCGCTCTGCTCGAGCAGCGCCATGAAATCGCGGAGCGAGGTATAGGGCATGTCAGCGCTTTCCCGGCAGCGAGGTGGCGATATAGAGGCCGGCCAGAACCAGCACGGCACCGACCCAATGGTAGGCCGCGAATTGCTCGCCGAGAAGCGCCCAGGCGAGCACGGCATTATAGACGGGCGAGAGATAAAGGATCAGGCCGGCCTTGGCAGGGCCGAGATGCTTGGTGATATAGGCATGCGCGCCATAGGCCAGCAGGCCGGGCACCAGGATCACGGTGGCGATCACCGCCAGGGTGCGGGGATCGGTGCCGGCCGGGCCGACGGTGATGGTCTCCCAGGCCAGGAAGGGCAGCATCACGATCACGCCGGCAAAGGCGATCGCGGCCAGCCGGGCGTTGATGCTCAGGCTTCCCGGCCAGCGTTTCAGCAGCACGGCATAGGCCGCCCAGGCCATCGCGCAGCCAAGGATCATCAGATCGCCGGGCACGAAGGTCAGGGCGCGCAGCACCGCCCAGTCGGCCTTGGTGACGATGACCAGCGTGCCACCCAATGCCAGCGCGGCGCCGGCCATCTGGCGCTTCGACAACCGGTCGCCGAACATGATGCGGCTGAGCAGGATGATCAGTACGGGCGAGACGGCATAGATCAGGCCGATATTGGTGGCGGTGGTGGTCTTGCCGGCGGCATAGACCACGGCGCCGCAGATGCCCATGCCAAGCGCGCCCAGCACCAGCAGCCGGCCGGCATCCTGCGCCAGGGCGCGGCGCTGGCGCCACAGCTCAGGGCCGCAGACGGGCAGCAGCAGCACGACCACGCCGGTCCAGCGCCACACGGCCAAAGCCACCGGCGGAATGAAATCGGCCGAGTAACGGGCCAGCAGCATGTTGGCGCAGAACAGCGCCGGCGTGATGAAGATCAGGATCTGCGCGATCTGCTGGTCGCGGGCGGGGGAGGCGCTTTGCATCGCGGCGGAGATTAGGCTGCCGCCCGCGGCCTGACCAGAGCTTGACCCCGCCGGGGCAGCGGCTTAAGCCCAGACCATGCGCCGCTTCCCCGTCGAATTCGCCGACCTGCTGACGCCGAAAGGCCAGGCCCTGCTGGCCGGACGGCACCCGGCCGCCGGCGCCCTGGCCAACCCGCGCTGCCGGTTCTTAAGCCTGGACGGCCTGATCGACCGGCGGCAGGCGCTGGCCGCGGCTTTGCTGCTGGAGAAGGCGATGCTGCCGCATCTGCGGCTGCTGGAGGCGCCGATCCCGCCCGAGACGATCTGGGGCCAGACGCGCAATTACGCGGAAACGCTGCCCAAGACGATGCGCCAGCGCACCACGCATCTGGACAATCCGCGCTCCGCCGGTTTCCGCACGGCAAAAGAGATCGGCCTGATCGGCATGCTGCGCTCGGACAGTTACCGGGCTTTCGCGGCCATGCTGGCCGGCCGGCCCCTGAAGGCGAAATACGGCCTGCAGGCAATCGCCTATGGCGCCGGCGATTATGCCGGGCCGCATACCGACCATCATCCGGAAGAGCCCGATGCGGCCCATGGCTATCTGGATGTGCATGTCAGCTTCGTCACGCCGGGGGTGCGCGACCAGTTCCTGGTCTATGCGAAGACCGGCCATTTCACCGAGATGGTGCAGGCGACGAAGTCCGGCCTGGTCACGGCCTATCGCCTGCCATTCTGGCATTACACCACGCCGCTGCGGGCGAAAGCGGGACGGGAAGAAACGGCGCGGCGCTGGCTGCTGCTCGGCACGTTTCTCTTTAAGGATCAGGGCGCGAGATAACCCTTTTTCGGCGCCGGGCCCAGCGTGCCGCCGGCGGCCTTCACGGCACGGATATAGGCGGTTTCCGACTTGTAGGGGCCGAATTTGTTGAAGTCGTCGGGCGTGCAGGGCGTGAGAACGCCACCAGAGCCGGGCTTGATCTTGAAATAGCCGCCGTCGCGGTGGATCAGCGGGATGATCTTCTTCT
>NZ_JANLJJ010000115.1:0-12059 GCF_029255545.1 Ferrovibrio sp. | reverse complement strand
GGCTTGATCTTGAAATAGCCGCCGTCGCGGTGGATCAGCGGGATGATCTTCTTCTTGCGCGAAAACACCCGGCGCATGGTGGTCGAGTGATCCTTCATCGTCTCGAATTCTTCCGGATCAAGCTTGAAGATGCGGTCGAAGGCCGCGACCATCTCGTCGACGAAGGCGCGCTCCACCACCTGCATGTTGGAGATGATCCAGCAGCGGTCCTCGAAATCCCAGTAATAGGTCAGGCCGATGAAATTGCCGGCCTTGTCGAGATAGGGATAGAAGGGGAAGGAGCGGCAGGCGATGGTGCGGTTGTCGCGCTCGCAGAAGGCCGCGCCCTTGCATTCGATGGCGCAGGCATGGCTGGTCAGCTCGTTGACGATCCTGCGCGAGGCCGCGTCGTTCGGCTTGTATTTGAACCACAGGTCGGTGCGGCTTTTCAGCAGCTCGAACTCGGCCTTTTCCACCACGGGAATGGCGTTGTCGGTATCGCAGCAGACCGGCTGGCCCTTGTTCAGCGGGGCGCATTTGCGGCCGCAATCCACCTTGGCCAGGTTGGCATTGTAGCGTTTGTAGATGTCAGCGAACTGGCGCGGGGTGATTCGGGGCTGGCTCATGGCGGCGCACCATACGCGGGCGGCCGGCCGACGCCAAGCGGAAAGCTTCAGCCCAGCAGGAAGCCGGCGAAGAGGATCAGGCCGGTATCGCGGTTGGCGCGGAATTTCGCCAGGCAGTCGGCGCTGTCATCGGGCTTTAACGCCAGTACCTGCCAGAGGAAATGCAGGGCGGCGATGCCGAGGCAGATCCAGAAGGGCCAGCCCAGGCCGGCCATCCAGCCGACCAGGGCAAGACCAAGCAGGGTGAGGTCGTAGAAGCCGGCGATCCACAGCCGGGCATGGTTGCCGAACAGACGGGCGGTGGATTTCACGCCGATCAGCGCGTCGTCTTCCTTGTCCTGCAGGGCATAGATGGTGTCGTAACCCAGCGTCCAGACGATGCCGGAGGCGTAGAGAATCAGCGTGATCCAATCGAGCCGGCCGCTGACGGCGGCATAGCCCAGCACCGCGCCCCAGTTGAAGGCTAGCCCTAAGAAGAATTGCGGCCACCAGGTGTAGCGCTTCATGAAGGGATAGATGGCGACCAGGCCTAGCGAGGCCACACCGAGCAGGATCGCCAATCCATTCATCTGGATCAGCACGGCGAAGCCGATCAGGGATTGCAGTACCAGCCAAGCCCAGGCCTGCGTCACGCTCACCTGGCCCGAGGGGATCGGGCGCAGGCGGGTGCGCTCGACCTTGTCGTCGAAATCGCGGTCGACGATGTCGTTGAAGGTGCAGCCGGCGCCGCGCATCACCAGCGCACCGATGCCGAACAGCAGGATCAGCCAGTGATCCAGGGCCGCTTCAGCCGGCCGGGCCAGCGCGATGGCCCACCAGCCGGGCAGCAGCAGCAGCCAGGTGCCGATCGGCCGGTCCAGCCTTGAGAGCCGGGCATAGGGTCGCCAGCCTGCCGGCAGCCAGCGCTCGACCCAGTGGCCCCGCACGGCATCGGCCGGCGGAGCGTCGGTCTGGTTCGTGACTTCGGGGTCGGGCTTTGCCATAACGTTCCTGTAGTCCCACTCTTGGTCCCTTACAAGCATGAGCAATATCGCCAAAGCGCGCCTCTTTGTGCCTGCTGACCTGAACGGCGGGGCGGAGGTCGCGCTGCCGCCGGATCAGGCGCATTACCTGCGCCATGTGCTGCGGCTGGGCGAGGGCGATGTGGTGGCCCTGTTCAATGGCCGCGATGGCGAATTCCATGCCGTGCTGAGTGCGATGGGCAAGAAGGATGTCCGCCTGCAGGTGGGAATGCAGACGCGGCCTTTCGCCGCCGCCGCCGACCTGTGGCTGTGTTTCGCGCCGATCCGCCAGGGCCGCATCGAGATGGTGATCGAAAAGGCCACCGAACTGGGCGTCGGCAAACTGCTGCCGGTGCAGACGCGGCGCTGCCAGATTGCGAAGGTGAATGGCGAACGCCTGTCGGCGATTGCACGCGAAGCGGCCGAGCAGAGCGAGCGGCTGGATGTGCCGTCCATCGAAAACCTGGTCACGCTGGAGAAACTGCTGGCCGAATGGCCAACTGAGCGACGGCTGTATGTCTGTGCCGAGCGCAGCGAGGCTTTGCCGCTGCTGGCTGCCCTGCAGTCCCGTCCAAAGGATGAATCCTGTGCCCTGCTGGTTGGTCCGGAAGGTGGTTTCGCGCCCGAAGAACTGGAGTCCATGCTGCGTCATCCTGCCATCGTGCCGGTGACGCTGGGGCCGAATATCCTGCGCGCCGAGACGGCGGCCATTGCGGCCCTCGCCATTTTACAGGCGGCGCGGCAGAATTAATCCACATCATCGGACGTCATGGCGCAGTCGCCGCCGGGTGGTATCAGGGTACTAGACAGGCCGACCGATCTGCCCCATATGCCGGAGGCAGCCGCTCGGCCGCCGCCACAGCTTCAGTAACGATAACAATAATCATTTCGAGGTCACCATGTCCGGACCGGCCCAGGCCCCAGAAACGCCGATCACCAACAAAGCGCAGCTTGTCGAGTATCTGGCGCAGGGCAGCAAGCCGAAATCCGACTGGCGCATCGGCACCGAGCACGAGAAATTCGCTTACAGCACTGCCGATTTCCGTCCGCTGCCTTATGAGGGCGAGGCGAGCATCAAGCGCCTGCTGGTGGAGTTGCAGCGTTTCGGCTGGCAGCCGGTGAGCGAGGGCGGCAACGTCATCGCGCTGACCATGGACAACCAGTCGATCACGCTGGAGCCGGGCGGGCAGTTCGAGCTTTCCGGCGCGCCGCTGGAAACCATCCATCAGACCTGCATCGAGGTCTCGACCCATCTGAAGCAGTTGCGCGAGATCGACAGCGAGATCGGCGTGGCGATGATGGGGCTGGGCTTCAATCCGAAATGGCGCCGGCAGGACATTCCGGTGATGCCCAAGGGCCGCTATGGCATCATGAACGCCTACATGCCCAAGAAGGGCAACCTGGGCCTCGACATGATGTTCCGTACCTGCACCGTGCAGGTGAACCTGGATTTCGCCGACGAAGCCGACATGGTGAAGAAGTTCCGCGTCGGCCTGGCCCTGCAGCCGCTGGCCACTGCCTTGTTCGCCTACTCGCCCTTCACCGAGGGCAAACCGAACGGTTTCCTGAGCTATCGCAGCCAGATCTGGACCGATACCGACCCAGACCGCACCGGCATGCTGGGCTTCGTGTTCGAGGACGGCATGGGTTTCGAGCGCTATGTCGATCATGCCCTCGACGTGCCGATGTATTTCGTCTACCGCGACGGCAAATACATCGATGCCTCGGGCCAGAGCTTCCGCGATTTCATGGCCGGCAAGCTGCCGGCCCTGCCGGGCGAAAAGCCCACCCTGCGCGACTGGGCCGACCACATCACCACGCTGTTCCCCGAGGTGCGGCTGAAGCGTTATCTGGAAATGCGCGGCGCCGATGGCGGGCCGTGGTCGCGGCTTTGCGCCTTGCCGGCCCTGTGGGTCGGCCTGCTCTATGAGCAGGATGCGCTGGATGCCGCCTGGGACATGTGTCGCGACTGGACCATTGCCGAACGCGAGCAGCTGCGCCTCGATGTGCCGAAATTCGGCCTGCATACCGAACTGCGCGGGCGTCACCTGCAAAGCTACGCCGTCGAGATGATGAAGATCGCCATGGCCGGACTTAAGGCGCGCCATCGCCTGTCGCCGGCTGGCGAGGATGAAACGCATTTCCTCGAACCGCTGGTGCGTATCGCGGAATCGGGCGAGACGCCGGCGGAGGAGCTGCTCAAACTCTATAACGGGCGCTGGAACCGGTCGGTTGATCCGGCCTTCACCGAGCTGGCGTATTGAGCCACACTTTCAGCCGCGCGGGATCGTAAAGCGAGCGTGGCAGGTCGGCGGCAAGGGCCGACGGCGGCGCGGCGATGGCATTGCGCAGGGTGGCCAGATGTTGCCGCGCCTGCGGCCATTGGCCGTTTTCGGCAAGCATCGCGATGCCGACAAGCTGCCGCGACCAGTCTTCCAGCGCCGCACGGCTGCCGCGCATGTCTTCATCGGCGAAGCGTTCGTGGATGAAGCCAAGCTGGCCGCGGATCATTGTCGCGATCCGGCCTGCCAGCGCCACATTTTCCTCACCCAGCGGCACGCGCAGGGCATCGAGATGGTCGAGAATGTCGGCCAGGTCCTGCTGCAGCGTGACCGGCTGTGGCGTCTCGTCGACCGGTCGCAGTTTCTCCTGATAGGCAACCAGCGCGTCGAGCAGCAGGGCATCAGGCTCGTCGCCGGCGAATTCCATCACGATGACGCGGCGGGTGAAATCGCGCAGGGATGCCGTGCGGGCATCGTGACCGAAACGGTCTTTCGTTTTCACGCCGCGCAGGGACGGGATGTCGAGCGGATTGTCGCGCTGATCCTCGCCGCGCAGATGCCAGAAGGCATGGCTGACATCGATGCGGCCCGGCCGGTCGGACAGGCCGGGGATGAAAAAGGCATGGGTGGCGAAACCGTTGGCGTGGCAGGCCTGGCAGGACAGGCCCGCCTTGCGCGCCGTGCCGCCGAGGATATCCGGCGAACGGAAGGCCAGCCGGCCAAAGGCAACATAGAAGTTGCGGCCTTCCTCCAGCCGCTCGGCCGGCCGCTGGCTCAGGTTCTCCAGGGACAGGCTGCCGGGCGGCAGCCACTCGCGCGCGCCGAGCAGCGACTGCGCATCGGCCTCGCCAGAGACGAGGCCGAGAAGCATGACGACAATAACAGCCAGACGGCGCACGGCCGCGAAGATCAATCGGCCTGCGGCGGCAGGGCGTGGTCCATCTCGCGGGCCGGCTGGTCGCAGCCGCAATCGCCCAGCAGCTTGGCCGGCACGCCGGCGGCGGTGCAATGCGCCGGCACGGGTATCAGCACCACGCTGCCGGCGCCGATCTTGGCGCCTTCGCCGATCTCGATATTGCCCAGGATATTGGCGCCGGCGCCGATCAGCACGCCACGGCGGATCTTGGGGTGGCGGTCGCCGGTTTCCTTGCCGGTGCCGCCCAGGGTCACGTTCTGCAGCAGCGACACGTCGTCTTCCAGCACGGCCGTCTCGCCGATCACCACGCCGGTGCCGTGATCGATCATGATGCCGCGGCCGAAACGGGTGGCCGGATGGATGTCGACCCCAAAGACCTCGGACGAGCGGTTCTGCAGCAGGAAGGCCATGGTCTCGCGCTTCTGGTGCCACAGCCAATGCGCCACGCGGTGGGCCTGGATGGACTGGAAGCCCTTGAAGAACAGCAAAGGCTTGAGGAAGCCGCGACAGGCGGGATCGCGCTCGTTCACCGCAACCAGGTCGGCGCGCACCGCATTGCCGATATCCGGATCGGCGGCGAAGGCTTCCTCGATTACCTCACGCATGCCCAGGGCCGGCAGCGCGTCGCTGGCCAGCTTCTGTGCCAGGATGTAGCTGAGGGCGTCTTCCAGCCGCTCGTGATGCAGGATGGCGGAATGGGCCAGGCTGGCGAGCAAAGGCTCCTCGGCCGCGGCGCGCAGGGCTTCCTCGCGGATCGAGGCCCAGACCGGGTCGTGGCTGACGATCTTGTTGGCAATGACGGGCATGGGGCTCCCCTTCGGTACCATTGCGACAGTTTACGCGGCTTTGGCGGTGCCGCCCACCGTCAATCCATCGATCAGCAGGGTCGGCTGGCCGACGCCGACCGGCACGCCCTGGCCCGACTTGCCGCAGGTGCCGACGCCGGCATCCAGCTTCAGGTCGTTGCCGACCGCCTTGACCTGCTTCAGCACCTCGGCGCCGGCGCCGATCAGGGTGGCGCCCTTGATCGGGGCGCCGACCTTGCCGTTTTCGATCATGTAGGCCTCGGTGCAGGTGAACACGAATTTGCCCGAGGTGATGTCGACCTGGCCGCCGCCGAAATTCACGGCATAGACGCCTTTCCTGACGCCGCCCAGGATTTCGGCCGGGTCGCGGTCGCCGGCCAGCATGTAGGTGTTGGTCATGCGGGGCAGCGGGCTGTGGGCGAAGGATTCACGGCGGCCGTTGCCGGTCGGCTTCATGCCCATCAGGCGGGCATTCATGCGGTCCTGCATGTAGCCCTTCAGAATGCCATCCTCGATCAGCACGGTGTTTTCGGTCGGCGTGCCCTCGTCGTCGACGCTGAGCGAGCCGCGCCTGCTTTCGATGGTGCCGTCATCGACGATGGTAACGCCGGGGGCAGCGACGCGCTCGCCCATCATGCCGGAAAAGACCGAGGTCTTCTTGCGGTTGAAATCGCCTTCCAGGCCATGGCCGATGGCTTCATGCAGCAGGATGCCGGGCCAGCCGGGGCCGAGCACCACGGTCATCTCGCCGGCCGGGGCCGGCACGGAATCCAGGTTCACCAGGGCCTGGCGCAAGGCGTCGTCGACTTCCGCCTGCCAGTGGACCGGATCGAAGAAGCGGGCATAGCCGACGCGGCCGCCGGCGCCGCGGCTGCCGGTTTCCATGCGATCGCCCTGGCCGGCGACGACGGAGACGTTCAGCCGCACCAGCGGGCGGATATCCTCGACCATGACGCCGTCGGCGCGCAGGATGGCGACGGCCTGCCACGAGGCGGCCAGCGAGGCCGAAACCTGCTTCACGCGCGGATCTTTGGCGCGGGCATAGGCGTCGATGGCCTGCAGCAGGGCCACCTTCTGCTCGAAGGGAATCTCGTTCAGCGGATTGTCGTCGCCATAGAGATGCCGGTTGGTGGGCTGCGGCGGCTCGCTCATCACGCCGCCATGGCCGGCGCGCACGGCCCGCACGGTGGTGGCGGCGCGGCGGATGGCCTCTTCACTGAGATCGGAGGCATGGGCATAGCCGGTCTGCTCGCCCGAAACGGCGCGCAGGCCGAAGCCCTGGCTGGTGTCGAAGCTGGCGGCCTTCAGACGGCCGTCGTCGAAGCTGAAGCTTTCCGACTGGCTGTATTCGAGGAACAACTCGCCGTCATCGGCGCCCTGCAGCGCATCGCCGACCAGGCCGTCGAGACGCGCCCGGTCGAGCCCGGCTCGGGTGAAAAACAGTTCCTGGGCGGCGGACGTGCCGGTCATGCTAACCCCTTGGCGGCGCATTGAAAAAATAGCGAAAAACAATCCGGCACGGCCGGTTTGTGCATTATATGGCGCAGGAACAGGGGAAATACAGCCCCCGGCTGGCATGCCTCCCGGCCAAGGTCGTCGTCAGCGTCGCCGGCGGTCGCCCGGTTCTTTTTCCGGCGGCGCTTTCAGCGTCGCCGGCGGTCGCTTTGGCGCAACTGGCCGGCCATGTCCTCGGGCGGCACCGGCCGGCTGATCAGATAGCCCTGCATCTCGCTGCAACCGACGCCGCGCAGGAAATCGCGCTGCGCCGTGGTCTCGACGCCCTCGGCCACGACCGGCAGGTCAAGACCGCTGGCCATACCGATCATGGCGCGGACCAGGGCGATGTCGCGCTCGTTGCCGGGCAGGTCGGCGATGAAGGCGCGGTCCAGCTTGATCTTGCGGATCGGCAGACGCTGGATGTAGCTGAGCGACGAATAGCCGGTGCCGAAATCGTCCAGCGCCGCATCGATGCCGATCTCGGCCAGGTCGCGGATCGCCTGCACGGTGGCTTCCATATTCTGGATCGCCGCCTGTTCGGTGATCTCGATGCCGAGGAAGGGGATCAGCTCCGGCTCTTCCTGGGCCATCTTGCGGAAATGACCGGGCAGGTCGTCGCGGATGAACTGCTGGCCCGAGACATTGACGAAAACGCGGCGCGGCTCGATGCCGTCGCGCCGCCAGCTGCGCAGCTGCTCGCAGACGGTGGCGAAAACCCAGCGGGTAATCGCAATGATGCTGCCGGTTTCCTCGGCCAGCGGAATGAATTCCGCCGGCGAGATGGCGCCCAGATCGGGATGACGCCAGCGCAGCAGCGCCTCGATGGCGCAGATCGCGCCGGTCGAGGTCTCGACCACCGGCTGGTAGACGATGTGGAACTCGTTGTTGTCGATGGCGGCATCGAGATGCATCGTGAGCTGCAGGCGCCGCTCGGCCGCGCGGGTCATTTCCGGGCTGTAGAAGCGCGTCGAGTCGCCGCCGGCCGAGCGTACCAGCTTCATCGCCAGCTCGGCCTTGGCCAGCGCGTCGCTGATCTTCTCATCCGGGTCGTCGATGATGGCCGCGCCCATGCTGACCTTCAGCGGCACGACGCGACCGTCGATCGCCAGCGGCTTGGTCAGATGCGCATGTACGGCCTGGGCGAGGTTGAGGGCATTGTTGAGATCGTTCACCGCAGCCAGCGCGGCGAACTGATCGGCGGCGATCCGCCCGACCAGGGCCTCGCGCGGCAGCATTTCCGCCAGCCGGTCGGCGGTCTGTTTCAGTACGTTGTCGCCGATATGGTAGCCAAAGCCCTCGTTGATGTCGCGAAAGGCATCCATGTCGAGGTTGAACAGCACCCACAGCCCGCCATCCAGGCGGTGCTGGGCGCCCAGCATGCGTTCGGTCTCGGCGATGAAGCTCGAGCGGTTGAGGATGCCGGTGAGGGGGTCGTTGCGACTGGCGAATTCGGCGCGCAGTTCCACGTCGCGCCGATCGGAGATGTCGCGCACGATGCCGACGAAGCCGGGGCCGTCCTCGCCGGCATATTCGCCGACGCTTAAGTGGATCGGGAATATCTCGCCGGATTTCTTGCGGCCGAGCGTATCGCGGCCAAGCCCGAGAATCTTCGCCCGCCCGGTGGTGAGGTAGTTCCGCACGTAGGAATCATGGCCGGAGCGGAAGGGCTCGGGCATCAGGATCTTGACGTTCTGGCCGACCAGTTCGCCGGCCTCATAGCCGAAGATCGTGGCGCAGGCATCGCTGACGCTGGAAATGGCGCCGCTGCCATCAATGCACAGCAGGCCCTCGTTCATGGTGTCGATCAGGTTCCGCAATGTCTCGCCCAGACCATCATCGCGCGCGGCGGGGCGTTTCGGCGTGGCCCTGGGCTTGGCCGCGGCGGCGGCTGGCGCTGCGGGCGCCGGCGGTTGGACCGGCGGCGCCCATTCCTGGTCGACATCGGATAGCAGGCGCCAGCTCGGGAACGTCATCTGCGCCTGCGTGCCGGTGCCGACCGTGCTGCTCAGGCCGAGCGAGCCGCCATGCAGCTCCATCAGCCGCTTGCTGATCGACAGGCCCAGCCCGGTGCCGCCATGCTGGCGCGCCACCTCGGCCTTGGCGAGCTGAAACGGCTCGAAGATATGCTCCAGCCGGTCGGGCGTAATGCCGATGCCGGTATCGATCACGGTCAGCGACGGCGTGCCATCGGGCAACTGGCGGAACACCACGTCGATGGTGCCGCCACCGGGCGTGAATTTCACCGCGTTGCCCAGCAGGTTGATCAGCACCTGCTTGACCACGCGCTCGTCGGCGCGCAGCTGCGGCAGGGTCTCCGACGACAGGTTGCGCAACGTAATGCCGCCGCGTTCGGCCTGCGGCCGCACCATGGTCAACGCCGACTGGATCACGGCCGAGAGGTCGACCGCCTTTTCATCCAGCGCGTAATAGCCGGCTTCGATACGCGACATGTCGAGGATGTCGCCGATCAGGGCAAGCAGGTGGGTGCCCGAAGCATTGATGTCGCGGGCATAGTCGACATAGCGCGGCACGCCGACCGAGCCGAACATCTGATCGCGGATGATTTCCGAGAAACCGATGATGGCGTTGAGCGGCGTGCGCAGCTCGTGGCTCATATTGGCGAGGAACTGGCTCTTGGCGCGACTGGCTTCCTCGGCCTGGCGCAGGGCCGCCTCGATGCGGCGCTGCTGGCGGTACTGGTCGGTGATGTCGCGGCCGGAGCCGCGATAGCCCATGAAGCGGCCGGCGGCATCGAAAACCGGCTTGCCGTTGATCTCGATCCAGATTTCGTCGCCGGTCAGCAGCGAGCAATAGCGGAAACCGCGAAAGGGCTCATGATTGTCGAGCTGGCGGCGATGCTCCTGCCAGAACAGCATGTCGGTTTCGCTGTCGCTCTGGATCGCGACTTCCCAGCGGCAGCGGCCCAGCATGGTGGCGCGCAGGCTGCCGGTCTGGGCGGAGGAGGAGTCGGAAATCCAGGTGAAGCGGTGATCGGCATCGGTTTCCCAGAACCAGTCCGAGGCCAATTCGGCGAAATCGCGCAATTTGTATTCGGCCACCTGCAGGGCGACCTGGTGCATCTTTTCCGGGGTGGTCGCTTCGGCGATCACCATCAGCCCGGCGACGCGACCGGCCCCGTCATTGAGCGGGGCGACCGTCAAACCCTGACAGAGCCAGCCATTGGCCCAGCGGATCAGGGTGTTGCCGATCTGGCGGCGCCCCTCCCGCCGCGTGGTTTCCAGCATGGCGCGGACCTTGTCCGACTCGCCCAGCGCAAAACCGGCCGACAGGCCCTGCCCGGTCAGGGTCTCCGCGCTCATCTCGGTCAGCGCGGCATAGGCCGTGTTGCAGGACACGTATCGGTAGTCATCGCCCGGCCCATACTCAACCGTAAAGGCGGGCCGGTCGAGCCAGTCCAGAATGTCTTGCGTCAGTTTACGCTGATTGAGATCGAGCATGCCTGCAGCCCTTGGGAAAGGGCAGATTAGGGGGCCAGCCGCGGCGGCGCAAGCGCAAGCCAAATCAAGGGGTAAGCCACCGAAACAGGTGCGCGCCGGGTCGCAGCGACAAATCGTCGCACAAGGGCGCCGGGCTTGGTCGGGCGGCAAAAGCTCGGTGTATGTTCCCGCCTCGAAGAGTGAGACTCTGTCTCGAGTTACAAGCGAGGGTATTAACGATGGGGTGGAATACGTTTGCCGAGGCCTGCCGGGCAACGCGCCGCGTTTCGGTTTCGGCCGCTATGGGGGCGCTCGCCGCCGCCCTGTTTCTGAATGCGCCTGCGATCGCACAGACGCCCGGCCTGCCGTCCCCCTGGCATCTCGGCATGCAGCCGGCGGTCAGTCCGGTGGCGGCCGAAATGCACAATTTCCATGACCTGCTGCTGTGGATCATCACGCTGATCTCGGTTTTCGTGCTGGCGCTGCTGGTCTATGTGATCGTGCGCTTCCGCGCCTCGGCCAATCCGGTGCCGTCGAAAACCGCGCATAACACCCTGATCGAAGTCGCCTGGACGGTGGTGCCGATCCTGATCCTGATCGTGATCGCGGTGCCGTCCTTCAAGCTGCTGTATTTCGGCGACAAGACCAAGCAAGCCGAGCTCACCATCAAGGCGATCGGCAAGCAGTGGTACTGGTCCTACGAATATCCCGATAACGGCAACTTCACCTTCGACGCCACCATCGTGGCCGATGCCGACATCAAGCCCGGCCAGGTCCGCCTGCTGGAAACCGACAACCCGGTGGTGGTGCCGGTCAACACCAATGTCCGCCTGCTGGTCACCGCGGCCGACGTGATCCATGCCTGGGCCATGCCGGCTTTCGGCGTGAAGAAGGATGCCGTGCCGGGCCGCACCAACGAGACCTGGTTCCGCGCCGAGCGCGAAGGCGTCTTCTACGGCCAGTGCTCGGAAATCTGCGGCGCCTACCACGGCTATATGCCGATCAAGGTGCAGGTGGTTTCCAAGGAGGCCTATGCCAAGTGGGCCGAAGAGGCGAAGCAGAAATTCGCTTCCGTCGACGGTCCGTCGCCGCGTCTCGCCGACGCGCGCGCCGCCCAGTAACGCATCGATTTAAGGAACAGGGGAGCGCTATGTCCCAGGCTCACGCCCACGCGGCCCACGATCATCACGACGATCATCACCTGCCGACCGGTTTCCGCCGGTGGGTCTATTCGACCAACCACAAGGATATCGGTACGCTGTACCTGATCTTCGCCGTCATCGCCGGCCTGATCGGCGGCCTGATGTCGGTGCTGATGCGCGCCGAGCTGATGAGCCCGGGCGACGGCATCCTGGCGGGCAACCATCACCTGTTCAACGTGCTGATCACCGGTCACGGCCTGATCATGATCTTCTTCATGGTCATGCCGGCGATGATCGGCGGCTTCGGCAACTGGTTTGTGCCGCTGATGATCGGCGCGCCGGACATGGCCTTCCCGCGCATGAACAACATCTC
>NZ_JANLJJ010000114.1 GCF_029255545.1 Ferrovibrio sp. | reverse complement strand
CCGATGCCGATGCCTTCTACGCGGCGCTGGTGAAAATGACCGAAGGCCTGGACGACGCCACGGCGCAGAAAACCATGGCCAAGCTTACGCTGCTGCTGGCCAACCATATCGGCGATGCCGCCGTGCTGACCGAGGCGATGGCACTGGCGCGCGGCGACACGCGGGACAAGGCAGCGTGAATTAACCACGCCATCATTCGCAAATGGGATGCCGGGTCAGGTCCGGCATGACGACTATTGTGGGCCGAGAAAACATCGTCACCCCGGCCTTGAGCCGGGGTCCCATTTTTACCTGATCGTTTTGTCTGATCGGCGCCGCCTACCGGCGGCGGGCAGCGCCCAGCGTGATGCGGCGCGACGGCGGCGGGGTGGCCGCCTTCTGGGCTTTGGCGACGCCCAGCGCGGTTTTCGCCCAGGCCACGGCCTCGTCCTGGTCGTCGACCAGTTCGGCCGGCATCTGCCAGTAGCTCATCTGCACCGGCCTGCCCTTGCCGTCATAGACAAAGGGCGTGCAGCCCCGCGCCAGGAAGGCCTTGCTGCTCTCGCCATCGGCCTTGAGGTAGATGGTGTCCTCCGCGATCAGGCCGAACATCACGCCACGGCAGTAGATGCCGGCGCCGCCGAACATGCGGCGGATGCTGATGCCGCCCAGCGGGGCGAACAGTTCCTGGACAAATTCGGTGAAATCGGGACTCGCGGTCATGGCGCGCAGACTAGCCAAGGCCGTGGCGCCGGCCAAGCGTGCTTTGACGCCTGCGACAAAAATCGCTAGCGTCGCCCCGATATGACCGCCTATTTCTACATCGCCGCCGGTGGCGCGCTGGGCAGCATCGCCCGCTACTGGATGGCCGGCGCCATCGACGGGCGGCTCAACATGGGATTTCCCTGGGGCACGGTGCTGGTCAATATCGCCGGCTCGTTCGCCATCGGCATCTTTGCCGCCATGGCGGCCGGCGAGAGCCGCTGGGGGTTGAGCGATTCCGCCCGGCTATTCCTGATGGTTGGCATCTGCGGCGGCTTCACCACCTTTTCCAGCTTCAGCCTGCAGACCCTGGGGTTGCTGCGCGAGGGCCTGCTGCTGCGGGCCGGCGGCAATGTGGCCATCTCGGTGCTGGTCTGTGTGGCCGCCACCTGGGCCGGCGCCGCGTTGATGCAGGCGCTCGGCCGTAGCGGTCCCTAGCCGACCAGGGCCTAGTTGACCTGGGCCTAGTTGACCTGGGTCAGCCTCAGGCGCAGGGCATTGCCGATCACGCTGACTGAAGACAGCGCCATCGCCGCCGCGGCAATGACCGGCGACAGCAGCAATCCGAAGACCGGATAGAGCGCACCCGCCGCAATCGGCACGCCGGCCGCATTGTAGATGAAGGCGAAAAACAGGTTCTGCCTGATATTGCGCATTGTTGCTTCCGACAGCCGCCGGGCCTTCAGGATTCCCTGCAGATCGCCCTTCAGCAGGGTGACGCCGGCGCTCTCGATGGCCACATCGGTGCCCGTCCCCATGGCAATGCCGACATCGGCCGCCGCCAGCGCCGGCGCATCGTTGACCCCGTCGCCGGCCATGGCCACCACCCGCCCTTCGCGGCGCAGCCGCTCCACCACCGCGCTCTTGTGATCCGGCAACACATCGGCCTCAACCTCGGTGATGCCGAGACGGCGCGCCACCGCCTCGGCCGTGGTGCGGTTGTCGCCCGTCAGCATCACCACGCGGATGCCTTCGGCCTGCAATGCCAGCACGGCGCCGGGCGTGGATGCCTTGACCGGGTCGGCAATGGCCAGGATGCCGGCGGCCTGACCATCGACGCCGATGAAAATCGCGGTCGCGCCATCGTGGCGCAGCGCCTCGGCAGCCTGGACCAGATCCGCGATCGCCACGCCGCTCTCCTGCTGGAAGGTGGCATTGCCGATCACCAGCCGATGCCCCCCGACCTGCCCGGTTACGCCCTTGCCGACCGGGCTGTCGAAACCGCTCGCTTCCCCCAGCACCAGATTCCGCGCCAGAGCCGCCTCGACAATCGCCGCCGCCAGCGGATGCTCGCTGCCGCGTTCCAGGCTGGCGGCCAGACGCAGCAATTCCGCCTCGTCGAAACCGGCCGCCGCCCGGATCGCCGTCAGGCGTGGTTTGCCCTCAGTGAGCGTCCCCGTCTTGTCGACCACGATCGTGTCGATCCTCTCCAGCCGCTCCAGCGCTTCGGCATTCTTGATCAGCACGCCGCTTTGCGCTCCCCGGCCAACGCCGACCATGATCGACATCGGCGTGGCGAGGCCGAGCGCGCAGGGACAGGCGATGATCAGCACCGATACGGCAGCGACCAAACCGAAGGCGAAGCGCGGTTGCGGTCCCCAAATCGCCCAGGCGGCAAAGGCCAGCAATGCCACGAGAATGACCAGCGGCACGAACCAGCCAGACACCTCGTCGGCCAGGCGCTGGATCGGCGCGCGACTGCGCTGCGCCTGCGCCACCATATGCACGATGCGCGACAGCATGGTGTCCTGGCCGACCTTTTCGGCCTGCATGATGAAGCTGCCGGTCTGGTTCAGCGTGCCGGCGATCACCCTGGCCCCGGGCGCCTTGGTCACCGGCATCGACTCGCCGGTCACCATCGATTCATCGACCGAACACCGGCCCTCCAGCACGGCGCCATCGACCGGCACCTTTTCGCCAGGCCTGACGCGCAGCCGGTCGCCCACGACGATGACGTCGAACGACACTTCCTCGTCACTGCCATCCTCGCGGATGCGCCGCGCCGTGCGCGGCGCCAGGTCGAGCAGGGCGCGGATCGCGCCCGAAGTCTGCTCGCGCGCCCGTAACTCCAGAACCTGCCCCAGCAGCACCAGGACGGTGATGACGGCGGCGGCCTCGAAATACACGGCCACGCTCCCTGCATCGCCACGGAAGGCCGGTGGAAAGATCTGGGGCGCCAATACCGCCACCATGCTGTAGAGCCAGGCGACGCCGACGCCCATGGCAATCAGCGTGAACATGTTCAGATTCCGACTGACCAGCGATTGCCAGCCCCGCTGGAAAAACGGCCAGCCGGCCCACAGCACCACCGGGCTGGCGAACAGCATCTGGAGGATATTCGAGACGGCGGGCGGGATCAGATGATGCAGATCGGCCAGATGCGCGCCCATCTCCAGCGCAAAGACCGGCAGGGTCAGCACAAGGCCGATCCAGAAGCGGCGCGTCATGTCGCGCAACTCGGCGCTGGGTCCCGCCTCGCCGGCCGGCAGCTCGGGCTCCAGCGCCATGCCGCAGATTGGGCAGTTGCCCGGCGCGCTGCGGCGGATCTGCGGGTGCATCGGGCAGGTATAGATCGTGCCGGAAGCTACGGATTCCGGTGCGCGTTCGTCATGCGCAGGCGCATGATGATGGTGATGATGCTCGTGCGCCGCATGATCATGCCGTGGCTCATCCGCCATCGCCCATCTCCGGTCTCGCCTCAAGGCAACCCGGTGGCGACTATGCGCCATTCATGGCGGGAGGGAAACCGGCGGAAATAATGACGATAACCTTCCCACTCGGGAAGGATGGCCGCGCTTACTGTTCGACGCCAGCCTTACTGCTCAACAAACGCCTTCTCGATCACATACTGGCCGGCGCCGGTGGTCGAGCCTTCCTGCCAGCCCAGGCCTTCCAGCATGCCGCGCATGTCGGCCAGCATGCCGGGACTGCCGCACAGCATGATGCGGTCGGTTTCCTTGTCCAGCGGCGGCAGGCCGAGATCGCTGAACAGCTTGCCCGAGGAAATCAGGTCGGTGACGCGGCCCTGGTTACGATAGGCCTCGCGCGTCACGGTCGGGTAATAGACCAGCTTCTGCTTCACCACGTCGCCGAAGAATTCATTCGAAGGCAGCTCCTTCAGGATGAAATCCTCGTAAGCCAGCTCGCCGACCGTGCGCACGCCATGCACCAACACGATCTTCTCGAACCGCTCATAGGCATCCGGATCCTTGATCACCGACATGAAGGGCGCCAGGCCGGTGCCGGTCGAAAGCAGATACAGCGTCTTGCCCGGCGTGAGGTTGTCCTGCAGCAGCGTGCCGGTCGCCTTCTTGCCGACGATGATGCGGTCGCCCACCTTGATGTGCTGAAGGCGGGAGGTCAGCGGACCATCCGGCACCTTGATCGAGAGGAATTCGAGGAACTCCTCGTAATTGGCGCTGACCATCGAATAGGCGCGCAGCAGCGGCTTGTTGTCGACGATCAGCCCGATCATGGCGAACTGGCCGTTGATGAAACGGAAGCTGGGATCGCGCGTCGTCTTGAAGGTGAACAGCGTGTCGGTCCAGTGATGCACATAGGTCACCGTCTCCTCGCGCAAGTTGCCGCCGGGCTTGAGCAGCGGATGCGAGGGCGCCGTTTCGGCAACAACTGTGGCAGCGGCAGGTGACGTCATGGCTCGGCTCGATATTTTTCTGGGGCAGCGCGGAAATACAGCAAGGCTGACCGGAACTCACGGCCTAAATCATATGTGTACATATAATACGATTCCAGCGCCTTGAACAGCCTGATATTTACTTTCCCCACCCGGAATCAAGCATTGATATCAATCAACATAATGGAACTGTTTATTCTCCTCCCGGACAGGCGACGCGCTGCTGCCGCCATGATGCTGTCAGCAGGGCTGGCTTATCCTCCGGCCATCATCAGCTGCCGGACCCGCCATGACCGCCACCCTCGCCGCCTCCCCAGCCACCACCGCGCTCGACCGCATCCCGATGCCGCCCTCTGCCCTGCTGCTCGGCTGGCGCATGCTCGACCATGATGCCGAACGCGGCTGGGTGCGCATCGGCTTCGAGGGCAAGCCCGACTTCCGCAACCCGGCCGGTTTCATCCAGGGCGGCATCCTCGCCGCCATGCTGGACGACACCATGGGCCCGGCCCTGTGGCTCAAGACCGATGGCGCGCAATATTGCTCCACCATCGACCTGGCGATCAGTTTCCTCAACCCGGCAAAACCCGGACTGCTGATCGGCGAGGCCAGCGTGGTGCAGTCCGGCCGCACCATCGCTTTCCTCGAAGGCCAGCTCAGTGATTCAGAGGGCCGCCTGCTCTGCCGCGCCACCGCCAGCGCCCGGCTGGTGCCGGCCGGCCAGGCGCTCGGCTAGCGGCCCTTCTGCCTGCGCCAGGCTTCGAAATCCACCTTGGTCTGCGGATCGGTCGCGGGATAGAGGCCGCGGATCGAGCGCCCATTCAGCACCTGCTCGGTGGCGAAATCCTCAAACGCTGTCATCTCCACGGCCTCATTGGCGATCTCGTCGGCGATCCCGGCCGGGATCACCATTACGCCGTCGGCATCGCCCACGATCACGTCGCCGGGAAACACCGGCGCGTCGCCGCAGCCGATCGGCACGTTGATGTCGATGGCCTGGTGCAGGGTCAGGTTCGTCGGCGCCGAGGGCCGGCTGTGGAAGGCGGGAATCTTCAGCTGCGCGATTTCGGCGGAATCGCGGAAACCGCCATCGGTGACCACGCCGGCCACGCCGCGCATCATCAGGCGCGAGATCAGGATCGAACCGGCCGAAGCGGCGCGGGCATCCTTGCGGCTATCCATCACCAGCACCGCGCCAGGCGGGCAGATTTCCACTGCCTTGCGCTGCGGGTGTTCGGGATTCTGGAACACGGTGATCGGGTTCAGGTCCTCGCGGGCGGGCATGTAGCGCAGGGTGAAGGCCTCGCCCACCATGGTCGGCAGCGCGGGATTGAGCGGCTGCACATCCTGGATGAACTGGTTGCGCAGGCCGCGCTTGTAGAGCGCCGTGGCCAAAGTGGCGGTGCTGACCGTCTTCAGCTTGTCGCGGGTTTCAGGCTTTAGGGGCATGAGGATTTGTCCTGCTCAGAAAATGTCGGGTTCGCGCACCGGGGCGCCGAAGGCGGTTTCGAGGAAATCGAAATCGCAGCCCTGGTCGGCCTGTTTGATATGCTTGGAGAACATCCAGCCATAGCCGCGCTCGTAACGTGGCTCAGGCTGTTTCCACTCCGCTCGGCGCTTGGCCAGCTCGGCCTCGGGCACGTCGAGGGAAATGCTGCGCTTGTCGACATCGATGCTGATGATGTCGCCGTTGCGCACCAGCGCCAGCGGCCCGCCGATATAGGATTCGGGCGCCACATGCAGAATGCAGGCGCCATAGCTGGTGCCGCTCATGCGCGCATCGGAAATGCGCACCATGTCGCGCACGCCCTGCTTCACCAGCTTCTTCGGAATCGGCAACATGCCCCATTCCGGCATGCCGGGGCCGCCCAATGGGCCCGCGTTGCGCAGGATCAGCACATGGTCAGGCGTCACATCGAGGTTTTCATCCTCCACCGCCTTTTTCATCGACGGGTAATCGTCGAACACCAAAGCCGGGCCGGAATGCTTCAAAAAGCGCGGGTCGCAGGCGCTGGGCTTGATCACGCAGCCATCGGGCGCGAGGTTGCCTTTCAGCACCGCCAGCGCGCCTTCGGCATAGATCGGATTGTCCACGCTGCGGATGACGTCGTCGTTATAGACCTGGGCATGGGCGATGTTCTCGGCCAGGGTCTGTCCCGTCACCGTCACCACATCCAGATGCAGATGCGGCCTGATCCGGCCCATCAGCGCCGGCAGGCCGCCGGCATAGAAGAAATCCTCCATCAGATAGGCTTCGCCCGAGGGCCGGATATTGGCGATCACCGGCACCTTGCGCGAGGCGATCTCGAAATCCTCCAGACCGATATCCTGCCCGGCACGACGCGCCATGGCGATCAGATGGATGATGGCATTGGTCGAGCAGCCCATGGCCATGGCCACCGCAATGGCATTCTCGTAAGCCTTGCGGGTCTGGATCTTGGCCGGCGTCAGGTCCTCCCACACCATGTCGACGATGCGGCGGCCGCAATCGCTGCTCATGCGAATATGGTTGGCATCCGCCGCCGGAATCGAGGAGGCGCCCGGCAGGGTCATGCCAATGGCTTCCGTAATCGCCATCATGGTGGCGGCCGTGCCCATGGTCATGCAGGTGCCGTAAGAGCGCGCGATACCGGCCTCTATGTCGTTCCAGTCGCGGTCGGAAATGTTGCCCGCCCGACGCTCGTCCCAGAATTTCCAGGCATCCGAGCCCGAGCCGAGGATTTTGCCTTTCCAGTTCCCGCGCAGCATCGGGCCGGCCGGCAAGTAGATCATCGGCAGGCCGGCGCTGGTGGCGCCCATCAGCAGGCCGGGCGTGGACTTGTCGCAGCCGCCCATCAGCACCACGCCGTCGACCGGGTGGCTGCGGATCAGTTCCTCGGTCTCCATCGCCAGCATGTTGCGGTAGAGCATGGTGGTCGGCTTGACGAAGCTTTCCGAGACCGAGATGGCGGGCAGTTCGATCGGCAGGCCGCCGGCCTGCAGCACGCCGCGCTTCACGTCTTCCACGCGATGCTTGAAATGGGCGTGGCAGGGATTGATGTCGGACCAGGTGTTGACGATGGCGATCAGCGGCTTGCCGGTCCATTCCACGCTCGCATAGCCCATCTGCATGATGCGCGAGCGGTGGCCGAAACTGCGCAGGTCGTCGGGCGCGAACCAGCGCGCTGAGCGCAGTTGATCGGGGGTCTTTTTTTTGTCTGACATTATCCCTACTCAGCAAATGCAGGCGGCAGGGTGATCCCGCCGCCTGCGATTCTTGTTGCTTATTCGGCGGTAATCTTGCCGGTTTCGATCACGCTCTTCCAGCGGGCAATTTCGGCGGCGAGGAAACTTTCGAATTCCTTGCCGGTATTGGCCACCACGTCGAAACCGATCTCGTTGAACTTCGCCGTGCTGTCGGCTGTTTTGAGGCCGGCGATGATCTGGCTTTCCAGCTTGGCCCGTACATCGGCCGGCAGGCCCTTGGGGGCGGCGGCGGCCTGCCAGGAATAGACATCAACGCCCTTCACGCCTGCTTCCGCCATCGTCGGCACGTCGGGCAGTACCGCGGTACGCTTCTCGGCGGTAACGGCCAGGGCCTTCAGCTTGCCGGCCTTCACATGATTGGCGATGGCGCCCAGATTCTGGAACGAGACATTGGCATGGCCGCCGATCAGGTCGGTGATCGCCGGCGCACCGCCCTTATAGGGTACATGCACACCGGTGGCGCCGGTCTTCTGCATGAACAGGGCCGCGGTCAGGTGATCGGACGAGCCCGTGCCGGACGAGGCGAACGACACCTTGTCAGGGTTCTTTTTCATATAGGCGATCAATTCGGCGACGCTGTTGGCCGGAAAGCCGGGATGTGCGACCAGCACATTGGGCGTGCGCACGGCCACGCTGAGCAGGTCGAAATCCTTCAGCGGATCGTATTTCAGGTCCTTGAACAGGGCCGGATTGATGGCATAGACGCCGATCGAACCGACCAGCAGCGTATAGCCGTCGGGCTTGGCCTGCTTGACCAGTCCGGCACCAAGTGAGCCGTTGGCGCCCGCGCGGTTGTCGATGATCACGGTCTGGCCGATGGTCTCGCCCAGCTTGGCGGCGATCTGGCGGCCGGTGATGTCGGAGGCGCCGCCGGCGGGGAATGGCACAATGATGGTGATGGTGCGGTCGGGATAGCCGGCGGCCAGCACGGCGGGCGCGGCGGCGAACATGGCGGCGGCCAGGGCAGCCGCCAGGATACGGATGGGTTTCATCGGGTTCCTCCTCGGTCTTGTTATGCCGGCATTGAAACACTAATGCATTAGTGCGTCAATTCGGATGGCGTGCTAGAACATGCCAGAAGAACGGCCTGCGCCCTTCGCTTGCCGGCGGCGGCTTTGCCTTCCCGCCCGGACCGCGGACGGGTTAAACAGGGGGACCTTGAGACAGGGAATCGATGGGCAGCTTCACCTCCAGTCTGCAACCGACCCGCGACCGCACCCGCCATGCGGCGCCGCAGGTGTTCGAGCAACTCCGCGAGGCGATCATCAACCTGGAGCTGGCGCCGGGCACGGTGCTGTCGCGGCAGGAGCTGCAGCTGCGCTTCGGCCTCAGCTCCACCCCGATCCGCGACGCGCTGATGAAGCTGGCCGAGGAATCCCTGGTCGACATCTTCCCCCAGCACGCCACCATGGTGAGCCGGATCGACCTGGACCATGCCCGCCAGGCCGCCTTCCTGCGCCGCTCCATCGAGGTGGAGGTGGCCTACAATCTGGCGAGCGATCCCGATCCAGAGCTGGTCGCGCGGCTGCGGCAGAATCTGAAGCTGCAGAGGGCTTTTGCCGAAGCTGGTGACCTGGTGCAGTTCAACGCCACCGACCGCGCCATGCACCGCATGATGTATGACGCCGCCGGCGTGCCCGATCTGTGGACGGTCATGCAGCGGCGCAACGGCCATATCGAGCGGCTGCGCCGCCTGCACCTGCCGATGAAGGGCAAGGTGGACCAGACGATCCGGGATCACACCGCCATCGTGGAGGCCATCGCCGCCGGCGACCCCGCCACCGCCTGCCGGGAGGTGCGCGACCACCTGTCGCGGTCGCTGGCCTTCAGCGCCGAGATCCGCGCCCGCTTCCCCGGCTACTTCAAGGACTGAAGGGCCGCGCCCTCACATCATGTTGCGGGTGGCGGTCGGCAGGCTGACCACCAGGCCATCCAGCGCCGGGGTCATGATCAGCTGGCAGCCCAGCCGCGAGGTCTTGGTCAGGCCGAAGGCCAGATCCAGCATGTCTTCCTCGTCGGGCTTGGCGGCCGTGAGCCTGCCATACCATTCGGGGTCGACGATCACGTGGCAGGTCGAGCAGGCCAGCGAGCCCTCGCAGGCGCCCTCGATATCGATGCCGTGCTTGTGGGCGATCTCCAGGACCGACAGGCCGACGGGCGCCTCGACCTCGACGCGCTTCCCGTCCGGCTGGATGAAGGTCATTTTCGGCATCAGGGACTCCGTTACTGGGGCGGGCGAGGATATATCGTCCCGGCCAGTCCGCTGCAAGGTTACCCCCCGCCTCAGCTGCCGGGCCGGGGCGCCGACTCCCGGTCGCGGATGGCGGCCTGCCAGTGGCGCAGCCGCCCGTCGACGAAACCGGCCGCCTCCATCACCCGCTTCTGCCCCGAGGGCGGCAGGTTGGCCTCGGCGGCCTGGCGGAACAGGGTCAGCCAGCGGTCGAACTGGGCCTCGCTCATGCGCAGCTTGCCATGGGCGCTCATGACGCAGCCTTGGTAACGGTCGGTGCCCAGCAGCACCCGGGACCAGAAATCGGTCACCACCGCCAGGTGCCCCTGCCAGTCCGGGATCACCGCCCGGAACATCGGACCCAGCAAAGGATCGGCGTCGGCGGCGGCATAGAAGTCGCGCACAAGCGCCGCGACCTGCTCCTCCGTTGCCAGCTCTTCCGCCTGCTCCTGAACCTCTGCCATGACCGACTCCGTGTTGGCGAACCGGCCCCATGCGTAGCCGAGTCCGACCAGCGCATGCCTTGCGCAGGATCAAAACCGGGCAATTTTCCCGGCCCGGCCCACCACCGGATAAATGCTTTAAACGAATCTGTTTATATAAACAAAATCAAATAGTTATATTTATAATATAATTCAAAACATCACTTCAGTTTCCTGTCCGCCAGCGCGATCCAGGCCGCTGCCGCCCGCTCGATATCCTCCGGCGTGGTGGCCCAGCCGAGGCTGAAGCGCAGGGCCTCGCGGGCGGCCTGCTCGGGCAGGCCCATGGCGGTGAGCACATGGCTGGGCGTGACCTTGCCCGAGGAGCAGGCCGAGCCGGCCGACACGGCCACGCCGGCCAGGTCGAGCGCCATCACCTGGGTCTCGGCCGGCAGGCCGGGCAGGCCGATGCAGAGCGTGTTGGGCAGGCGGGCAGCCACCCCGCCATGGACCACAGCCCCGTATATTGCTGCCTTGGGACAGGCGGCCAGCATCAGGCCCTGCAGCCGGTCGCGCAGGGTCGCCAGCCGGGGGGCTTCCATGGGCAGGGCCAGCCGGGCGGCCTCGGCCGCCGCGCCGAAGCCGGCGATGCCGGACAGGTTTTCGGTGCCTGCCCGCATGCCCAGTTCCTGGCCACCACCGGCGATCAGGGGAGCCGGGGTCCAGTCGTCGCGCAACACCAGCGCCCCTGCCCCGGTGGGACCACCCAGCTTGTGGGCCGAGAGGGTGAGAAAGTCGCAGCCCAGGGCCGCCAGGTCGACCGGGATCTTGCCGGCGGCCTGCACCGCATCGGTCAGCACCAGGGCGCCGGCCGCATGGGCCAGCCGGGTCACCTCGGCCACCGGCTGGATCGCCCCGGTCTCGTTGTTGGCCAGCATGAGGGCCACCAGGGCCGGGCGCGGCGCCTGATCGAGGGCGGCCGCCATGGCCGCCGGAGGCACGATGCCATCCGAACCCGCCGGCACTTCACGCAGCGGCAGCCCCAGCTCGGCCGCCAGCAGGCGGGCCGGCCGCAGCACCGAGTCATGCTCGATGGCGGCAACGACCAGGCTTTTCGCCCCGCCCTGCCGGATGGCCAGCCGGAGCGCCAGGTTGTTGGCCTCGGTGCCGCCGGAGGTGAACACCACGCGTTTGGGTTCAGCGCCCACCAGCGCGGCAACCTGCGCGCGCGCACGGCTGGCCAGCGCCCGGGCGGCGCGGCCGAAACGGTGCACCGAGGACGGATTGGCCGGCGCGGCAAGGGCTTCCAGAACCGCCGCTTTCGCCTCCGGCCGCAGCGGCGCGGTGGCGTTGTAGTCGAGATAGACTGGTCCGGCGATTGGTCCGGCCATCGTTTCGACAGTAGAAACCGGGGCTGTCTGAGGAGCCATCATGGGGCCTTTGGCGTTTCCTTGCTTTTAAGCTTGAATTTCGCGCTGCCAACTATGGTAAAACTGGCTTGCGATCAACCGAATATCCAGCGCCGAATCTCCCCATTCCGGCGAAAGCGACGAGCTGAGATGCCAGACATAATTTTCCCCGGTCCCGACGGGCGGCTGGAAGGCCGTTATACCCACGGGCCGGAGGCCAATGCCCCGATTGCCCTGATCCTGCATCCGCACCCGCTGTATGGCGGGACGATGAACAACAAGGTTGTCTATAACCTGTTTCACGTCTTCGCCAAGCGCGGCTTCTCGGTGCTGCGCTTCAACTTCCGCGGCGTCGGCCGCAGCCAGGGCACCTTCGACCACGGCACCGGCGAATTGTCGGACGCCGCCTCGGCGCTCGACTGGCTGCAGGCCTATAACCCGAATGCCTCGGCCGTGTGGATCGCCGGCTTTTCCTTCGGCGCCTGGATCTCGATGCAGCTGCTGATGCGGCGGCCCGAGATCGACGGCTTCATCTCGGTGGCGCCGCCGGCCGGCATGTATGATTTCGGCTTCCTCGCCCCCTGCCCCTCCTCGGGCCTGATCATCCAGGGCACCGACGACAAGATCGTGTCGGAGGCGGAAGTGGCCAAGCTGGCCCAGCGCCTGTCGCTGCAGAAGGGCATCAAGATTGACTACAAGAAGGTGCAGGGCGCCGACCATTTCTTCGAAGGCAAGCTCGATGAGCTGACCGCGGCCTGCGACAAGTATGTGAAGACCTCGCTGGTGCCGACCTCGGCCCGCGCCGGCAAGGGCGCCGTGGCGGCGAATACCAATCCGCAATCGAATAGCTGA
>NZ_JANLJJ010000113.1 GCF_029255545.1 Ferrovibrio sp. | reverse complement strand
GAAAGTTCTGATTTGCTACGGTCTTTCCGAAGGCCGCGCCAATCACGTTTGCGCGTGCAGGGGTAGGTGCCGTCAATCCTCAAGCCGGTCGCCGGCCTCCGGGGGCGTCGCTGGTGCGGCATCCAGGAAAGCCAGCATGTCGCCGGGTTTGGCATTGCCCGCGCGCCGGCGCAGGAAGGCATCGGCGGTTTCCACGCTGCCGATTTTCTCGGCCACGGCCGAGGCGATCCACTGGTTCAGCGAAACGCCATCCTGCTTGGCCAGCCGCGCTGCCGCCGACTTCACCGAGGCAGGCAGTTTCAGGGGATAGGTTGCCTTGCTCATGGCTCGATCTCCTTCAGCAGTCTGGCGGGTGGCAAGACGGCAATGCCGAACTTTTCCGCCGCACCGGAAAAATGGCGCTGGTTATGGGTCACAATCATATCCGCCCGTCCATTCACTGCGGCTTCAAGCACCATTTCATCGGTGGCGTCCTGCAATTGTGGTCGCCACAGGAAATGAACCTCGACGGCGGTGGCCGCGGCGGCGAAAGCAGCCAGAAACCTGGCAACGCCGGCTTCATCCAGCCCATGCACCAGTCTGTGTTCCGCCCGCACCAGCACCGCTTCGTATTCCAGAAACAGGGCTGTGGTGCAGAGCGGCTGAATCCGGCCTAGCGCCACCTGCCGCAACAGGGCATTGCTGGCGCCGAGATGGCTGCGCAGGCCTGCGACCAGGACGCTGCTATCCAGAACAACCCGTTTCATCATCATAAGATATGACATCCCATGGGATGTTCAATGCAGTTTATCAGATCGGATTGACGCTTTTATTCCTATATACTATATTTGTTCTATTCGCTGCCGTCAACAGGGCCGTCAACAGGAGGGTCGCCCTGCCCCGCGAGACATATGATCCGTTCAAGGATGAAACCATCCATCACAAGAAGCCGCGCAAGAAGCCGGTGAAGGTGGACTGGAAGCTGGCGGCCAGGCGCGTGGCCGAGGGCGCCGGCCTGGCCGTCATCGTCGCCGAGCTGGGCATCACGGAAGAGCATTTCTGGCGCCACCTGCGCCGCAGCCTGCGGTTCCGCTTCCTGCTGCAGCAGGCCGTCGAGCGCCGCGCCGGTCTGATCGCCCTGCAATCCCGCGCCGCGCTTCCTGCCGCCGTGCTGGACCGCTGCCTGCAGGCCGACAGCCTGGATGGCAGCCTGCTGTCGGCCCTGCTGACCGACACCGAGGCCGTCCGGTCTTCCGATTCCCCCGCCGGCGACTCCTCCGGCCTGATCGGCCACCTGGCCGAAACCGGGTGCCGTCCGCCCAACATGGCTTTCCGCCGCCGCCTCGCCGCCGAAAAACGGCAGATGGATGCCACCTTTGCCGTCATCAAGGCCGAGGCCGCCGCCCTGCGGTCCGGCCCGCCAGCCAACGAGCCGGCACGAACCGAACCGAACCCGAACGAACCTCAACGAACCAAAACGAACCCGGACGAACCTCAACGAACCGAAACGAACCCCAGCGAACCGGAACGGTCCGAAACGAACTGGAATGGACCCAAACCGTCCGGGCCGGATCGTG
>NZ_JANLJJ010000112.1 GCF_029255545.1 Ferrovibrio sp. | reverse complement strand
GCGATGACGCAGAGGCTGACCAGCGCCAGCATGATGGTCGAGATCGCGTTGATCTCGGGCGAGACGCCCAGCCGCACGGCGCTGTAGACCCGCACGGGCAGGGTGGTCGCGCCCGGGCCGTTGACGAACGACGCGATCACCACGTCATCCAGCGACAGCGTGAAGGCCAGCAGCCAGCTTGCCACCAGCGCCGGCAGCAGACTGGGCACGGTGACTAACAGGAAGGCCGAGACAGGCCCGGCGCCCAGGTCGCGCGCGGCGGCTTCCAGATTGGGGTCGAGGCTGACCAGCTTCGACTGGATGATCACCAGCGCAAAGGCGGTACCGAATGTGGCATGCGCCAGCGCCACGGTGAGCAGGCCACGCTCGAGATCAAGGGCGACGAACAGCATCAGCGCGGAGACGCCGAGGATTACTTCGGGGAGCACCATCGGCGCCAGCATCAGGCCGCCGAAAACCTGACGGCCGGGAAAGCGGCCGAGCCGCGTGAGCGCCAGTGCGCCCAGCATGCCGAGCAGGGTGGCCAGCGTGGCGGCGACGACTGCGATCTGCAGGGAATGCAGCGCGGCTTCCAGATAGGCCGGATTGGAGAGCAGCACGCCGTACCAGTGCAGCGAAAATCCGCCCCAGACCGTGACCAGCTTGGAGGCGTTGAAGGAAAAGATCACCACCAGCAGGATCGGCAGGTAGAGGAAGGCGAGACCGAAGGCCAGCGCCGCGAGGTTGATGCCGCTGAAGCGTCTCATCGTGTCCGGCCCCCCAGTTCCAGCCGCTGCAGCCACAAGGCCGGCCCGAGCAGCAACAGGGTGAGCAGCACCGCCAGCGCGCTGGCCATCGTCCAGTCGCGGTTGGAGAAGAACTCGGTCCACAATGTCTGGCCCAGCATGATGGTGGCCGAGCCGCCGAGCAGGTCGGGGATCACGAATTCGCCGACCATGGGGATGAACACCATCAGGCCGGCGGCGATAAGCCCCGGCCGCGCCAGCGGCAGGGTGACCAGCCAGAAGGCCTGCAGCGGCGAGGCGCCGAGATCGATTGCGGCCTCGGTCAGGCGCGGCGACTGGCCAACCAGGCTGGCATAGATCGGCAGGATGGCGAACGGCAGGTAGGAATAGGTCATGCCCAGCGCCACGCCGAAGCCGGTATTGATCATCACCAGCGGCTCATTGATCAGGCCGAGCCAGATCAGCGCCGCGTTGATCAGGCCCTCGGGCTTGAGCAGCGCGATCCAGGCATAGACGCGGATCAGGAAGGAGGTCCAGAAGGGCAGGATGATCAGCACCAGCAGGAAAGGCTGCCAGCGCGGCGCCGCGCGCTCCACCGCACGGGCGATGGCCAGGCCCAGCGCGAGGCAGCATAGCGTACCGATGCCGGCATACAGCAGGCTGTTGCCCAGCGCGCGCAGATACAGCGCATCGGCCATCAGCAGGGCGTAGTTGCCGAAATGGATCTTCAGCGCGCCGTCGGCAAACAGCGGCGTGTAGGGTGGTTGCGCCATCTGCGGTTCGGCGAAGCTGATCTTCAGCACCATCAGCAGCGGCACGGCCACCAGCAGCGCGGTCCACAGGGCCGGCAGGGCGATCAGGACAAAACCGCGCCGGGTCATCTCAGTCGGCCAGCGGGATCACGGCCGCCGCTTCCCATTGCAGCCAGACGGTCTGGTCCAGCTCCAGCAGCGGCTCGTGGATGGCGTTGAGCTGCGAGGCCTTGAGGATGCGGCCGTCGGCCAGCTTCGCCGCGATGGTGGTCATGTCGCCGATATACTCGATATCGGTGATCACGCCTGAAGCCGTATTGGGCGCGGCGGGCAGGGGTTCGCGCGAAATCTCGATCTGCTCCAGCCGCAGGCCGAGCAGCTGCCGCCCGCCGGCCGCGCGCGGCGTGGCATCGGCGGGAAACCGCAGGTCGAGGCCGCCGGCCTTTGCCACGACGAGATCGCCGCTTTCCGCCTGCACTTCCGCGTCGAACAGGTTGATGTCGCACATCAGGCTGGCGACGAAGCGATCCACCGGCCGGTCATAGATGCGGCGCGGATGGTCCACCTGGCGCAGGCGCCCATGCTGCATCACGGCGATGCGGTCGGCCAGCGCCATGGCCTCGTCGTTGTCGTGGGTGACGAAGACAAAGGCAATGCCGGTCTGGCGGTTGAGCCGGCGCAATTCGGCCTGGGTCTGCTGGCGCAGGCGCTTGTCGAGCGCGCCGAGCGGTTCATCCAGCAGCAAGAGGCGCGGCCGTTTCACCAGGGCGCGGGCCAAAGCCACGCGCTGCTGCTGGCCGCCGGAAAGCTGATCGGGCTTGCGGCTGGCGAAGCCGGCGATTTCCAGCATCGCCATGGCCTCATCGACGCGCGTCGTGATTTCAGCGGACGGCAACCCCTCGCGACGCAGGCCGAAGGCGATGTTGTCGCGCACGGAAAGATGCGGAAACAGCGCATAGGACTGGAACATCATGTTCACCGGCCGGCGATAGGCGGGCAGGGCGGTGATGTCGCGGCCTTCCAGCAGGATCCGGCCGGCATCGGGCAGCTCAAGCCCGGCGATCATGCGCAGCAGGGTGGACTTGCCGCAGCCCGAGGGGCCGAGCAGGACCAGGATTTCGCCGGCCTCGACATTCAGGTCGATGGCATCGACTGCGGTTTCCCCGTCATAGCTCTTGGCGACGCCACGCAGCTCCAGCAGCGCCATGATCTCAGTTGCCGCCCTTGACCCGGGTCCAGGCGCGGGTCAGCAGGCGCTGTTCGCTCTGGTTGAAGGGCTGCACGGTGTACAGCGTCTTGATGATCTCGGCGGTGGGGAACACGTCCCGGTCGGCCATGGCTTCCTTCGAGACCAGCGGCAGCGCGGCCGGCACGGCATTGGGATACTGCACGGCATTGGTGATCTTGGCGATCACCTTCGGCTGCAGGATGTAGTTGATGAAGGCATGGGCGTTGTCGGCGTTTGGCGCATCGGCGGGGATGACCATCACGTCGAACCATTGCTGCGCGCCCTCTTTGGGCAGCAGGTATTGCACGCGCACGCCCTTCTTCGCCTCTTCGGCGCGGGTGCGGGCCTGCAGGATGTCGCCCGAGAAGCCATAGGCCAGGCAGGCATCGCCATTGGCCAGATCGTTGATGTATTGCGAGGAATGGAACTTGCGGATATAGGGCCGCACCTTCATCAGCGCCGCCTCGGCCTTGGCGATGCTGTCGGCATCCTTGGCGTTGGGATCGAGGCCAAGATATTTCAGCGCCGCGGTCATCAGCTCGTCGGGCGCGTCCAGCACCACCACGCCGCAATCGGCGACTTTCGACACCACCGCCGGATCGAACAGCATGCGCAGGCTGTTGGCTGGCGGGTTGGGCAGGCGCTGCTTGATCTTGTCGGGGTTCAGGCCGATGCCGCTGGTGCCCCACAGATAGATCGCGGCGTGTTTGTTCTCGGGGTCGAACCTGGCCAGCCGCTGCATCAGCGCCGGATCGAGATTCTTCAGATTCGGAATCTTGCTCTTGTCGAGCGGCTTGAGCAGTTTGGCCTGCACCTGGCGGGCCATGTAGTATTGCGTCGGCACCACGATGTCGTAGCCGGTCTTGCCGGCCAGCAGCTTGGATTCCAGCGTGTCGTTGGAATCGTAGACGTCGTAGCGCACGCGGATGCCGGTCTCGGCCTCGAAATCCTTCAGCACCTGCGGGTCGATGTAATCCGACCAATTATAGACATTCACCACCTTGTCCTGGGCCTGGGCGGCGGGGCCAAAGGCGGCGGCGGCCAGAGCGAGGCTGGTGGCGGCAAGGATGGCGAAAGGACGGCTGTGGCGCATGGTCGACTCCCCCGTGGATGGCCGAATTATGACAAGCCGGCCGGGACGCAGCAATGCCGGACGCTGCACCGCACCAGAAGGTGCGGGCCGGCAGCATCCTGTGGATTGTCATCGAACATTCATGCCTGTCTCCGACTTATCCCCAGGGTTTCATCGCCCTGTCATCGAATCGTGATCCTATCGGGACCCAGCGAGTCTAGGGAATCGCCGGCGGTCGGGCCGGCCGGGAGAGCGAGATCAATCCATGCGCATTCTGATCGTTTCCGATGCATGGCACCCCCAGGTGAATGGCGTGGTGCGGACGCTGACCAAGACGCGCGAGGTGCTGGAGCGTCGCGGCCATGTGGTGGAGGTGATCGGGCCGGAGCATTTCCGGCGTTTTCCCTGCCCGACCTATCCCGAGATCGAGCTGTCGGTGCTGCCCTATCGCCAGCTGGTGAAAATGATCGGGGATTTCGCCCCCGATGCCATCCATATCGCCACCGAGGGGCCACTCGGCATGGCGGCGCGCAAATACTGCAAACGCCACAACCTGATCTTCACCACCGCCTATCACACCAAATTCCCCGAATACATCCACGAGCGCACCGGCCTGCCGCTGAAATGGAGCTATGCCTTCATGCGCTGGTTCCACAACGGCTCGGCCGGCGTGATGGTGGCGACCGACTCCCTGGCGAAAAGCCTGTCGGACTGGGGTTTCAGGAACCTGAAGACCTGGTCGCGCGGCGTGGATATCGAACGCTTCAAGCCGCGCAGCAAGGACATCCTCGACCTGCCGCGCCCGATCTACCTCTATGCCGGCCGCGTGGTGGTGGACAAGAACATCGAGGCCTTCCTGCAGCTCAGGCTCGACGGCACCAAGCTGGTGGTGGGCACCGGGCCGGACCTGGAAGGTTATCGCGCCAAATACCCGGAAGCGGTGTTCGCCGGCTATCTGGAGAACGGCCACCTGGCCAGCTATTTCGCCGCCGCCGACGTGTTCGTCTTCCCCAGCCTGACCGACACCTTTGGCCTGGTGCTGCTGGAATCGCTGGCGTCGGGCGTGCCGGTGGCGGCCTATCCGGTGACCGGGCCGATCGACGTGGTGGGCCCGCATCCCGAGGTCGGCGCCCTGCATGACGACCTCGAAGTGGCGATCGCCAACGCGCTGGGCAAGTCGCCCGAGGCCTGCCGCGCGCTGGCGCTGCAATATTCCTGGGATGCCTGCACCGACCAGTTCCTGAACAACCTGGCGCCGCTGGAGACGGCGCGGCCCGAGCCGGCGGCCAAGGCGGAAAAGGCTAAGGCGTCGGCGGCGGCGGAATAGCCGCCCAAGCCTCTGATAAACCTGGGCCGTTGCGGGTCGCGTGGCCGGCGCTGGCGGCCGCGTGGCGGCGCAGGGCGCTACCCGGGGCCCGCCAAAACCTCGCCAATTATCGACAATAATCGACAATTATTGCCAATGATCGCCAATTCCGGCCAATCCGACGCCGGAAGCGGCAGCCTGTTGCCGGCCAGTTGGCGACCAGTTCGAGCCAGTTGATGGCCGGTTGGATGCCAGTTCGATCCAGTTGGATACCAGTGCGATCCCGTTCAGGGCCAGTTCGATCCCGTTCGCGCCGGGGCCTGAAAATGCAAAATGCCGGCTGGCGGGCCGGCATGGACATGCTGATTCACGATGGGCAAGATCGACATCGAGTCAGATAGGACATGTAGGTCCCGAGTCAAGAAGACGAGCGGTTTAGCTAGGCTCTCCCGATTAAGCGGAATAGATGTAGCAATATAGCATTAAGCTTCGTTGGGCTTTTCAATAACCGTGCTGAATAAAGTAAGAATCCTTTTGCCGGCTTCTATGCCCTTCGTAACACCATCTAAAGAAATAGTAGTTGAACCAGGATGAGCGGTATTGTGTCTCGCGCCAATTAGGTTGGTGTAAGCCTAAATTTTTTCTCTTCAAACGTGCCTTTTTGGAAGGCAACGACAGATGTGATGCGTTGCTGGCCGTCAATGATTAGAAAACCGCTCTTGCTTCGCTCTTTAAATAGAAAGACGCCAGGCACTGGTAGGCCAATTAGGAATGATTCTATTAATTTACTGGCCTTAACCTGATCCCAGACATACTTCCGTTGAAATGGCGGAACTTCTAGTTGGTGAGTCTGCCACTGATCCAAATAGCCCTTCAGTGTGGTATCTGCAGGGTAATTGAGGATTTCATAATTAAGAAGCGGAGACTGTTCCTCCTCAGCGGACTCCTCGGTCTCTTCAAACTCCCAATCGTCATTTAGTTTGGATTTGGCCATATGCTCCCCCAATAAATGAAAACTTAATTTGCCTAGAAGACCTTATGTTTTTTATTTAGGCAATCGCGATTTTCACCCCACCCATTCCCTAATCTCCGGCACCGCGAAATCGAAGTCGCAGCCGCTATCTGCCTGGGTCACGCTGTCGAAATAGAGTTTTTCGTAGCCGCGCCGGCCGTCGCCCGTGGGCAGCGGCGGCAGGGCCGCGCGGCGCCTGGTGAGTTCGGCATCGTCCACCAGCAGGTCGATGCGGCGGCCGGTCGTGTCGAGCCGGATGCGGTCGCCGGTTTGCACCAGGGCCAACGGCCCGCCGGCCGCAGACTCCGGCGCGATATGCAGCACGATGGTGCCATAGGCCGTGCCGCTCATGCGTGCATCCGAAATGCGCACCATGTCCTTCACGCCCTGTAACGCCAGTTTCCTGGGGATCGGGATATAGCCGGCCTCGGGCATGCCGGGCGCGCCTTTTGGCCCGGCATTGCGCAGCACCAGGATGTCGTCGGCCGTTACGTCCAGGTCGGGTGAGTCCAGCCGTGCTGCCAGGTCGGGCAGACCGTCGAACACCACGGCGCGGCCTTCATGCCGCAGCAGGCTTTGCGTCGCGGCGGCCTGTTTGATGATGGCGCCATCGGGCGCGAGGTTGCCGCGCAAAACGACCATCGCGCCATTGGCATAGACGGGCGCTGCCAGGCTGCGGATCACGTCCTGCGGCCAGGAGGGCGGCGCGGCGTCGATATTCTCGCCCAGCGTCTGGCCCGTCACGGTGAGGCAGGTGCGGTCGATCAGGGGTCCAAGTTCACGCAAGATGGGCGTCAGGCCGCCGGCCCTGTGCAGGTCTTCCATGTAATGCTGGCCGGTGGGTTTGAGGTCGACCAGCACGGGCGTTTCGCGGCCGAGTTTATCGAAACCTTCGAGGTCGATGCCGATGCCCAGCCGCCCCGCCATGGCAGTCAGGTGGATCAGCGCATTGGTGCTGCCGCCCACGGCGAGCAGAACACGCAGAGCGTTCCTGAACGCGGCCGGCGTCATGATTTTATCCGGCGTCAGGTTTTCGGCCGCCATCGCCACGGCGCGCGCGCCGGTCTGCTCGGCCAGGCGGCGGCGTTCGGCATGCACGGCCGGCACGGCCGCGCCGCCGGGCAGCATCATGCCCATGGCTTCCACGGTGAGCGCCATGGTGCTGGCCGTGCCCATCACGCCGCAGGTGCCGATGGTGGGCGCCAGTTCGGCATTCACCTCGCTGATTTCCGAGTCCGACATCTCGCCGGCGCGATAGCGCGCCCAGAAGCGGCGGCAATCGGTGCAGGCGCCGAGCTTTTCGCCGCGCCAGCTTCCCGCCAGCATCGGGCCAGTGACCAGCATGATGGCCGGCACGTTCGCCGATGCAGCGCCCATGAGGAGCGCCGGCACGGTCTTGTCGCAGCCGCCGAGCAGGATCACGGCATCCATCGGCTGGGCGCGGATCATCTCTTCCGCGTCCATGGCCATCAGGTTGCGCAGATACATGCTGGTGGGATTGGCGAAACTTTCCTGGATCGAGATGACGGGGAAGGGCACGGGGATGCCGCCGGCCAGCATCACGCCGCGCGAGGCCGCCTCGATCAGGTCGGGCAGGTTGCGGTGGCAGGCATTGTAGCCCGAGGCCGTGTCGACGATGCCGATGATGGGGCGCGACAGCGCGTCGTCGGTATAGCCCAGCGCCTTGATGAAGGCCTTGCGCAGGAACACGGAAAAGCCGGCATCGCCATAATTGGCGAGGTTGCGCTGCATGCCGCGCGCTGGGCTCTGGGGCGAGGGCTTGCCGGGTGCGGGCTTCGACATCGTGGACTCCTGTGCGGGCGGGCAGGATCGGAACAACACGCACCGCCTGTCAATCTTCCCGGATCACGGGATTGGTTCGCTTGGTCCGGCTTTTCTGCGCCTTGCGAGAGACCCGGGGCTGCCGCTAGGTTTGCCACTGATATATCAGTTAGAGGGAGGAGACCATGGCCGTCGAGATCGTTCAGACCACCCCGATGCCGCCGGCGATCCAGCAGGCGCTGGACCGCGACTACACCGTGCATCGCCTGTGGGAGGCGAAGGATCGCGACGCCCTGCTGAAAGAGGTCGCGCCGCGTATCCGCGGCATGGTCACCTCGGGCGGCGTCGGCGCCCAGCCGCCGCTGATCGAGGCCTTGCCGAAGCTGGAGGTGATTTCCAGTTTCGGCGTGGGGTATGATTCCATCGACATCGACTGCGCGAAGCGGCGCGGCGTGATCGTGACCAACACGCCCGACGTGCTGACCGACGATGTCGCCGATACCGCCATGGCGTTGCTGCTGGCGATGATGCGGCGCATTCCGCAGGGCGACCAGTTCGTGCGGCAGGGCCGCTGGCCGAAGGACAAGTTCCCGCTGACCGACAAGCTGGGCGGCAAGGTGATGGGCGTGCTGGGGCTGGGCCGCATCGGCCAGGCCATCGCGCGGCGCGCCGAGCCGTTCAATGTCGAGATCCGCTATTTCGGGCCACGCAAGAAGGCCGGCATCGCCTGGCGCTATTACGACGACCTGGTGGCGATGGCGAAGGATGTCGACATCCTGATGATCGCCTGTCCGGGCGGCAAGGAAACCGAAAAGCTGGTCAACGCGGCGGTGATCGACGCGCTGGGGCCAAAGGGCTACGTGGTCAACATCGCGCGTGGCTCGGTGGTGGAGGAGCCGGCGCTGGTGACGGCGCTGGTCACGGGCAAGCTGGCCGGGGCGGGGCTGGATGTGTTCGCCGACGAGCCGAACGTGCCCGAGGCTTTGTGGACACTCGACAGCGTCACGCTGGCGCCGCATGTCGGCTCGGCCACCCATGCGACGCGGCAGGCGATGGGCGACCTGGTGCTGAAAAACCTGGCGGCCCATTTCGCCGGCCAGCCGGTGCTGACCAGAGTCGTGTAGGCTGGGGTAGTGTAGGGCTTACCAGCTGCTGTCAGAATCGCTGCTGCGGCCGAAGGCGTTGGTGCGGCTGAGCATCATCTTGTGCAGCATTTCCATCGCCATCATCTTGACGCTGGCATCGGTGAGGCGGCGCTGCTCGTCAAGCTGGCCCTGCAGGGCCGAGCCGCCGCCACGGGCAACCAGGGCGGCGCCGTCCAGCGGCACGGTGTCGAGGCCGGTGGCGTTGTTGTCCAGCTTGGTCCTGAAGAAGGCATAGATGTCGCCCAGCGAACGCGCCTTGCCTTCGGCGGTGTAGAACACGCCCCGGTTCGCCGCCGCCGCCTCGGGCAGCAGGGTCGCTGCGGTCTGCGCCGGATCGTCCTTCAGGGCCGTGAGGAATTTCGTGGCGCCGTTGGCGCCGAGGAAATGGCCGAGATAGAGATCGACCTTCTGGGTGTCGACGCCGAATTCGCGCGACAGGATCTGCTGGTTGCTGCGGGCATATTCCGCCGCCATGGCGGCGGCGACGCGCGGATCGTCGCGCAGGGCCAGGATCGACTTGCGCGTTTCCGCGTCAGTCACGCGCGGGCGGCCGTCGCCGCCGGTGGAAATCTGGTTGGCCTGCTCGGCCAGGCCGTATTTGCCGCCATGGTCGCGCACCAGCTCCAGCCAGGTGCTTTCGATGAACTGGAACAGGCCGCGCGCCGAGCTGGTTTTCGCCTGGGCATCGGCGCGGAAGCCGCTTTCCTGCCCGGCCTGGGCGACCAGGTAGGCGAAATCGACGCCGGTGCGGTGGCTCGCCTGTTTCAGCGTGCTCAGCAGCTCATAGCTCACCTGGTGGCCGCCGATCCGGTAGGTATCGGCGCGGCTGGCATTGAGGGCGGCGGAGAAGGGCGGCAGAGGGGCCATGGGTTGGATCAGCCTGTTTTGATCCCGTCCTGCTTATAAGAGTCGGGGCAAAGATTCCGTTAACGTCTGGGTAACGGATATTCTATTGTCATGTCAGTGCGTTAGGGGCGGGTAAATCCGGCGGCAGGCGGGGACGGCAGGTGGTGGAGGGTTTCTCCGGGGTTTTGGCGGCGGCGGGGCTGGACTGGCAGGCGGACGGACCCTGGCTCGCCATGCTGCTTGTGTTGGCCAGCGGCATCGGCCTGCCGGCCGGATTCTATGCCCTGTTCGACCGCTGGGCGGCGCGGCGCCTGGCCATCGATACCGTGGCGCTGGCCACGCGCTATGGCGGCTTCATGAATTCCTGGGCGGTGTTTGGCCGCCATGCCAGCGAATACCGCGACCTGCATCCGCTGTTCCCCGAGGCGCTGGCCGCCGAGCTGGCGCGTTTCCATGACGGCACCGCCTGCATCGCGGCGCGGTTCCGCTCGGCGCGCGCGGCCGAACAGGCGGCCGAGCAACGCTTCGCCAGCTTCGCCGCCGCCGGCGTCGAATATGCCGATGCCGGCATTTCCTTCCAGGCCGGCGGCGCAAGGAGCGCGGCCGGGAAGGCGGGCGGCGGCGGTTATGCGCGGGGCCAGTGGCTGCTGATCGGCGACACGCTGTTTGCCTTCTATGGTCCGGACAGCGAAGCCCTGAGCCAGCGCCGCCGCGCCACGCCGGCGCTGCGGGCGCGGCGTTTTCCCGGGCCGCTGCGCCTGCTGCACAGCCGCCTGGGTCATGGCATCGCCGCCGCCCTGTGGCTGGCGCTGCATCTCGCGGCCGCCGGCCTGTGCCTGGAAGCCGCCGCCTTCCGTGGCGGCAACGCGGCGCCGGTCGAGCTGGCCGAACTGCGTGAGCGGCTGGAAGAGCTGAAGGTCGGCGGCCTGCGCATCGAGGCGGGCTACCGGCCACGCAGCGGCACGATGCTGCTGGCCGGCCATGCCGCCGATCTGCGCCGGCAGGATCTCGACCGGCTTGCCGGGCGGGACTGGATCATCGGCGTCACTCTGGCCTTCGATTCCGAACGCAGCGTCGTCAATGCCTTGCTGCTGGTCGGACGCAGCGGGCCGGCGATCGAACCCGGCGCATCGCCGCCGGCGCCGGAGCGCTGGCGCGGCAACACGCTGTTGATCGAAGCCGACGATACGCTGGTGACGGCGATCCACAATGCCGTGCGCGATGCGGGCTGGGGCTGGCAGCCACGGCTGTGGCCGGCGCCGGCCATGCCCGAGTGGGCATGGCCTCGTCTGGATGGGTGACCTATACTCGCCCGTCAGAATACGGAGGAAACCGAATGCGCAAGGGATACAAGGCCATGCTGGCGGAGGCGATGGCCGAAATCGTCACGCTCACGCCGCAGCAGGCCGCTGAAAAGCTGAACCGGCCAGACGTGGTGTTCGTCGATATCCGCGATCCGCGCGAGCTGGAGCGCGACGGCATGATTCCCAACGCGCTGCATGCCACGCGCGGCATGCTGGAATTCTGGATCGACCCGGAAAGCCCGTATCACCGCAAGACCTTCGCCGAGGACAAGGAGTTCATCTTCTACTGCGCCGGCGGCCTGCGCTCGGCGCTGGCGACCAAGACGGCCAAGGATATGGGGCTGGAGAAGCTCGCCCATATCGAAGGCGGCTTCGGCGAATGGAAAAAGCTTGGCCTGCCGGTGGCCGAGTGGCAGCCGAAGAGCCACAAGAGCGAAGGTGAGAAGAAATGAGTGGGCCGCTCTCAGGTCTGAAGGTGATCGAGATGCCGGCGATCGGCCCGGTGCCGTTCTGCGGCATGCTGCTGGCCGATCTGGGCGCCGACGTGCTGCGCATCGACCGCACCGGCGAGGTCGATCTCGGCCTGCCGGTCGAGCCGAAATACGAATTGCTCGGGCGCGGCAAACGTTCGCTGGCGCTCGACCTGAAGGATGCCAAGGCCATCGGACTGATGCTTGACCTGATGGCGCAGGCCGATGTGGTGCTGGAGGGCTTCCGCCCCGGCGTGATGGAGCGGCTTGGCCTCGGGCCGGATGTCGCGCTCCAGCGCAATCCGAAGCTGGTCTATGGCCGCATGACCGGCTGGGGCCAGCAGGGCCCGATGGCGCAGGCCGCCGGCCACGACATCAACTACATCGCGCTGACCGGCGCGCTGCATGCCATCGGCACCACAGACAAGCCGGTGCCGCCGCTCAACCTGGTCGGCGATTTTGGCGGCGGCTCGCTCTATCTCGCCATGGGCCTGCTCGCCGCGCTCTATGAGCGCCAGCAATCCGGCAAGGGCCAGGTGGTGGATGCCGCCATGGTCGATGGCGCCGCCTCGCTGATGACCATGTTCTTCGGCATGAAGGGCGCCGGCCTGTGGTCCGATACGCGCGGCGCCAACATGCTGGATGGCGGCGCGCCGTGGTACGACACGTATGAATGCGCCGATGGCGGCTTCGTTGCCATCGGCTCGATCGAGGGCAAGTTCTATGCCGAGCTGATCGAGAAACTTGGCCTCGACCCGACCATCCTGCCCAAGCAGCATGACCGCAAACGCTGGCCGTCGCTGCGCGCGGCTTTCGCGGCGACCTTCAGGACGAAAACCCGCGCTGAATGGTGCGCCATCATGGAGGGCAGCGACATCTGCTTCGCGCCGGTGCTGGGGCTGGACGAGGCGCCGAAGCATCCGCACATGGCGGCGCGCCAGAGCTTCGTCGCGCCAGACGGCGTGACCCAGCCGGCGCCGGCGCCGCGTTTCTCGCGCACGCCGGGCGCCATCCGCAACCAGCCGCCGAAACGCGGCGAGGGCGGCGCGGCGGCCTTGCGCGACTGGGGCGTCGCGGCCGGAGAGGCGAAGCATGCCGCGTCTGGCGAATAAGGTCGCGCTGATCACCGGCGCGGCCTCGGGCTTCGGCAGGGCGACGGCGCAGCTTTTCATCGCCGAAGGCGCCTCGGTCATTCTCACCGATCGCAACGATGGCGCGGCGGCCGCCGCCGCCCTCGGGCCCCAGGCCCGTTTCCTGCCGCTGGACGTGACCCAGGAAGAGCAGTGGCAGACGGTGATCGCCGATGTGGCGGCGCGCGAAGGCCGGCTGGACGTGCTGGTGAACAATGCCGGCATCGGCCTGCATCGCAGCGTGACCGAGATGACGCTGGCGGAATGGCGCCTGGTGCAGGCGGTGAATGCCGACGGCGTGTTCCTCGGCTGCAAGCATGCCATTCCGTTGATGCGGGCAGGCGGCGGCGGGTCCATCGTCAACGTGGCCTCGGTGGCCGGCAAGGTCGGCGCGCCGCAGATGAGCGCCTATTGCGCCTCGAAAGGCGCGGCCACGCTGTTCACCAAGGCGCTGG
>NZ_JANLJJ010000111.1 GCF_029255545.1 Ferrovibrio sp. | reverse complement strand
TAGGTATCCTCGCTGAAATCCTCGTGGCCCGGCGTGTCGAGCAGATTGAAGGTCCAGCCCCGGTATTCGAAATTCATTACCGAGGTGGAGACGGAGATGCCGCGCTGCTGCTCGATCTTCAGCCAGTCGGAGCGGGCGCGCCGGCTTTCGCCACGCGCCTTCACCGCGCCCGCCAGATGGATGGCGCCGCCGAACAGCAGCAGCTTTTCGGTCAGCGTCGTCTTGCCGGCGTCGGGATGCGCGATGATGGCAAAGGTGCGCCGGGCGCCGATCGGGTCGGAATTCTGACCTGGGGCGCCCGGATAGGTGGCAACGGCGGGTTCGGACATCGGACTCTTTAAACTACCTCTGAAAACTGGCCCGGTGTCTCTATATGGGCCCTCTCAGCGGTCGTTCCACCCCTTGCCGGCCTCGGCCCGCTGCACCAGCAGGGGCGCAGGTTCCCAGAACTTGCCGTGGATCTTGTGGAAGCCGCGGATCGTGGCGAGCACCTTGTCGAGGCCGATCTGTTCGGCCCAGAACATCGGCCCGCCGCGATAGACGGGGAAGCCATAGCCGAAAAGGTAGGTGATGTCGATATCGCCCGGCCGGATGGCGATGCCCTCGGCCAGGATTTTGGCGCCCTCGTTGACCAGCGGATACATGCAGCGCTGAACGATCTCCTCGTCGGAAATCACCCGCCGTTCAATGCCTTGCTCCTTCGCCGAGGCTAGAATCACATCTTCGACGACAGGGTCGGGCAGGGCGTTGCGGCCCTCGTATTTGTAGAAACCCGCGCCGGTCTTCTGGCCGAAACGGCCCCTCTCGCAGAGCCGGTCGGCCACCGGGGAATAGCGTTCGTCCTTCGGCCGCAGATGGGCCTTGCCCTTGCGGATGCGCCAGCCGACATCCAGGCCGGCCAGGTCGGACATGCGGAACGGCCCCATGGCCAGGCCGAATTCCTCCAGCGCGTTGTCGATCTGCTGCGGCGTGGCGCCTTCCTCCAGCAGGAAATTCGCCTCGCGCAGATAGCCGTGCAGCATGCGGTTGCCGATGAAGCCGTCGCAATTGCCGGCCAGCACCGCCACCTTCTTCAGCGTTTTGCCCAAAGCCATTACGGTGGCGATGGTCTCGGGCGAGGATTTCGCGCCGCGCACGTTTTCCAGCAGCTTCATCACGTTGGCCGGGCTGAAGAAATGCGTGCCGATCACGTCCTGCGGGCGGCTGGTGCTTGCCGCGATCTCGTCGATATCCAGCGTCGAGGTGTTGGTGGCCAGCACGGCGCCGGGCTTCATCACCTTGTCGAGTTTGCCGAACACCTCTTTCTTGACGCCCATCTCCTCGAACACGGCTTCCACCACGATGTCGGCATCGCCGATATCCTCGAAATGCTGGGTGCCGGTGATCAGCTTCATCGCCCGGTCCATGGCCTCCTGCTTCATGCTGCCGCGGGCAACGGAGGTGGCGTAGTTCTTCTCGATCACGCCCAGACCGCGGCTGAGCGCCTCCTGCGACACATCGAGCAGCTTCACCGGGATGCCGGCATTGGCGAAATTCATGGCGATGCCGCCGCCCATGGTGCCGGCACCGAGCACGGCGGCCGACCTGATCTGCTTCGGCTTCACGTCCTCGGGCAGGCCGGGGATTTTCGCCGCTTCGCGCTCAGCGAAGAAGGCGTGGATCTGGGCGGCGCGCTGCGGGCTGCCCATGCATTCGAAAAAGTATTCGCGCTCCTTCAGCAGGCCGTCGTCAATCGGCAGCTTCGTGGCCGCTTCCACCGCATCGATGCAGCGCCACGGCGCCAGGAACCCCTTGGCCTTGCGCGCGCTGGCCTTGCGAATCTCCTCGAACACCGCCGGGTCGACATTGCTGACCTTGTCGTTCATGTCACGCACCAGGCGCAGCGGGCGCTGCTCGGCCACCACCGTCCTGGCGAAAGCCAGCGCGCCATCCAGCAGATCGCCGCTCACGATCTCGTCGACGGCGCCCAGTTCGGCTGCCTTCTTGGCCGTCATCGGGTTGCCTGACAGGATAAGATCGAGCGCGATTTTCGGGCCGACCAGGCGCGGCAGGCGCTGGGTACCGCCCGAGCCGGGGATCAGGCCGAGTTTCACTTCCGGCAGGCCGACCTGGCCGCTCTCCAGCGCCACGCGCCAGTGGCAGGTGAGCGCCACCTCGAAACCGCCGCCCAGGGCGGTGCCGTGCAGGGCGGCAACCACCGGCTTGGTCATCGCCTCGATGCGCTTGAGCACGTCGGGCAGATAGGGCTGCAGCGGCGGCTTGCCGAATTCCTTGATGTCGGCGCCGGCAATGAAGGTGCGACCGCCGCCAATGATCACGGCGGCGCTGACCGCCGGATCGGCATCGGCTTTATCCAGGCCGGCAATGATCCCGGCGCGCACGCCCTGGCTCAGGGCATTGACGGGCGGGTTCTCAATGGTCAGAACGGCAACGCCGTCACGGACGCTATAGGCAACTGGGGTGGCAACTGGATCGGTCACGTTTCTCTCCGGTATCTTCTTAATTGTCGGACAATCGGTTATAGCCGAGGCGATCAAGCCGGGCAAAAGCCTTGGCCTGCCGTTACGTCAGCGCTAAGTGTTTGTCATGGCCTTGTTTTCAGAATATCGCGCGCAGGAATGGGATAATCGCCGGCTTTGGTTGGCGGTGGCCCTGTCGCTGCTGCTGCATGGCCTGATCGTGGTGCTGCTGCTGGTCGAGCCCTGGACCTGGCGGCTGCAGCCCGAACCGCCGCCGGTCCTGGCCGAATTCGTCCTGCCGCCCCCGCCCAAGCCGGAACCGAAGGCCGAGGCGGCCAAACCGCCGCCACCCCCCGAGCCCCCCAAAGCGGAAGCTCCCCCGGCGGCGCCTTTGCCGCCGCCCAGCGTGCCGCAATTGCAGCGCGCGCCGGTGACCAAGGAGTCCAAGGCGCCGCCCAGTGCCGGCGACAGGGCCCGCGAACGGCCCCAGGCCAGCGAAGCGCCCAAGCCGGCGCCACCGCAGCCCGAGCGGCGTGGCCCGGCCACCGCCACGGCGCCGCAACAGCGCCCGCCGCAGGCGCAGAGCCAGGCCGGCAGCCGCCAGCCCGGCGCGGGTCGCGCGGCCGGGGCGCCTGCCGAAGTGATGACCCAGTCGGAGAGCGACTTCTTCCTCAGCCAGATCGTGCCCGGCTGGGTGATCGATTTCGATTCGCCGCGCTTCAAGGATATCCGGATCTACGGCCGCTACATGGTGCTGCCGAACGGCATGCTGGCGCCGCCGTTCGGCAAGAACGACCCGTGGGATCTCAACACCATGATCGATGGCTGGGACCAGATCGCCTACGATCCGCGGCCGCAGGCGGCGGCGATGCGCACGGCGATGGAGACCTTTCTGCGCGCCATGCGGCTGGCGCAACCTTTCGCCATGCCGCCGGACGCCCAGGGTTATCCGAAGGTGCTCAGCCTGAATTTCAAGATCGGCGACCTGTAGGCCGGATCAGCGCTCGGCGATGACCTTCAGGCTGGCCAGGCCAACCTCGAAATCCCGCCCGACCATTTTGTCCGTATCGAAGAAAACCTGTATCACCTTGCCGATGTAAGGGGCCGGGCCCAGCATGGCCCAGGTGACAAGCGTGCCATCGCCATGCGGCACAAGGGTGTATTCAATGATGTTGTGGCATTCGAAGGGCCTGGTCATGTCCAGCGCCATGACCACTTTGCTTGGCGACATTGATTCTGTGATGGTGATGCGGCCGCTGCCAACCTCCTTGTTGCCATCCCATTCATAGAAAGCGCCCTTGCCGCTCTGCGGGCCGCCATGGGCCCGTTTCATGACTGGGTCCTTCTTCTCATAAGGCGACCAGTCCAAGTTGGCATGCATGTCGTTGATCAGCGGGAAGATCTTTTCCGGTGTCGCCTTGATGGTGGCAGAACGCTGCACGCGGAAAGTGTCTGGCTTGTTTGCCGCGATGATCAGGACAACCACAAGGGCAACAGCCAGCAGCCCCGCCGCGCCGAGGGCAATGGTCTTCAGCATGGAATAAATCCTTCCGGAGTCTTATTGGCAGTTCTCGCCATCGGGGTTCGGCTTGAAGCAGTTCACCATCCAGGGCACGCCGAAGCGGTCAGTCGCCATGCCGAAACGCTCGGCCCAGAAGGTCTCTTCCATCGGCATCTGCACGGTGCCGCCCGTGCTGAGGGCCGCGAAGACGCGCTCCGCCTCGGTCGCGGTGGGCATGACGACATTGACCGAGAAGCCGGTCATCGGCTGATACATCTGCGGCGGCACGTCGCCGCCCATGATCATGGTGCCATTCAGCGTCATGCAGGCATGGATGATTTTGTCCTGCCACTCGGCCGGGGTTTGTTCGCTGGCCGGGGTTTCGCGATGGGTCAGCATCGCCTCGATCCTGCCGCCCAGGGTTGTCTCGTAGAAAGCAAAAGCTTCTGCGCAATTGCCGTTGAAACTCAGATAGGCATTGAAACTCACGGCTCACTCCATCGTTCAGCTGGGGGAAGAATTACGACAGGGCGCGCAGATCGGCGCGCAGGTGATCGGGATCGCCCACCAGTCGGTCGATCTCGGCATGGGTGCGTTTCCAGACTGGCAGGGCCTTGACCAGCAGTTTGCGCCCGTCCGGCGTCAGCGTCAGGCGGCGGGTGCGTTTGTCATCCGGATCGGGAGAAACATTTACCAGGCCCCGGCGTTCCAGCGGCTTGAGATAGGCAGTCAGCGTAGTGCGGTCCATCGCCAGCACGCTCGCCACTTGGCTGATGTTGGCCGGCTGTGGCCGGTTGAGCGACATCAGCAGGGAAAACTGCCCGTTGGTGAGGCCCATGGGACGCAGAACCTCGTCGAACCGCCGGGCCAGGGCGCGTGCCGCGCGCTGCACATGCAGGCACAGGCAGGTGTCGCGCACCATGATGGTGGTCTCGAACGGCAGGATATCGATCTTTGACATGCGGCGCTTATTATGTTGATATCAACGTATATGTCAAGCCGGCGTTTCAGCCGGCCCAGAGGAGGATCGCCATGAATGTGATGCAGCCGCACCCGCAGGACGAAGCACTCGCCGCCCGGCCGCCGGTCGTTTCGCGCGAAGACTGGCTGAAAGCGCGCCAGGCATTGCTGGCGAAGGAAAAGGCTTTCACCCGCCAGCGCGACGCCCTGAATGCCGAACGCCGGCGCCTGCCGATGGTGGAGGTCGACAAGGAATACCAGTTCGAAACGTCCCAGGGCCGTCGCAGCCTGCGCGACCTGTTCGAGGGGCGCCGCCAGCTCGTGATCTATCATTTCATGTTCAGCCCCGACGATCCGCCGCCGGGCCAGACCCATCCCTGGTCGGAAGGCTGCCCGGGTTGCTCGCATCTGGCCGACAACCTGCCGCACCTGTCGCACCTGCATGCGCGCGGCACCAGCTTCACCATGGTCTCCCGCGCGCCGCTGTCCAAGATCATGCCGTTCAAGCGCCGCATGGGCTGGACCATGCCCTGGGCCTCAAGTTACGGCAGCGACTTCAACGCCGATTTTCACGTCACGCTTGATCCGACCGTGGCGCTGCCGGAATACAATTACCAGCCCGTGCCACGGTCACCCGGCGGCGAACTGTCTTTCTCCGGTGAATTGCCGGGCCTGAGCTGTTTCCTGCAGGATGGCGGCCGCGTCTACCACACATACTCCACCTACAGCCGCGGCCTCGACATGCTGCTCAATGTTCATCACCTGCTCGACATGACGGCTCTTGGCCGGCAGGAAGAATGGGAGGATTCGCCGCCCGGCTGGCCCAAGACCAGCGAATTCTGGCTGCGCCATCACGACAGATACGATGACCAGCCGCAGGCCACGGCGAGCTGCTGCCACGATTAACCTGAGGAGGAGTACGTAGGATGAGTTATGTCGATGGTTTCCTGCTGCCAGTGCCGAAGAAGAACCTGGCCGCTTACAAGAAAATGGCGGCCAAGGCCGGCAAGATCTGGCGCGAGCATGGTGCGCTGGACTACCGCGAATGCGTCAGCGACGACGACAACGTGAAATTCGGTTTACCGTTCAGCAAAATCGCCAAACTGAAGAAAGGCGAGGTCGTCATGTTTTCTTATATCGTCTTCAAGTCGCGTGCCCATCGCGACAAGGTGAATGCCAAGGTGATGAAGGATCCACGTATCCACGCCATGTGCCCCGATCCGAAGAAGATGCCCTTCGACGTGAAGCGCATGGGCTATGGCGGGTTCAAGACGCTGGTGTCCGGCTGAGCCGAAGGGCGCGCCGGGGCCGGCTTAAGCGCGCAGGCCCCGGCGCGCGATCACCATGCACAAGGCCCCCAGCAAGGTGACGAAGGCCATCAGCAGGTAGCCGCCGGAATAAGACAGCCCGGCATGGTCGTGCAGCCAGGCGAACGCCGAGGGGCCGACCACCACGCCGGCGAAGGTTATGCTCAAGGTCGCGCCTGTGGCCAGCCCGATGCTGCCGGCCGGCGCCTGACGCGCGATCACCGCCATGAACACGCCGTTCCAGCCGATGGCGCAGAATCCGAACAGGGCGACAACCGCGGCGATAAGCCCGATATGCCATTGCGCGCTGATCATGGCAGTCAGGATCGCCGCCACGATGGCGATGGCGCCGTTGAGGATCAGCACTTTCGAGCCCGATTTCAGTCGGTCGGCCAGCCAGCCCCAGCCCAGGCGACCGGCGGCGCCCGCCGTCTGTGCCACCGCCATCAGGCTGCCGGCCAGCACCAGGTCGAGGCCCACTTCCGCCACCAGATAGGTGACGAGCAGGCCCGTGAGGCTGAGCTGCACGGCGGAATAGGCGAAAGAGCACAGCGCCAGCCAGCGCAGGATCGGATGCGTCCAGATCAGCGACAGACCGGCCAGCGGGGATACGAACAGCGCGGCATCATTCTGGCGGTCGGCATCCCAGTGCGCCCGTGCCTTCTGCAGCGCGATGCTCAAGCCCAGCGCCAGCAACGCACATAATGCCAGCCCCGCTTGCCAGTGCAGCAACAGCGTGACGGGCGGGATCAGCAGGCCGGCAAGGATGCCGCCGATCGGCACGCCGCATTGTTTGATCGAGAAGATCAGGTTCATATGCGCGCCGCTGCGCGTGCGCGACAGCAGATGCGAGGCGCCGGGATTGGTGCAGCCATAACCCAGCCCGATCACCAGCGCGCCGAGCGCCAGCGCCGGCAGCGTGCCGAGTGCGGAAAGCAGGCAGCCTGCCATGGCCAGCCATAATGCGATCTGGCTGGCCCGCGTGGCGCCCAGCCGGCGCACGAAGCCACCGCCGATCAGCGAGGTGATCACCGCGCCGGTATAGACCAGGCTGACCTGATAACCCACCAAAGCCGGTCCAATGCCGAGGTCGGCGGCGGCTTTCGGCGCCACGGCAGAGAGCGCGAGAGCGGAGAGCGTGGTGATGGATTGGGTGGAGGTGGTAGCGGCCAGCACCGGCCAGACTGGCAGCGGAACAGGCGCAGCGGTGGCCCCCGCAGAATCCATCGGGCTGGCCTCGGCCATTACTGCGCCGCCTGCAGCTTGCTCTGGTATTTCTTCACGGCCTGCCGCATCTCGTCCAGTACGGCGCTCACCGCTGGCTGCTGCTGGATGGCCTGCCAGTAGGCCGAAAGGCGCGGCCGCTTGGCCAGCAGGTCATCGTCCGCCACGGCCGACAGCATGCCGGCGGCGTAGAACAGCATCGGCGGCAGGGCGCAGTCGGCATGGGTGAAGCGGCCGGCAGCGGCGAAGCCGTCATCGCCCACCAGCAGGTCCAGGTATTTCAGGCCGCGCGCAATGTCGGGGATGATCGCCTGCATGGCGGCGCGGTCATCGGGGGCGGTGAACAGCTGGGTGAAGAAATCGCTCAACGGTACGGCCAGATACAGGTCGGCCAGCCGGGTGACCAATTCGCTGGCGGCGCGGGCATCGGTATCGACTGGATAGAGCTTCGGGCCAGCCAGGATGTCGTCCAGGTAATGGCAGATCACTTCCGATTCCGGCAGCACGCTGCCGTCGTCGCGCACCAATGCCGGTACCTTGCCCAGAGGCGTGATCTGGCGAAACTCGGCCGGCGCGGGCGGCGTCAGCATGTCCAGGGTCTGTCCTTTGGCGCGCAGCAGGATGCGCACGCGGGCGGCGAAGGGCGAGGCGGGGATATTGTAGAGCTTCATCACAGGATCAGCGCCGTGCGGTGCAGGTTATCCCAATCGGCCAGCTTGGCCCGTGGGCTGCCGGGCGCGGCGCCAGCGGTCTCGGCCGCTTCGATGCGTTTCCAGCCGGTCCAGTCGATGACGGCAACTCCACGTGCGGCGATGCGTCGGTCCAACTCCAGGCTGCCGGGTTTGGCCGGCGCGGTATCATTGGCGAAATCGGCCAGCACCAGATCGGCCACGGCTTTCGCCTCGGCGCGATTGGTCGGAATGGTGCCGCTCGGGCCGCGCTTGGCCCAGCCCACCACATACAGGCCCGGCGCGATGCGGCCGGAGTCGTTGGCCAGCAGGCCGCGTGCATCAGCCTGCGGCAGGTCGCCTTCGGTGGCCGTGCGATAGCCGATGGCGCTGATCGCGGTGCCGACATCCAGAGGCTTGTCGATGCCTTTGATCTTCAGCCGCTCCACCCGGCCGCCGCCCAGCAGGGCCTCGGGCGCGGCATGGAACAGGAAATGCAGCCGGATTGGTTTCTCGTCCGTGCGGGCAGCGAATTCATGCAGCAGGCTCAGGTTTTTTTCCTTCACCTTGGCATCGTTGGGATCGATGCCAGCCGGTAATGCCTCGGGCAGGTCCGCCTTGTTCACCACCGGACGCACCCGCTCCAGCCGGCCCAGCTCGGCCAGTTCGGCGCTGGTGAAACTGGCCTCCACCGGGCCACGGCGGCCAAGAATGTAAAGATCGCTCAGCGGCGCCTTGGCGATGGCCTCGGCGGCATGGGCGGTCAGGTCGCTGCTCGCCATCTCGGCAGGGGTCTTGCCCAGCACGCGCACGATGTCGATCGCCACATTGCCCATGCCGATCACGGCCGCGCCCGGCCGGTCGAGGAGGGGATTGAGCGTGCGGAAATCGGGATGGCCGTTATACCAGCCGACAAAGGCCATCGAACCGTAGCGGCCCGGCAGGTCCTCGCCGGGGATGCCCAGCGGCCGGTCGGCATGGGCGCCCAATGCCAGGATCACGGCATCGTAATGGGCCGTCAGCTCGGCCAGCGGCAGGTCGCGGCCGACCGCGATATTGCCCAGGAAACGCAGGTTGGGATTGCCGAACAGCCGATCGAACTGGCGGGTCACGGCCTTGGTGCCCTGATGGTCGGGGGCGACGCCGAAGCGCACCAGGCCATAGGGGGTGGCGAGCCGGTCGAAGACGTCGATTTTCAGCTCGGGTTTCTGGCGCAGCAGGGCGTCGGCACAGAACAGGCCGGAAGGGCCGCTTCCAACAATGGCGATATGATGCAGCACGGGATTATTTCAGCTATGGTTGCCCAAATGTCGCCGCAACCTTAGTGCAGCCTGACCATCTTATGCAAATCCGGCCGCTATACTCCCGGTCCAGCCGTCCCGGCTCCCCCTGACCCCCATCATGCCCAATCCCGAACAAGCCGCCGAACCTCCGAGTCATCGCATTGTCAATCCGCAGGGCAGCGCGCCGCTGGTGCTGATCTGCGACCATGCCAGCTGCATCGTGCCGCCTGGCCTGGGCAATCTCGGCCTGCCGGATGATGAGCGCACCCGCCATATCGGCTGGGACCCCGGCACGGCGATTATCACCGAATGCCTGGCCCGCAGTCTGGATGCGCCTGCCGTGCTGGCCGGGGTGTCGCGGCTGGTGATCGATTGCAACCGGCGGCCGGACGACCCCACCCTGATCTGCGAGGTGAGCGACGGTACCGTGGTGCCGGGCAACCGCGACCTAAACGAGGCCGAGCGCACGCGCCGCATGAATGCCTATTTCCGGCCCTATCATATGGCCATCGCCGCGCAGATCGAGGCGGCCGGCGAACGCGGGTCGTTGCCGGCTTTGCTGTCCATCCACAGCTTCACGCCGCGCCTGCGCGCAAAAGACGAGGATCGGCCCTGGCATATCGGCGTGGTGTGGGACCGCGATGGTCGCCTGGCCCAGCCGCTGCTGCAGGCCCTGCGCGACGAGGGCGACCTGGTGGTGGGCGACAACGAGCCCTATAGCGGCCGGCGCCATGCCGGCCATTCGATTTTCGAGCATGGCCAGAATCGCGGCCTGCATCATGTGATGATCGAGGTGCGGCAGGATCTGGTGAGCGACGAGGCAGGTGCGAAGGCCTGGGCGGTGCGGCTGGACCGCTGTTTCCGCCGCATGCTCAGTGAAGCGGGATTGATGGCGGCGGCGAGCAGCGCTGCCTAGTTTCAGGTAACGGGGGATTCCATGTTCAGCGCCGGCGATTTCACCATCGGCATCGAGGAAGAGCATCTGTTGGTCGAACGCGGCAGCGGCGCGCTGGCGGTCGAGCCGCCGGCCGCCGTGCTGGCGGAGTGCGAGGCGATTGCCGGCGGCCAGGTGCATCCCGAATTCCTGCAATGCCAGATCGAGATTTCCACCAAGGTCTGCCGCGACCTGGGCGAGGCGCGCGCCGATCTGGTGCGTCTGCGTGGCGGCATTTCGGAAGTGGCGGCGCGTCACGGCCTGGCGCCGATCGCCGCCTCCACGCATCCCTTCGCCAAATGGAGCGACCAGCGCCACACCGAGAAGGAGCGGTATGATCGGCTGGCGAAAGATCTGGCCGGCGTGGCGCGGCGACTGATCATCTGCGGCCTGCATGTGCATGTCGGCATCGCCGACGAGGACCTGCGCATCGACCTGATGAACCAGGTCAGCTACTTCCTGCCGCATCTGCTGGCGCTGTCCACCTCGTCGCCCTTCTGGCAGGGCGAGGAAAGCGGCCTGCAATCCTATCGCCTGTCGGTGTTCGACAGCCTGCCGCGTACCGGCCTGCCCGAACGGCTGGAGACCTGGGGCGAATACCAGCGGCTGGTGAACCGCCTGACGCAGGCTGGCCTGATCGAGGATGCCAGCAAGCTGTGGTGGGACATCCGCCCCTCGGCGCGTTATCCCACCTTGGAACTGCGTGTCACCGATGTCTGCACCCGGCTGGACGACGGGTTGAGCGTCGCGGCGCTGTATCTGTGCCTGCTCGCGGCCTTGCTGCGGCTGCGGCAGAAGAACCAGCGCTGGCGCATCTATGCCAACACGCTGATCGACGAAAACCGCTGGCTGGCGCAGCGCTACGGCATCGCCGGCAGCCTGGTCGATTTCGGCAAGGGCGAGGCCGTGCCCTATGCGGCGCTGCTGGAAGAACTGATCGAACTGACGCGGGAAGAGGCGGTCCAGCTCGGCTGCCTGGCCGAGGTGGAACGGGCGCGCGGCATCCTGAAGCGCGGCACCTCGGCGCAGCGACAGTTGCAAGTCTACCGCGATGCGCTACATGCTGGCATGGACAAGCCCGCGGCGCTGAAGGCCGTGGTGGACTGGCTGGTGGCGGAGACCGTCAATTTCGCCATCCCCGATTAGGAGGCCGATATGAGCGACAAGATCGATCCGAAGACGCAGACCGAACTGGAGGCCGCCGCTTTCCGCCGTCTGGTCGAGCATCTGCGCAGCCGCACCGACGTGCAGAATATCGACCTGATGAACCTGGCCGGCTTCTGCCGCAACTGCCTGAGCAACTGGTACCAGGACGCAGCCAAAGCCAAGGGAATCGAACTCGACAAGATGGAAGCCCGCGAGATCGTCTACGGCATGCCCTATCCGGAATGGCAGGCGAAATACCAGAAGGAAGCCAGCCCGGAGCAGCAGAAGGCCTTCGCCGAGGCGCAGAAAAACCTCAAACACTAGGGATAAATCCGAGTTATCCACTCCCGGCGCATTCCTGTGGATAACTTGGGCGCGGCGGTAGGCGGCGGGGCGCCGGCGGTTATAATCCGCGCCATCCATAACCCCTGATTTTTGAGGTCGCAGCATGGCCACCAAACTGATCTCCGGCAATTTCTCGGCCGACCAGCTCAACCAGATCGTCGCCCGCATCGAGCGGCTGGAGGAAGAGAAGAAGGCGCTGGCTGATGATATCCGCGAGGTCTATGCCGAGGCCAAGGCGCATGGCTTCGACACCAAGATCCTTCGCCAGGTGATCAAGCTGCGCAAGCTGGATCGCGCCGAACTGGCCGAGCAGGAAAGCCTGCTGGAAATCTACATGGATGCGCTTGGCATGCAGATCAACGGCAACGCCGACGCCGAAGCGGCGGAGTAAGCTGCATGCGCGGCCTTGCCGGCAGTGTCGCGGGCTTGGTCGCGCTGTTCGCCCTGCCGGCCGTCGCCCAGCCGCAGCGGCCCATCACCGACGACGCCCAGGCCTGCGTCAGCATCGCCAACCTCACGGAATATAACTGGCCGATCAACATCCGCCGCGAAGGCCGGGTTAATTCGACCGTGATCGCCAAACCGCGCGAGGTGAACCGCTATTGCGCGCCGGATCGCCTGCGTCCGAACGAATTCATCATCGTGCAGGTGAAATCCAGCTGGTTCCCGGTCGGCGAATGCCGCCTGAAGAATCGCGGCACCATGGAAATCTACCGCGAGAAAAGCACCGAGACCGATTCCGGCGAGGTGACGCGGGTGAAATGCTACGAGGGACGTTAGGCCGTCTTCAGCCGTGCCGCGCCCTCAGCCATTCCACCACCTTGGGCATCACGATCTCAGGCTTCCGCACCCAGCGGAAATGATCGATGCCCTGAAAACCCATCGCCTTCGGGTCGAGGTGGTGGCGCGTGAGCTGCGCCTTGGGGAATTTGCCCAACAATCCGTCCATCGCATGCTTTGGCGCGAAGAAATCGCCCTGCAATGAAATGCCCAGTACCGGCAGGCTTAAATTCGCCAGATGTCGGTCGTGATCCACCCGTGGCCGGCCGAACATGAAACGGCCCGTGCGCGCCTGCCTTGCCCAGTCGGTCATCAGTGTGCGTGCCTCGCGTCCGGCGAAGCGGAAACGGTGGCCGGGGAAATGCCCCACGATGCGCGCCACCAACGGCACCATCTGGCTGTAAGCCAGGAAGGCTTTCGGCCAGAGTTTCCAGTGCACCGAGCTGCAGGCGATCAGGATCAGGCCATCAAGCTGCTGCGGATGATGGGCGGCATAGATGCTGCTGACCTGCGCGCCCAGGCTATGGCCCAGCAGGTAGAAAGGCGCGCTCTGGAAACGCGCCTTCACGACGGCAATCGCCAGCGGCCAGTCCTCGGTCAGCAGGTCGTGATAGCCGAAATCATAGCCCCAGCCCGGCTTGCGTCCGCCGCTTTCCTCATGGCC
>NZ_JANLJJ010000110.1 GCF_029255545.1 Ferrovibrio sp. | reverse complement strand
CACCCTTCTCGGCGGTGTCGCGCGCGGCCGTGGCCAGCTGGTTGGCGGCCTGGGCATTGTCGGCATTCTGCTTCACCGTGGTGGTGATCTCGTGCATCGACGCAGCGGTTTCCTCGATGGATGCCGCCTGCGATTCCGTGCGCTGCGCCAGGTCCTGGCTGCCGGACGAGATTTCGTCCGATGCGGTTTTCACCGATTGCGCCGTGTTGGTCAGGCGGCCGGCGAAGTCGCGCATGCGCTCAGCCATGCCATTGGCACTGTTCTTAAGCTGGCCAAACACGCCGCGATAGTCACCACGTACCGACTTGGTCAGGTCGCCGCCGGCCATGGCACCCATGGTATCGGCCATTTCGCCAGTCATGGTCTGCAGCGTGCCGGCCAGGCGGTTCAGTTCCTGGCTGGTGGAGAGGAAGAAACCGTCCTTGCCCTTTTCATCGATGCGGCCCGACAGGTCACCCTGTGCCACCTTGTTGACCAGCGCAGCGATCTCCTCGCCGGCGACCTTCTCGCGCGCTTCGCGCTCGATGCGACGCTGCTCACTGTCCTGGCGCTGGCGGGCGATGTCGGCTTCGGCCTGTTCGCGAGCGATCATGTTGTCCTTGAAGACCTGCACAGCCTTGGCCATCTGGCCGATCTCGGCGCCGCGTTCGACAAAGGGAATCTCGACGGCAAGGTCGCGGTCGGCCAGGCGCTGCATCGCGCCAGTCATGCGCTGGATCGGGCCGCTGACGCGCCACTGCACGATCAGGAAGCCGAAAATGGTAAAGGCGATGGCGGCGACCAGCAGGGCGCCATCCAGGATCAGGCTTTGCTGCGTCTGTGCCATCTGGGTGTTGGCGCGCTTGATCAGCTCATCCAGCGCCGTGTTGGCGATGGCATTCAGCATGTTGAGGTTGTCGACCACGGCCGGTTGGTATTTCGATAGTTCAACCGGCGAGGGCTTGCCGTTGCTGAGGGCCTTGACGATCGTCTGGCGCTCTTCCCCGATCGGGCCGGAGAAGAATGCCTTTGCGGTATTGACGGTATCACGCAGCGTCGTCGGGGTATCGCTGCGGGTGGCTATATCGCTGACAATTCCCCAGGCGGTCGTGGCGCGACCGGCATCCTCGGCATGCGCCATGCTCTCGGCAATGCCCCAGGTCTGCCCGGCAGACATCGTGGTCAGGATGCGCAGGACCAGCGAGCCGGCATAATTGCGGATCGTCCAGGCATTCTGCTTGACGCTCAGCAACTGATCGACAACCGGGTCGACCAGTTGCAGCGAAGACTCCAGGAAATCGGAGGCGGCCTGCACGGCATCCAGATAACCCTGCGTCACCTTCGGCCATTCCTGCGCGGCCTGCGCATCGCGCTGGGCCTTCGGCTGCGCGATCATGGCCATCATCTTCGGGCGCATGGCATCGACGGCATCGTTCGCCGACTTCAGTTTAGTCAGAATCGCCGGGGCGCCCGGCAGATCGGAAACCGCCGACAGGAGGGCGACGCCAGTTTTGTAGCCGTCCAGCGTGCTGTCTCGCTGTGCAGCAATATTATCCAGGGAATCCTTGGAAGTTGGGGCATCGGCGCGCAGGGAGATCAGGATGTTGCCGCGCTCCAGGCGATGTTGCTGCAGGCTGCGGAAGAAGGCCTGGCTGATCGGGGCAAGCGTCGCCACCCTTTGCGCGGCGCTGTAGCGCTGGACGGCATCATTCAGCGAAACCGCGCTGATGGCGACCAGCATGATGCCCAGAACACCGATGACGAGTCCCAGGGTGGTGCGAATGGAAAAAGTCGGCATGGGTCTTCCCCTTTATGCCCCGTTCTAGGGGGCGTCAGCGGGATTAAATTAGCCGGACCTTGGTGCAATGCACCCGGTTAAATCGTATAGGTTACCAAGATTTAATCCTTACACAGCGCTTGTCGCAGCGGCAATTGAGCCATTGCAGCAACGCGGGACCGGTGCGAACGCCGTTTCAGGCTGTCGCCGGCTCGGCAGCCTCCTGCTGCGCGGCAATCTGTTCCATCTGTGCCGCGGTATCCTGGTTCACCAGATGATCCAGGTCGATGATCGAGACCATGCGGTCATCCCGGGCGACAATCGCGCTGAGGAAGCGGTAATCGGCCGCCATGCCGGTCTCAGGCACGCCCTGCAGGTCATGCTCGGCAATCGACAGGATATCTGACACGGAATCGACCAGCAGGCCGAATGTGCCATTGACCGCCACCACAACGATGACGACATGCATGCTGGTCGGGGTGGTGCGACCACCGCCGAAACGGACACGCAGGTCATAGATCGGCACGATGGTGCCGCGCAGATTGATGATGCCGCGCACGAATTCAGGGGTATTGGGTAGGTTGGTTACCTCGGTCCAGGCGCGGATCTCACGCACGCTCAGGATGTCGATGCCGTAATCCTGGCTGTCGATGGAAAAGGTGAGATATTCGTTGCTGACCGATTGCTCGCCGCCCTGCGAAGTGCCGCGCATCCTCGTCAGGGAGGTGCCGTTGCCGTGATCGCTCGGAGTTGCGGAGAGTTGCATCATGTTTCCTCCTCGGGCCGGCATGCAGACAACAGATCGATGGTTCATCCTTCTATCAAATTGGCGCTCCGGCCGGTACGCAAATTCTGCTTGCATCGTCGCAATTTATTGTCTGATCTAGGGCGATCCGTTCAAGGAGCTTCCTCCGAATCCTGCCGCCTTGAGCCGTCGGCGCGTCCGCGTCGTCCTGCCAATGCCCCTGAAAGGTCCGCTGCCATGCAACTGCCAGTCAATGCCTTCAAGCGCGCGCTGAAAGAGGGGCGCCCTCAGATCGGTTTGTGGTGCTCGCTGTGCAGCAATATCGTGGCCGAGATCGTAGCCACGGCCGGCTTCGACTGGGTGGTTCTGGATACCGAGCATTCGCCGAATGAATTGCCGATGATCCTGCAGCAACTGCAGGCCATGCAGATCGATGCCAATACTGCCAGCCCGGTGGTGCGGCCGGCCTGGAATGATGCCGTACTGATCAAGCGGTTTCTCGATATCGGCTCGCCCAACCTGATCCTGCCCTTCGTGCAGGATGCCGAGGAGGCGCGCCGCGCGGTGGCCGCCACGCGCTACCCGCCGCGCGGCATCCGCGGCGTGTCCGGGTCGCAGCGCGCCAACCGCTATGGCCTGGTGCAGGATTACCATGCCCGCGCTGACAGCGAGATCGGCGTGATCGTGCAGGTCGAGACCGCTGCCGCGTTGAACCGTATCCCGGAAATCGCCAAGGTCGATGGCGTGGATGGCATTTTCATCGGCCCGGCCGACTTGTCGGCCGATCTTGGTCACCTGGGCAACAGCGCACACCCGGAGGCGCAGACGGCCATCATGCGCGGGTTGCAGCTTTGCCAGGCCGCCGGCAAGCCCTGCGGCATCCTGGCGCCGAACGAGGATGACGCGCGGCGCTATCTCGACGCGGGCTTCATGTTTGTCGCCGTCGGTATCGACCAGGGCCTGCTGACGAAGGCAACGCGCGATCTTGCCAGGCGCTTCCGCGGTCATCTTGGCCGTGGCTGATCGTCATCCTTTGCGTCGCACCCAGAAGCGGTAGCAATTGGCGAACAGGTCCGGATTGGCGATTTCCATCTCGGCCCAGTGGTCGAGATTGGTGGCGGTGACGTCGTCGGGGAAGCGCGCCCGGTAGCCGCCCAGCGGTTTGGGCGAACTGAACTCGAATCCCAGGAAATCCAGGCCGGCATTGTCGATCAATCGGCGCAGCTGCTGCGGCGTATAACGGTGTTCCTGGCGATGAAAGACCAGGTCGCGCAGATCGCTGAGCGCATAATAGGCGCTGGATTTTGCCAGATTGACCGCCAGTTGCGGGTCGCGTTTGGGCAGGATGCGGCGGAATTCGCGCACATCCTCCGGGCTGTCTCCCAGACCCAGTTGCGTGATCAGGTCGCGGGCCTTCACCACATCGCGCCGACCGAGCTCGCTGTAGAGCCCCAGCATCATGTACCCGCCGGGTTTCAGCAATCCAACCAGCTGCGCCAGACCGGCGGCCGGATCGCGCAGGTGATGCAGCACGCCAAAGCTTTCGATCACGTCGAAACGCTGCGGGATGCCGCCAATCTTCAGGATATCGGCCTGGGCGAAGTCCACATTGCCGATGCCGATCTCGGTCGCCTTGCGTTTGGCATAGGCCAGGCTGGTACGGCTCAGGTCGATCGCCAGGACTTTCGAGAAGGCATAGCTGGTGGCGGCCAGGATGGCATGCAGGCCGGTGCCGCAGCCGGCCACGAGGATATCGGGGTTGAGGCGTTCCTCTACCGGAATCTGCTGCAGCGGCAGGGCCGTGCGCAGGCGCCCGCTTACCGTCTGCGGCGTGCCGAGGATCGGCTGGTGCCAGCGCGGGAAGGGGCTTTCCTCGTACATTTCCTGCACGGTCTGGCTGGTCTGGTCCTCGATCGGGGTCAGCGCCGGGATGCCGCCCGCGATGCGGAATTCCCCCAGCGGCTCGTCCAGCTGGCTGCGTTTCAGATCGGCGTAGGCGGCCGGCCATGCCGCAGCCGCCAGACTTGCTGCGTCGTGGCGCCGGTATAGCGGCCGGTAGCAGGCATAGACCGCAAACAGCGGCGCATGCTCTGTCGGTGCAAGCGTGTCCAGCGCAGTCGCCAGGCTCTCGATCTGTGCGGTTTCCGAGGTCGTGACCCGGTCGATGTATTCGGCCTGAAAAGCACGGATGGCCAGCAGGCATAACAGCGGCTCATAGCGCTGCAGGGCGGCGCGGTTGCGCAGGGCCAGCGACAGAAAGCCGCGGCGCAATGCCGTCAATCGCCGCTCCAGCGCCGGATGGCTGACCAGGCCGTGTTTCAGCCAGACGGGCAGGGCCGCAATCTGCATCAGGTCTGGGCAGGCGGGGTCGGCCAGTACGGCGCTAGCCTGTTTCTCCGGCAGGTCGTCGATGGGGTTCAGTGCGATGAACAGCGGATCCATGCAGATCGCGCTTTCGATCACTGGCGCCAGGTCGCGCGGCTCGACGCCCGGCGTCCCAAGCAGCGGGAGCACGCTGGTCACCAGTTCGGGGTTGGGCCGTTTCATCCGCACATCCCGCAGCGAACGGGCCAGGCCTGCCTTGTAGCGGATATTGCCTGGCGCCAGCCGGTGCGCAATGCCGAAAAAGCGGATCGCCTGCTTGGCGTCGCCCTTGGTCATCATGGCATAGCCCAGCATGTAGTTGGTTTCGGCATGCTTGGGGCTGGCATTCTGCGCCGTGAACAGCGCGCCGATGGCCGCATCCAGGGCATCTTCGGCAATGAAAATATGGGCAAGGCCAATATAGGCTTCGCAGTATTTCGGATTGAGGGCGATCGCCGCGCCGAAGCTTTTCTTGGCGGCATCGCGGTCGCCGGCGGCCAGCAGGATATGGCCCAGCGTGACGTGGTAATTCTCATAATGGAAATCGACCGCGATGGCCTGCTCGACGAGTTTGCGCGCCATATCCAGTGTGCCGCGCTGGAAGGCGATGTAGCCCTTCAGGTGCAGGGCATCGGCGAAGCCGGGTTCCTGCTTCAGGATGCTGTCGAGGAACGTCTCCGCGTGATCCAGATTCTCCGTTTCGATCGACCGTATGGCGGCCCGCAGCATGGGCAGCAGATGCGCTTTTGCCGCGATTTCGTCGGTGCTTGGGAGTGACATTTCGCTTTGCAGCAGGGGCTCGGGACAGATTAGTCTCTCACATTAAGAGGAACGCCCTGCTGGAGCAAACATAATGAAAACAACGCCAGTTACCGCCGCCGATCTGTCCGCTTCCGTCTTGGCGGTGCCGCCTCTGGCGCGGTATGCGGACCTGACCCTGAACGAAGAGGCGAATCGGCAGCTGATCGGCTATCTCGAGGCCGGCGGGGTGCGCAGCCTGATGTATGGCGGCAATGCGAATTTCTATAATATTTCGGTTGGCGAATATGCCGAGGTGTTGGATTTCCTGGTCGACGCGGCTGGCCCGGATACCTGGCTGATTCCGTCCTTCGGGCCGGATTACGGCAAGCTGATCGATCAGGCCAAGATCCTGCGTGGGTCCAGGGTGCCCACGGCGATGGCGCTGCCGCAGACCTTTCCGGCCACCCCCGAAGGCGTCGAGGTCGGCCTGCGCCGTGCCGCTGTCACCATGGGCAAGCCGCTCATTCTCTATATCAAGGCGGAGAATTACATTGCGCCCGAAGCTGCCGGGCGGCTGATGCGCGAAGGCCTGGTCTGTGCCGTCAAATATGGCGTGGTGCGTGCCGATCCGGCCCAGGACGAGTATCTCGGGCGGTTACTCGATCATGTCGACCCAAAGCTGGTGATCAGCGGCATCGGCGAACGGCCGGCGATCACGCATTTCCGCCAGTTTGGCCTGTCGAGCTTCACCTCCGGCTCGGTCTGCGTCGCGCCGCGTGGTTCGATGGCGATGCTGGCGGCGCTCGGGTGCGGTAACTGGGCCGCGGCCGAGCAATTGCGCGAGGCCTACATTCCGCTGGAAGACCTGCGGGATGGCATCAGTCCGATCCGCACCCTGCATGACGCGGTCACCCTGGCCGGCATCGCCGATATGGGGCCAATGCTGCCGCTGATGAGCGTTCTGGGGCCTGAGCAGCGTGCGAAGGTGAAGCCGGTAGCCCTGGCGCTCAGGGACTGGGATGCGGGCCAGGCCAAGGCCCAGGCGGCAGAATAGGAACGGCGCATGACCGGCGATCGCGCCGGCTGCGGGCATCAATAAAAAAAGCCCCGGTTTGCGCCGGGGCTTTTTTAATGCCGTGATGACTGCCTTAATCGGCCGCGTCTCCGGCTTTTTTCTTTTCTTCCTCGACCAGCTCCTTCTTCGATAGCTTGCCGATCAGGGTCTTGGGCAGGGCCTCGCGGATGTCCATCGCCACCGGCATCTCGTGCTTGCCGAGCTTGTCCTTCAGGAAGTCACGCAACTCATCGAAGGTGAAGGGTTGTGCGCCGGCCTTCAGCTTGATGAAGGCCTTGGCCGACTGGCCGCGATACTGGTCAGGGATGCCGATCACCGTGCATTCCTCGACGGCGGGATGCTCGTAGATCGCCTCCTCGATATTGCGCGGATAGACGTTGAAGCCGCCCGACAGGATCATGTCCTTCTTGCGGTCGACGATGAAGATGTAGCCATCCTCGTCGATGTAGCCGACGTCGCCGGTATGGAAGCGGCCACCGGCAAAAGCCTCGGCCGTTGCTTCCGGCTTGTTCCAGTAACCCTTCATCACGTTCGGTCCGGTGATGCAGATTTCGCCGGTCTGCTTGACGTCCAGCACCTTTAGCGGGTCATCGACATCGACGATCTCGATGGTCACGCCGGGCAGCGGCAGACCGCAGGAGCCTCGTTTGCGCACGCCGCCATAGACCGTCTGGGTGCCGGCCGGCGAGGTTTCAGTCATGCCCCAGCCCTCAATCATCTTGCAGCCGGTGACGTTTTCGAACTTGTCCTGCACCTCGGCCGGCAGCGGCGCGCCGCCGGAGGCGCAGAATTTCAGCGCCGAGAGGTCGTAATCTTTCAGGTTATGCAGGTTGACGATGGCAGCATACATGGTCGGCACGCCCGGGAAGATCGAGATCTTCTTCTTGTGCAGGTCCTCGACCACGGCCTTCAGCTCGAAGCGCGGATGCATGATGAACTCGGCGCCGATGGTCAGCATGCGCAGCAGCACCGCGCTCAGACCATAGATATGGAACATCGGCAGGACCATCAGTACGCGTTCCTTGCCGTCATCCAGCAGGTTCATGTTGCCAGTCCAGCAGGCATACATATGCACCGTCGCCGTGATGTTGCCATGAGTCAGCATGGCGCCCTTGGGCTGGCCGGTGGTGCCGCCGGTATATTGCAGGATCGCCACCTCTTCGGCAGGGTCCTTCACCGGATGCGGGGTGTAGCGGCCGTCATTGGCGATCAGGTCGGCGAAGCGGACATGCTTGTCGTCCTTCGGCACCGCGGCGATTTCCTTGCCCTTGACCAGCGGAAAGAGCAGGTTCTTGGGGAAAGGCAGCACGTCGGGCAGGCGACAGACCACCACCTTCTTCAGGCGAGTGGTGCCGATCATCTTGCCGATATTCGGATACAGCGCCTGCAGGTCCAGCGTGACGATAATGTCTGTCTGGCTGTCCTCGATCTTGTAGCGCAGCTCGCGCTCGGCATCGAGCGGGCTGTAATTCACCACCCGGCCGCCGGCCTTCAGGATGGCGAAGAAGCAGATTACGTAATGCGGCGTGTTGGGCAGGAACAGCCCGACATGCACGCCGGGGCCCACGCCAAGCTGCTGGAAGCCCTTGGCGGCGCGATCGACCAGGTCGGACACTGCCGCGTAGGTGAACCCCTTGCCCATGAAATCCAGGCAGGGCCGCGGCGCGAAACGCGCGACGGCATCGTCCAGCAGGGTCCAGATCGGCCTAGCCTGGAAATTCTGTGCCCAGGTGACCCCGGCCGGATAGGATTTTTCCCAGAACGGTGCGCTCATTATGCTCCCCCTAGACTTCGGCCGGCCGTCACGGGCCGGAGACCAGCCCATTCTAGGAACCGGCCGGCCTCGGCGCAACGTGGCGCTGCGTCAAGCGAATTAGGTTCACCCAGGGCCCCGTCGCCGCTGCCCGCCGGGTTGCGCCCGGCCGCGGCGGCTGGCACACTTGGCAACAGAGTTTCTCTTCCCCGATGAGGCCAGAATGGGCGGCGCCAAGGATATGCGGGCGGAGCGCGACCGGTTTGTCGCCTTTGCCTTCTCCGCTGCCGACCTGATGCTTGAGGTGGCCCCCGACGGCCACATCACTTTTGCGTCCGGCGCGGCCCGGCTGATCGCCGGCTGCGACAGTTCCACGCTGATTGGGCGTAATTTCGCCGCCCTGATCGAGGAATCCGACCGCCATTTCGTGCTCAACCTGCTGGCCGGCCTGACCGTCGGTGCCCGCATCGAGCCGGTCACCGTTCGCCTGCTGACCCTGGAGGGGAAGCCCGGCGCGCTCTGTACGTTGGGTGGTTGCTGCCTGCCGAGCCAGGAAGGCCGGTATTACCTGACCCTGTCGAATGCCCGGCTGCCGCAGGCCGAGACCGCGATCCAGAACAAGCGCGACTACCAGACCGGGCTGCTGACCACCGAGGATTTTGAGGCCCGTGCCGGCGACCGCCTGAAGCTGGCCCGCGACCTTGGCGCCGAGGTCAAGCTCACCCTGGTCGAGATCGTCGGCCTGAAGGATCTGGTGGAAAGCCTGCCGCCGGAAGACAGCCAGACGCTGATGGGCGATGTCGGCGCGCTGATCCGCGCCAAGTCGATCGGCGGTGACACCGCAGGCCGCATCGACCCGGAGAAATATGGCATCCTGCATGCCACGCCGCTGGACCAGGATGCGGTGGCCGAGCAGGTGCGCGGCCTGATCAAGCAGAGCAATGCCGACGCCGCAGCAGCCGCCGACAGGCTGGGCATCCGCGGCGCCACCCTGGATCTTCACGCCAAGGGTATGAGCGATGAGGATGCCGCCAGCGCGATGGCCTATGCCGTTGACCGTTTCGCCGGCGAGGGGGCGGCCAGTTTTACCACGCTGCATTCCACCGAAGACAGCCTGAAGGCCCTGCTGCAGAAAACCGTCTCGCGTGTGCGCGCGCTGCGCTCGGCGGTGTCCAGCCGGCAGTTCAACCTGGTGTTCCAGCCGATCGTGCGGCTGGATACCCGCACCCTGCATCATTACGAGGCGCTGTCGCGTTTCGAGGATGGCGGTTCGCCCTTCGAGACGATCCGGCTGGCCGAAGGCGTGCACATGATCGGCGAGTTCGATCTGGCCGTGGTGCAGCGCGTGGTCGACATGCTGGCCGAGCGCCGCCGCCAGGGCGAGACCATCGACGTGGCGGTCAACCTCTCGGGCCACAGCCTGGAAAGCTCCGTTTTCATGGCCGCCCTGCGCGAAATCCTCGCCGTGGATCCCAGCCTGCGCCGCCAGCTGATCTTCGAGATCACGGAATCGACGCAGATCACCAACATGGTGCATGCCGCCAACGCGGTGCGGCAGCTGCGCGAGGATGGTCATTTCGTCTGTCTCGACGATTTTGGCGCCGGCGCCGCGTCCTTCCCCTATCTGCAGGCGCTGGAGATCGATTACGTCAAGATCGACGGCGCCTATGTGAAGGCGCTGCAGACCCAGGGGCAGGACCGCGACCGCGCCATCCTCAAGGGCATGGTCTGGTTGTGCAAGGAACTCGGCATCGGCACGGTGGCCGAGATGGTCGAAACCGAGGACCAGGCGCGCCTGCTGCTCGATTTCGGCATCGATTACGGCCAGGGTTACCTGTTCGGCCGGCCCGAACCCGACCCCAAGCTGGAGCCGCTACGGCTCGACGACGTGCCGGGCAACCACCGCAAGCCCAGCGACATCAGGCTGAAGCGCGGCTAGCCGCGCAGTTCCACCTTGCCGTGATCCAGCACGACCACGTCGCGCTCCACCAGCCGGGCGCGGAACGACACGATATTGTCGTCGCGCCAGATTTCCGTGTGGATCGTCTCGCTCGGGAAGACCGGCGCGGTGAAGCGCGCCTCGATATGGGCGATCATGGCTGGATCATGATTGCAGGCTGCCTTCACCACGGCGCGCACGGCATGGCCATAGGTGCACAGGCCATGCAGGATCGGGCGCGGAAAGCCGGCCGCCTTGGCGAAGGCCGGATCGGCATGCAGCGGATTGCGGTCGCCGCACAGCCGGTAAAACAGCGCCTGGTTCGGCTGGGTCTTCGCCGTCACGCCGGCATCGGGCTGGCGCTCGGGGATGGCATGCGGCGCCGGCGGGCCTTCGCCCGGGGCGCGGACCGGGCCGCCGAAGCCGCCATCGCCGCGCGCGAACACGGTGGAGAGCAGGGTGACCAGCTTCTCACCGCTGGCGGCATCGCTCAGCGTGTTCTCGGTCAGCATGATCGCGCCCTTGCCGGCGCCCTTGTCGAACACGTCGCGGATGCGCAGCTTGGCTTTGATCCGGCCGCTCGGCGGCAGCGGCTTGTGGATGGTCACGCGCTGCTCACCATGCACCACCATCACGAAATTGATGCCGGTCTGCGGCGCCCAGCTGTCGTCCCAGGCGATTACGGTGGCCAGGCTGGGCAGGGCGCGCAGGCCCTTTTCGTAGACGAAGGGCAGTTCGTCGGCATCCATCGGATCATGCCCCATGCCGACGCTAAGCGCGTAGAGCATGGTATCGCGTTCGCTATAGGCGAATTCACGCTCGGGCAGATCGAGGCGCATCAGTTCGTCATAGACAATCGGCATGGTTCCTCCGTAAATCTTTGCCCGACTCTAGCCGCGCCGCAGAGCGCAGACCAGCCTTGACGTTACGGCAGGGCGATTGGGAGGAATAATGGCCTACGCAACCTTCGATTTTGCGGTCGAGAACCATATCGCCCGCATCAGCTTCAACCGGCCCGACAAGGCCAATGCCATGGTGCTGCCCTTCTGGCAGGAAATGGTGGACGTTTTCGCCGAAATCGAGGACCGCCCGGAGATCCGTGCCGTGGTGATCGCCTCGACGGGCAAGCATTTCACCGGCGGGCTGGACCTTTCGGCCTTCGCCAATATCGCCGGCGAGATGATGCAGGGCGACCGCGGCCGGGTCGGCGAGCAGATGCGCCGCACGGTGGCCGAGATGCAGGAAACCTTCGCCGTGATCGACCGCTGCCGGGTGCCGGTGCTGGCGGCAATCCAGGGCGGCTGCATCGGCGGCGGCGTCGACCTGATCTCGGCCTGCGACATGCGCTATTGCACGAACGACGCCTGGTTCTGCATCCAGGAAATCAACATCGGCATGACCGCCGATGTCGGCACGCTGCAGCGCCTGCCGCACCTGATGCCCTCGGGTCTGGTGCGCGAACTGGCCTATACCGGTCGCCGCATGCCGGCCGAGGAAGCCTTCCGCTGCGGCCTGGTGAACGCCACCTATGCCACGCAGGACGAGATGCTGGCCGCCGTGCTGGAAATCGCCAAGGCCATCGCGTCGAAATCGCCGCTGGCGGTGCATGGCAGCAAGGAAATGCTGAACTACACCCGCGACCATGACACGGCCGATGCCCTGAACTACATGCAGGTCTGGCAGGCCGGCATGTTCCTGACCCAGGATCTGATGGAGCAGATGCAGGCCAACCAGCAGAAGCGCGAAGCGAAATTCGCCGACCTGCTGCCGGCCAAGAAGATCGTGCGCCGCCGTCGATAGGTTTCAGTCGACGCCCAGCACCTTCCAGATGCCTTCCGAGGCGAGCACCACGCGCTCGCCGACCTTGGCCTCGCCCTGCACGAAGATGATGCTGCGGGTCTGGCGCACGATGCGGCCGCGCATTTCCATCCAGTCGCCGGGTTTCACCGCGCCGATGAACTGGTTGTTCAGCGAAATGGTGGCGCAGGCGCGCCGCTCCACGGCGTCCCAGACCAGCCAGCCCAGCATGTGGTCGGCAAAGGTCATCAGCATGCCGCCATGCACGACGCCACGCGAATTGGTATGGCGCTCCTCGGCCAGGAGGCCATAGGTCGAACTGCCGTCTTCCTCGCGGCGGACCCAGACCGGACCAACGATCCGGGTGAAAGGGCCCTGGCCGTGGCGCTGTTTCCAGCCGGCGGTGACGGGATCGAAAGTCATCGCGAATCTGTCCGTTTTGTATGCATGCGCTGCGATTGAGCAGGAGAGGCTGAGTCCATGCAAGCCTTCCTGCAGGGTTTCCGCTGCGTCACAGCTTGCGCGGCGCGAATGCCGGTCCTAACCTCTTGACCGATTTGAGGGAGAGAAACGCCATGGATCTCGAATTCACGGCCGGGGAACGCGCTTTCCGCGAGGAGGTGCGCGGTTTCATCCGCGACAGCCTGCCGCCGGCGCTGGCCGAGAAAACCCGTCGCATGACCCATCTGGGCCGCGAGGATTTCGTCACCTGGCACCGCATCCTGAACCAGCGCGGCTGGGGCGCACCGGGCTGGCCGAAGGAATATGGCGGCCCGGGCTGGACGCCGATCCAGCGTTACATCTTCGACGAGGAATGCGCCGCCGCCGATGCGCCGCCCCTGCTGCCATTTGGCATCGCCATGGTCGGCCCGGTGATCTACACCTTCGGCACCGAGCAGCAGAAGCAGCATTACCTGCCGCGCATCCTCAACATGGATGACTGGTGGTGCCAGGGCTATTCCGAGCCGGGCTCGGGCTCCGATCTCGCCAGCCTGCGCACCAAGGCCGAGAGCGATGGCGACCATTACGTCGTCAATGGCCACAAGATCTGGACCACCCAGGCGCATTACGCAAACATGATGTTCTGCCTGGTGCGCACCGATCCGAACGCCAAGCCGCAGGAGGGGATCTCCTTCCTGCTGATCGACATGAACACGCCTGGCATCACCGTGCGGCCGATCATCTCCATCGATGAAGGCCATGGCGTGAACGAGGTGT
>NZ_JANLJJ010000109.1 GCF_029255545.1 Ferrovibrio sp. | reverse complement strand
GGATCGTCGTCGGAATTTCTGCTGATACCAGTCGCGGATGCCTGGCGCCATACAGGCTCTTTCAGTCCCTGATCATTGTTTCCTGATCATGCAGAAGCCCTGGGGTGGCACATCCAACGCCGCATTGAATTTCGAGGACAGGTTCTGGAATGCGATCAGGCCGGTCAGTTCCACGATGGTGTCGTCATCCCAGCGGGCTTTCACCCTGGCGCGCAGATTCTCGCTCACACCAGGCTCGGTGATGGTCATGGCCTCGGCATAGTCCAGGGCCAGCCTCTCATCGTCGGAATAAAGGTCGCTGGTCCGCCAGTCCGGCAGGGCCAGCACCTTTTCTTCCGCCACGCCGCGCTTCAGTAACGTGGCCGAATTGATGTCGACGCAGAAGGCGCAATGATTGATCTGCGAAACGCGGACGGTGACCAGGGAGCGCAAAGCAGGAGACAACGGCGAGCCTGCCCGGTTCAGCGCGCCATACAGCAGCGCCACCGTGGCAAAGACCCAGGGGCTGCGGCCCCAGAGCAGGCCGGGCTCGAGGACCCTGCCGTAAGTCTTCTTCTGCTTCCGGAAGAACAGGCGGATGAACCAGGGATAGTGGGACATCGGTTTCGCCGGCACCATCATCGCGTTGCGCTCCGTTGCGTGAGTTGCCGCAGGTCGGCTCCGGTATCAATGTCATCCAGCATGTCGAGCAGGGCAAAACGATACCCGCCGAGATTGGCAGTCGTGTCGGCCAGGGCATGCGGCGTGGACCAGCGCACGTTTGCGAAAGGATCAACAAAGCGGGGCCGCCGCCGCAGGCCGACCAGCCAGTAGCCGCCGTCGCTGGCCGGGCCGAAAACGGCATCGTTGCCGCCGAGGTCCCTGAAGGCCCGGGCGATATGCCGGCGCGCGATGCCGGGAATGTCGCTGCCAATGATCACGACGGGGCCCGGCGGCATCGCCTGGGCGACCCTGCCCATGCGCCGCCCGAGATCGCCCCGCGGCTGTGGCAGCGTGAAGGCCTCGCTGCCCCAATGGCTCCGGGCATGAGGCGCCAGGGCCAGCCAGGTTTTCCAGCGCCGATCAGGAGCAAGCTTGCGCAGGGTCGCGGCCAGGCACTGGCGCTGGAACCTGAGTGCCTCGGCGGCGCCGATATCGGCCGCCAGCCGGCGCTTTCCGGTTCCCATCCGGGGGACCCGCGCGAAGATCACAAGGTGATTTTGCGGGCGCATCGGTCAGCCGTAGATCCGCTGGATCAGCTGTGGCGGCAGGCCGGCATAATACAGCGAGAGGCAGAGCAGGTTGCGGGCCGAGCGCCGCAGCCAGCCCTGTCTCTCCCAGCGGACGGCGTCGGTCACCGCTTCCACAGGGATTTCCGCAAGGCGGGATTTCCCGAGGCGCCGGATCATGTCGACATCCTCCATCAGCGGCAGCGCGCGGTATCCTCCCACGTCCTCATAGAGGTGGCGGGACATGAGCAGGCCCTGATCGCCATAGGGCAGGCCCAGCGCACGCGACCGCCACGCCACGGCATGCTCCAGCAGACGGGCCTGCGGCTGGGTCGAGCGCAGGGTGAAGCGGAAATATCCGGCGGTGAGTCCGTCGCCCAGACGATTGGTAAAGTCAGCGACCGTGTGGCGCCATGCCGGCGCCAGCTCCGTATCGGCGTGCAGGAACAACAGCCAGTCGCCGCGCGCCGCCGCCGCGCCCCGGGCAAGCTGAATGCCCCGTCCGCGGGGTGAGCTGACGACAGCCGCTCCCAGCGACCGGGCGAGATCCGGTGTATTGTCGACCGAGCCGCCATCGACGACGACGATCTCGTCAGCGCCGCGCATGGACTCGATCGTGCGGCCCAGCAGCGCCGATGAATTCAGGGTGGGTATGACGACCGACAGGATCATTCGCCGCGCAGTTTCCGCACCACAACCGGGATCAGGGCCAGTATGCCAAGTCCGGCAAAGGCGCCGAGCAGGGTAGGGCTGAGGACATCGCCGAGGCTGACATCCTGTCCGGCATCGAACAGCGCGCCAATCCCCGCGCCAAAGGCGGCGAAAACCAGCGTTCCGGGGATGATGCCGATGGCGGTGGCGGCCGCGAACAGCCGCAGCGGAACGCCCGAGAAGGCCGGAACGAGATTCACGACCCAGAACGGAAATACCGGCACAACGCGCAGGAAGAGCAGGTAGCTGAACGCATTCTTCCGGAAGCCGGCATCCATGCGCTGAATGAAGGGACCGGCCTTCCTGAGCAGGAAATCGCCGATCACGAATTTCGCCGCCAGGAAAACGATCATCGCGCCGGCCGTGGCCGCCAGCACGGCGATCAGGCCGCCGATAAGAGTGCCGAACAACATGCCGGAGGCCACCGTCATGATCGTGGCGCCCGGCAGCGACAGCGCGACGACCAGCGTGTACAGCAGGAAAAAGGACAGGGTGGCGACCAGAATATGCCGGTCGACAAAATCCATGAGCAGCTGGCGATGCTCCTTGAGCGATTCCAGAGTCAAGTAATGGTGGAGATCAAGGAAGATTGCGGCGACCGTCAGGGCGATCAGGACCAGCAGGGGAAGAAACCGCGTCATGGCCTGCATCATCCCAGCAGTCCAAGCAGGCGGACTAGCCAGCGGCTGCGTTTGCCGAACAGCATCGGCGCGTAATATGAGCCGGCCGCGCGCTTGCTGATTTCGCCAAGCGTGGGGTAGGGCGCGATCATTCCGGCCATGGCGCCGATGCCCAGTTTGCCTGATATGGCCAGGCCCCAATGCTGGATAAGCTCGCCTGCATTCGGGCCGATCATGGTCGCGCCGAGGATGCGGCCCTTCCGGTCGAGGATGGCCTTGGCGAACCCGTCCGTCCGACGCTCGGCGCGGGCGCGGTCATTGCCGGCAAAATCGGCGCGCACGATCCGGATCGAATCACCAAACTGCTTGCGCGCCATATCCTCGGTCAGCCCGACCTGCGCGAGTTCGGGGTCGGCATAGGTCACCCATGGCAGCGCCCTGTCGTCGACCCTGGCTGGCAGGCGGAACAAGGCGTTCCGCAGGATGATGCCCGCATGATACCCGGCCCAGTGAGTGAATTGCGGGCCGCCGGCCACGTCGCCGGCCGCGAACACTGTTTTGTTTGACGTCCGCAGCCTGTCGTCCACGGTGATGCCGGCGGCGGAATGGGCGATGCCGGCCTTGTCGAGATTGAGGTTTTCGGTATTCGGGCGGCGGCCGGCGGCGATCAGCAGATGCGTGCCGGTTATCCGGCTGTCGTCGTCCAGAACGATGGCAATGCCGCCGGTTTCCGGCTCGACGCGGCGGATGCCCACAGTCTCCCGGATCGTGATTCCGCTGGCCCGCAACTGCCCGGCCAGGATCGCGACGGCTTCCGGATCGTCCTTCGGCAGCATGACCGCACGGTCCAGGATGGTGACCTGCGCGCCCAGCCGATGGAAGGCCTGCGCCATTTCACAGCCGATGGGGCCGGCGCCGATGACGATCAGATGTTTGGGAAGCTCACGCAGGTCGAACAGCGTTTCATTCGTCAGGTATGGCACGGTTTCCAGGCCCGGGATGGGAGGAAGGGCCGCCCGACTGCCCGTTGCGACCACGTATCGCCGGGCCCGCACGGTTTTGTCGCCGGCGGTTACGGTCCGCTCATCGCTGAAGACGCCATGGGCCCGGATCACCGTGCAGCCGAGCTTGGTAAAGCGCTCCTCGGAGTCATGCGGCGCGATCTGGGCGATGACGTCATGGACATGGGCATGCACAGCCGTGTAATCGACCGTCGCGCCGGTCACACGGACTCCGAAAGCGCCGGCGGTGCGGACCGCATGGGCGGCATGGGCGGCAGCCAGAAGGGCCTTGGATGGGACGCAGCCTGTATTCAGGCAATCGCCACCCATCCGGTTCGCCTCGATCAGTACCGTACGAGCCCCCATCTGGGCTGCGCCGGCAGCGACCGAAAGGCCTGCCGAACCCGCGCCGATGATGCAGATATCCGCGTTGATGAATTCGGATGCCATGTCGGATCAGGCCTGCGAGATGCTGCAGGAGGCGCCACCCAGCACGCAGAATTTTGCGCAATGACGGTGATTCAGGCTGACCGATCTGGTGGCGGTGCCAAGGGATCTGCCGAGTTCGAACCGCCGGTCGTAAGGCAGCAGCGTGCAGGCCACGACGCTGGGGGCGGCGGCATCCTTGTGCCGCACGATCATGCGCGAGGTGGCGCACATGATATCGTTCGGATTCTTGCTCAGGATCGACCAGCATTGCTCGGTGATCTCCGGGACCTCGGCGCCTTCGTCCATTTCGGGGAAGAGAACCAGCTTTGAGGGGTTCTCGACCGGAATGGCGATCTCCATTAACGTCATGAGTCCGGCGAAGCCCTTGCGCAGCGCGGCCTCGCTTTCGTCCCAGATCATGCGACCGGCGATGGCGACGTCGAATCCATTGGCGGTCAGCCACATCAGGCCGTTCATGGTCGGGACCCAGCTATTGGGGCCCCTGATTTTCTCGTGTTTCTCGCGGGTATAGTGATCGACCGATACGCGGATCGAGATCCGGCCCGGGAAACGGCGGTTCAGTTCGGCCAGGGCCAGTTGCCGGTGCTGCATCGGCTTCATGGCATTGGTCAGGACCAGGACCCGATAGCCGGATTGCAGCGCATCCTCGAGCATGGCGATCATATCGGGATTCATGAATGGCTCGCCGCCGGTGAAGCCGATCTCTTCCAGTTCCGGATGCAGGATTTTTGCCTCTGCCAGGAAGCCTCGCACGTCCGCCGCCGAGAGATACGCCAGCCGGTCGTTGCGCGGCGAGGATTCGATATAGCAGTTCTCGCAGGCAATGTTGCACAGCGTGCCGGTATTGAACCACAGGGTCTTCAGCTGGGACAACGCGACATGCGCCCGCAGCGCCCCCGATACGGTGGTGACGGGATCGGTGAATTTGCGGTCCTTCTGCGCGGCGGCCAGGTCGATCAGGCAGGCCTGGATGGAATCATCGAATGCCAGGGATTGCGGTTCGATCGGCGCGGCCCGGCGGGCCAGCTCGGTGGGGGGAAGGACATCGCAGCTCGGCCATAGCCCGGTAGCCAGGGCCTCGACATAGCTGGCCGGCAGGTTGGCCGCCAGCATTTTCTCCATCGCCGGTGCCGGATCGTAGCGCAGCTCGCGATGCTGGATGTCGAGGCCATTTGCGGTGGCTGTGATCAGCGAAAACCAGGTGCGCGCCGTACCGTCATTGGCGGGCATGCCGATGGCGCCGGAATTGTGCCAGATCAGGCCATTCACGACGCGGGTGAATGGAATCCCGCAATGCCCGCCGATGACCCCATCGCAGCCTGACAATGTCAACTGCTCCAGGAATTCGGCATCCGGCTGCGACGGAAACAGGAAGCGGTTGATCTGATCCACCGCGCCATGGATGACGGCGAACCGCTTGCCGCCGATCTCGACATCGATGCGGCGTGGCAGGTTGCGCATCCAGGCGCGGGAGCTCCGGTCAAGCTGCGCATCGGAATGCGCATACCAGGCCGCGGAGAGGCGGTCGCATGCGGAACCCTCCTCGAAGCCGCAGCCGCAATCCTCGGCGCTGTTGCCAAGCGATTCCTCGCAATTGCCCATGATCACATGAACGCCTGAATCCCTGATCAGGCGAACGGTTTCCAGGGCATCGGCGCAGTAGGCGACCACGTCGCCGGTGCAGATCATGCGCGCGGGCGGAATGCCGAGCCGCATGGCTTCGGCGAGCAAGGCCTGGGTGGCCTCAAGATTGCTGTAGCAGCCGCCGAACACCAGCACAGGCCCATCCATGTGGATGACCCCGGGGCGGCGCTCCGGCTCGGGCAGACCGCTGCCAGGCTCACGCAGGGGTTCGATATACATGGGGCGCCTCCAATACGGGTGTCTTACCAATATTCGTCCGACCGGCCGGATGGTTACAGCGCGACCCGAAAAATCTCCGGGTCCGTTCCGGAACAAGCCACTTCGTCCGGCTGCCGCATACTGGAACATGGGTGAGATTCGGCGGCAGCCGGATCAACAGCCCGTGAGGAGGCGCGGTATTGCCTTGCCCATCCCGGGCCCGCGCCGCTAATTAACCGGTATAACGCATCCTAACAGGTTAATCCGGATGGCCCATCCAGACGGGGATCGCTTTGGCGTGCTGCTGTCGGCGGCGATTGGCGGCGACCAGCAGGCCTATGCCACCCTGCTGGTGGACGTGACGCCCGTTCTGCGGGGTCTCGTGAGCCCGAAGTTTGCGGCTGGTGATGTTGAGGATATCGTTCAGGACATCCTGATGTCGCTGCATGCGGCCCGCCACACCTACGAACCGGATCGCCCGTTTTTCCCCTGGTTGTTCACCATTGCCCGGCGGCGCATGAGCGACCATCTGCGCCGGGAGTATCGCCAGCGCCGCCTGTCTGGGGCGGATTATACCCTGCTTCGCGGGGGCGACGCCTGCCAGTCGCAGGTCGAGGATGAAATGACCGTGGCGACCGTGCTCGAGAAATGGCTTCCAGGCCTGACAAAGTCACAATCCGTTGCCGTCAGGCTGCTGAAGGTGCGTGGCCTGACCCTTGCCGAGGCGGCGACCGAAAGCGGCATGACCCCCGCAGCATTGAAGGTTGCTGCACACAGGGCCATGAAAACGTTGCGGACCGATCTGGCCGAGGGCATGGCTTGAGCCGGGCGGAATCCGCGCCTGCCGTGGAAGCCGCAGGCCGGTTTGCCCTGATCGGAAACCGGCTCGCGCTCGACTTTGCCAACACCGTCCATGCCCGCCGCCAGAATGTCGATGCCATCCGGACAGTGGAAGACATCCTCGATTTCCTGAAGGCCGCTGGGGCGTTGCCAGGCCAGGCCGGCAAGCTGGCCGGCTCGGACCGGACCGCCAGGAGCGAACTGCTCGATCGCGCATTGAGATTGAGGGTTGCCTTGCGCGCCTGGCTCGACGCCGGTGCCGAGCCTCCTGGCGGGCAAACCAACCTGATCCGCAGCATCAATGGCATACTGGCCGCCAATACCACCGCGGTGACCCTGTGGCGGGAGGGGAAAGGCTGGGGCCTGAAGCAGGTGGCGCATCCGCGCAGCCTTCTCGCCGTTCTTGCGCCCGTTGCAGTATCTGCTGCCGAACTGATCGCCGAAGGACGGGACGCGCCGATCCGGAAATGCGGCAACCCCAACTGCCCGATGTATTTCTACGATACATCGAGGACCGGAAAACGGCGCTGGTGCTCGATGAAAAGCTGCGGAAACCACGCCAAGGTCCGGTCGTTCCTGAAGCGCCGGAGCGAAGGTCACGTGATATTATGAGATTGCGGTGAAACAAATCGGGCGTTTCTCCGAATTAGGAATCGGCAGCGGAAAACCGCTGTCTCCTGACGGAGCTCTGAGATGTCCCTGGAAACGCTTGCACCGTGGTTGGTCCTTCTGGCTTATGCCGTGGTCACCTGGTTCATAACCCCCAAGAAAGTATCGTCCCCGCAGTTCTTCAACGGGGCATCGGATTCGGGCCACGCGCCGGGCATCATCCTTGTCGCCCTGTCGGCCGCGATTACCTGGGTGTTTGCGAAGTCGATCGCCAATGCCGCCGACCTCGCCTATGCCTTCGGTTTGGCCGGCAGTATCGGCTATACGATTTATTACCTCAGCTTTGGCGTCGCCGGACTGGCCATCTACTGGCTGCGCACGCGGGGCGGCTACATCTCGCTGACACATTTCCTGGTCGACAAATACGGCGCTCTTTGCGCCCGCATCTTCCTGCTGACCATCGCCTTCCGCCTGTTCAACGAGGTTTGGTCGAACACCAAGGTAATGGCCCTGTATTTCGGGGCGGAGGGCAGCGGCTCCTACTGGCTGGCGGCCTTCGCCATCACCGCGTTCACGGTATCCTATGCCTGGTCGGGCGGCATGCGCGCCAGCCTGCTCACCGACCGGCTCCAGACCATCCTGGCGCTTGTGCTGCTCGGCGTCGTGCTGGCAGTCCTGCTCCCCAACCTGTCCATGAAGGGTATTCCGTCCACGCCGCCCGCGATTCACCAGGCCGGCCTTACATTCTGTCTGCTGGCCCTGGTTCAGGTCCTGTCCTACCCGTTCCACGACCCCGTGATGACCGACCGGGGTTTCCTGAACAAGCCGCGCGACATGCTGAAATCCTTCGTCCTGGCGGGGATCATCAGTGGCGGCTTCATCTTCCTCTTCAGCTTCGTGGGGCTCTATGCCAGGGCGGAAGGACTGACCGGCAGCCCATCGGTGGCCGTGCCCGCTGCCTTTGGCCTGGTGATGATGCTGGTCTTCAATGGCATCATGCTGCTGTCCGGCGGGTCGACGATCGATTCCACCTTCACCAGCGTGGCAAAGCTGGCGGCGAAAGACTGGCGGAACGAGACGGATGAAGGATCGTACAGCCAGCTGCAGACGGGTCGTAACGCCATCCTGGCCATCGCCATTCTGGGCAATCTGCCGCTTCTGACCATTTATCTGGGAGACAAGGTCGGCCCGGCCGTGATCGCGGCAACGACCATCAGCGGCACCATGGTCATGGGGCTGGCGCCGATTTTCCTGCTGTCCTGGATCAGGCCGGCTGGCCGCCTGAGCTTTCACCTGGCCTTCTGGCCGGGGCTGGGCATCGGCATCCTCCGGACCATTGAGACTTTCGCGAAGGTCGAGGTTTTTCCGAAGGCACTGATGCTGGGCTCGGGAAAATACGCCCTTGATCTTGGCGTGAATGTCTGGGGACTGATATTCTGTACCGCAGGTTATCTCGTTGGAGCGGCGCTTGCCGCGCGGATGGCGCCCAGGGCGGTGCCGGCCGGGTAAGGGCGGCGCCGAGGAGACAGGATAGGGCAGGAATGGCGGATACCGGAGATCTGATCAAGCGGCTTGTGGCAGAGGCGCAGCCTGTGCGGCGGTTTCCCGCTCCGGTGAAGGTGGTTGGATTCTGGGCGGTCGTTGCGGTTGCCGGCGTAACGCTGTTCGCCGCCGGCATGGGGACGCGGCCCGATCTGGCCGAACGCCTGGGCAATCCCCGGTATCTGATCGATCTCGGCGCGGCTCTGGCGACCGGCCTCGGCGCGGCCTGGGCGGCCGTCGTATCGGTGATGCCCGGGCGGCCGAACTGGCAAAGAGGCATTCCCGTGGTGCCAACCCTGCTGTGGCTGGGCTCGCTGATTTATGGCGCGCTGCCCGATCAGTCGCCGCTGCGGGTGGATCTGGTCTGCCTGCCGGTCATTGCGCTGGTCGCTTCGCTGCCCTGCCTGCTGCTGCTCTACGTCATGCGGCGTGGCGTCGTCCTGTCTCCCTGCCTGAGCATGTTCCTGGCCACGGCCGCATCGGCATCCGTCGCCTATATCGGGCTGCGGCTGGTTCACCTTGAGGATGCCGGACGGATGATCCTGGTCTGGCAGTTCGGCTCGGTGGTTGCCCTGTCCCTGGCGACCTCCTGCCTGGGCAGTTACCTGTTCCCACCCAAGAAGGCCCCCTCGATGGGAAGCGCAGCCTGAGGCCCCAGCCGGATTGCCAGAGCGGACCGGCAGATCAGGGCTCGATGATCGCCAGGTCGACCGGCGCCGCGGCCCCATCCACAAATCTGCCGGCGCGTATTTCGATGCTGGAAGGGGGCTTGTAGCCCTGCGCAATCGCGGCATCCAGGGCCTGCCTGGTGGCCAGGCCGAAGCAGGCTTCGGTCTTGCAGTGCTTTTCCAGCTTCGCGCAGAGATTCACCGCATCCCCGATGATGGTGTATTCGAGGCGGTTCTCTGATCCGACGACGCCGAAAATCACGGGCCCGACCGTCACCGATACCCCGAGAGAGACCGGCATCTTGCCCGCGGACCGGCGCTCGGCATTCCAGGCATCCATGACGGCCCTGATGTCATGGATCGCCAGAAGCGCATTGCGCGCGTATTCATGATCGGGGGTGTTGACGCCGAACGATGCCAGGATGCCATCGCCGAGGAACTTGTCGATCCGGCCGCCACGGGCATTGATCGTCCGCACAATCCTGTCCTGGTATTCCGACAGAAGCCGCATGACCTCATCGGGCGTCTTTGCCGTCGCCATCGCGGTGAATCCGCGAATATCGACATTCAGGATCGCGGCATCCCTGATCACGCCCTGCCCGGGCCGGAGCGAGGTTTCGGATTCCGAAATCGTGGCGGCGACCTCAGGGGCGAAAAACCGCTTCAGCTCGGCGGCGGCCGTGCTCTCCCTGGCGGCAAATATCAGCAGGCGCTTCGCTCTGGTTATGGCGATGGCGATAATGCCGGTGGTGACCAGGATCGATATGATCTTGTCGAATTCCGCGCCGCGAAGAATCTTGTTGGAAGTGATGTATTCGACATAGGACCGGGTTATGGCGTTCCCCGTATCGTCGGATGCGACGGCGTAATAAACCAGAAAAGCCCATCCGACGGCGGCGCCCACGCCGGTCAGCAGCAGATAAAAAGTATCGAACCGCAGCGCCCGCAGCGCGATGAAAATGAAAGCATAAAGCAGCGTCGGCGCCTTCAGGTAGAAGCCCGGCGGCTGCTGGTATTCGATGTGGAAGCCCCATATCAGCAGCATCAGCAGGGCCACATCGGCAATGACCGACAGCGCGAGGAACCAGCCGGGAATGAAGCCTTTTTCGCAGAGATAAAGGCGAAGCAGGCTGAAGACCAGGTAGGCGCCGATCACCTTGATGGTGATGGAATCGAACATGCCCTGATCCGCCGGCTTGGGCGCAAGGAAATACAGGGTGATGAATGTCAGGATGATCAGGAGCTGACAGATCGTGATCAGCCGTTCGCTGGCGGCCTGCTGCTTGCGGATGGCAACGGCAACACGGTCGGGTGTTTTGCCCGCATTCGAGAATCCGAACAGGAAGTCGGACAGCGCCTGAAGGTGTCGCCCCATTTTTTCATGTCCGATCATGGGCCGGAAGATGTCTATCCGGCCGCGGGATTCGAATCAGCCGACCCTGACGCCACGCCAGAAGGCGATCCGGTCCTTGATGTTCTTCGCCGCATCCTTGGGGTCGGGATAATACCAGGCGGCATCCCGGTTTTCCTGGCCGTTCACCGACAGGGTATAATACCGCGCGGTCCCCTTCCAGGAGCAGACGGTGGTGGTGTCGCTTGGCTTCAGGTATTCCGGCCTGACCGCGGCGGCGGGAAAATAATGGTTCCCCTCGACGACGATCGTCTCATCGGATTCCGCGATAACCGCATCATTCCACGTTGCCTTGACCATTATGTCCTCCGCTGAATGTCTCAAGCATGTTGTGTTCGCCCGGTTTAGTACATTGTGTTCTGGTCACAAGACGGTGAAACGGGGCCGGTAAATTTTCGCCGCCCTGCTACCCATCGCTTTCGTGCCGCGCCATATCCCCGGTATGGTGCATAAAAGCGCAAGGGGGGATGGATCATGACTCAGCTCACTGGTATTCGCGCCTGTGTTTTTGACGCCTACGGAACGCTGTTCGACGTGAACAGCGCGGCCCGGGCCATGCAGGACCGGCTGGGCGAGACATGGCCGGCCCTAGCGGATACCTGGCGGACCAAGCAGCTCCAGTATACCTGGCTGCGCGGCCTGGCTGGCCGTCATGCCGATTTCTGGCAGGTCACCGGCGATGCGCTGGATTTCGCCCTGCAAACTCACGGCTTTGACGATGCCGGCCTGCGTCATGACCTGATGCAGCTTTATCTGCGCCTCAACGCCTTCCCGGAAGTGGCCGACACCCTCCGCGCGCTGAAAGCCTCCGGCTTCAAGCTGGCGATCCTCTCGAACGGAACGCCAGCGATGCTGCAGGCCGCGGTCGAGAATGCCGCCATCGCCGAAGTCATGGATGCCATCCTCTCGGTGGAGGAGGTTGGAGTCTACAAGCCGCACCCCTCGGTTTACCAGCTGGCCGTCGACAGGCTCGGCGTACATGGCAGCGAGATTTGTTTTCTCTCGTCCAATGGCTGGGATGCCTATTCGGCGAAGGCCTTTGGTTTCCGGGTGCTCTGGTGCAACCGCTATGGCCAGCCGCCGGAGCGGATTCCGGAGGCGCCAGACGCGCAGATCCGCTCGCTTGCCGAATTGCCGCCGCTGCTGAAATCCCGCTAGCAGGGTCTCACCACCCGAAGATCAGTGCGTGCCGCGCAGATCGGCGAGCGCGGCATCTGCGATATCGTGCAGCATCTTCTTGTCCTGGCTGGTCCGCGACAGCACGCGGATCGAGATGATGGCTGCCAGCAGGATGTTGGCGAGGCCAGCGGTGTCCCTGCTGCCGGCAACGCGCCCCATCCGCCGGGCCTTGAGAATCGATCGCTGAAATCCGTCGCGGATTTCCTGCAATCCATTCCGGATTTCCGTGTCCAGATCAGGGTCGGTCCGGGCCAGCTCGACGGCGGAATTGATCAGCAGGCAGCCGCGGCGGTCGGCCAGCGAGGCAGCGATGGCCCCGTCGAAGAAAGCCCTGAGCGCCGCCACCGGATCCGCCGCCTGATCAAGCGCCGCGATCTTGCGGCGCGTGGAGCGGTCGAGATATCGCGCCAGGGCCGCGAGGAACAGGGCGCGTTTGTCGCCAAAGGCATTGTACATGCTGGCGCCCGTCATCCCCATGCCGGCGGCCAGATCCCGGGTGGTGGTCGCGTGATAGCCGTTCAGCCAGAAGCAGTCGATCGCCGCCTCGAGCGCGGTCTCGGAATCAAATGTACGTGGACGTCCGGCCAAGGGGCCTCCTGCGGCTCAAGAACACGAATTTCGCGACCGGTCTAAGCGGCTTGTTTATTTTTAGATCAAATGATCTAAAATAGCAAGGACTGCCTTCGCGCCGCATCCGGCGGCGACACGACGGCTTGCCGGCCTCCGGCCATCATCAACGAGGACCATGCCATGACCGATCTTGTTCCGCTTCTTCCGCGCCAGCCCGTTCCGCCCCTGGCGGTTGACCTCGTCGGTGGTGGCCGTTTCGACATTTCCGCCGAGCAACCCGACAATTTTTCCATGGTTGTCTTCTATCGTGGCCTGCACTGCCCGATCTGCCGCACCCAGTTGCGTGACCTTGAGGCGCGGCTTGGCGATTTTGCCGGTCGCGGCACCAGCGTGGTCGCGATCTCGTCCGACACGCGGGAACGCGCGGAACAAACGAAGAGGGATTGGGGGCTGCCCGGCCTCCGGCTTGGTTACGGCCTCGATCTGGCCACCGCCCGAAGCTGGGGGCTGTTCGTGTCGACCAGCCGGGGAAAGACGTCCCTGGGCATCGAGGAGCCAGGCCGGTTTTCCGAGCCCGGCATATTCCTGGTGCGGCCGGACCGGAGCCTCTATTTCGCCAGCGTGCAGACCATGCCGTTCGCCCGCCCGCATCTCCAGGACATCCTGGGCGCGCTCGATTTCGTCCTGAAGAACAATTACCCGGCGCGCGGCGAAGTCGTGCGGCTTTAGGATGCATTCGCAATGCCGCCATTGACCGAAATCGTTGGCATGCTGCAATCGAAGGCCAGCCGCGTGGGCGTGCTGGTCTTCTTTCTCATCTCAGCGGTGGCCCCCATGCACGGGGCGGCCGCCTTCGATCATGGTTATGGCCGGTGGGATACGCTTCTGAAGCGCAGTGTCGTCGTATCGGATGATGGCACCCGGTCCGCCGTGAAGTATGGCAGCCTGAAGGCCGAACGGGCGCAACTGGCCCGGGTGCTCGATGACTTGTCATCCGTCAGTGCGGCGGACTACGGGAGCTGGGACAGGAGCACGCAACTGGCCTTCCTGATCAATGCCTATAACGCCTTCACCATCGAGCTTGTCCTTACGCGATACCCAGAGCTTGGTTCGATAAAGGATATCGGCGGATTGTTCGGGTCCCCCTGGAAACAGGCGTTCATTCCGTTGCTGGGGCGAACCATCAGCCTTGACGACCTTGAGCATGGAATCATCCGGCAGCCAGGCATCTTCAATGAACCGCGCATCCATGTGGCGGTTGTCTGTGCGTCCATCGGCTGCCCCATGCTGCGCCCGGAGGCCTATCGGCCGGATCGCCTTGATGCCCAGCTGGAAGACGCCATGCGCAGGTTTCTGTCCGACCGGACCCGCAACCGCCATGATGCCGGAACGAATACGCTGCATGTCTCCAGGATATTCGACTGGTACAGAGGCGATTTTGAAGCCACCGGCCAGGACAGGTCGTCGCTGAATGCCTATCTGTCGGCCTATGCCGGCGCGCTGGCGGAGAACGAGGCCGCCGGCCGCAAAATCCGGTCTGGCGACTTTGCCATCCGTTTCCTGAAATACGATTGGCGCCTGAATGATTACAAGGCGCCGTGACAGGCATTCCCATGGCTATCCGGGATCGGGCCGCAATCCAGCGCCGTGGCGACCCGATTGCGACCCGCCACAACGGTCACTTGTTGGTCTTGAGGAACGCCTCGATCAGACTGGCCAGATAGACCGGGGTTTCATGCATGGGATAATGCCCGGCATCGGTTATGAACGAGAACTGCGCCTTAGGGTACCAGGCGCCGAAAGTCTTGCGCAGATGCTCCT
>NZ_JANLJJ010000108.1:2940-14520 GCF_029255545.1 Ferrovibrio sp. | reverse complement strand
CGGCCGCCGCGCTTGCCCACCATCATGCGCCTGGCCTCGCGGCGCGCCAGCTCCAGCACGCCGTCCGACACCAGATCGTCGAACAGGATCACATCGGCAGCCTGCAGCGCGCGCATGCCTTTCAGGGTCAGCAGCTCGGCATCGCCTGGTCCGGCGCCCACCAGGGTAACATGACCGCCGGCGACTTGCTGCGGCACGCCAAGAAGATCGACATCGGCCGGCACGGCCGGCTCAAGGAAGGCACGCTCGGCAAACCGCTGCCAGAAGGCGCGACGCTGCGTGGGTGTCGGCAGGCGCGCGGCCAGCGACATGCGGATACGTTTGGCGGCGGCGGCCCAGGCGCCCAAGGTGGCAGGCAGCAGGGTTTCGATGCGGCGACGCACCGCCTGGGCCAGCACCGGCGCGGCGCCGTTGGTGGAAATGCCGATCACCAGCGGCGAGCGGTTGACGATGGAGCCGAACTGCACGTCGCCATGGCCCGGTTTGTCGATGGCGCTGCAGATCGCGCCCACGGCACGCGCGGCGGCATGGAAGGCCGCCGCGTCCTGCTCATCCACCGCGTCGATCACCGCCATGACCGCGCCGTCAAGATCATCCGGCTGCCAGCCACGCGGATGTATGGCGATGCTGTCCTGCAACGCCAGCAGTTCCGCGCCGGGTTCGGCTGCATAGACATCCACCTGCGCGCCAGCCGCCGCCAGCAATTCCGCCTTCCAGGCCGCCGGCGCATCGTTGCCCGCCACCACAACGCGTTTGCCATGCAGGTCGATGAACAGCGGCAGCACCGCCAGCGGCGCGATCCGTCGCGGCGCCGTCTCAGCCGGCTTTCTGGATATGGATGCCATCGATGATCCTCCGGATTTCGCTGCGGCAGGAGCCACAATTGCCGCCGGCCTGCGTGGCGACGGTGACCGCCTCCACCGTCTGGCAGCCGCCCGCCGCGGCGGCGGCGATCTGCCTGGCACCGACATCGAAACAGGCGCAGACGATGGCGCCACGATCGGGCTGCTCGGCGCCGGCGCGTCCGGCCAGCAGGCGCAGGCGTTCGGCGGCGGTGCCAAAACCAGCCCCGAGCTGTTCGGCGGCCCAGGCACGCGACACCGCCACCGGCTGCGGCGCAACAAACAACGCGCCGATCAGGTGGTCGCCCCGGAAGGCGGCAAAGCGATGCTGGCCGGCAGCGGCATCGTGATAGGCCAGCAGCTCGACGGGATCGGCCTCGGCGATGCCGAACAGCATGCGGGCAAAGGCCGTCCAGTCCCGCGGCAGGTTTTCATCGGCAAGCTCCAGCCGCCAGCCATCGCGCGCCGGCGCCAGAGTCCAGTAGCCGGCGTCGAGGCTGGCCGGTTTGTTCCTGAGCGCGGCAAAACCATACCAGGCCGCCGCATAAGGCTGCACCGCCACCGGGGTGAATTTCAGTTCCGGCTGGCCCGAGACCGGATCGGTAGCCGGATTGACCAGCGCGTCGATGCGGGCTTTCGCGCTGAACTGGTCGGTCCAGTGCAGCGGCGCGAAGACCGTGCCGCGCTGCTGCTCCTCGCCGACCAGCGCGCGCAGGATGGCATGGCCGCGCTGGTTGCGCAGGACCACCAGACTGGCCGGCGCGATGCCATGGGCTGCCGCATCGGCCGGATGGATTTCCAGAAAGGGCTCGGCGATATGGCCCATCAGGCGCGGCGAGCGGCCGGTGCGCGTCATGGTATGCCACTGGTCGCGGATCCGGCCGGTGTTGAGCACCAGCGGGCAATCCTCGGTCGGCAGCTCCGCTGCCGCGCGCCACGGCGTGGCGATGAAGCGCGCCTTGCGGTCCGGCGTATAGAACTGCCCGTCGGCGAAGAAGCGCCGCGCGTCGTGGCAGGGCTGCCCGGCCGGCCAGGGCCACTGGAACGGCATGAGCGCGTCATAGTCGACGGGCGTGATATCGCCCAGCGCCGAAATGTCGAAATCCCGCCGCCCCTGATTCTCCACGCCGCTGAGCCGCGCATATTCGGCGAAAATCTCGGCCGGCTTTCCATAGGCGAAGGCATCCGGCCAGCCCATGCGGCGGCCAACCTGGGCGAAGATCCACCAGTCCGGCCTGGCCTCGCCCGGCAGCGGCAGGAAGCCGCGCTGACGCGAGATGCGGCGTTCGGAATTGGTCACCGTGCCATCCTTCTCGCCCCAGGCCGCCGCCGGCAGCAGCACATGGGCATGGCGCGCCGTGTCGGTGACCTGCAGCACGTCGGACACCACCACGAACGGACAGGCCTGCAAAGCCGCTTGCACGTCATCGGCATCGGGCAGGCTGTCGACCGGATTGGTGCCGGCGATCCACACGGCCTTGACGCGGCCATCCTTTACGGCACGGAACAGATCGACCGCCTTCAGGCCCGGCCGGTCGGCGATGCGCGGCGCGGCCCAGAAATCCTGCACGATGCGGCGATGATCCGGATTGTCCAACTCCATATGGCAGGCAAGCTGGTTGGCCAGCCCGCCCACCTCGCGGCCGCCCATGGCATTGGGCTGGCCGGTGACCGAAAACGGCCCCATGCCCGGCCGGCCGATGCGGCCGGTGAACAGATGGCAGTTGATGATGGCATTGACCTTGTCGGTGCCGTTGCTCGACTGGTTGACGCCCTGCGAATAGGCCGTCACCACGCGCTCATGCCGCGCGAAAAGATCGTAGAATTGCCGCAATTCGGTCTGGCTCAGGCCGGTGATCGCCGCGATCTCGGCCTGCGCCAGGGACCGCGCCGCGGCCAATGCCGCCTCCATGCCGCCGGTATGGCTGCCGACGAAGGCGTTGTCGATCCTGCCCTGCTCATGCAGATGCGCCAGCAGGCCGTTGAACAGGGCGACATCCGATCCGGGTTTCAGCGCCAGATGCAGATCGGCATTGCGTGCCGTCATGGTGCGACGCGGATCGATCACCACGATGGTCATCTCCGGCCGCTCGGTCTTGGCCGCCATCAGACGCTGGAACAGCACCGGATGGCACCAGGCGAGATTCGAGCCGACCAGCACCACCAGGTCGGCCTGCTCCAGATCGTCATAGACGCCCGGCACCGTGTCGCTGCCGAAAGCGCGCTTGTGGCCGGCCACGGCCGAGGCCATGCAGAGCCGCGAATTGGTGTCGATGTTGCCCGAGCCGATGAAGCCCTTCATCAGCTTGTTGGCGACGTAGTAGTCCTCGGTCAGGAACTGGCCCGAAACATAGAAGGCCACCGAATCCGGTCCATGCTGCGCGATGGTATCGGAGAAAACTTCGGCCACGCGGTCGAGCGCGGCATCCCAGCCGACGCGTACCCCATCCATCACCGGATGCAGCAGTCGCCCTTCCAGTCCAATGGTTTCGGCCAGCGCGGCGCCTTTTGAGCAGGTGCGGCCGAAATTGGCCGGATGGGCCTCGTCGCCGCGCACCGTAGCAACGCCATCGCTGTCGCGCCGCACCCGCAGGCCGCAGCCCACCCCGCAATAAGGGCAGGTGCTGCGGATTTCCGGCGCGGCCTCGCCCATATCGACCTCAGGCCGCCTGTATCGCCATGCCCGGCCAGGACAGCAGCACGCGGCCTTGCTCCAGCCGGACGGCAATGATGCGGGTGCAGCCATGATCGGCGCCCTGGGCTTCGCCGGTTCTCAGGCTGATCACCCAGTTATGCAGGGGGCAGGTCACGGAATCGCCCTGCACGATGCCCTGCGACAGCGGCCCGCCTTTATGCGGACACTTGTCGTCCATGGCAAACAGCCCGTCGTCCATGGTGCGGAACACGGCGATATCGCCGCGCGCCGTCTTCACCACGCGGGCGCCGCGGCGGGGAATATCCTCCAGCGTGCCGATATCGATCCACTCCTCGGTCATAATCATGGCAGCGCTCCCTACTCGGCCGCATGGGCCAGCCGCAGATCGGCCAGCGGCTTGAATTCATGGGCGAAGGCGCCATTGACCCGCTCGGCCCAGGGATCGACCTGGGCATGCTTCTGCGCCTGCACGAAGCGGGCGAACAGCGCGCGCCGCCGCTCGCCGTCCTCCACGATCTGCTGCTTCACGCTGTCGAGGCCAACGCGCTTAACCCATTTGTGGATGCGGTCGAGGTAATGCGCCTGCTCACGATAGAGCTGCATCAGCGCCCCGGTATATTCCAGCACCTCCTCCTCGCTCGCCACCTTGCACAGCAGCACGGTCTGTTTCACTTCCAGGCCCGCCGCGCCGGCAATGTGGAATTCGTAGCCGGAATCGACGCAGATGATGCCGATATCCTTCACCGTGGCCTCGGCGCAGTTGCGCGGACAACCCGAAACCCCAAGCTTCACCTTGTGCGGCGTCCAGCTGCCCCAGGTGAATTTCTCCAGCCTGATGCCCAAGCCAGTCGAATCCTGGGTGCCAAAGCGGCACCATTCGCTGCCGACGCAGGTTTTCACCGTGCGCAGGCCTTTCGCATAGGCATGGCCCGAGACCATGCCGGCGGCATTGAGATCGGCCCAGACGCCCGGCAGGTCTTCCTTCTTCACGCCCAGCAGGTCGATGCGCTGGCCACCGGTCACCTTCACGGTGGGGATATTGAACTTTTCGGCCACGTCGGCGATGGCGCGCAGTTCCTTCGCGCTGGTCACGCCGCCCCACATGCGCGGCACCACCGAATAGGTGCCATCCTTCTGGATGTTGGCATGCGCACGTTCGTTGATGAAGCGCGACTGGTTGTCATCCACATACTCGCCCGGCCAGGTGGCGAGCAGATAATAGTTCAGTGCCGGCCGGCATTTGCTGCAGCCGCAGGAGGTTTTCCATTCCAGCTCCTGCATCACCGCCGGGATCGACTTGAGCTGCTTGGCCACGATCAGCCGCCGCACCTCGTCATGCCCCAGATCGGTGCAGCCGCACATCGCCTTCATCTCGGCCGGCTGGTAGTCGCCGCCCAGCGTCAGACCGATCAGCTGCTCGACCAGGCCGGTGCAGGACCCGCAGGAGGCCGAGGCCTTGGTGACGGCCCGCACCTGGTCCAGGCCGGTGAGATTCTGTCCGGTGATCGCTGCGACGATCTTGCCCTTGCATACGCCGTTGCAGCCGCAGATCTCTGCCTCATCCGGCAAGGCTGCAACGGCCGCCATAGGGTCCAGCGGGCTGCCTCCCGCATAGCCCTGGCCGAAAATCAATGTTTCACGCATCTCCGCGATATCAGCGCCCTCGCGCAGCAGCTGGAAGAACCAGGCCCCGTCGCCGGTATCACCATACAGCACCGCGCCGATGACGCGGTTGTCCTGCAGCACCAGCCGGCGGTAGACGCCGCGGGCGGCATCGCGCAGCACGATTTCCTCGCGGCCCGGCGCCTCGGCGAAGTCGCCGGCCGAGAACAGGTCGATGCCGGTGACCTTCAGTTTGGTCGCCGTCACCGAGCCGTTATAGGCCGCCGGCTCGTCCACCAGCGTCCTGGCCAGTACGCCGGCCATCTCATAAAGCGGCGCGACCAGCCCATAGGTGGCGCCACGATGTTCGACGCATTCGCCAAGCGCGAAGATGTCCGGATCGGAGCTGCGCATCTGGTCGTCGACCACGATGCCGCGGTTGACCGTCAGCCCGGCCGCCTTGCCCAGCGCGCCGTTCGGCCGGATGCCCACCGCCATCACCACCAGGTCGGCGGCGATACGGGTGCCGTCTTCCAGCTCCACCGCCTCCACCCGGCCATTGCCGGTGATCGCTTTTGTGTTGGCGCCGGTCAGCACGCGGATGCCGCGTTCCTCGATGGCTTTTTTCAGCAGATAGCCGGCAGCCGGATCAAGCTGGCGCTCCATCAGGGTCGGCATCAGGTGCACGACGCTCACCTGCATGCCCTGCTCGGCCAGGCCGGCCGCTGCCTCCAGCCCCAGCAGGCCACCGCCGATCACCACCGCATTGCCGCGCGACCTGGCGGCCAGGATCATGGCATCGACATCGTCGAGATCGCGATAACTCAAAACGCCGGGCAGGTTGTGGCCCGGCACCGGGATGATGAACGGCACCGAGCCGGTGGCGATCACCAGCTTGTCGTAGGGCTCGACCAGGCCATTATCGGTGGTGACCGTTTTCGCCACCCGGTCGATGGCGGTGACGCGGGTACCCTTGTGCAGCGTGATGCCGTGGTTGATGTACCAGCCATCGCCATGGATGACGATCTGCTCATAGGTTTTCTCGCCCGACAGCACCGGCGAGAGCATGATGCGGTCGTAATTCACCCGCGGTTCGGCGTTGAAGATCGTCACCGCATAGCGGCCCGGAGCGAGTTCGAACAGTTTCTCCAGCATGCGCCCGGGCGCCATGCCGTTGCCGATGATAACGAGACGTTCTTTCATGGCCTTGGACTCCGTTACGCGTGATATCCCTTATGCCGCCTGCACGGCGGGCGCGCGGTGGCGGGCATAGAGGAATTCCAGGATCTGCTGGCGGCAGCGCGTGTATTCCGGGTCGCTGGCCAGCGCCAGGCGGTTGCGCGGTCGCGGCAGCTTCACATCGAGGATTTCGCCGATCGTGGCGGCCGGCCCGTTGGTCATCATCACCACGCGGTCAGACAGCAGCACGGCCTCGTCCACGTCATGGGTGATCATGATCACGGTGTTCTTCAGCTTGGCATGCAGCTCCATCACCGTGTCCTGCAGTGTCGCCCGGGTCAGCGCATCCAGCGCGCCGAACGGCTCGTCCAGCAGCAGCACCTTGGGTTCCATCGCCAGCGCGCGGGCGATGCCGACGCGCTGCTTCATGCCGCCGGAGATTTCCTGCGGGCGTTTTTCCAGCGCGTGGTCCATGCCAACCAGCGCCAGGTTATGGCGGGTCCACTCGTCGCGCTGGGCGCTCGATTTCGCCTTGCCATGCACCTTGTCGACCGCCAGACGCACATTGTCGTAGACCGTCAGCCAGGGCAACAGCGAATGGTTCTGGAACACCACGGCGCGATCCGGCCCCGGATCGGAGACTTCCTTGCCCTGCAGCAGCACGCCGCCGGTGGTGGCGCGGATCAGCCCGGCCACGATGTTGAGCAGCGTCGACTTGCCGCAGCCGGAATGGCCGATCAGCGCAACGAACTCGCCGCTGTCGATCTGCAATTCGATATCGCGCAGGGCAATGAACGGCCCATTGGCGCCCTTGAAGGTCATGCCGACATTTTCGATGCTGAGATAGGCGCTCATGAGGGGCTCCTGGATTAGCGGTTGGCGCTGGGTCTGCGGGTGGCGAGGCTGCCGCTCTGCGCCGCGCGGGCAGCGGCCGGCGCGGCCGGGCGGGCCGAAGAGACATACGAGCCGTCGAGGAACAGGTCGGCGCCCATCTGGATCGGCGCGCTGGCCTGGGCCAGCAGCCAGGGACCGGCATGCAACCCTTCGGGCTTGCGATCGATCAGCGGGAAGGGCCGGTCCAGGGCGGCGGCGGCTTCACGGTACAGATCGGTGCGGAAAACGGCGTCGGCCACGGCCGAGATATCGGTGGCCGGGTCGATCAGCTTCCAGCGCCGCATTTCGGTCAGATACCATTCGGCCTGGCTGCGCCACGGGAAATTGGCGCTGTAGCGGCTGAAGACGAAGAAGTCGGGCATATGCTCGGGGCTGACATCGAGGCCGTAGCGCACCACGCCCAGCATGCCGAGCCGGATCGCTTCGGCCGCTTCCGGACCGATATAGTCGGGCCGCGCCAGAATCTCGACGCCTTCCAGGCGGTTCTCCGGCCGGTCGAGCCATTCAGCCGCCTCGATCAGCGCCATCAGCATCAGCTTGTGGGTCAGCGGATTACGCTCGACCCAGTCGCGGTTGACGCCGATCACCTTTTCCATGCGGTTGTTCCAGATCTCGTAGCCCGAGATCAGGATGCGGCCGACGCCGCGCAGCACCGCCAGCGAGTTCCACGGATCGCCGACGCAGAAGCCGTCGATCTCGCCCGCGGCCAGCCGGTCGGTCATCTGCGGTGGCGGCACCACCACCAGGTTGACGTCGCGGTCCGGATCGATGCCGGCCGAGGCAAGCCAGTAGCGCAGCTGGATCTGGTGCGAGGAATAGTTGAACACGGTGGCGAAGGTGAGCACCGGCCGGCCGGCCTTGCGATCGGCGGCGATCAGGCGGCGCAGCACGTTGCCGGCCTCGTGGCGGTCCTGCGCCACGGCCGGCTCGGCCTCGACCAGGCGGTTCCACAGTTTCGACGAGATGGTGACGGCGTTGCCGTTCAGATTGAGCGCGAAGCTGGTGATCTGCGGCTTTTTCCAGCCGCCGGCGCCCAATGTGGCGGCCAGCGGCATCGGCGCCAGCATATGGGCGGCATCCAGCGCGCCGAGCGCCACCTTGTCGCGCATGTTGGCCCAGGAGGGTTCGCGCACCAGGGTGACGTCCAGCCCCTGGCGCGCGAAGAAGCCCTTCTCTTTCGCCGCGATCAGCACCGCGCTGTCGGTCAGCGCGATGAACCCGATGCGGACCGGAATGGAGGCCGCCGTGCTGGCGGCCCCCATTGTTTTGGTTTTTGCCGGACGTCGCGCCATCATCGGCTTCCTATTGCTGGGCGTAGCCGCCGACGCGGTTGCCGATGAAGCTGATCAGGCGATCGAGCATGAACCCGACCAGGCCGACATAGATCAGCGCCAGGATGATCTCGCTGATCAGCGAGCTGTTCCAGGCATCCCAGATGAAGAAGCCGATCCCGACGCCGCCGATCAGCATCTCGGCGGCAACGATGGCCAGCCAGCTCAGGCCGATGCCGATCTTCAGGCCGGTGAACATGAACGGCACCGTGGCCGGCAGCATCACCTTGAAGAAATACTCGAAGCCGTTCAGGCGCAGCACCCGGGCGACATTGCGGTAATCCTGCGGGATGTTGCGGATGCCGACCGCGGTGTTGAGGATGATCGGCCAGATCGCGGTGATGGTGATGACGAAGATCGCCGAGGGATCGGCATGCCGGAATGCCGCCAATGAGAGCGGCAGCCAGGCCAGCGGCGGCACCGTGCGCAACACCTGGAAGATCGGATCGAGGCCGCGGAAGGCCAGCGTCGACTGGCCGATCAGCACACCCAGCGCGATGCCGGCGGCAGCCGCCAGCGCGAAGCCGACCGCCACCCGCTTGAGGCTGGCGGCGAGATGCCAGAACAGCCCCTTGTCGAGATTGCCCTTGTCGAAGAAGGGATCAATGATCAGTTCCCAGGTATCGGTGATCACCGTCGAGGGTGGCGGCAGCGAGGCACCCGGTTGCGAACAGGCCACCTCCCAGATCGCCAGCAGCAGCAGCAGGAACAGCACCGGCGGCAGCACGCGGGCGGCAAACATCCGCAGGCCGCCGGCGATACGCGGCATCCAGGCGGCGAGAATACTCTCGCCGCCCAGTTCCGCCTTGCTCAGGACATCGGTCTTCACAGCCATGGAGAGCTCCTTGTCGTGCGCGGACATGATCAGACGCGGGTGATCGCCAGGCTTTTCAGATAAGCCGCGGGATCGGCCGGATCGAACACCTTGCCGTCGAAGAAGGTTTCCTTGCCGCGCGAGGTGGATTTCGGCAGATCGGCGTCTGACACGCCGATCGCCTTGGCCGCATCGCGCCACAGATCCTCGCGGTTGACCTGCTTGATCAGGGCCTTGGCGTCGGTATCGGCCGGCAGATAGCCCCAGCGGATATCCTCGGTGAGGAACCACAGGTCATGGCTCTGGAACGGATAGGAGGCGAAGTCGCGCCAGAATTTCATCACCAGCGGACTGTCGAGGCCAACCTTGGCCTTGCGGCCGCCATCGCCGTAATCAATGTTGCCGGTCTGGCGATCGAGGATGTCGGCCACCGGCACCTTGAACCAGTCGCGGCCGCCGACGATCTTGCACATCTCTTCCTTGTTCTCGAGCTTGTCGCACCATTGCTGGGCTTCCAGCACGGCCATCAGGATGGCCTTGGCCGCCTTCGGGTATTTCTCGACCCAGTCGGCGCGCAGGCCGAGCGACTTCTCGGGATGGTCCTTCCACAGCTCGCCGGTGGTCAGCGCGGTGAAGCCGATCTTCTGGTGCACCAGCTGCGAGTTCCACGGCTCGCCCACGCAGAAGGCCTCCATGGTGTTGACCTTCATGTTGGCCACCATCTGCGGCGGCGGTACCACGATGGTGGAGACGTCCTTCTCGGGGTCGATGCCGTTGGCCGCCAGCCAGTAGCGCAGCCAGACGTCATGGGTGCCGCCCGGGAAGGTCATGGCGCATTTGATTTCCTTGCCTTCCGCCCGGGCCTTCTTGAAGCCGGCCGCCAGCGCCCTGGCATCGGTGGTGACGCCCATATTGGCCCAAGTCTTCGACACCGAGATCGACTGGCCATTGGTGTTCAGCCGGCACAGGATGTTCATCGGCACCTTGGTCTTGGTGACCTTGCCGGTGGAGATCAGATACGGCATCGGCGTGAGGATATGCGCGCCGGTGATGCCGCCGCCCGCCTCGCCGAGCTCGATATTGTCGCGCGTGGCGCCCCAGGAGGCCTGCTTCTCGATGCTCATCTCGGGCAGGCCGTATTTGGCGTAGAAGCCCTTTTCCTTGGCGATGATCAGCGGCGAGGCATCGGTCAGCGCGATATAGCCGAGCTTGGTGCCCTTCACTTCCGGGCCCGCGCCCTGCGCGAAGGCGCCGGCGGGAAACTGCAGCCTGGCGGCGGCCATCAGCGCGGCGGCGCCGGTGGCGGACTTGAGCAACTGACGACGGTTGAACACAGCCATGTCGAAACCCCTTTTCCCTGCTGCCGGATCGTTGTCCGGCGTCGCGGCCATAAAAAAAGCGCCCGGCAATGGAGGCCCCGGAAACCGGGACCACATTGCGGGACGCCATTGTCCATTCGCGACCGACGCTGCTGCTCTGCCTGGGGAGGCTGATGCGGGAGGTCGATCATCCGCTGCGCCGTTGCAGCGGGTTCGCTGTCTTCTTAGCAGGATGCGTGCCAGAGCCGGGGGATGTGGCTTTTCAAGCCTCTAGCGCGCCGCGACGAGTCGGGTTTTCATGCTGCAATGCACAAAAACGAGGCAGCTGCCTATTTCTTTTTAAGCAGATCGGCGAAGGCGATCAGGTTTTCGGCAACCTCGGCCAGGCGCTGCTGGCGATCCATCGCCAACTTGCGCAAGGCGGCATAAGCCTCCTCCTCGCTTAAGCCGCGTTCGCGCATCAAGAGGCCCTTGGCGCGGTCGATGACCTTGCGCTCGTTGAGGGTGGCGCGGGTTTTCTGCAGCTCGTCGCGCAGGGCCTGGAATTCGCGGAACCGCGCGATGGCGACATCGACGATCGGCTTGACCCGGTTCACGTTCAGCCCGTCGATGATATAGGCGGAAACCCCGGCCTGCATGGCCTGCTGGATCATGGTCTCGTCGGACTGGTCGACGAACATCACCACCGGGCGCGGCTGGTCGGCGTTGATCTGCCGCATACTGTCGATGGTGTCACGCGAGGGCGATTCCATGTCGACGATGATCACGTCGGGGCCGATCTCCTGCACCCGCCGGGCCGACAATTCGCGTGGCGCCAGCTGGGCCACCAGGTCATAGCCCTGGCCGCGCAGGGCCTCGGCGAGCACGGTGGCGCGCTCGGGGTTTTCGTCAATCAGCAGGATACGGACGCCGGCCAAACCACATCTTCCAAACCGGGGCGACA
>NZ_JANLJJ010000108.1:0-2840 GCF_029255545.1 Ferrovibrio sp. | reverse complement strand
TCGGCCAGCTTGCGCACCTCGGGCTTTTCCATATGGCCCAGCGGGAAACGCAGGTAGTCGAGCTGCCCGGGCGTGGTGGCATAGAGGAAATAGCTCTGGTCGCGGCGTGGATCGGCGCCGCGCAGCAGCTGCGACCGGCCCTGCTCATCCACCACGCGCTGCACGTAATGGCCGGTGGCGAGGCAGTCGGCGCCGAGGTCGCGCGCGGTGTCGAGCAGGTCGCGGAACTTGACCCGCTGGTTGCAGCGGATGCAGGGGATCGGCGTTTCGCCGCGCACATAAGAATCCGCGAAGTCGTCGATCACCGACTGGCGGAAGCGGCTTTCGTAATCCAGCACGTAATGCGGGATGCCCAAACGCTCGGCCACCTGGCGGGCATCATGGATATCCTGCCCGGCGCAGCAGGCGCCCTTGCGCGCGATGGCGGCGCCGTGGTCGTAAAGCTGCAGCGTGATGCCGATGACCTCATAACCCTGGCGGGCCAGCAGGCCGGCCACCACCGAGGAATCCACGCCGCCCGACATCGCCACCACCACGCGGGTGGAGGCGGGGGCCTTCGGGAAACCGAGAGAATTAAGAGCGGGCGTAGTCATGACGTCTATATATGTCTGGCCAGCGAGAATGCAGGGCATGGCGGAATGCAGGACGCGGCAGATGGCAGCGCGGGCGGACTATACCTTTCGCCGGCCGGTGGACAAGGAAAGCTTTATCCGCCGGCGCCGCGGCGGCGGTTGTCGCGTGTTGTGCAGCGGTTTTGCGTCGTTTTGCGCATGTTTTGATGCCTTAACCCATTGATATTACGTGAGCGGCCTGTTGCGACTGGTTCGCACTGTTAATCCGCTGGACAGGCCGGCCGATCTATGAGAACATAACACGAACTCGGCTTTCCGGCAAGGAGGCAACGATGGCCGATACCGCGCCCCCGCCGCCAACCCCGTCGCCAACCCCACCTGACCCCCAGGCTGCTCCTGTGGCCACCCGCCATATCGCGGTGACCATCGACCGGCCGTTTGCCGAGGCCTACGCCTTCCTCAGCAATCCGGCCAACTGGCCGCTTTGGGCCAGCGGGCTCGGCACCCTGCGGCACCAGATCGACGGCAGCTGGGTCGCCGACCAGGCCGGCGGCCGGGCGACCATCGTGTTCACGCCGCGCAACGAGTTCGGCGTGCTCGACCATCGCGTGACCACGCCCGAGGGCCATGTGATCGACGTGCCGCTGCGCGTCATGCCGAACGGGCGCGGCTGCGAAGTGGTGCTCACCCTCTTCCGTCATCCGACGATGGATGACGCGACATGGGAGCGGGATGCGGAATGGGTAAGGAGAGATTTGGAGAAACTGGCGACCACGGTATAGCCGGCCCAATCCCCCGCCGTCATGCCCGGGCTTGACCCGGGCATCCACGTTTTTTCGTCTTAACCAAGTAAACGCATCGCCGACACAAAGACGTGGACCCTCGGGTCAAGCCCGAGGGTGACGAACTGTGTGTATGAGCGAAAACTCCGGCGGCGTAAAACAACAATTTAAAACTACTTGCATACGGAAGCATGTCGGTATATATCCGGCCGCATGAGCAATACCACCGCCCTGTCCGCCCTGCTGCGGCTGTTCCGCGCCCAGGCCTTCCTTGAAGCCCGCATCAGCCCGATGCTGGGCTCGGTGCATGGCCTGAGCCTCACCGAGCTGCTGCTGCTGTTGCAGCTGGGCCATGCGCCGCTGCGCCGCCTGCGCCGCGTCGACCTGGCGCAGCGCCTGCACACCAGCCAGTCCACCATCACGCGCATGTGCCTGCCGCTGGAGAAATCCGGCTTCGTGAAGCGCGAAGCCGATCCGCGCGATGCCCGCGTGGGCTATGTGGTGCTGAGCAAAACCGGCCTCGCCCGCGTGGAGGAAGCCGAGAAGACGCTGAAGCGCATGGCGGCCGAGGCCTTCCGCGACCGCTGGGAAACCGACGAGATCGCCATGCTGGCCGAGCTGCTCGGCCGCTTCACGGCCGCCCTGCCCGGCGACATTTCTTAAGACGACCCCATAACGAGCCTCTCTGGCAGAAAGACAAGACCATGAAAATCGCAACCGGACAGGTGGCCGTCATCACCGGCGGCGCCAGCGGGATCGGCTTTGCCCTGGCCCAGGCGCTGGCCACGCGTGGATTGCAGATCGCGCTGGTGGACGTGGAGGCGCCCGCGCTGGACGCCGCCGCGGATGCCCTGCGCGAACATGGCGCCGGCGTTGCCGCCTTCGCCGCCGATGTGAGCGATGCCACCACCATGACGGCGCTGGCGCATGAAATCGCCTCGCGTTTTGGCGGCGTGGATCTGCTCATCAACAATGCCGGCGTGGGTGGCCAGCTTGGGCCCCTGTGGGACAGCCACCCGAATGACTGGTCCTGGGTGTTTGGCGTGAATGTGTTTGGCGTGGTGAACGGCCTGCGCGCCTTCCTGCCGCTGATGCTGGCGCGGGAACGCGCAGGGCATACACCCGGCCATGTGCTGAACGTGGCATCGCTGGCTGGCCTCACCGCGCCGCCATTCCTCACGGCCTATACCGCGTCCAAACATGCCGTGGTGGGGTTGAGCGAAAGCCTGGCGCAGGAGCTTGCCATCATGCAGTCGCACATCCGCGTCTCGGTGGTCTGCCCCGGCGTGGTGGCCTCGCGCATCAAGCAATCCACCCGCAACCGGCCGCAATCTTTGGCAGGCGCCAGCCGCACGCCGCCCGAGATGCTGGCCCGCATCGAAGCCGCCTTCGAGGCGCAGACGCAGAATCCGATGGAGGGCGACGCGTTTGCCGCGCGCGTGCTGGCCGGCATCGAGGCGAACGAGCCGCTGATCCTGACGCATCC
>NZ_JANLJJ010000107.1 GCF_029255545.1 Ferrovibrio sp. | reverse complement strand
TGACTGTTAAATATCATGCCGCATCGGTTCTGCGCCACGAAGAGGGGTGCGCCATGCAGACATTCCCGAGTTTCCTGGTGCTGGAAGGTCGGTCCGTGCTGGTGCTGGGCGGCGGCGAAAATGCCGCGCGCAAGATCCGCCTGCTGCTGAAAGCCGGTGCGGTGGTCACAGTCGCCGCCCCCGACATCAACGACGAGATCGCCGGCCACGCCGCCGCCGGTCGCGTGCGGCATCAGGCAGCGTCCTTCTCCCCCACCCTGCTCGATGGCATGCGGCTCGTCATCGGCGCGGCCGAGGACGAGTCCCAGAACCTTGCCCTGGCCGAAGCAGCGCGGGCGCGTGGTATTCTTGTGAACGTGGTGGATCGCGCCGACCTTTCCGATTTTCTCGTGCCCGCCATCGTCGAACGCGGCGACATCACCATCGGCATTGCATCGAACGGCACCGCGCCGTTGCTGCTGGGCCGCATCCGCGCCCAGATCGAGGCGCTGCTACCGGCGCGTCTGGGCGACCTGGCCGCCCTGGCCGGCGATTTCCGCAGCAGCGTGGCGCGCGTGATCCGCGAGCCCCATCTGCGCAAACGTTTCTGGGAAAATGTGTTTGACGGCGCCGTGGCGCAGAAGGCATTGGCCGGTGATGTGAGCGGCGCACGCAGCGCGCTGTTGGCCCAGCTCAATGCGCCGCAGGCTGACATCGAGGGCAGCGTAGCATTGGTGGGCGCCGGGCCGGGCGATCCCGACCTGCTGACCCTGAAGGCCCAGCAGGCGATGAGCCAGGCCGATGTGGTGCTGTTCGACGACCTAGTGGCGCCGGCCGTACTGGATCGTGTGCGCCGCGATGCCGAGCGCATCGCGGTGGGCAAGCGCAAGGGCCGCCATCGTCTGAGCCAGGATCGGATTAACGCCCTGATGGCCGAACTGGCCGGCCGAGGCAAACGCGTCGTGCGGCTGAAGGCCGGCGACCCCTTCATCTTCGGTCGTGGCGGCGAGGAAATGGAATACCTGCAGGCACGCGGCATCGCCGTGCAGGTGGTACCGGGCATCACGGCGGCGCTCGGCTGCGCGGCCGCCGCCGGCATACCGCTGACCCATCGCGACCTGAGCCATGGCGTGACGCTGGTGAGCGGCCATCTGAAAGACGGCAAAGACGCCATCCAGTGGGCGGAGCGGGCCCGCGCGGGCGAAACCGTCGTAGTCTATATGGGCCTGAGCCAGGCGGCGGATATCCGCGACCGCCTGCTGCATGCCGGCACGTCGCCCGCACTGCCCGTCGCGCTGATCGAGAATGGCACGCGGCCCGACCAGCAGGTGAGCGCCGGACCGCTTCATGCCTTGCCGGCATTGGCTGCACAGCATGGAAACGGCCCGGTATTGCTGGTGATCGGCGCAGTGGCCGCAGCCGCACAAATCTCCGCCCTGCCGCAGCAGCGCCGCGCATAAGGACCAGCCCCATGGCCAAAGCCCCCAAACTGAAAGACCAGGCGCATATCGTCACCGCCAACCACCTGACCAGCGGCGACGTGGTCTATCTGACCGTCCGCAACGACTGGAGCCGCGACATCGCCGCGGCCTTCGTAGCGCCGAATGCCGAGGCCGCCGCCGCATGGCTGGCCGAAGCTGAGGCACAGGCGGCCCGCAACATCGTGGTGGCGCCGTATCTGGTGCCGGTGGATGCCGGCACGACGCTCCCCTGGCCGATCCAATTCCGCGAGCGCATCCGCGCCGCCGGGCCGACCACCGAAAAAGCGGCCGGCGGCGTAGCTTAAGGATTTGCCCATGTACCAGTATGACCAGATCGACCAGACCCTTGTGGACGAACGCGTGGCGCAGTTCCGCGACCAGGTGGCGCGACGCCTGAACGGCGCGATCAGCGAAGACGAATTCAAGCCGCTACGCCTGCAGAACGGCCTGTATCTGCAACTGCATGCCTACATGCTGCGCATTGCCATTCCCTATGGCACGCTGTCGTCGCGGCAATTGCGGGCGCTGGCGCAGATCGGCTGCAAATACGACCGCGGCTGGGGCCATTTCACCACGCGGCAGAACCTGCAATACAACTGGATCAGGCTGGAAGACGCCGCCGATGCGCTGGCCGATCTGGCCAAGGTGCAGATGCATGCGATTCAGACCAGCGGCAACTGCATCCGCAACACCACCACCGACCAGTTCGCAGGCGCCGCCCATGACGAGATCGAGGATCCGCGCGTCTGGTGCGAGATCATCCGGCAATGGTCGACCTTCCACCCCGAATTCAGCTTCCTGCCGCGCAAATTCAAAATCGCCGTCACCGGCTCGCCGAACGACCGTGCCGCCGTGCGGGTGCACGATATCGGCCTGCGCATGCACAGGAATGCCGCAGGCGAAACCGGCTTCGAGGTGATCGTGGGCGGTGGCCTGGGCCGCACGCCCTTCATCGGCAAGACGATCCGCGATTTCCTACCCAGGCAGCACCTGCTGAGCTATCTGGAAGCGATCCTGCGCGTCTACAACCAGTTCGGCCGGCGCGACAACATCTACAAGGCGCGCATCAAGATCCTGGTGCACGAGATCGGCATTGAAACCATACGCGATAAGATCGAGGCCGAATGGCAGGCGATCCGCGACGGTGCGCTGAAATTGCCGCAGGAGGCCATCGACCAGATCGCGGCGCATTTCGCCCCGCCCGCCTTCGAGACACTGCTGGGTGGCGTGGCGCCGGAATACGCCAATGCCTTCCGCACCGATTTCGAATTCGGCCTCTGGGCCCGGCGCAACACGTTCAAGCACAAGCAGCCGGGTTACAGCATCGTCACCATCTCGCTCAAGAAAGAGGGCGAGCCGCCGGGCGACATGAAGGCCGAACAGATGTTGGCCGTGGCCGACCTCGCCGACCGCTACTCTTTCAGCGAAATCCGCGTCACGCATGAACAGAATCTGGTGCTGCCGCATGTGAAACAGTCCGATCTGCCGGCCTTGTTCAAGGCCCTGAAGGCATACGATCTCGCCACGCCGAATGTGGGCCTGGCCTCCGACATCATCGCCTGCCCGGGTCTAGATTACTGCGCGCTGGCCAATGCCCGCTCGATCCCGATCGCCCAGCAGATTGCCCTGCGCTTCAAGAACTGGGAGCGCGCGCATGATATCGGCGAACTGAAGATCAAGATCTCGGGCTGCATCAATGCCTGTGGCCATCACCATGTGGGCCATATCGGCATCCTGGGCGTCGACAAGAATGGCGAGGAATTCTACCAGCTCACTTTGGGTGGCTCGGCCGACCAGGATGCGGCTTTGGGCGACATTCTCGGGCCCGCGCTGGACACGGCCCAGACCGTGGATGCCATCGACAGCCTCGTGGAAACCTATCTCCGCCTGCGCAGAAACAGCGATGAGCGTTTCCTCGACACCTATCGCCGCGTCGGCCTGCAGCCGTTCAAGGAGGCCATCTATGCCGCTGCTTAAGGACGGAAACCTGGTCGGCGAGGATGCCTGGCTCAGCGTCGCCGACGATGCGCCGCTGCCCGAGGACAGGCCCGCGCTGATCTCCCATGCCCGCTGGCAAGCGGACAAGGAACAGCTCGTCGGCCGCAATGCACCGGTTGGCATCCGCCTGCCCAACACGGTGGATGTACTGGACTTCGGCCCCGAAGCCGGTCGCTTCGACCTGATCGTGCTGGAGTTTCCGAAATTCAGCGATGGCCGGGCCTACAGCCAGGCGCGACTTTTGCGCGAGCGATTTGGTTTCGGGGGCGAATTGCGCGCCACCGGCCATGTATTGCAGGACCAGCTCTGGCATATGCAGCGTTGCGGCTTCGATGCCTTCGAGATCGCCCGCGAGGATGCCACCCAGGCCTTTGCCGCCGCGATGCGCAGCTTCAGCCATGTCTACCAGCCCACGGGCGATGGCCGCGTCAGCGCCTTGAAACAGCGGCTGGCCGCCACCAGGAAACAGGAGGCCGCGGAATGAGCGCTTTGGCTTTCGCTTCGCTGGATATCGGCGATTATGCCCGCGCGCTGGATGCCCGACTGCAGGGCAAGCCGGCCGAGGAGGTCCTGCGCATTGCCGTCACCGAGCTGTTCCCCGGCCGGATCGCACTGGTGTCTTCCTTCGGGGCCGAGGCCGCCGTGCTGCTGCATCTGGTGGCGCAGGTGGATCCCGCCACGCCGGTGCTGTTCCTGGAGACCGGCAAGCTGTTTGACGAGACGCTGGCCTATCGCGATGCACTGACCGCCCGGCTGGGTTTGAGCGATGTGCGCAGCCTGCGGCCCGATCCCAGGGCATTGGCCGCCAATGACGAGGGCGGCACGCTGTGGTTCCGCGACGCCGACGCCTGCTGCCGCATCCGCAAGGTGGAGCCGCTGGAACGCGGCCTCAAGCCGTTCGCCGCCTCGATCAACGGCCGCAAACGCTTCCAGGCCACCACACGCAGCGCCATTCCGCTGGTGGAAGCCGATGGCGCGCGACTGAAATTCAATCCGCTGGCCGACTGGGGCCCGGCGGAGATCGAAGCCTATTTCATCCGCCATGATCTGCCGCGCCATCCGCTGGTGGCGCGGGGTTATCTTTCGATTGGCTGCGCGCCCTGCACCCAGCCGGTGGCCGAGGGTGAAGACGCCCGCGCCGGCCGCTGGCGTGGCAGCGAAAAAACCGAATGCGGCATTCATGGCCGTCCCACCTCCTTCACCCCCTTCCGCAGCCGCGGCGAAGACTGAGAAAGCTGAGTAACAGGACCATGCAGGACGATCTCGACCAGCTCGAAGCCCAGAGCATCTACATTCTCCGCGAAGCCTACAGCCGCATCCGTCCGCTGGCGATGTTATGGTCGCTGGGCAAGGATTCCAACGTGATGATCTGGCTGGCCAAGAAGGCCTTCCTCGGTCGCGTGCCGTTTCCGGTGGCGCATCTGGATACCGGGCTGGAATTCCCCGAGACCTATGCCTTCCGCGACCGCTATGCCCGGGAATGGGGGCTGGAGCTGATCAAGGATTCCTGCCCGCCGCTGGAAGCCACCGATCCGACCCTGCCGCATAATTCGCGCATCGCCGCGCGCAAGACCCTGGGCCTGAAGGAAGCCATCGCCAAATACCAGTGGAAAGGCGTGATCGCCGGCATCCGCCGCGACGAACAGGCGACGCGCGCCAAAGAGCGCGTGTTCAGCCCGCGCGGCGATGACGGCGCCTGGGATTTCCGCGACCAGCCGCCCGAGCTGTGGGACCACTTCGCCGCCGATCTGCCCGACGGCGTGCATATGCGCATCCATCCGCTGCTGCACTGGACCGAACTGGATATCTGGCGCTACATCCAGCGCGAGGAGATTCCGGTGGTACCACTGTATTTCGCCAATGACGACGGCAAGCGCTTTCGCTCGCTGGGCGAGATCGGCATCACGTTCCCGATCGACAGCCGCGCCGCCAATATCGAGCAGATCATCGCCGAACTGGAAGTGACCCGCGAACCGGAACGCGCCGGCCGCGCCATGGACCATGATTCGGAAGATGCCTTCGAGCGGCTGCGCGTCGCCGGTTATATGTGAGGAGCGCGCCATGAGCGTCATTGATCTGGCCATCCACCCCAAGGCCCCGGGACTTCAGAAAGGCCGAGCCTTTCCCATCGTGATCGTCGGCCATGTCGATCACGGCAAATCCACCCTGGTCGGTCGCCTGCTGCATGACACGGATTCGCTGCCGGCCGGCAAGCTGGAACAACTGAAAGCCGTGTCGGAAAAGCGCGGCCTGGATTTCGAATGGTCGTTCCTGCTGGATGCCCTGCAAGTCGAACGCGACCAGGGTATCACGGTGGACACCACGCAGATCTGGTTCACCACCCAGCGCCGCCGTTATGTGATCATCGACGCGCCCGGCCACAAGGAATTCCTGAAGAACATGGTGACCGGCGCGGCCCAGGCCGATGCCGCCATCCTGGTGGTGGATGCCGTACAAGGCCTGGCCGAGCAGACGCGCCGCCATGCCTACCTGCTGCATCTGCTGGGCATCCGGCAGGTGGCGGTGGCGGTCAACAAGATCGACCTGATCGACCATGACGAACAGCGTTTCCAGGCCGTGGCCGAATCCGTGCGCAATTACCTGGCCGATATCGGCATCGAGGCTGCGGCCCTGGTGCCCGTCTCGGCGCGCACCGGCGACAACATCGCCGTGCACAGTCCCCAGACCGCATGGTATCGCGGGCCGACCCTGATCGGCGCACTGGATGCCTTCAGCGCGCGCGCCTTGCCCATCGAGCAGCCGTTGCGCCTGCCCATCCAAGACCTTTATCGCCTGGACGACCGCCGCGTGGTCGTCGGCCGCATCGAAAGTGGCCGCCTGAAAGTGGGTGAGCGCATCCGCTTCGCGCCGCTGGGCCGCGAGGCCGTGGTGGCCAGCCTAGAAAGCTGGCGCGGCAATGCTGGCCGGCACCAGCCGCGCGAGGAAGCCATTGCCGGCGACAGCGTCGCCTTCACCCTGGACGAGGACGTGTTCGTCGAACGCGGCGTGCTGGCCAGCCACCCCGATCAGGCGCCGCGCGAGGCCAGCCGCATCGCTGTACGGCTGTTCTGGCTGGACAAGGCGCCGCTGAAAGCCGGCGACCGCATGACGCTGAAAGTCGGCACCACTGAGCGCGAGGTCGAGATCGAGGCGATCACCGAAGCGCTGGATGTCGAATCCCTGAGCAGCGCTGATGCCACGCAGATCGAGCGCAACGGCGTGGCGCGTGTCATCCTGCGTTCGCGCCGGCCGCTGGCACTCGATCTTTATGACAGCCAGCCGCGCACCGGGCGTGGCGTGCTGATCCGCGGCCCGCAGATCGCCGGCGGCCTGGTGATCGAGGAGGTGCTGCAGCAGGCAGCGCATGCCATCGTGGCGGTGGATTCCAGCGTCACTGCTCGGGATCGCGTCGCCGTGAACGGCCATCGCGGCGGCGTACTGTGGCTCACCGGCCTGTCCGGGGCGGGTAAGTCGACCCTGGCGATGGCGGCGCAATCGGCGCTGTTTGCGCGCGGCCGCCAGGTCGCCGTACTGGATGGCGACAACCTGCGCCACGGCCTGAACCGCGATCTCGGTTTTTCCGATGCCGATCGCGCCGAGAATCTCCGCCGCATTGCCGAGGTGGCGAAGCTGATGGCGGAAAACGGCCAGATCGTTCTGGTTTCCGCGATCAGCCCGCTGCAACAGCAGCGCGATCATGCGCGTACGATCATTGGTGCGGATTTCCATGAAATTTTCGTACAGGCGGATCTTGCGACCTGCGAATCCCGCGATCCCAAAGGCCTGTATAAACGCGCACGGGCCGGGGAAATTGCCGGATTCACGGGCATCTCAGCGCCTTACGAGGCACCACGCGCCGCACGGTTGATACTCGACACCAACCGTCATCCTCTGTCGGAAACGGTCGAGACTCTGGTAGACTACGCCTTGCGCAGCTTTGCCGCGTAACTTCTCCCCGGTTCAGGCGTTACCGTAACCAGGAGGCAGCGTGGATATCGACCTGGCGCTTTTTGCCGCTGTCGGCTTTGCCGCGCAGCTTATCGATGGTGCCATCGGCATGGGCTATGGCGTGATCGCCAGCAGCGTGCTGGTCGCGACCGGACTGCCGCCGGCCGTGGCCAGCGCCGCCGTGCATGTCACCAAGATCCCTACCGGCATCGCCTCGGCCCTCTCGCACTGGAAATTCGGCAATATCGACTGGGCGGTCTGCCGCCGCCTGATCCTGCCCGGCATCGTTGGCGGCATCGTCGGCGCCAGCGTGATCGCGTTGCTGCCGCTCAACGTGATCCGCCCGCTGGCCGCCTTGTATCTCGGGTTGATGGGTATCGTGGTGATCCTGCGCGCCCTGCGCTGGCGTCGCGATCCTGTTGCCTTCGAAACGCCAAAAGGCCGGCCCGGCACCGTCGGCCTGCTGGGCGGCCTGTTCGATTCCTTCGGCGGCGGCTGGGGACCGATCGTCACCACCAGCCTGATCATGCAGGGCCGCGATCCGCGCAAGGCGGTCGGTTCGGCCAATACGGCGGAGCCGGTGGTGGCGGCCGTACAGGCGGCGGTGTTTTCCTTCTGGCTCGGCGCGGCCACGCTCACCACCATCGGCAGCACGGCGCTCGCCATCATGGTGGGCGCGCTGCTGGCCGCGCCGGTCGCGGCCTTCCTGGTCAACAAGCTGCCTGGCCGGCTGATCGCCGGCGCCGTCGGCCTGGTGCTGATCGGCCTCAACATGCCGGCTCTGATCGCGCTGATCGGGCGGCTGCTGTAGTACGACAGGCGCGGCGATTACATCCGCGGCGCGGCGCGCCAGTGATAGCGGCCATCGCGAAAGCCGGCGAAGTATTTGCCGATGTCGGGATGGTTCACCGGGCCGGCTTCGGAATCGGGCAGCAGATTCTGCTCCGAGACATAGGCGACATAGGATGACTGCGCATTCTCGGCCAGCAGATGATAAAAAGGCTGGTCCTTGCGCGGCCGCAGATCGGGCGGGATCGACTGCCACCATTCCTCGGTGTTGTTGAACACCGGATCGACATCATAGATCACGCCACGGAACGGAAACAGCTTGTGGCGAACCACGTCTCCGATGGAAAATTTGGCAACCCGGGTTTCGGGCATTCGTGTCCCCGCAATCTTACTCGGCATTCTTACTCAAAAAAGGCAATCCACTCAGTAGGTGGCGCGACCGCCGCTCAGGTCGAACACCGCACCGGTGGTGAAGGAATTCTCCGCCGACAGCAGCCAGGCCACCATGGCGGCGATCTCGTCAACGGCGACGAAACGGCCGCGTGGAATCTTGGACAGCATATAATCGATATGGGCCTGCGTCATCTGGTCGAAAATCGCGGTTTTTGCCGCCGCCGGGGTGATGCAGTTGACGGCGATATCCAGCCCGGCCAGCTCCTTGCCCAGCGACTTGGTCAGCGCGATCACGCCGGCCTTGGCCGCCGAATAGGCCGAGGCGCTGGGGTTGCCCTCCTTGCCGGCGATCGAGGCGACATTGACGATCCGGCCATAACCGGCCGCCTTCATTTGCGGCACCACGGCGCGGCAGCAATGGAACACCCCGGTCAGGTCGATGGCGATCACCTGGTTCCAATCGGCCAGCGGATACTGGTCCAGCGGCGCGTTCGGCCCGGCGATGCCGGCATTGTTGACCAGCAGGTCGATGCCGCCCAGGGCCGTTCTGGTCTGTGCCGTGGCCTGCTCCACGCTGGCCCAGTCGGTGACATCGGCGGCCACCGCCTCGACGCGGCCCAGCCTGGCCAGTTCACCGGCCACCCTGCCGGCCAGCGCGGCATCGCGATCCCAGATCGCGACCGATGCGCCCGAGCGCAGCAGGCGCTCGGCGACGGCACGGCCGATGCCCTGCGCCCCGCCGGTGACCACGCCACGCCGATCCTTCAGATCGATGGTGTTCATATCGCCTCCCTGTTCACTTTCAGGGTAGCAGACCCGGATGCCATAACGACAGTCTTTGCAGTTTCATCAACCCCCCGTAGTCTGGGACCAGGGGATGCATGAACATCGCAGAACACAATATCGAAACGGTCTGGCCTGAAAGGCTACCTGAGTCACTGGCCCGGTTCCTCGAATACTGGCAAGGGCTGCGGCAGCGCGTGGGCCGGCTGCCGCGACGTCGCGAGATCGACCCACTGGATATGCCGCGGGGGCTGCTGCCCGGCATCGGCATCTTCGACTGGCTGCCGCAGACCGGCGGCGCCATCCGCATCCGCTACCGCCTGCTGGGCGACAACCACATGCAAGCGGTCCAGCGCAATCTGAGCGGCTGCTATTTCGACGAAGTGCACGCGCCGGATACCGTCGCCGCCCTGCAGGCGGAATATGCCGCCATCCTCGCCAGCGGCGAACCAGCCTACGTGCGCCGCGCCACACCCCTGCCCAATCACGAATTTGCCGTATTCCAGCGCATCATTGCTCCCCTGCTGGACGATCAGGACCAGCCGCGCCATCTGATCGGCTACTGGTTATGGGAAAACCTGGGCAATGAGCAACGATACCGCAGCACCCTCTGATATCACCGCCGCCGACGTGCTGGATTTCTGGTTCGACCGTGGTGGCGCGGAAGCCTTAAGACCGCGCCAGGCCTGGTGGGAGAAGAACCTGGCTTTCGACGAAGCTATCCGCCAGCGGTTTGACGCCGCGGTGGAGCGTGCCCTGGCCGGCGATTATGCCGGCTGGGCCGAGCAGGCCGAAAGTGCGCTGGCACTGATCATCCTGCTCGACCAGTTCCCGCGCAACCTGCATCGCGGCACGGCAAAGGCCTTTGCTGGTGACGCCCGCGCACTGAGCATTGCGCGGCAGATGACCGATCGCGGCTTCGATATCGGCCTGCCGCCGGTGATGCGGCAATTCGTCTACATGCCGTTCGAGCACAGCGAGGCGCCGGACGACCAGGATTTCAGCTGTCTGCTATTTGCCGCGCTGGAGAAGGACCTGCCCGGCCACGGTATCCTGGACTATGCCGAACGGCATCGCGCCATCATCGCGCGTTTCGGCCGCTTCCCGCACCGCAACGCGGCGCTGGGCCGTGACAGCACGCCGGAGGAAAACGAATTTCTCAGGCAGCCTGGATCGTCGTTCTGACCGATTCCGGCGGCACGAGATCCGAAACCGTGGCGAAATGCGGCTGGGGCGGTTCGGCGATTCCGAAACGCTCCATGAAGTAATCGAGGGCATCGCCGCTGCCGCTGATCTCCACCTCGCCGGCACGCCGCGCCTGCCGCAGACTTTTGAGGCCGTGCACCACACGAAAGAATTCCAGCAGGTCGGCATCGATAGTGAGATCAACCTCGAATCCCATGTCGGTGTAGCAGAGATCGACCTCGCCATCCCGCAGGATCATCCACCATTGCCGCAGCTTGTGATCGCGGCTGGGCACGTTGCGGAATCGGAAATGAAACACCATGTCGCAGCCGCGCGATCCATCGCCAAGCAGCGCATTGCGCATCGACCACATCAGATGGGTGACATTGCGATCTTCCGCGTCGATGTAGGGTACGCGCCAGTCGGTGCCCCAATAGCCCAGCAGATCGATCAGCGGCCGCAACGCGTCTCCGGCCGGCGTGAGACGATAGACATGGCCACGCTGGCCCTCGGCGCGGATGCGGAGAATCAGGCCGTCCTGCTCCATCTCGCGCAGGCGACGGGCCAGCAGGCTGCGCGCCATCAGCGGCACCCCGTTCTGGATATCGCTGAAGCGTTCGCTGCCGCGCATGAGTTCGTAAAGGATCAGCGGCGTCCAGCGTCCGGTGATCACTTCTGCTGCCTTGGCTACCGGGCAGAACGAGCCATATCGAGTCGCCATCCGGTTTTTTTATCCCGGCAATGCAAATCCGCCTAGTTCCAATTTGAAACTACCGCCGCCTTCAGGCGGACGTCATCTTGCGCGCCGCAACTGCTGGAGTGCCGCATGAGCGAACCGCGTACGGAGCAATCGCCGCTCTCACATAAACCACAAATCGATACTGTTCTTCCGGCGGGTTTTCCGATCGGATGCGGCGATGCCGGCCATGGACGCCCTGCTGCTTTGCTGCATTGCTCGGGCACCAATCGCAGCCACTGGGACAAGGTGAGCAAAGCCTGGCCTGCCATCTCCGGGCGCCGGCGGCGCATCCTGTGCCCGGAGTTGTTTGGCTGCGGCCAGACCGGGCCATGGCCGTATCGCCGGCCGGTTACCCTGCAAGATCATGTGCGCCTGGTTGCAAAAGCACTGGCCCGCGTGGGCGAACCGGTTGACCTGGTCGGACATTCCTTCGGCGGTGCGGTCGCCCTGCGATTTGCCGCCCTGCTGCCGGAACGGGTTCGCACCCTGACGCTGATCGAACCATCGGCGTTTTTTCTGCTGCGCGACGATGGTCCGGACGCCGATCATCTGTTCGCCGAGGCCGCGCATCTGGCGCAGGTCGTGCGCGGCGGCGCCACAGCAGGCAGTGAACAGGCCCGGCACGGCGCCATGGCCTTCTTCATGGATTACTGGAACGGCGCCGGCAGATGGGCCGCCCTGCCGCCGCCGATGCAGCAGGCGATGGCCGACATGACCGGTGTGATCGCCCAGGATATCCATGCCGTTTTTGCCGAGGCAACGCGCCTGCGTGATTATGCATCGATCACGATTCCGACATTGCTGGTCAGCGGCGGCCGATCGCCCGGACCGGTCCGCCACATCGTCAGGCGCCTTGAAACCGTCATGCCCGGGGCCGAACGGGTGTGTCTTGAGGATGCCGCGCACATGATTCCACTCACGCATGCTGGAGAACTCGCCGCCCTGCTGGACGGGATGCATGGCCATACGCGCCGCCGCACGGTTCCGAATTGGAACTTTAGGCCGGCCGCGAACATGGACATGGTGTCGCCTCCAACCGAACCTTCAGGAGGAGTCGAGTTCATGAATGCGCCACTGACAGAGACGCGCAAGACCGCCATAGCGGACAGCAACCCGATCGACCGCATGCGCGCACTGGCCGCTGGCTTTGCGCGTCGCGCCGCCGATTATGACGCACAGGATCGTTTCGCCGCGGAGAACTTCGCCGAGATCAAGGCCGCCGGCCTGCTGGCTGCCGGTGTGCCGGCCGAGTTCGGCGGCGGCGATGCCTCCTATCGCGAGATGAGCGAGATGCTGCGCGAAATGGCGCATCACTGCAGCGGCACGGCGCTGGCGCTGGCCATGCACACGCATCCGCTGATGGCCAATGTATGGCGTTGGCGCCGCGAGAAGGCGCCGGTGGAGGGCCTGCTCAAGCGCGTGGCCGGCGAAAATCTGATGCTGTTGTCCACCGGTGGCAATGACTGGCTGAACGGTTCGGGCAGCGCCGAAGCCGTCGAGGGCGGCTATCGCATCTCGGCGCGCAAGCGCTTCGTCAGCGGCGCCGAAGCCGGCGACCTGCTGATGACCATGGCCATCCATGGCGATACCGTGCTGCATGCCGGTGTGTCGATGAAGGCCGAAGGCGTGCGCATCGAGCAGACCTGGCGCACGCTGGGCATGCGCGCCAGCGGCTCGCAGGACGTGGTGCTGGACAAAGTTTTCGTGCCGGAAGCCGCCATCGCGGTGAAGCGCCCGGCCGGCGTCTGGCATCCCTTCTTCCACCTGGTGACCATGATCGCCTTCCCGCTGATCTACAGCGTGTATCGTGGCGTGGGCGAGCGGCTGCGCGACGAGGCCGTCGCGCTCGCCTCGAAGCGCCGGCTGGAGGGCGATGCGCAGCTGCAGGTCGGCGCGATGGAAGCCGCATTAGCGGCGGCCATGGCGGCCCATGAGAAGATGGTGGACATCGCCGACCATGCCACGCCCGGCCCGGAAACCTCGGCCAGGATGATGACCCTGAAGCGGACCATGACCGACAGCCTGCTGGCCCTGGGCAATCTGGCGCTGGATGCCGCCGGTGGCAGTGCCTTCTATCGGGTGAACAGCGCGGAACGGCTGTTCCGCGACCTGCAGGCTGCCCGCTATCACCCGCTGACCGCCCTGTCGCAGCAGCGGCTGGCCGGACGGCTGGCCCTGGGGCTGGACGCCGACGGCCGCGCGGCCTGACGTGAGATAAGCTGAAGCGCCTAGCGGCGCTTCAGCTTCTTCACCGCCGTATGGCGGTGGCAGTCGACAATGTGGTCATTGACCATGCCCACCGCCTGCATGAAGGCATAGACGATGGTGGGACCGACGAAGGTGAAGCCGCGTTTGCGCAGATCCTTCGAGATCGCCTGGCTGACGGTGGTTTCGGCCGGCACCTGTTTCAGGCTGGTCCAGGCATTCTGCTTCGGTTTGCCGTCGAGGTAGTTCCACAGATAATTGGAAAAGCCGTCTTCCTTTTCCATGATCTGCAGCCAGCCGCGCGCATTCAGCACGCTGCCCTCGATCTTGGCCTTGTTGCGCACGATGCCGGCATCCTGCATCAGGGCATCCAGCTTTTTTGGCGTGTAGCGGGCGATCTTCTCAGGCTGGAAGCCATCGAAGGCTTTGCGGAAATTGTCGCGCTTGCGCAGGATGGTGATCCAGGACAGGCCAGCCTGGAAACCGTCAAGGATCAGTTTCTCGAACAGCGCGCGGTCGTCATATTCCGGCACGCCCCATTCGGTGTCGTGGTAATGCATGTAAAGTGGGTCGCTGCCGCACCAGCCGCAGCGGCACAGGCCATCCTCGCCGGAAGGAAGAGATTTCACCATGCCGCGCCCCGCTGACCGTGTTCTGAATTATACCTTGCCGCCGTCCGGCGGCGGACCGGCATAATCGGGGCGCCGCACGCGCAGCGCAAGGCCGCCGGCTTCCAGCTTCTTGCCATCCGATTCGGCCTTGGCCACCGCCTCCAGCCGCAGCAGGGCCAGGCCCGTGCCGTTCAGCGAGGAGCGCATTTCGCCGACTTCCGCGCCATCCAGCGTGATCAACGTGCCGGCCGGCGGCAGGACCGCCCCCGCCTCCGTCTCCACCACATGCAGCTGCTTTTTCACCAGGCCGCGATACTTGGTGCGCGCCGTCAGCTCCTGGCCGATATAGCAGCCCTTTTTGAAATCGACGCCGTGCAGGGCCTCGAAATGGTTTTCCAGCAGGATGCCCTTTTCGATCTCGATATCGCGGACGCCATCGGGCACACCCAGCGCCAGGCGGTGCGCTTCATAGGCGGCAGCATCGGCCAGCGGCAAGTCGATGCCTGCGCCAGGCGACAACCACAACCGCCAGCCCATCGCGAGCAGGCGGGGATCGGCGAACAGCAGGCCGTCCGCCGGTACGGCCGGCGCCACGGCGCCACCCCACAGCGCACAACCATGCCAATCCCGGTCCTCGATCGCCACTTTCGCCCGCAGGCGATACAGCGT
>NZ_JANLJJ010000106.1 GCF_029255545.1 Ferrovibrio sp. | reverse complement strand
CCACCCCCCGCCGGCGGCGTTTGTTGATCCAGCGCAAAGTCGGTTCCCGGGAAAGGAATAGGCTGGCCTCCAACAATTCCGTGAGGAGGAACCGGTCATGGACGCCCTGTGCAATGCAATCGACCGCCGCGCCGGCCTGATGCAGAAGATGATGGATCGCCTGGATGTCGATCTCGAGGCTTCGGCCCTGGTCGCGCTCGGCACCAAGCTGGGCGGCGCGGCGCGGGCTTGCTTCTTCTGCCGCAATGCCGATGAATGCCAACGCTGGTTCGAGGCCGGCGCTGCCGGCGCGGGTTACCGGCAGTTCTGCCCCAATGCCGAGCGCTTCGAGGCCCTGCCGCATCGCGCAGGCAAACCCGCGGCCCCGATGCCGGGGACATGGTCGGACCAGTAAGGATCAGTCATCGAACCAGCCCCGGCTGGCGCCGGGGTGGCAGGCCAGGCAGTTCGACCTGGTCACCACCTTGGGGTCGCGCCAGACGCGGTCGGGGAAATCATGCTCACGCAGGAAAGCCGGGTTCTCGGTGATCCGCCGCGGGATGCCGGTCGGCGCGACCCAGCGCATGAACTCGCGCAGGCCACCGCCACCCGGAGCGTCGCCGGCATGGCTCACCAGATAAGCCTCGATCTGCGCGGCCTGCCCGGCCGGCAGGACGATCTCTTCGCCGAAATGATCGGACAGATCCGCCATCAGGGCTGACCACGACCGGGCGGGCAGAAAGCCCGGCGGGAACGCCAGGTGGCATTCGCCGCAGACTTTCTGGGTCAGTGGGTCGGCAACCGGGGCCACCTGTTTCCCGCCGGCCTGGGATACGGCCGGCAGACCGGCAAGCAGGATCGCGGCAAGGGCCATCAGCAAGCGCATCGGCATGGCTTATTGCCCCGCCATGAAGGTGATGTAATCGCCACGCTCCAGCGCCGTGCAGTCGCGCCCCAGAACGCTTTTGCAGTCGCGGGCGAAGTGCTTGTCCACCTGCGCCGCATCGGTATAGCGCCGTGGATCCACCGAGACCGCGACCGGATCGATCGGTCGTCCGGTCTTGGCATTGCGGCCCGGCTGGCGCGGGTCGGCGGTATGGCAGGACATGCAGGACGGCGTGCGCGCATCGCCACCGGAAAAGCTGCCACGGAACAGCGCTTCGCCGCGCTGCATCGAGAACCCGGAAAAGCCCGGATCGGCAGCCCGCGCCCTGGTCGCGTATTCGGCCAGGATCGCCGCCCGCTCCGGGCTGCCGGCTGCCGCAATCGCGGCCAGCGGCAGGCCAATCGCGGCGGCGGCCAGTACCAGCAGGTATCGCCGTTTCATCGCGCGACCTCCTTTTCTGCGCGCCACAGGCCGGATGGCAGGCGCTGGGTGAGCCAGGCCTTGATGCGGCGACCGTTGTAGATCGCCACCACGAAAGCGATATGGCCGAAAATCACCCATAACGCGGTTTCGGCCAGGCCCTCATGCAGGTCCTCGAACCAGGTCACGAAATCCGCAATCGCGCCGCTTGCCGCCGCCAGCCCGACCAGGCCGAGCAGGGCAACCGCAAACCAGGCGAAAAACGGATTGCGCCCGCGCCGCCGGCCGAACCAGGCCAGCGTTCCGGCGACACTGGGCCGCGGCAGGCGCCACAGATTGCCCTGCGGCGCCACCATGCCGACCAGCAGCCGGATAACAATGGCCGCCAGCACGACGTAGCCGGCGAACAGATGCATGGCGTAGGTGTCCTCGTCAGCCGTCAGATAGGCGACCAGAAAGCCGCCAGCCAGAACGGCGTGCCACAGGTGCAGCAGCGGCAGTGAAAATTTTGCGATGCTGAGCTTTGCCATGATCCGGCCCTCAATCGTCGTCATGGTCCGCATGACGACGGTTCCCATGATGCTCGCGATCCTTCTTGCGACCGTCCTTGCTGCTCCGCTCATGGTCATCGTGACGCTTGCCGGAATTGCGCGCGTCCGGTTGCAGATAGCCGGTATCCGATTTGACGGCGGGGGCCGCCTGGGACATGCCGGTTGCGGAAGCCGGCGGATTGTCGTCCGTACCGGCATAGACGGTGGTGGCATAGATGGTGGCGGCGCCGGCAATGATGGCGGCGGCGGCCAGGCCCTGGAGAAGCATTTTGCGTAACATGGGATTCGCTCCGTTGTTCAACTCGGGTGCAGTATTACCCAGCGCCGCTGAACCCAGCCTGACCGGCTCATTCATCTGCCGTTCAGCTTCGCGGAGCTAAATTCTGGCCATGAAAATTCCGTTTCCTGCCCTGCTCCCCGCCCTGCTCTCTGGCCTGGTGCTGATCAGCATCGTCCATGCGGCGTCTGCCGGCGAAACCGATCACGACCGCGCCCGCCGTGCCGTGGAAGCGGGCGAAATCAAACCGTTGCGCGAAATTCTGGCCGAGGTGGAGAAAACCCATGGCGGCCAGCTGATGGAGGCCGAGCTGGAGCACGAGCGTGGCCGGATGGTCTATGAACTCAAGCTGTTGACGGCCGAAGGGCGGATCGTGAAGCTCTATTACGATGCCCGCAGCGGCCTGCTGCTGAAGCCGGAAGACCACGACCGTCGCAAATGAGAATCCTTGTCGTCGAGGACGAACCGGTTCTCGCCCTGCGTCTGCAGCAGACGCTGGAAGGGGCGGGATTCGCCGTCGATGTCGCGTATGACGGCGAGGAAGGCTGGCATCTGGGCGATACAGAGGCCTATGACGCCGCCGTGCTCGATCTTGGACTGCCCAAGATCGACGGCGTCACCATCCTGCGCCGCTGGCGCGAGGCCGGCCGGACATTTCCCGTCCTGATCCTGACCGCCCGCAGTCGCTGGAGCGAAAAAATGGCTGGCTTCCAGGCTGGCGCCGACGACTACATGACCAAGCCGTTCGAGATGGACGAAGTGGTTTATCGCCTGCATGCGCTAATCCGCCGCACCGCCGGCCACGCCCAGCCGGAACTGGCCTGCGGCGGGCTCCGGCTCGATACCCTGGCCGGGCGCTTCACCATCGATGGCGTGCCGCTGCAGCTGACGGCGCAGGAATTCCGCATCCTGTCGTATCTGATTCATCACGCCGGCAAAGTGGTCAGCCGCACCGAGCTGGTCGAGCATGTCTATGACCGGCATTTCGACAACGACTCCAATGTGCTTGAGGTCATGATCGGGCGGATCAGGCGCAAACTTGGCGCCGATCTCATCCATACGGTGCGCGGCCAGGGCTATCGCATGGCCGAGGATGCGGCGGCATGACAGCAGCCGCCCCCCCGCGACGCGGCGTATCGTTGACTCTGCGGCTGGTCGGCGCCGCGCTGATCTGGATGCTGGTCCTGCTCTCGATCGGCGGCGCCGTGTTGACGGCGGCCTTCCGTGAATCGGTATTGCAGGACCACGACCAGCGTCTCGACGCCCTGCTGCGCGGCATGATCGCCGTGACCGATATCGGGCCGGATGGCTCCGTTGTCATCCTGCGCCCGCTCGGCGACCCGCGGTTTGATCAGATTTTTTCGGGCTGGTACTGGCAGGTGGCCGAACCGTCCGGCCGGCTGATCCGTTCGCGGTCGCTGTGGGACAGCACCCTTCCCGTCCATGACGACGGCACGGAAATACGCCGGCATGAGATCACCGGGCCGCGCGGAGAGGCCCTTCTGGTCGTCGAGCGGGATCTGCGTTTCCCCGGCGCCGCCGGCGTGGTCCATGTTCAGGTGGCAAGCGACCGGCGTGAACTGGACGAACGCATCCGCAGCTTCGATCTGCTGCTGCTGACCGCGCTTGGCCTGTTCGCCATCGGCATGGCCGTTGCCGTCATTCTCCAGGTCCGCTACGGCCTCAATCCCCTGCGGGCGATGACCGCCGATCTCGCCGCGATCCGGCGCGGCGACAACCAGCGGCTGGGCGGGATCTACCCGCAGGAGATCGCCCCTGTGGCCGAGGCGATGAATGCCGTGCTGGAGCATGACACGGCGCTGATCGAACGCGCCCGCACCCATGTCGGCAATCTTGCCCACAGCCTGAAAACGCCCCTGGCGGTGTTGCGGACCGAGATGCAGGGCTCACCCGACAAGGCCGTGATGAACGAGCAGCTTCGCATCATGTCGCGCCTGATCGAGCATCATCTGGCCCGCGCCTCGGCAACGGCGGGGTCAGGCCGCGTGCTGGGCTCCGAGATCGCGGTCAAACCCGTGGTGACGGAGATTGCCGCCATCCTCGGGCGCATCCATGCCGACCGGCGCATCACCGTCGACATCGACATGGCCGCCAACGTGCAGTTTCGCGGTCGCCGCGAGGACCTTGAGGAAATGCTGGGGAATCTGCTGGAGAATGCCTGGAAATGGGCGCGCAGCCGCGTCCGGATTACCGGCCAGTCCGCCGACCAGCTGGTGATTGGCATCGAAGACGACGGCCCCGGATTATCGCCCGAACAGGCCGAGGCCGTCTCCCGGCGCGGCGTCAGACTCGACGAAGCCATGCCGGGCTGGGGGTTGGGGCTCGGCATTGTCGCCGATCTGGTCGCCATCAACGGCGGCACGCTGATTCTGGAACAGTCTGATCTGGGCGGCGTTCGCGCCGTGCTTTCGCTGCCCAGGGACGAACCGGCATCCGGGATCATGTGATCCCAAGTTTTGCGCCGCCAAGCCAGAGGATCAGCGCCAGCAACCAGAAGGCGATGGCAACCAGGGTGGCGTAAAGCGTATAGCGCAGATAGATGTCGCGCAGCGTGACCGTGATGATGCGCTGCGCCACTTCCGGCGTCAGTTCGATCTGGCGTCCCAGCAGAATCCAGACCTCGGTTTTCTTGTAGGACACATGCGTCACCCGCCCTGCCTTCAACAGCAGCACGCAGGCGACAATCATGCTGAGGATCGCTCCGGCCTTCAGCGCCTGCAACGGTTCCGAGATCAGGCCGATCATCACGCACCAGATCGCCAGGGCGGCGAAGAAGCAGGCGCGCCCGACCGAGTGAACCGCCAATGTCCGGACCCGCTGTTCGATGGGTTCGGCCATGGCGGCTGGGCTCAGATCAGTCCGGGCAATGTCAGCAGAATGGCGGCCCCCAGCCAGACGAACATCGATGTCTGGTCGGTTTCCTGGCGCCCGGTGAGGCGCTCGAAAATACCGGCTGGCACCGCCGAAACCATCAGGGTGGAAACCGAAACGATCAGCGAGGTGCCATACAGCAGCACGATCCGGGTCGGCGGGACGAATTCCGGCAGCCAGATCGGCGCCATGAAGAAGACCAGCGGCACCATCGGCGAGACGAAGCCGTTCAGCAGCGTCACGCCGAGAATGGCGATGAAAATGGTTTGCGGATTCATGACGCGCCCTGCATCAGGCTGGGCGCCATGCCGTTATAGGCAAAGGCGAAATGCGCCGCATAGCGCAGGGCAAAGGCCCAGAAAGCCGTCACCAGCGGCAGGAAACGCAGGTTGACGAAGCGCGGGGTGATGAAATCGGTGAGCCAGACCGCCCAGTTGGTCAGCAGCTTGAAGAACCGGAAAATGTAGTTCGGATGATCCGGCGGCAGGAAAGCCGTCATCATGAACCGGCCGATACAGGTCCAGGCGATCAGGGCAAGGCTGTAGCTGACCGCCCAGTATGGCAGGTAGCTCCAGAAGAAATCGGGCTGTGATGTCATTGGGAATCCGGCAAAAGGGCCGCAAAAAAGAAGCGGCGGGGACCAGTATACGGTCCCCGCCGCCGCCTACAAGAAGCAGGACTGTTAGTGGCTCAGGGCATCCTCGGCCCGGGCCAGCTTCACATCACCCTTCGGGATGCGGATACTGTCGATGAAATCCTGCATTTCCTTCGGCGGTGCCGCCGTCACCAGGCTCACCACGTAGGTGACGATGAAGGCGACCGGCATACCGAACATGCCGCAGGAGATGTTCTTGACCCCGAACCACAGCGGCATGCCATAGAACTGGGTCATCACCAGATAGTACACGCACATGCCATAACCGGCCAGCATGCCGGCGACAGCCGCCGGGCCGGTCGTACGCTTCCACCAGATCCCCATCACCAGCGCCGGGAACAGGCCCGAGGCGGCGATCGAGAAGGCCCAGGCCACCATCGCGAGGATGGTCGAGGGCTTGGTCGATGCCGTATAGGCCGCGATGATGGCGACGAAGACCAGCAGCACGCGGCTGATGATCAGGCGACGCTTGGTCGGGGCATGCGGATCGATCATGCGGTAGTAGATGTCGTGGCTGAGCGCATTGGCGATGGCGAGCAGCAGGCCATCGGCCGTGCTGAGCGCCGCGGCCAAACCGCCGGCCGCGACCAGGCCCGCGATGACATACGGCAGACCCGCGATTTCCGGCGTGGCGAGCACGATGGCGTCGGCCGCAATACGGAACTCGCTGAGTTGCAGGATGCCGTCGCCATTGCCGGTGACGCCCTTGCAGAGCGCGAACTGCGTCGCCGCATTCGCGGCATCGCAGGCCCCGACCAGACCGATATCACCCCACGACTTCACCCAGCCCGGCAGGGCCGTGATCTGCTGGCCGATCACGTTCTGGTAGACTTCCAGCTTGGCGAAGGCAGCGTAGGACGGCGCGGTGAAGTAGAGCAGGAAGATGAAGAACAGGCTCCATGCCACCGACTGACGGGCCTCACGCACGCTCGGCGTGGTGAAGTAACGCATCAGGATGTGCGGCAGCGACGCCGTGCCGACCATCAGACAGAGGATCAGCGCGAAGAAGTTCATGCCGTCGGTGAAGTTCATGTTGCCCTTGGCGTCCGAGAACACCGCGGCATGGCCCTTCACGACGCCGAGGGCCGGTTCCAGCGCCTGGATCTTCTCCAGGGCCTGACCGTACATCAGCTGCGGGATCGGCACGCCGGTCACCTTGGCCGACATGATCACGACCGGGATCAGGTAGGCGATGATCAGGATGATGTACTGCGCCACCTGGGTCCAGGTGACCGCACGCATGCCGCCCAGCATCGAGCAGACCAGAATACCGGCCAGACCGACGAACACCGCGACCTCGAACGAGATGCCGAGGAAGCGCGAGGCGATGATGCCGACGCCGAAGATCTGCGCCGTCACGTAAGTGAACGAGGCAGAAACCAGCACGATCACGCCGGCGAAGCGGGCAAGGTTACCGCCGTAACGGGCGCCGAGGAAGTCAGGCACCGTGTACTGGCCGAACTTGCGCAGATACGGCGCCAGCAGGATCGACACCAGCAGGTAGCCGCCGGTCCAGCCCAGCACGAAGGCGAGGCCGTCGTAACCGAGCAGGTAGAGCGAGCCGGCCATGCCGATGAACGACGCCGCCGACATCCAGTCGGAGCCGGTGGCCATGCCGTTATAGATGGCGGGCACCTTGCGGCCGGCGACGTAGTATTCGCCCATTTCGGCGGTGCGCGAGAGCACGCCGATCAGCGCGTAAACGCCGACGGTCATGAACACGAACAGATAGCCGATGATCTTGTTCGGCACGCCCATCTGCTCGAGGATGGCCAGGATAATCACGAAAGCGGCGAAGCCGCCCGTGTAGATCCCGTAAATCTTACCGAGGTTATCGATAAAACTCTTACCCCCGGTTTGCGTATTGTTTGCCATGATGGCTTTCCCCCCTGGATTATTCGTCTTCGGCGACGCCGAATTCCTCGTCAATCGCATTCTGCTTCGAGGCGAACCAGTAGAGCGACACGACGAAGGCGATCAGCGAGCCCTGCGCGGCCATGTAGAAGCCAAGCGGGAAGCCGATGATGCGGATGGTATTCAGCTGGGGCGCGAAGAAATGCACCACGAAGCTGAAGAAGAACCAGATGCCGAGCATCGTCCACATGAGGCCGGACGTTCTGGCCCAATAGGCCTTGGCCTTTTCCGGAGTTAGGTCTGACATGAAGCGCTCCTGCCCCTTGTTTATGATTTCGTTATCCCTCTGACGACGGATTCGACCCGCACGCCAGCTTCGTGCAGTATAGGAGTCGGCACTTGCCGCAGCCCATTAGACCAAAGTTTAAGCGAGGCCGGACAGGCATTTATGCCAGCGTACCACAGGGGAGAAACGCATTTTGCTGCGCCGCACACTGGAGTTCTTCTTTCCACCATCGGTTTCGACGCCCGCCGAGCTGAAAGCCTTCGCCGCCGGCGAGGCCGCCTATCTCGCGCAGAAAACGGTAATCGGCTACTGCCGCGTCAAGACCATGCTCGACTACGACAAGTTGCTGACCGAGCCGGCCTTCCGCGATGCGCAGGAATCCTGCCGCTGGGAGGCCTATGCCAGCACGCTGGGCGACATGCTGCTGCTGATCGAGGGCTGGTTGCGGCCCGGCACCGACCCGGACCGGCAGAAGCTGGCCGATTCGCTGGCCGCGCTTTACCCGGCCATCCTCGGCGAACATGTGCCAACGCACCGCCAGGACTGGGCCGACAGCATTGAAGCCTTCGAACGGCGATTCGAGCTGGCCCGCATGGCCGACCCGGCGCCACCGGAACAACTGGTGGCCGGCACGGCGAAGCTGATCCACGACCTGGTGCCGATCGCCGACCGGCTGAAGCGCAACGATCGCGAGGTGATCCGCGGCGACCTGCGGCTGCATATGCTGGCGGCCCACGCCGCGATGCTCAAGCGCTTCCGCCGCGATGCGCTGGTCGCGGCGCTGACGGCGTGACCTGAATGATGCGCCGACGGCTGATCGGCGGCATGCAGCGCCTGCTTGGCGCGGTCCGCTCGGCGCCGCTGGCCGCCCGTTTCACCCTGCCGGCCGACGAGCCGCTTTCCACCCTGCCCGCCCTGCTGTTCGACACCGAAACGACGGGCCTGAATGTGCGGCGCGACCGCCTGGTGTCGCTGGGCGGCCTGGCCTGCCACGGCCCCGAGCCACAGGACTTGCCGCCGCTGGATTTCCTGGTGCATCCGGGAATGAAGATTCCCCCGACCGCGACGGCGATCCACGGCATCAGCGACGCCATGGTGGCCACTGCGCCGTCGCTGCCGCTGGTCTGGCCCAGCCTGCAGCTGAGCTGGCAGGGCCGCGTCATGATCGGCCATAACATCGCCTATGACCTCGCGCTGCTGCACCATGAGGCCGAACGCCATCGCCTGCCGTTTCATCCGCCGGCCGCGGCGCTGGATCTCGGCCTGCTTTATGCCGGGCTGAAACCACGGGCGGCCACCATCACGCTGGAGCATGTCGCGACCGAATTCGGGATCAGCGTCAACGGCCGCCACACGGCGCTGGGCGATGCCGAGGCCTGCCTGGGAATATGGCGCCATATGCTGCCGGCCCTGACCCGGATCGGCGTCGCCACGCTGGGCGGCGCCCAGGCCCTGATGCAGAAGCAGCGCGACATCCTGCACGGTCAGGGCAATGCCGGATGGGCCATCGAAATGCTGCTGCCGCATGGCCATTCCCACAGCACGAGATCGCCGCATGGCTGATGTACCGACCCATATTCCGGATCTGGAACCCTATCGCCGGCGCGTGGCCGAGATCATGCGCAGCCCGGCGCAGACCATCGCCGAGGATGCGCCGCTGCCCGCCATCGCGAAACGCATGGCCGAGGATGCGCGCGGCGCGCTGCTGGTGACCAACCGCTTCGACCAGGTGGTGGGCATCCTGACCGAACGCGACATCACCCGCGCGCTGGGCCAGCATGCCGAGGCGGCGCTGCAGCTGCGGGCCGGCGACATCATGACCCGCGAGGTGGTGGCGATCAACGACAGCGCCTTCATGTTCCGCGCCATCGGCCGCATGCGCCGCATGAACCTGCGCTACCTGCCGGTGACCAACGATGCCGGGCGCTATACCGGCATGGTCTCGGCCCGCGCCCTGCTGGCGTTGCGCGCGCTGGACGGCCAGGTGATCGCCGACGAGCTGGACGTGGCGCAGACGGCCGAGGAACTGGGCCATGCCCGCGCCGCATTGCCGCAGCTGGCGGCGCATCTGCTGCAGGATGGCAGTGGCGCGCGAGAGGTGGCCGCCGTGATCTCGGGCATCTATTGCGACATCACCGCGCGGGCCAGCGCCATCGTCGAGGCGCAGATGCAGGCCGAGGGCCAGCCGGCGCCGGCGCCCTGGTGCATGCTGGTGCTGGGCTCGGGCGGGCGCGGCGAAAGCCTGCTGAAACCCGACCAGGACAATGCCATCGTGCATGCCGGCAGCAGCGAGGACGATGGCTGGTATGCCCGCGCCGGCGAACGCGTGGCCGACCTGCTGGACGCCGCCGGCATCCCCTATTGCAAGGGCGGCGTGATGGCCAAGAACCCGGGCTGGCGCGGCGCCCAGGGCCAGTGGCGCAGCCGCGTCACCGACTGGATCAAGCGCCACTCGCCCGAGGCCCTGCTGAACGTCGACATCTTCTACGACCTCAAGCCGGTCTATGGCGCGCTGCGGCTGGGCGAAGGCCTGCGCAACGAGGCCCTGGCGGCGGCGCGCTCCTCGCCGCTCTTCCTGCGCCTGCTGGCCGAGCAGTCGGCGCAGCTGCATCCCGCCATCGGATTCTTCGGCCGGCTGCGCGCCGGCGAGGGCGGCCGGGTCGACCTCAAGATCGGCGGCCTGCTGCCGCTGGTCAGCGCGGCGCGCCTGATGGCCCTGAAGCTGGGCAGCAACGCCACCGCCACCGACGAACGCCTGCGTGCCGTGGGCAACCTGGGCCTGATCGGCCCGGAAGACCTCAACGGCCTGATCGAGGCCCAGGGCCTGCTGCTGCGCCTGATCCTGGAGCAGCAGATCGCCGACCTGGCGGCCAACCGGGAACCGGGCAGCAAGATCGACCCGGACGCGCTCAGCCGCCACGACCGCGACCGCCTCAAGGCGGCGCTGAAGCATCTCGACCTGCTGCCCGACATGATCCAGGACGTGCTGACCAGCCAGGCCAGCCTGACGCAGGTTCAGACTTCCGCCTGATTCTGTACCATCGCCTGAGCAGCCCCGCGCCATTGCGGCAAAGACGGCTGGTTTCGCGTCGCCGCCCGGCGGTTTTGCGTCGTTTTGAGTCGGTTTTGCGTAGTTAAACCATTGAAATGACGTAAATCGACCTGTGGATAAGAACATATCATAAACATGACGAAAAGGCCAGCCAGAATTGACCCCTCCGGCCGGCTAGCCCGTTGCCCGCTTCGCCAGCCCCGGCATCGCCGCCGCCAGCCGGGCCACGTCATCCAGGACGATCACGCGGCCCATGATGCGCTGCGCCTCGCGCCAGAGCGGCATGGCCACCTCAAGCTGCCGGGCGCCCTTCTCGGTGAGCCAGACGGCGCGGCGGCGTTGATCGGTCTCCACCATGGCGATCTCGATCTGGCCGTCGCGTTCAAGCTGGCGCAGGTTGCGCGAGAGCGTCGACTGCTCCAGCCCGGCGCGCTCGGCCAGGGCGCCGATGGTGTCGTCGCTGCTGGCCGCGATCTGCGCCATCAGGCCGAACTGGGCCAGGTTGAGGCCCGAATCCAGCAGATGCAGGTCGAAGAACCGCGACACCAGCCGCGCCGCCATGCGCAGGGTCAGCCCGGGGCAGGTTTCCACCACGGCGCGGGCATCGCGCACCAGTGTTTTACCGGTTGAACCAGTGCCGGCCTGCGTCTTTCCGGGCGGGGTCTTGCGGGGCGCGGTTTTCCGTGGCTTCATATTATATGTATATACATATTTTGCAGATACATTCAATTCGAAAGGAAACCCTGTCATGGCCAGTTCCGGAGACAACCGGGCGGAAGATGCCGGGATCGACCATTCGGTGCTGCAGCGCATCGGGAACACGCCGCTGCTGGAATTGCGGCGCGTCGTGCCGGAGGACGGCGCGCGGATCCTGCTCAAGCTCGAGAGCGTCAACCCCACCGGCAGCATGAAGGACCGCATGGCGCGGGCCATGATCGAGGCCGGCATCCGGAGCGGGCGGCTGAAGCCGGGCCAGCGCGTGGTGGAATATACCGGCGGCAGCACCGGGGTTTCGCTTTCGCTGGTCTGCGCCGCGCTGGGCTTTGATTTGAGCATCGTCACCTCGGATGCCTTCAGCGCCGAGAAGCGCCGCCACATGCAGGCCTTGGGCGCGGAGCTGACCATCGTGCCGAGCCAGGGCGGCGGCATGGATGCGGCGCTGACGCGAAACATGATCGCGGCGGCGCGGCAGATCATGGAACAGACCGACGCCTTCTGGACCGACCAGCTCAACAACACCGACCAGCTGGCTGCCTATCACGCCATGGCCGACGAGATCTGGGCGCAGACCCATGGGCGGATCGACGCCTTCGTGCAATGCACCGGCACGGCGGCCTGCATCCGCGGCGTGGCCGAGCGCCTGCGGCAACTCAAGCCGGATATCCGCATCGTGGCGGTGGAGCCGGCGGAATCCGCCGTGCTGTCGGGCGGCACCAGCGGCGCGCATAAAATCGAAGGCGCCGGCGCCGGTTTCGTCGTGCCGCTGTGGCGGGAGAACATCGCCGATACGATCATCCCGGTTTCAACCGCTGACGCCATGGCGATGGCGCGCAGGCTGGCGCGGATGGAAGCTTTGTTCGCCGGCACATCGACCGGCGCCAACCTGGTGGCGGCGCTGGCCGTGGCGCGTGAACTGGGGCCGGAGGCAACGGTGGTAACCGTGTTGTGCGATACCGGCATCAAATACATCAGCACTCCCCTTTACAGGGACGACGAGGCATAATACCTGGCCGCCCCTCGCCCCGGATCGCCACCATGCTCACCTTGTATTACACGCCCAATACCTGCGCGCTGGCCTCGCATATCGCGCTGATCGAGACCGACGCCATCTATGAGCTGCGGCGCGTCGATTTCGCCACGGCGCAGCAGCGCAGCCCCGATTATCTCGCGCTCAATCCCAAGGGCCGCGTGCCCGCGCTGACGACGCCGCAGGGTGTGCTGACCGAGACGCCCGCCCTGCTGGCCTATATTGCCCAGACCTTTCCTGCCGCGAATCTCGCGCCGCTGGACGACCCCTTCGCCTTCGCCCGCGTGCAGGAATTCAACAGTTATCTGTGCGCGACGCTGCATGTGGCGCATGCCCATCGCATGCGCGGTCGCCGCTGGGTCGACGACGAGGCCGCCATTGCCGCCATGCAACGCAAGGTGCCGCAGAGCGTGGGCGAAGGCTTCGCGCTGATCGAAAGCGACATGTTCGTCGGCCCCTGGGTGATGGGGGAGCGCTACACGATCTGCGACCCCTATCTCTTCACCCTGGCGCAATGGATGGAGGCCGACGGGGTCGATCCGGCGCGGTTTCCAAAGCTGCTGGATCACCGCACCCGGATGAAGCAGCGGCCCTCGGTTTTGCGGGCAATCGCCGAGGAAATTTGATCCGGATCAAGGCCGCGCGCCCCCCGGCCGGCATAATCACAAAATGGATTTGTCCTTCCTGATCGACCTGCTGGGCGAACCCGGCGTCGCCGCCGCCGGCGGGCTGGCGGTCGGGCTGGTGTTCGGCGTGGCGGCGCAGCAGAGCCGCTTCTGCCTGCGCGCGGCCACAGTGGAATTCGGCCGCGGCATCCTGGGGCCGCAGCCCTTTTCGCCGGCCATCGTCGGTCCACGCATTTCGGTCTGGCTGCTCACCTTCGGCACGGCGATGTTCTGGACCCAGGCATTGCAGGCCTTCGGCATCATGGACCTGCGCGAGGCACGCATGCTGGCGGTGCCCGGCTCGATCTCGGGCGCCATCGTCGGCGGGCTGATGTTCGGCGCCGGCATGGTGCTGGCGCGCGGCTGCTCGGGGCGCATGCTGGTGCTGGCCGCCACCGGCAACCTGCGCGCCCTGCTCTCGGGCCTGGTCTTCGCCGTTGCCGCGCAGATGAGCCTGCGCGGGATTTTGAGTCCGCTGCGGGCGGAGATCGCCGGCTGGTGGACCACGGGCGGCAGCAATATCGACCTCACCGCCTGGCTGGGCATCGGCCATCGCGGCGGGCTGGCGCTGGGCATTTGCGCTGCCGCCGTGGCTTTGTATTTCGCCTGGCGCAATGCCGTGGGCCTGCGCGTGCTGGTGATGGCCTCGGGCGTGGGATTCGCCATTCCGCTGGCCTGGCTGTTCACCTACATGCTGGCGCAGCAGAGCTTTGAGCCAATGGCCATCGAGGGCATCACCTTCAGCGGGCCATCGGCGGCCACGCTGATGTTTTTCCTGCAGCCGCATGAGGCGAATTTCGCCATCGGCCTGGTGCCGGGCGCCTTCCTTGGCGCTTTCCTGGCGGCCGCCTTTACCGGCGAGCTGGCATTGCAGGGTTTCGAGGGCGGCGCCTCCATGCGGCGCTACCTGTTCGGCGCGGCGCTGATGGGCATGGGCGGCATGCTGGCCGGCGGCTGCGCCATCGGCGCTGGCGTCACCGGCAGCTCGGCCTTTGCCCTCACCGCCTGGATCGCGCTGACCGGCATGTGGATCGGCGCCGTCCTGACCGACGCCCTGCTCGACCGGCCAGCCGCATTGGCCGCGCCGGCGCATTAGATTTCTGGGAGGAAACGGATGACCAGCGTCTACGAACTCGTGCACCGCCATGTGGAAGCCGCGCTGAACGAGGCGGCGCAGCATGCCATTCCGCCCGAGACGGTGGCCAGCGACCTGATCGCCGATGCCGTGCGCGTACTGAAAGCCCATCGCAGCGTCGCGGACATCAAATCCGAGCTGATGTTCGTGATCGAGAACCTGGAAGACCGCGACTATGAGTTCATGCGGCCCTGAAATACGGCCTCAGTAAAAGGGCTCGTCCTCGTCGGGGTCGCGGAACAGCACGTCGTTCTGGAACATCACGGCAGCGCCCATCTGCACGCTGCCAAAAGTAAGCCCGGTGAAAAACCACAGCAGCAGCACCGGCATGGGGTGCAGGGCGGTTTCCAGCAGCAGGCGGCCGAGTCCGAAGGCATTGCTCCAGATCACCGCCGCCATGAACAGCGT
>NZ_JANLJJ010000105.1 GCF_029255545.1 Ferrovibrio sp. | reverse complement strand
CGACGAACCAAAGCCAAGCGCCACCAGCGCATCGATCATCTCGCGGGCCGGGGCATTCATGGTTTTCAGCACGAGGTAGTAAACCGTGACGCCGAGCAGCGCGAGACCAACCACCAACATGCCGGTGACGGCGCCCGATTTGAATGCGATGCCGAGGGCATGCTCCATGCCTTTGCGGGCCCCTTCCGCCGTGCGCACATTGGCGCGTACGGAAACGTTCATGCCGATATAGCCGGCGGCGCCCGACAACACGGCACCGATGACGAAGCCGATGGCAACTTTCAGCCCCAGCGTGAGGCCGATGATAATGGCAACCACGATGCCGACCAGGCCGATGGTGCGGTACTGGCGGTTCAGATAGGCAGACGCGCCTTCCTGAATGGCCGCCGCGATTTCCTGCATACGCTGGTTACCAGCAGACTCGGCAAGAACGGACCGTGAGGTCCAAATGCCGTACAAAAGCGCCAATACGCCACAGGCGATGGCGAACCACAACTCCGTCATGAGCGTTTCCCTTCGTTCCTTAGATTATGTAATCGAGACACGCCCGACCGGGCAGCGCTGCCCGACTCGGGTTACGCGACTGCTACCATTATTAACCCCAGACTCGACGCGGGGTGGAACCGGGAGTCGTTATGCCAGAGAAGCGGCAGGCGCGCAATATGGCTTATTTTTCCAGTGCTTATTCCGCCAGCAGGGGTTGCTTGCGCTGCAGCAGCAGCCACAGCACGGCCAGGCCGGCCATCAGGATGAAGGGCAAAGCCGAGAGCGGCACGAAATCCCAACCCCAGTGATACAGCATCTTGCCCGAACCGAGGGATGCCAGGGCCACCGTGCCAAAGACCAGGAAGTCGTTCAGGGCCTGGGTCTTGTTGCGCTCAGCCGGCCGATAGACCTCGGTCAGCAGCGATGTGCCTCCGATATACATGAAATTCCAGCCCACCCCGAGCAGAAGCAGGGCGATCTGGAAATGCCAGACCCCAACCCCGCTGAGCGCCACGCCGATGCAGACAAGATTGAGCATGGTCCCCACCATGATGATCCGCAAAGCGCCGAAACGCGCGATCAGGTTGCCGGTGAAGAAGCTGGGGAAGAACATGCCGACGACATGCCACTGGATCACCGTGGCTGCCGCCGCGAAGGGGTGTTCGCAGAGTTGCATCGCCAGCGGGGTTGCCGTCATCAGCAGGTTCATCACGCCATAGCCGAACATGCCCGCCATCGCGGCCACGATGAAGGTGGGCTGGCGGACGATCTCGAGCAGCGGGCGCCCCTGCTCTTTCAATTCCGACAGGGTCGGCGGTGGGATCGTGACTGTCGTCAGGATGCCAAGGACGAGCACGGGCAGCGCTGCCGCCGCCAGATAAGAGGCCAGGAACAGATGCGGCGTCAGGAGTTCGCGGGTGTATTTGGCGATTTCAGGGCCCAGGATCGCCGAGACCAGCCCGCCGACCATGACCCAGGAAATTGCCTTGCTCCTGAAATCCTGCGGCGCGATATCCGCCGCGGCGAACCGATAAAGCTGCACAAAGGCGCTGGAGCCGCCAAAAACAAAGGCGCCGAAACAAAATAGCCAGAAATGCCCGAGATAGACCCCCAGGGCGGCGATCAGTGATCCACTGCTGCCGACCAGGCAGCCCAGCATGAAACCAAGCCGCCGCCCGATCCTGCGCATCAGCAGCGAAGCCGGAATGGTGGCAAGGGCGGTACCCGCCACGACGAAGGTGACCGGCAGGGTGGCAAAGGCCTTGTCTTCCACCAGGATATGGCCGACCAGCCCACCCAGCGTCACCTGCAGGGTGACTGCGGAATTCGCCAGCGCCATGCAGACGGCAAGAATGAGAACGTTCCGCTTTGCAGCGGCCGGCGTGAGTACGGTCATGGGAGACGGCCAGTTCTGATAGACGCGATTCTACTTACTTCAACTGGCCAATAATATTCAGAAGCAGCACCTGCGTCACCAACCCTTTTCCCATCACCTGCTCGGTGGGGCCGCGCAGACGGTCACGCACGGCATACAGGTCCTTGGCGGTGAAGCGCGCCGGAACTTCGACCGGATCGCCCTTGAGCAATTCGCGGATATAGGCATCCCGCAGCAGATGCATCTTGTCATTCACCTGAGGCACATTATCCGGCGGTACTTCAAGATGCAGAATGACAATGATTTCTCGCGCCGGCTGCCCCTCGGGCTTCACATAGATGCTGAATGGCTCAAGCGGAATGAAGGCCGGACGCTTGGGCACCGGAGGTGGCGGCGGATCATTGGGATCGACGGCCTCGTCTTCGGCCTGCTGTTTCGGCGCAATCATCAGCATGTAGACAGCAGCGCCGCCACCGCCAAGCGTCAGCAGCACCACCAGCCCCAGAATGATCAAACCGACTTTACGCATGTCAGCGCCCTGCTTTCCGCAACTATTCTAGCGTGCCACCAAAATGTTGAAAGCCGCCTTGTGCCAATGGCACGGAGTGACCGGCCGCGTCGACGACCGACACCCCCTCGCCGCTTTCCAGTGTTCCAATCCGGGTTGCAGCCAACCCGACGCGGCCGGCGAGTGCCGCGACGTCCCGCCCCGCCTGGGGTGGGACGGCAAACAGCAATTCATAATCGTCACCCCCGGTAAGCACCGTTTGCAACAGGCTTTGATCGTCCTGCACGGCCTGGCGTGTCGCCAGTGACAGAGGCACAGTCGCCGCATGGATCACGGCACGTAAGCCAGAGGCTTCAGCGATGTGTCCGGCATCCTGCACCAGGCCATCAGAGACATCCATGGCGGCATGGGCCAAACCACGCAGGCCTTGGCCGAAAGCCAGCCGCGGTGTCGGCAGGTGCAGCCGGGCATCGAAGAACATCATTGCTGCCGATGGGAATAGTCGGTGGTTTAGTTTCGTTTCCAGACCAAGAGCGGCATCGCCGATACTGCCGGTGACATAGAGGTCGTCGCCCGCCTGCGCCATACCCCGCCGCAACATGCCGCCGACCGGCACGCTGCCAAAGGCCGTGACACTCAACATCAGCCGATCGGGACTACGCACCGTATCGCCGCCGTAGAGGGGGAAACCATAAGCCTTCTGGTCCTGCTCGAGCCCGTTGCAGAAGGCGCGTAGCCATTCGTCATTGGCCAGCCTTTCAGGCAGCCCGAGAACAAGCTGATAACCAACCGGGCTGGCGCCCTTCGCAGCCAGATCGGATAGATTCACCCGCAACAGCTTGCGTGCGATCCTGGTCGCTCCGTCTTCGATCAGGAAATGGATGCCTTCCAGCATGGCATCCGTGGTGACCACAAGGTCTTCGTTCAGGCGGGGCGAGATAACAGCGGCATCGTCACGCAGGCCGTAAGCCCCTGGAGCATCGGCGGCCAGCGGCGCAAGATAACGCGCAATCAGTTCAAACTCGCCGAGGCGTTGCCCGGCCATGGGCAGATCAGGCCGCGAACTCGCCGGGACGCAGCTTGCGCGCCACGGCATCGATTACGCCATTGGCCAGCTTGATCTCGCGCGGGCCGAAAAAGGCGCGCACGATGCCGAGATACTCATCGATCACTGTCGCGGCAGGTACATCGATACGCGCGATGATCTCGTAAGCGGCACAACGCAGGGCATAACGCAGGATGGCTTCCATGCGGTCCAGCGCATCGGCGCGCGGCATCGCATCCTTGATGATGCGGTCGATTTCTTCTTGTCGCTTGGCCACGCCCCGCACGATTTCGGAGAACCAGTCGGCATCCGCCTCGCGCATCTGCACGCCTTCGATTTCTTCGTTCTGGCGGTGGGCGCGGAAATCGGCAATCACGGCTTCGGCAACGCCGCCGCCGAACTCTATTTCGTACAGGGCCTGCACCGCAAAAAGACGGGCAACCGACCGGCGGCCAGCTGGTCGGTCGTTACGGATACCGCGGCGCTGGCCTCCCTCACTCATATCGAAAAGAGCTGTTTGAGGCCAATCATGGCGACACAGGCCAGAGCGGCCTGGCCGCCCTTGTCCTGGCGGTCCTTGCGGGCGCGATCCCAGGCCTGATCCTCGTTTTCAACGGTGATGATGCCATTGCCGATGCAGAGCTGATGATCGATGGCCAGCTGCTGCAGGCCACGCGCGCTTTCATTCACGACGACATCGAAATGCGCCGTCTCGCCGCGGATGACGCAGCCGAGCGCCACAAAGCCATCATAGGCCTTGTCGCCCTTGCGGTTCATGGCGAACCGGATGGCTGCCGGCAGTTCGAGCGCGCCAGGCACATCGATCCGGTCGTAATCAAAATCCGACGCCTCGATCACCGCCTTGGCGCCTTCGAACAGGGCATCGGCAATATCCTCGTAGAAACGGGCCTCGACAATCAGTACCCGCGGTTTGCGGATATCGATGGCAAGATTGCCCTTGACCTGGCTCTTGCTGGTCGAGAATTTCTGCATCTTCGCCGGCTTCTTCTTCGCGGCCGGCTTACCTTTGCGCGCCACCATGCTCTCAGACCTCCCTGCGAACCGTGATGGGCCGGGTTTCGACCACGCTCAGGCCATAGCCTTCCAGGCCGACAATGGTGCGTTCCACATTGGAAAGAACAATCATGTCCTTCACCCCCAGATCGATCAGGATCTGTGCCCCGATGCCATAATCCCGGAGTTGGGCAGACTTTTCAACTGGTTCGCCGATCTTCTGGCGCACCTTGTCGGACAGGGCAGTGGCCCGTGGTTCACGGATCAGGACCACGATGCCGCGTCCCTCTTCCCCGATCATCTGCATAGCCCCGCGCAGGACGCCAGAGCGGGCGCCATGATCGCCCAGAACGTCTTCCAGCACATTCATGGCGTGCATCCTGACCATGACCGGCCGGCCATCGGCAACATCGCCCTTCACCAGGGCGATATGTTCAGCATATTCAACCCGATTGCGGTAGACCAGCATGCGGAACTTGCCGCCCCAGACACTGTCGATCTCGCCCTCCACCATGCGCTGGATCAGATTGTCGTTCCGGCGCCGATAGGCGATCAGATCAGCAATGGTGCCGATCTTCAGATTGTGCAGCTGGGCAAAAGAGATCAGGTCCGGCAACCGGGCCATGGTGCCATCGTCGTTCATGATCTCGCAGATCACGCCGGACGGGTTGAGGCCAGCCAGACGGGCTATATCAACGCCGGCCTCGGTGTGACCAGCGCGAACCAAGGTGCCGCCATCACGGGCCATCAGCGGGAAAATATGGCCCGGCACCGCAATGTCCTGCGGACCTTTGGTCGGATCGATCGCCACGGCAACCGTCTGGGCTCGGTCAGCGGCTGATATGCCTGTGGTGACACCTTCGCGCGCCTCGATCGAAACGGTGAAGGCCGTCTGGTGCCGGGATGCATTGTTTTGCGCCATCAACGGCAGGCCCAGCTGCTCGATACGTTGGCGCGTCAGGGTCAGGCAGATCAGGCCGCGGCCGTATTTGGCCATGAAATTGATGGCCGCCGCGTCGGCCATTTCGGCCGGGATGTAGAGATCGCCCTCGTTCTCGCGATCCTCTTCGTCGACCAGGATCACCATGCGGCCGCGGCGCGCCTCTTCGATGATCTCTTCCGCCGAGGCGATATAACGCTTGATGTCATCCATGCTGTTCACGCCGTCTTGCTCCATTGCTGCAGACGGGCGACATACCGCGCCAGCGTATCGATTTCCAGATTGACCCGATTGCCGGCTTTCAGGCTACCGAGTGTCGTCACCTGCTGGGTATGGGGGATCAGATTGACCCCGAAGGTCGCGGTTTCGATGCTGTTCACCGTCAGGGATGCGCCATCAAGGGTGATGGAGCCCTTTTCAGCAATGAACGGCGCCAGAGCATCGGGCGCCCGGATCACAATGCGCAGAGAATCTCCCTCGGATGCCACATCAGTCACCTCGCCGACGCCGTCGACATGACCGGACACAATATGCCCTCCGAGTTCATCCCCGACCTTGAGGCTGCGTTCCAGATTGATCCTGCTGCCTTCGCTCCAGCTGCCCAATCCAGTGCGCGACAGCGTTTCGGCCGAGACATCGACCGCAAACCAGTCATCGCCTTTCTGCACCACGGTCAGACAAACCCCGGAACAGGCGATCGATGCTCCGATGGCAATGCTGGCCGTATCATAGGCGGTACGGATGCGGAAACGGGTATCCCCGCGCGCCTCGCGTGCGGTGACGGTGCCAATATCTGTGACAATGCCAGTGAACATCGCTTTGTTTTAGATGGGACGGACGAAGGTTTCCAGCAGGTCGTCACCGAGAATATCGGCCCGGACCCGGCGCCAGCGGGGGGCTTCCGCTACGGTATCGATGCCAAAACCAGCTATTGCCGGCAATCCATCGCCACCGATCACGCTGGGCGCCCGGAACCAGATCATGCGGTCGACCAGGTCGGCCCGGATCAGGCTGGCGGCCAGTTTTCCACCGCCTTCGACCAGAACCCGGGTCAGCCCCCGCTCGGCCAGCACGGCCAGGGCCTGGGGCAGATCGGGAAACCCGGCTGCGTCGGCATCCACCGCAATGACCTCCACGCCGCAATCCCGGAAGGCATCGCGACGTGTCGGATCGACATCGCTGCGGGTGATCAGCCAGGTTGGAATATCGCGGGCGGTGACAATCACCTTGGCCGTCAGGCTCAGCCTCAGCCGGCCATCCAGCACGATCCGTACCGGAGGGCGCCTGGGCAGCCCCGGCAGACGGCAGGTGAGTTCCGGATCATCCTGCAGCGCGGTATTGCTGCCCACCATGATGGCATCGTGATGGGCCCGCAGCAGATGCGTGCGCCGGCGTGATGCCGGGTTGGTGATCCATTTGCTGTCACCGGTATGGGCGCCGATACGACCATCCAGACTGACGGCCAGTTTCAGGGTGACAAGCGGCCGGCCCTGCTCACGGCTGAGCAGGAATCCGGCATTGAGTTCGGCCGCCATATTGGCAAGGCAGCCTTCTGTTACGACGATCCCGGCTTCGCGCAGCATCGCCAGGCCCTTGCCGGCCACTCTTGAATCCGGATCCTCCAGACTTACCACGCAGCGCGCCACACCGGCCTCGATCAGGGCTTCGGCGCAGGGCGGGGTTCGGCCATGATGGCTGCAGGGTTCCAGCGTGACATAAGCCGTGGCACCACGAGCCGCCTCGCCGGCCTGCAGCAACGCTTCTGTCTCCGCATGGGGACGACCGCCGACGCGGGTCCAGCCGCGGCCAACGATGCGATCATCCCGGACAATGACGCAGCCGACGGTCGGGTTGGGCCAGGTATTACCCAGCCCGCGCGCGGCCAGCCCGAGCGCGATGCGCATATAGCGCTCGTCCCGAGCAGCCGCGGCCTTGTCAGTCATCGTCGCTGCCGGCGCCGCTCAGGGAGCCAATGAATTCCTCGAAATCCTTGGCCTCGCGGAAATTGCGATAGACCGAGGCAAAGCGGACATAAGCCACCTTGTCGAGCGCAGCCAAGCCATCCATGACCAGCTCGCCGATGGCGTCCGACTTGATTTCGCTTTCGCCCGAGCTTTCCAGGCGACGAACGATACCATTGATCAGACGCTCAATCCTGTCTGGATCGATCGGCCGCTTGCGTGTCGCGATCATGATCGAGCGCGCTAGCTTGTCACGGTCGAACGGCACTTTAAGGCCGTTCTTCTTGATGACGGTCAGTTCGCGCAACTGGATGCGTTCGAACGTCGTGAACCGCGCACCGCAATTGGGGCAAAAGCGCCGACGCCGGATTGCCGAGTTATCCTCGGTCGGCCGCGAATCCTTTACCTGGGTATCGTCATTGCCGCAGAACGGACAACGCATTGCTCAGCTTCCCCCGCCTTGAGTGATCCGTCAGGCCTTCGGATAGATCGGGAAGCGGCGGCACAAGGCCACCACCTTCTCGGCCACCGCACGCTCGACGTCTGAATTGTCATTGTTCTTCTTCACCAGACCGTCGAGCACATCGGCGATCAGGCCACCGATCTGGCGGAATTCGGCAACACCGAAACCGCGCGTGGTGCCGGCCGGGCTGCCCAGGCGCACGCCCGACGTGATGGTCGGCTTCTCGGTATCGAAAGGCACGCCGTTCTTGTTGGTGGTGATGCGGGCGCGTTCCAGGCTTTCCACGCAGACATTGCCCTTCAGGCCCTTGGAACGCAGATCGACCAGCATCAGGTGATTGTCGGTACCGCCGGAAACCAGATCATAACCACGCTCCTGCAGCGCAGCCGCCATAGCCTTGGCATTGTCGACAACCGCTTGTGCGTAGGTGCGGAATTCCGGGGTCAGCGCCTCACCAAAGGCAACCGCCTTGCCCGCGATCACATGCATCAGCGGGCCACCCTGCAGGCCGGGGAACACGGCCGAATTGATTTTCTTGGCCAGCGCTTCGTCGTTGGTCAGCACCATGCCGCCACGCGGCCCGCGCAGGGTCTTATGCGTGGTGGTGGTGGCGACATGGGCATGGGGGAACGGGCTCGGATGCACGCCACCGGCCACCAGGCCGGCGAAATGCGCCATGTCGACCATGAACACCGCGCCGATGCTGTCGGCGATCTGGCGGAAACGGGCGAAATCCCAGAAGCGCGGATAGGCCGAGCCGCCGGCGATGATCAGCTTGGGCTTGTGCTGTTCGGCCAGCTTGGCCACCTGGTCCATGTCGATGCGCTGGTCGTCCTGACGCACGGTGTAGCTGACGACGTTGAACCACTTGCCGGACTGGTTTGCCGAGGCGCCGTGGGTGAGATGGCCGCCGGCGGCCAGGTCGAGGCCCATGAAGGTATCGCCCGGCTTGAGCACGGCCATGAACACGGCCTGGTTGGCCTGGGCGCCGGAATGCGGCTGCACATTGGCAAAGCCGCAGCCAAAAATCTTCTTGGCCCGCTCGATCGCCAGGTTTTCCGCGATGTCGACGAATTCGCAGCCGTTGTAATAGCGCTTGCCCGGATAGCCCTCGGCATATTTGTTGGTCATCACCGAGCCCTGCGCTTCCAGCACGGCGCGGCTGACGATGTTTTCCGAGGCGATCAACTCGATCTGGTTCTGCTGACGGTCTAACTCAGCCGTGATCGAGGCGAAAATCTCAGGATCGGCTTCGGCGAGCGAACGCTCGAAAAAGCCGGCATGGGTGACGGTAGGCTTGGCGGCGGCGCTGGACATCGGGGTACTCCGGGTCTGGGTATTCTGCGGGTCTGGGTATTCTGGTTGCGGTCAGGCAGGCTGGCCGAGTTTCTCCACGCGGCGGGTGTGGCGGCCGCCGGCGAAAGGGGTTTCAAGGAAAGCCTTCAGGCAGTCGCGTGCCGTTTCAACGCCGATCAGGCGGGCGCCGAGCGCCAGCACGTTGGCGTCGTTATGCTCACGACACAGGTGGGCGCTGGTGACATCGTGGCACAAAGCAGCCCGGCAGCCCGGGACACGGTTGGCGGCAATCGAAATGCCGATGCCGGTGCCGCAGACGGCCACGCCCAGCTGGGCCTGGCCATCAGCCACGGTCTGGGCCAGCTTGCGGCCAAAATCGGGATAATCCACGCTGTCGGGAGCATTGGTGCCAAGATCGAGGACCGGATAGCCCTGCGCCTTAAGCTCATCCCGCAGCAGGTTTTTCAACTCGAAACCGGCATGATCGGCGGCAAGGGCAACCGTGGGCTTGGACATCGGCGGAGCACCTCGGGAAAAGACGCCGGACCCTACAATATCCGGTGGCAGGTGCCAACCCTACCAACAAGGGAAATGACTTTGGCCACATAAAGAGGAATGCCGTTCATGAAGAACAAAAAGTGAATTTAGCCGGCAAAGAAAAGCCCGGCGGAGCCGCCGGGCTTTTCGAGACCCTGATGGATCAGTTCACATAATCGTAGGAACCGTTCTTCCAGACATAGACCTTGTAGGCCGGCGAGGTGGTGTCGCCCTTGGCATCGAAGGAAATGTCGTTCAGCACGGTGCTGAACTTGCCACTGCGCATCTGCTTCTCGACATCGCCGGTCTTGAACGACTTGGCCTTGGTCGCGGCTTCAGCCCAGACCTGGATCGCAGCATAGGTGTAGAGGGTGTAGCCCTCGGGGTCATAGCCGCCGGCCTTGAACTTGTCGACGATCGGCTTGGCCACCGGATTCTTGCGCGGATCGGCATCGAAGGTCATCAGCGAACCTTCGCCGGCCGGGCCCGAGATGGCCCAGAACTGCTTGTCGACCAGCGCGTCGCCGCCCATCAGCACGGCCTTCAGGCCCTGCTCCTTGGCCTGGCGCACGATCAGGCCGCCTTCCGGATGGTAGCCGCCGAGATAGATCAGATCGATGCCGGCCGCCTTCATTTTCGACACCAGGGCCGAATAATCCTTCTCGCCCGGCGTGATCGCCTCATACATGGCTTCCCTCACGCCCTTGGCGTTCAGGCGTTTCTTGGTCTCATCCGCCAGGCCCTGACCGTAAGCGGTCTTGTCATGCAGGATGGCGACTTTCTTGCCCTTGTACTTGTCCATGATGTAGTCGCCGGCAACGATGCCCTGCTGGTCATCGCGGCCGCAGACGCGGAAGGTGTTCTTGTAACCGCGATCGGTGTATTTCGGATTGGTCGAGGCCGGGGTGATCTGCAGGATGTTCTCTTCCTTGTAGACATCGGAGGCCGGGATCGACGAGCCCGAGCAGAAGTGCCCGATCACGGCGGCAACCTTTTCCTGCGCCGCACGGTTGGCCACCGCCACCGCCTGCTTCGGGTCGCACTGGTCGTCGCCGATGATCAGGGTGATCTTCTGGCCGTTGACCCCGCCCTTGGCATTCAGGTCGGCCACCGCCATCTCGGCGCCGCGCTTCATCTGTTCGCCGAAGCTGGCGAGCTGGCCGGTGATCGGGCCATTGAGGGCGATTTTCACCTGCGCCGAAGCCGCACCGGCAAACAGGCCGAGCGAGGCGACAACCGCCAAACCAGTCGTAAGTTTACGCATGATATTTTCTCCCTGTTTAAAATACTGATGCAAAACTCTAGTCAGTCCTTGGCATTCCGGCAACAACCTAAGGTGTCGGGGACCTTTCCCGCCAACCGAGCAGCCCGGCCCGCTCATAGAGCCATGGATACTGGTGAACCATCAGGTCGACCTGGGTCAGCCGGAACCCCAGGGTACCCAACCCCAGGACGACCACGGCCGCCGAAAGGTACGGCACTACCGCCAGCAACTGCTCCTCGAACAAAGCAAAAGCCAGAAAACGGCTGGTTGCCGCCAGCAGCAGGCTGTAAGGCACCACCTGCAAGTAAGGACGCCAGGTGTTGGCGATGGCCTGCCCCATCATGAAGGCGCAGCCACCGACCAGGATTACCGTCAGGCCAATGAAGACCGGGATGCTCTCTCCCAGGATCGCGCTCATCCGTGCCCTCCTTCCAGATAAGCTGCGCGGATCTGTTCATCGGCCAGCAGGTCGGCGCCGCGGCCGCTCATGGTGATCTTGCCATTGACCAGGACATAACCGCGATGCGCCAGCTTGAGGGCGTGATAGGCATTCTGCTCTACCAGCAGGACGGTGACGCCGTCACGTTTGTTGATCTCCTCGATGATCGAGAAAATCTGTTTCACCACCAGCGGAGCCAGGCCAAGCGAAGGCTCGTCCAGCAGCAGAAGGCGTGGCCGGCTCATCAGTGCGCGGCCGATGGCCAGCATCTGCTGCTCGCCGCCGGAAAGCGTTCCGCCACGCTGATCGCGTCGCTCCTTCAGGCGCGGGAACAACCCGAAGACGCGCTCGAGATCATCGTCAAAATGAGCCGGATCGGCCGCCACGGCACCCATGCGCAGATTTTCCAGCACTGTCATGCGCGGAAAGATACGCCGGCCTTCCGGCGCATGCGCCAGGCCACGGCGCACCAGCATATGCGTGGGGGTGCCGACGATATCCTGGTCATTCAGGCGAATGCTGCCATGGCGCGGCTTTGGATTACCGCAGATGGTCATCAGCAGTGTCGACTTTCCGGCGCCATTGGCCCCAATCAGCGCCACGATCTCGCCCTGCCCGACCTCGATATCGACACCTTTCAGGGCATGAACGGCGCCATAGAAGGTATGCACCCCCGAGATGCTGAGCATCAGGCGGCCCCCTTCTCGTCGCCATCCGGTTCGCCCAGATAGGCGCGGATGACTGTCGGATCGTTGCGAATCTGGTCCGGCGTGCCGTCAGCGATCTTCTTGCCATAATCCAGCACGACGATGTGATCGGAAATCTGCATCACCACGCTCATGTCGTGCTCGATCAGCAGAACGCCGCATTCATGCTGGTTGCGGATGAACTGCAGCAACATGTTCAGTTCGGCGGATTCACGGGGATTGAGGCCTGCTGCCGGTTCGTCGAGGCATAACAATGCCGGCTCGGTACACATGGCACGGGCAATTTCCAGGCGCCGCTGACCGCCATAGGGCAAAGCCCCGGCTGGCTCGTCGGCCAGATCGGTGAGGTTGGTCCGCTCCAGCCAGTACCGCGCGCGATCGACCGCTTCCGCTTCTGCCTTGCCATAGCCCCCCAGGCCAACCAGGCCAAGCAATGTATAGCCCGAGGCGCGCATCAGCTTGTTGTGCTGCGCAACGATCAGATTCTCCAGCACGGTCATCTTGGGAAACAGGCGGATGTTCTGAAACGTGCGGGCGACGCGCGCCCTGGCCGCGATGTCATGCCCCTGCATGCGCTCCAGCAGATAGGGCTCGCCATTGCGGCGCAGGGTCAAACGGCCAACGGTCGGCTTGTAAAAACCGGCGATGCAGTTGAACACCGTTGTCTTGCCGGCGCCGTTCGGGCCGATGATCGCGGTGATCTGGCCTGGCATGGCATCGAAGGACACATCGTTGACGGCGATCAGGCCGCCGAAGCGCATGGTCAGGTGCTCGACCTGCAGCAGGGGCGTCGTCATGGCGCGCCTCCCCCCGCCGAAGCTTTCAGTTTCGAAAGCCTGATCGTCGGTTCCCGATAGGACAGCAGCCCCTGCGGCCGCCAGATCATGATCAGCACCATGGCAGCGCCAAAAGCCAGCATGCGATAGAGCGAGAATTCGCGGGCCAGTTCCGGCAGCAGGGTCAGGAAAGCTGCGGCCAGCACGATACCGGCCTGGCTGCCCATGCCGCCCAGCACGACAATGGCGAGGATCACCGCGGATTCGATGAAGGAAAAGCTCTCCGGGCTGATGAAGCCCTGCCGGGTGGCAAAGAAACTGCCGGCAAAACCGCCGAACATCGCGCCGATGGCAAATGCCGTCAGCTTGGTGTTGGTCGGATTGATTCCCAGCGCCTTGCACGCGATCTCGTCTTCGCGCAGCGCCTCCCAGGCGCGGCCAACCGGCAGTTTGCGGATGCGCATGGTGAACAGGTTGGTGACCAGCGCCAGCACCAGGATCACGTAGTAGAGAAATACAATGCGCTGCAGCGAGGAGTATTCCAGGCCAAACAACTGGTGGAAGGCAGTGACGCCATCCGGCGGGTCAGCCGTAAATGGCGCGCCAAAAAACGAGGGACGCGGAATACCGGATATGCCATTCGAACCGGATGTCACCTCGGTCCAGTTCAGCAGCACGATACGGATGATCTCGCCGAACCCGAGGGTCACGATCGCCAGGTAGTCGCCGCGCAGACGCAACACCGGAAAACCGAGGACAACCCCAAAGGTGGCGGCGAACAATCCCGCCAGCGGCAGGCAGATCCAGAAACTGAGGCCGAAATTGATCGACAGGATCGCATAGGTGTACGCGCCGACCGCATAGAAGGCGACGTATCCCAGGTCGAGAAGGCCGGCCAGGCCAACCACGATATTCAACCCCCAGCCCAGCATCACATAGATCAGTACGACGGTGGCAAGATCGACCACCGTACGGTCGGCAAACGGAAGGAAGGGCAGGATCGCCGCAAAGACGATCAACGCCGGCATCAGCATGGCATCGGCCTTGCTGCCCAGGCGGGTCAGGAAATCCCGCCGCTCGATGGCGGCCGCGCTGGCCTGTTTGTCACGCCCGCCGCGCTGGCGGTGCCAGTCCAGCAGGGCCATGAAAGCGAGCCGGCCGACGAAAACAATGCCGGCCGCATAGCCGACCCAGGCAAACCGTGTGTTGATGCCCAGTGGTCCACCGGTATCGACCGTTTCGAAACCAAGCAGCGGAAAAGAGAGGGCGGCGGCGACCAGGGCGGCGAGCACCGCGTCGCGGAGGCGTTGCGCTGGCGTCATCTCAGACCTTCTCGATTTCCGGGCGGCCGAGCAGACCCGTGGGCCGGAAGATCAGCACGATGACAAGGATCGCAAAGGCGGCAACGTCCTTGTATTCGATACTGAAATACGCCGACCAGAAAGCCTCGATCAGGCCGATCAGCAGGCCGCCCAGCATGGCGCCCGGCAGGGAACCGATACCGCCCAGCACCGCCGCGGTGAAGGCCTTCAGGCCGGCCAGAAAGCCGATGTAAAAATCGACCACGCCGTAATACAGGCTGACCATCACGCCGGCTACCGCGGCCAGCACGGCGCCCAGCACGAAGGTAAGCGATATGGTGCGGTCGACATTGACACCCAGCAGCCCGGCCATGGTGCGGTCCTGCTCGCAGGCGCGCTGGGCGCGACCAAGTGGCGTCGCTGCGATCAGCCAGGAAAAACCGCCCATCAGCAGCGTGGTCAGCACGATGATCATGATCTGCATGTAGGACAGCGTGACCGAGAAGGTCTCGCCATGAATCAACTCAACGCCGCCGCGGATCATTGGTTGCAGCGGCTTGATCCTGGCGCCCTGGGCGATCTGCACGTAATTCTGCAGGAAGATCGACATGCCGATCGCCGAGATCAGCGGCGCGAGACGGAACGAACCGCGCAACGGACGATAAGCGATGCGCTCAATCGTCCAGCCATACAGACCGGTCAGGATCATGGCGGCCGCCAGCACGATGATAAGTGCAAGCGGCACCCAGGTGACCCCAAGCAGGCCAAGTACGGAGAAACCGATCACGGCAATGAAGGCCCCGATCATATAGACCTCACCATGGGCGAAGTTGATCATGCCGATGATGCCATAGACCATCGTGTAGCCGATGGC
>NZ_JANLJJ010000104.1 GCF_029255545.1 Ferrovibrio sp. | reverse complement strand
AACGAGAACTGCGCCTTAGGGTACCAGGCGCCGAAAGTCTTGCGCAGATGCTCCTGCATCTAGATGCAGTCACCCCCAATTTTGACACGGCCGCGCGGTAATGTCCGCTGACTGGAGGCGTATATATATGAGCACCACCCGCATCAGCAAATTACCCGATCCCGAGCGGCAGTTCCTCGGCCAGATCATGAACTGGTCAATGCTTTCCGAATCCGAGGAACGCGACCTAGCGCGGCGCTGGAGGGATCATAAGGACGAGAAGGCCAGGCATGCGCTGGTCACGGCTTATATGAAGCTGGTCGTGGCCACCGCCGCTCGTTTCCGCCGGTATCAGCTCCCCCAGGCGGACATGATCCAGGAGGGCAGCATCGGTCTGCTGCATGCCGCGAACAAGTTCGATCCAGAACGCGAGACGCGGTTTTCGACCTATGCCTCCCTCTGGGTCAAGGCATCGATCCAGAATTACATATTGCAGAACTGGTCCATCGTCCGGTCTGGAACGTCGAGCGGGCAGAAAGCGCTGTTTTTCAACCTTCGCTGGATGCGCGCGAAACTGGACCGGGTATATGCCGGCGCCGGCAGTCTCAGCCAGTCTGATCGCGATACGATCGCGCGCAGACTGAAGGTCTCCGCGGAGGATGTCTCTGCGATGGCAACCCGGATATCGGGTTCCGATCTTTCTCTGAATGGCGGGCTGACCGAGGATGACGGCAGCGACACCTTCCAGGATCTGCTTGTCGATCCCGCGCCGAGCCCGGAGCAGAATGCAATCGAGAAACTCGACAGCGAGGCAAGACACGCCTGGCTGATGGAGGCGATTCAGCAGCTTGATCCCCGTGAAAAAGTCATCATCTCAGAGCGGATGCTGAATGAGAATCGGCCGACCTTCGACGAGCTTGGGGAAAAATTCGGCGTCACCAAGGAACGGGTCAGGCAACTCGAGGCCAGGGCGCTGCGCAAACTGCAGCATCTGATGCGGCATAAATCGGTTGCCGCCGTGCTGCACGAGCCAAACTGCTGCAGCTAGGCGACCGGGCGGAGTTCCCACAGGTCAGCGGGCCACCGGCCCAGCCCTGTTCTGCTCACGATGCAGGGTGGCCGACCGGAACTGGGATGGCGCGACGCCGTATTCCTCCTCAAAGGCGCGGCTGAAGTAGCTGCGGCTTTGATACCCGACAAGCTCGGCGACCCGTTTGACGGGAGTACCTGTGCGACTCAGAAGTTCCGCCGCCCGCTGCATTCGGATGGAGCGCAGCAGTTCGATTGGCCCAAGCCCGTATACCTTGGCGAACCGGCCGGCAAACGAGGATCTCGCCATGCCACAGGCTTCCGCCAGGGTATCCACTGTATGGGCACGGCCGGGATGATCCAGCATCGCCTGCAGCGCATTCCACAATGTCTCATCGGCGGCCCCCTCCATCCAGGTGACGGCGGCATCGCCGGCCCGGTGGCGCCGCCGCAAAAGCTGGATGACGCATTGCGACATCAGTGATCGCGCGAGCGCTCGGGTGCCAACCGTGGGATTGGAGAGCTCATAGACGAACTCGTCCAGGGCATTGCGGACGCGGTCGCCGGCCGCCAGGTGCTCGACAATGGGCCTTCTCAGGACATTCAGAGAGCCGCGGAGCCCGCGATACGATACCTCCAGGTGTCCACAGATCGTGACCAGGGCGTTGTTGTCCGAGAGTTCGCCGCCATTGCCCGCGATATGATGATCGAGACCCAGATCGATAGGCCGGCAAAGAGGTATTGGGCGCCCTTTAAGGCCGGACCCGTGCAGCCGGTGCGGAACAAAGGCCGGCGTGAGTACGACCGATCCCGGCTGGACGTCAATACGGGGGGCATTGCCGACGACAATGCAGCCGGAACCCGCAATGACATAGTGCAGGACCGCAAAAGGGCGGCGCCCGAGATCCATGGTGGAGGATCCATGGAGTTCGCAGATGGCAAAGGGCTCCATCCGCACATCCAGGGCCTCGAGAATGCTGTCTATCGACATGTTTCCATATATGTCTCCCGGAATCCGGCAGTAAAGCGGAGAGACTGGAAAGGACCTCTTCGAGACGATATCGCACCGCAGAAGCTCCAGATTGGCGCTGTTAACGCAATCATTCCAGGAGCAGATAATGCGTGATGATCATAACATGTCGGATGCGGGCATCGACCGGCGCAGGGTGCTGAAGGGTGGTGCATCCGCCCTTGCGGGCGCAGCCATTGTGGCGGCAGCGGCCGGCGCCAATGCGGGCTCCGTGGCCGACGGCAGCTATGCCGAGCCGGCCACCCCGGGGCTGCCGCCCAGCAACATGATGCTCGACCTGCAGCGGGCCGCTCTGGTGGTGATCGATCCGCAAAAGGACTTCCTGCATGAAACCGGGGTTGCCTGGGGCGTGGTCGGGGAGAACGTGAAGGAGATCGGCACGGTTGCCAACCTTGAGCGGCTTTTCAAGGCGGCCAAGGCCATCGACCTGCCAACCTTCGTCTCGCCGCATTACTACTATCCCACCGATTATGGCTGGAAGTTCGAGGGCGCGCTCGAGAAGGTCATGCACAAGATCAAGATGTTTGATCGCAAGGGGCCGCTGGACGTGACCGGGTTCAACGGCTCCGGCGCCGACTGGATGCCACAGTACAAACCCTATATCGAGGATGGCAAAACGATCGTGGTGTCTCCGCACAAGGTATATGGCCCGGAGACGAATGACCTGACCTTGCAGCTGTCAAAACGCCGCATAAACCAGGTTATCCTGGCGGGCATGTCCGCCAACCTCTGCGTGGAAAGCCACCTGCGCGAATTGCTGGAATCCGGCTTTGAGGTCGCGGTTGTCAAGGACGCGACCGCGGCGGCGAAAATCCCGGAAGGGGACGGCTATCTGTCCGCCCTGATCAATTTCAGGATGATTGCCAATGCCGTATTGACGACGGACGACGTGGTCAAGGCGCTGAAGCCGGCCAAGTAACCGTCGCGGGATGCCGGCATTGCGATCCCCGACGCGATGCCGGCATCTGACGGAACGGATAGTCACGGCCGGATGTCGCCGTCGCGTCGCGACAGTTCGTTCCGGACGGCGCTGTAGGTCGAAACGCAATAGGGCACGACATAATTCAGCAGGAACTGAAGCCAGTTGATTGGCGCGTCATCCAGCAGCCGCCCGCCCTGATTGACTAGATTTAATACGGTGCCCACGACGAAGGAAACCTTTGCTGCTGTCGCAACAATGCGTGGCGTAGTGGCGACGCGGAGAAACAGCACAACCAGGCTTCCCTTTGGAAATGACGACATTGATCAGCTTTTGATGGACGGAAAAAAGACGGACCGGAGGGGTAGGCCAACAGGTTGGGATTGCCAATAGGATCGAACGGCTCCAATTTTGGGTCATGGCATTCGGAAGATCAGCTGAAATTGATCCTGATGTAGTCCTGATCGCTGCCGTTGGTGTGTTCTGAGACAAGGGTTACGAGGCAATGTCCCTACAGATTGGCGTCGACCCAAATCGCATCCAGAAGGCTTTGTGGAACAGGCTAACGCCCATTTTCTTGACGCGCAGATCGTCGAGGCCGTTTTCACCATCGCTGTCTACATCGCGGTCAGCAAGTTAGGCGTTGTGTTAGAGGTTATCTTCAGCGGAGCCAAGCCGCTGCTGGAATTGCGTCACTGATGGAATGATCATGGCTATGAAAACAAAAAATCCCGTCATCGAGATCTACACGGGGCCGCATTGCGGCTACTGCGAGCGGGCCAAGGCGCTGCTCAAGGGGCGGGCATTACCCTATAGGGAACTCGATATTTCCGTTCCGTCGATCCGGCAGGAAATGTTCAAACGCCTTCCAAGGGCAAAAACCATTCCGCAGATATTCATTGACGGGGCCCATGTCGGCGGTTGCGAGGATCTTGAGCATTTCATGAAAAGCGGCGGACTCGACAACCTGCTCGGAAAGGCCGAACGGCGATGAGGCAGCTTCTCAAATCGATGCTCGGCCTGCCGCGCTGAATCCAGATCTGGATGGTCATCCTGTTCGGCACGAATATGGCATCGGCGGCTTTCCCGGACTCCGATGTCGGCTACTGGACCGGCATCGCCTTTCTGGTCGTCTGCGGGCTGAACATGCCGACGATGCTGCTGCAGGGCGGCCTGACCAGACTGCTGTCATTCCCCCATTTCATATGGGTGCCGCTGGTCCTGTATCTCTACAGCCGGCTGTTCGGAGTGGATGCCCTGCCGGCCGGCCCGGCCCGCCCCTACGCGGTGGCGGTTCTGCTGGTCAACAGCATCTCGCTGCTGTTCGACCTGCTGGAGGCATATCGATGGATACGTGGCGATCGACGGGTGTTGGGGATTGCCGATTGAGCAGTCCGCATTTTGCTAATTGTAGCTGTTTCGGCCAGCCATTACGCCGCCGTCCACATCCCAGATGGCCCCCGTCACCCAGCTTGCTTTCGGCGAAAGCAGGAAGGAGATGACATTCGCTACGTCCTCCGCAGCTCCAATACGTCCGATAGGGTGAAAGCCGTTGAAACCTTGCAGCGCGGCGCGTATCTGATCCTTAGCAATGAAACCCTCGTAGATCGGAGTTTCGACCACGGCTGGCGAGACACCGTTGACGCGGATTCCGTGCGCAGAGAGTTCCATGGCAAGGTGCTGAGTCATCGCGTGCAGGCCAGCTTTTGCCATCGAGTAAGCCGAGGATGGGGTTGCCTGGACCGCTTGCTTCGCCCACATCGACCCGATATTGACGATCGCGCCGCCTTTGCCGCGCGCAATCATTGCCTTAGCCACGGCTTGAGTCAGAAAGAAGGTGCCGCGGTTCAGGTCAAGATATTGGTTGTAGTCGATTTCCGTGTGCTCAAGGAACGGTTTTGGCAGAAATATTCCAGCGCCGTTTACTAAGCCTGAAAGGTTGGCGAATTCATCCGGCACGCGGGCAATGAAGGCACGCAAGGCTTCGGCGTCAGCGATGTCAAGAATCTCGATGTCGACGCGCCCTATCTGCCCAAGCTCTCGCTGCGCGGAAAAAAGCTTGGCGGACTGGCGACCGAGCAGGACAACGGAGCCTCCCTCCTCAAGAAGCAACCGCGCGGCAGCCTTGCCCATACCGCTGGCGCCACCAACCATGAGGGTTCTGGCCTGATTCTGAGGAATCATGATATTTGTCTTTCTGGTTAATTGGTCGAATGGCCGGCATTGATTCTCACCAGCTCGGCTTCGAGCTCGGCGATGCGATCTGTCAGCGGAGCAGTGGCCAAACGCACTTCATCAAGCGTGTAGCGCTCGACGATATGCTGCGGGCAGTTCCAGTCATATCCTTCGACCGTGATGACGAGGCCGTGTTCGATCCGCGCTCTGTAGTCCGGCATCTCAAGGCGCGAAAGCATATCGCGGTCGTCAAGTCCGACGATCCGAACGCGGCCGAACAGCTTGAGGCGGGTCTTGTTAGGGTAGTCCATGAAGAACAGGGATATCCGGTCGTTCGCCGTCAGGTTCCCAATGCTGATATACTGGCGGTTACCGCGGAAATCCGCGAAGCCGATCATGTCCTCGCCAAGTACGCGAACAAAGCCTGTCGGGCCGCCGCGATGCTGGATATAGGGCCAGCCTGTCTCGCTGACGGTCGCCATATACAGGGAGCTGCGCGCTGAAATGAAGCTGGCCTCAGCTTTGGTGAGCAGGCGGTTCGCCGCATGGTGCGCGTCCTCCATCCGGGCGTATGAGGCTCGGCTGCCCAGTTTCTCCTGCATCTTCTTGACTGTTGGCGTGAAGGCGATCTGCGCGAAATGATGGGGCATGACGTTCTCCAGCGGGCTCATCTGGTTCAATAGAGGCTTCTCCTCATGCTCAGGGGGAGGCGGCGCGGCAGCGAAGCCGCGCCGCTTGCCTTTCACATGGTTAAGCCGCCTTATTCAGCTCGATCTTGGGGAAATCGATCTCGACCTGGGTCGCCTTGCCGAGCAGGTTGGTGAAGATATTCATCGCAACATGCGTGATGATCTCGATAATCTCGGCATCGGAATGCCCCGCCCTGCGCACCGCGTCAAACTCGGCGGCGTTCACCTGGCCGGTATGCTCAATGAGCGACCTGGCGAAGGCCAGCGCGGCCTCCGCCTTCGGATCCGAGGATCGGCCCATACGGTTGGCGAGCATTTCGTGATTGTCCAGGCCAACCTTCCGACCGATCGCCGTATGCGCTGATACGCAGTATTGGCAGGCATTCTGTTCGGCTATTGCGAGCGCGATGCGTTCACGGGTTTGCAGGTCAAGCGCGCCTTCGCCCGCGATCCGGTGGATGCCGAGGAAGGCCCCCAGCGCTGCTGGCGAGTTCGCTAGTACACGGATGAAATTCGGGACCATGCCGAGGCCGGATTGAACGGCGTCCAGAAGCTGCTTGGTCTCCCCAGTAGCGGTTTGGGGGTCGATAACGGCAACACGAGCCATGAGATTGGACCTTTCATAATGTTGGCGCGGCGCTTCGCGGCTCCGCTTGAGTGAAAACTGGCGCACGATGGCATTTTAAAGAATATGCGCTATATGAAATTCTTTGTTCCGCTGGAGGGAATAAAGAATGGATCGACTCCATGAGATCGAGGTATTTATCGCTGTGGCGGACGCCGCTAGCTTCGCAAAAGCTGGCGCTCGGCTGCGTCTGTCGCCGCCGGCCGTAACGCGTGCCATAGCTGCGCTCGAGGCCCGCCTTGGGGCGCGCGTCTTCAACCGCACCACCCGCAGCTTGACGATCACCGACATCGGTCAGCGCTTCCTGGAAAACGCGCGGCGTATCCTCGTGGATCTCGACACGGCTGAGAAAGAAGCCGTCGGCGAAACGGCCATGCCGCAGGGACATCTTACCATTACGGCTTCTGTAACTTTCGGCCGGTCCGTACTCCTGCCGATCGTTTGCGGCTTCCTGAGTCAGCACCCGCGCGTTTCAGTGTCCGCCCTTTTGCTGGATCGCGTTGTCAACCTTGTCGAAGAAGGCGTCGATGTCGCTGTACGCATCGGCCATCTGCCGGATTCTAGGCTTATCGCCAAGCGGGTTGGCACAGTTTATCGGGTTCTGGTGGCGAGTCCGGATTACCTCGTCCGGCGAGGGGTGCCCGCCTCGCCAGCGGATCTAAAGCTACATTCTATAATCGCCTTCACCGGCCTCATGCCGAATCGCGAATGGCGTTTCCTGAGCGGGCAGAAACGCGGCGTCACAGACTTGAGCCCCACCTTGGAGATCAACGACGCCGCGGCGGCGATCCGGGCCGCCGAGGAAGGACAGGGGATTACTATTGCGCTCTCGTACATGGTCAGCGAACAGGTCCGGGAGGGGACATTGGTGCCGGTGCTCGACGCCTTCGCCTTGCCAGCCGAGCCGGTGCACCTGATTTATCCCTACTCTCAGCTTGTCGCGCCACGGATCCGCGCCTTTATCGATTTTGGTGTTCCCCGACTGAAAACCGCCCTCGATCAATTAATGTGGAGAAGCCAAGTGGTGTAGGCGGCAAGAATGATAGCTGAATTGAAATTAGGAGAAGCGCGCGGCTACCCCCCATTTCCGGAGGAAGCGAAGAGCGTGATCTGAAAAGAACGCCTCTGAGATTAGACTGACAGATCGATAGTGTTCGTCCAGTTCGGAATTTTGCAATTTATGAGGAAATTCCCACGGATTTTTGCAGAATTTCAGTCCAAACTTATTACCGCACCAATAATTATCAGAGATGATTCAAGTACTTATAAAATGCAAAATTGCAAGATATGGATATCCCGACATTCTGGGCCGCCCCATTACCTGCACAGCGTGCGCCCAGAGGCCAACCAGGCGTGCCCCGAGACCTGAATGCCTGACGGAAAAATCTGTTCAGAATACAGCTGCCTGGATCAGCCCGGGTTCTTTTCGGCGAGTCGGGGCGTCGGGCCCGGGCTTCAGTGGAGCCGGCCGTTCCCGATGTCAGTGACCCGGAAGAAAAAAAGGCAGCGCAGGAAATCCTGCGGCGTGAATCACTCGTGCTCGATTGAAAACGTGACGTGATCGGCGACGAAGCGGGCCCTGACGAATTCTACGGGCTTTCCATGCGTGTCCACGTTCACGGTTTCGCTGATCAGAACCGGGCGGCCGCGCGGCAGATGCAGCAACTTTGCATCGCCCGTCGACATCGGCTTCGCCATCACCCTTGTGCTGCGGCGGTAATAGTCGGCGACGCCGCCGGCCTTCAGCGCCGCGGTAATCGAGCGGTGCCGATGAAACAGGTCCGGCATGTCGGGGAAGCGGCTGTTGGGGAAAAAGTGGCTGCTCACGCTTACGGCGCGATCATCAGCCCGGTTGAGCAATTCAAGCTGGCACAGAGTCGCGCCGGTCGGAATGCCGAGCGCGCGGGCGATCTCGGCCGGCGCGGCCACCTGCTCGGCGAAGACCAGTTCGCGCGTCGGCTTCTTCTGCATGGTCTGCAGGTTTTCGCTGAAGCGCGTGCGTGAGCCCAGCATGTAGTCGAAGCTATCTTCCGCCACGAACATGCCGCGGCCCTGCTCGATGCTGACCAGGCCGGTCTCGGCCAGGCGGTTCATCGCCTGGCGCACGGTATGGCGGTTGACCCCGAAGCTCTGCGCCAGCTGTTTCTCGGTCGGCAGCTGGATGCCCGGTTTGTAGTCGCCGCGCCGGATCGCCTGCTCCATCGCCGCAGCAATCTGGCGCCAGACTGCCATGCCGCTGCCGCGTTCGATCATGCCTGTTGCTTCCGTCATAAAAGCTTCTCCGAAACATGGCTTGATGGGGCCGCATTGGCGGGGTAGATATATAGACATCTAGACAAATTTAGACCCTTGCGCAAGAGGTCCAGATGACGCCCAAGCCCACCCCCGGACAGACCGGCGCTTCCCCCGCCGCCGCCTCGTTGGCCGCCGATCAGGCCGCCCGCCAGCGGCGTCTGAGCCTGCTGGCGCGGGCGGAACGCGAAACGCTGGAAGCAGCCTGGAACCGGCTGGAGCCGAAGCCGGCCTTCCGCCGGCTCAAGCAGCCCGAAACCGGGCTGGTGATGGTGCGGGCGCGCGCCGGCGGCAACGGCCAGCGTTTCAACATGGGCGAGATGACGGTGACGCGCTGTGTGCTGGCGCTGGACGAGGGCGGCGAGATGGGTGTCGGTTATGTCGCCGGCCGCGACAGGCGGCGCGCTGAACTGGCCGCGCTGTTTGATGCCCTGGCGCAGCAGCCCCGGCATGCCGCGATGGTCGAGGCCGAATTGCTGGCGCCCACGCAGGAGAGCGCGGCCGCGGCGCGGCAGGCCCGCGCGGCCAAGGTGGCGGCCACCAAGGTTGATTTCTTCACCCTCGTGCGCGGCGAGGATTGAGCATGACCACATTGCAGATGACGACCCCCGCCGCCGGTTTTCATGATCCGGTGCAGCAGAGCCAGCGGGCCTTCCGCATCCTGCTGGATACCATGGCGCGGCCCGGCCGCGTGATGGACCAGGATTTCGATTGCGGCCACCCGGGAGGCATCGCGCCGGTGCTGGCGGCCGGCCTGCTCACGCTGGCCGATCTCGACACGCCGGTCTGGCTGGGCGAGGGGCTCGATACGCCGGCCATGCGCGACTGGCTGCGCTTCCATACCGGCGCGCCGCTGGCGACCGGGCCCGGACAGGCCGCGCTGGTGCTGCTGGACGCAGCCAGGATGCCGGCGCTGGATGTCTTTTCGCTGGGCAGCGACGAGGCGCCGGAACGCGGCGCCACCCTGCTGGTGCAGGTGCCGAGCCTTCACGCCGCCGCCGCCGCCATGACATGGCGCGGCCCGGGTATCAAGGAGAGCGTGGCGATGCCGCTCTGCGGGCTGGACGAGGCTCTGTGGCGCCAGCGTGCCCAGCTTTCGGCCGTGTTCCCGCGCGGACTGGACATCTATCTCGGCTGCGGCCGGCAGGTGATCGGCCTGCCGCGCAGCACGGTCATCACCTTCGGGGAGGCCTGACATGTATGTGGCCGTAAAGGGCGGCGAGGCCGCCATCGGGAATGCCCATGCGCTGCTGGCCGAAGACCGCCGCGGCGATACTGCCGTGCCGGAGCTGAGCGTCGATCAGATCCGCGAACAGTTCAGCCTGGCTGTCGACCGGGTGATGACCGAAGGCTCGGTCTACGATCCAGAACTGGCGGCGCTGGCGCTCAAGCAGGCGCGCGGCGACCAGGTGGAGGCGATCTTCCTGCTGCGCGCCTATCGCACGACCCTGCCGCGTCTGGCGGTGTCGCTGCCGATCGACACGGCGAAGATGCAGGTGTCGCGCCGCATCTCCTCCTGTTTCAAGGACCTGCCGGGCGGGCAGCTGCTGGGGCCGACCTTCGACTACACCCATCGCCTGCTCGATTTCACCCTGCTGGCCGGCGGCGCGCCGCCGCGGACCGAAGCGCGCGGCGAACTGGCGCCGGATCTGCCGCAGGTGGTCGACCTGCTCAATGCCGAAGGCCTGATCGAGCCGGAAATTCCCGATGCCGACGATGCCCCGGTCGGCGATCTGACGCGCGAGCCGCTGATGTTCCCGGCCGGCCGCGAGGTGCGGCTGCAGAATCTGGCGCGCGCCGACGAGGGCTATCTGCTGGCGCTGGGCTATTCCACCCAGCGCGGCTATGCCAAGTCGCATCCCTTCGTGGGCGAGATCCGCTCGGGCGACGTGGCTGTCGAGGTCGAGATTCCCGAACTGGGTTTCGCCGTTGATATCGCCGATATCACGGTGACGGAATGCCAGATGATCAACCAGTTCACCGGCTCGAAAAGCGAGAAGCCGAAATTCACCCGTGGCTATGGCCTGGCGTTCGGTTATGCCGAGCGCAAGGCGATGGCGATGTCGCTGGTGGATCGCAGCCTGCGGGCCCAGGAACTGGGCGAGGACATCACCGCGCCCTCGCAGGATGCCGAATTCGTGCTTTATCATGCCGACAACGTGGAGGCCTCGGGCTTCGTGCAGCATCTCAAGCTGCCGCATCACGTCGATTTCCAGTCGGAATTGACCCTGGTGCGCACCATGCGGGCCGAGATCGAGGCCGCCTCGGCGCCCGTGGCGGAATTCGAGGAGGCCGCGCAATGACGCTGCAGCAGGATTACGCCGCAAACGCGGCGCAGGCGCCGCTGGAGGGCTACAACTTCGCCTTCCTGGATGAGCAGACCAAGCGCATGATCCGGCGCGCCATCCTCAAGGCCGTGGCGATCCCGGGTTATCAGGTGCCGTTCGGCAGCCGCGAAATGCCGCTGCCCTATGGCTGGGGCACCGGCGGCATGCAGGTGACGGCGGCGGTGATCGGCGGCAGCGACGTGCTGAAGGTGATTGACCAGGGCGCGGATGACACCACCAACGCCGTGTCGATCCGCCGTTTCTTCGTGCGCATGACCAACGTGGCCACGACCGAGAAGACGCGGGACGCGACGTTGATCCAGACCCGCCACCGCGTGCCGGAAACGCCTTTGCATGAAGGCCAGATCCTGGTCTACCAGGTGCCGATCCCCGAGCCGTTGCGCTGGCTGGAGCCGCGCGAGACCGAGACGCGCAAGATGCATGCCCTGTCAGAATACGGCGTCATGCATGTCAAGCTGTACGAGGACATCTCGCAGCACGGCCATATCTCGACCGCTTACGATTATCCGGTGCTGGTGAACGGCCGCTACATGATGCGCTGCTCGCCGATCCCGAAATTCGATACGCCCAAGCTGCACATGAATGCCGCTCTGCAGCTGTTCGGCGCCGGCCGCGAGAAGCGCATTTATGCCGTGCCACCATATACGGACGTGAAGCCGCTGGATTTCGACGACCATCCCTTCGAGGTCGAACGCTGGCCCGAGGCCTGCGCGTTGTGCGGATCGCATGACAGTTTTCTGGACGAGGTGATCCTCGACGACAAGGGCGGGCGCATGTTCGTCTGCTCGGATACCGATTACTGCGGCGAGCGCCAGGCCGCCGGGCATCGTGGCCACATGGCCGCGCCCTACAAGGACGAGGCCGCAGAATGATCGAGATGCCGCTGCTCAGCGTTGAAGGCCTGAACAAGAGTTTCGGTCGCCAGCCGGCCTGTCGCGACGTGACGTTCGAGCTCTGGCCTGGCGAGGTTCTGGGCATCGTGGGCGAATCCGGCTCGGGCAAGTCGACCCTGCTGAACGCCATCGCCGGCCGCGTCGGGATCGATTCCGGCCGCGTGCTGTACCGCACCGCCGCCGACCAGATCGTCGATCTGGCTACCGCGCAGGAATCGCAGCGCCGCCACCTGATGCGCACCGAATGGGGCTTCGTGCAGCAGCATGCCCGGGATGGCCTGCGCATGGATTTCTCGGCCGGCGCCAATATCGGCGAACGGCTGATGGCTCTGGGCCAGAAGCATTACGGGAACCTGCGCGAGACCGCGCTGGACTGGATGCAGGCGGTGGAAATTCCCCCTGAGCGCATCGACGACCTGCCGCGCACCTTCTCGGGCGGCATGCAGCAGCGCCTGCAGATCGCCCGCAACCTGGTGACGCGCCCGCGCATCGTGCTGATGGACGAGCCGACCGGCGGCCTCGACGTTTCTGTGCAGGCCCGCCTGCTCGACCTGCTGCGCCGGCTGGTGCAGGAATACAACGTGGCGGTGATCGTGGTGACCCATGATCTGGGCGTCGCCCGCCTGCTGGCGCACCGTCTGATGGTGATGCGGCGCGGCCAGGTGGTGGAGGCCGGCCTGACCGACCAGCTGCTCGACGATCCACAGCATGCCTATACGCAGCTGCTGGTTTCCTCCGTGCTGAGCGTGTGAGGCCGTCATGGACATGATCCGCGTCGAGAACCTCGACAAGACCTTCACCCTGCATCTGCGCGGCGGCGTCGCCCTGCCGGTGCTGCGCGATACCTCGCTGAGCGTCATGCAGGGCGAATGCGTCACCCTGCATGGCCCTTCCGGCGCAGGCAAATCCACCCTTCTGCGCTCGATCTACGGCAACTACCGGCCGCAGCGGGGCCGCATCCTGATCCGCCATGATGGCGAGCTGGTGGACATCGCCAGCGCCGCGCCGCGCCAGGTGCTGGAGATCCGCCGCAGGAGCCTGGGCTACGTGACGCAGTTCCTGCGCGTGATTCCACGCGTCTCGACGCTGGATATCGTGGCCGAGCCTTTGCTGGCGCGCGGCATTGCCGATTCGGCGGCGCGCGAACGGGCAGCCGGATTGCTCACCCGCCTGCAGATCCCCGAAAAGATGTGGGGCCTGCCGCCCTCCACCTTCTCGGGCGGTGAGCAGCAGCGCATCAATATTGCCCGCGGTTTCGCCGCCGATTATCCGATCCTGCTGCTGGACGAGCCGACCGCCTCGCTGGACGAGCAGAACCGCAAAATTGTCATAAATCTGATCGATGATGCGCGGCGGCGCGGCACCGCCATCGTCGCCATCGTGCATGATGCGGATACCCGCCAGGCCATCACCACCCGTCTGTTGCCGTTGCAAGCCCATGGAGTTGCGGCATGAGTCCCGATCTGGTCATCACCAATGCGCGAATTGTCGGCCGCGAGGCCGAAATCCCCACCGGCAGCCTTCTGGTGCGGGACGGCGTGATCGCCGATATCGATTCTGGCCGTCTGCCCGTCTCCAGCGCCATCGATTTCGGCGGCGACTACCTGCTGCCGGGGCTGGTCGAACTGCATACCGACAATCTGGAAAAGCATTTTGCGCCGCGGCCGGGCGTGCGCTGGCCGGGCAAGCTGGCGGTGATCAGCCACGATGCGCAGATCGCCGCCGCCGGCATCACGACGGTTCTCGATGCCATCGCGGTTGGCGATGTGCGCGACGGCTCGGTGCGCATGGAAATCCTGCGCGACATGATCGCCGCCATCGAGGCGAGTCAGAAGGACGGCATGCTGCGTGCCGAGCATCTGCTGCATCTGCGCTGCGAGGTGTCGTTCAGGGACCTGATGGGCCTGATCGAGCCGATGTCGAACCTAAGCTGGCTCAAGCTGGTCTCGGTGATGGATCACACGCCCGGCCAGCGCCAGTTCGTCAAGCCCGAGAAATATCGTGAATACTACCAGGGCAAGTTCGGCATGACCGACGAGCAGATGGACGCGTTCATGGCCACGCAGATCGCTGCCGCCGAGGCGCATGGCGCGAGAAACCGCCGCGCGCTGGTGGATTTGTGCCGGGCGAAAGGCCTGCCGCTGGCCAGCCATGACGACGCCACGGCCGAGCATGTGGCCGAGGCCGCCAATGACGGCATGGTGGTGGCGGAATTCCCCACCACGTTCGAAGCCGCCGAAATGTCCCGCCAGCATGGCATGCATGTGATGATGGGCGGTCCCAATCTGGTGCGCGGGGGTTCGCATTCCGGCAACATCTCGGCCCGCAGCCTGGCCGAGAAGGGGCATCTGGATATCGTCTCCTCTGACTACGTGCCCAGCAGCATGATCCAGTCGGTCTTCCTGCTGCCCAAGGAAGTGCCGGGCATCGACCTGCCCAGGGCCGTGGCGATGGCCGCGACCAATCCGGCCGAATCGATCGGCCTGACCGATCGCGGAGTGATCGAGTCGGGCAAACGCGCCGACCTGCTGCGGGTCAGCCTGGTCGACGATACGCCAGTGGTGCGCGCGGTCTGGCGCGCCGGCCAGCGCGTGATGTGACCCCGGGAGCCAATCATGCAGATTCTCGACCAGATCATTGTCCTGCTGGAAAACGCCGGTGCCGAGCGCTACGGCATGGAAGCCGTGAGCCAGCTTGAGCATGCGCTGCAATGCGCCATGCATGCTGAGCGCATGGGCTCGACGCCCGAGCTGATCACGGCCGCCTTGCTGCATGATATCGGCCATCTGGTCGGCGCGGGCGACGAAGGTTTGGCCGAGCAGGGCGTCGATGCCCGGCACGAGGATGTTGCCGCCGAGTGGCTCGGCCGGTATTTCCCCGCTGCGGTGGTTGAACCGGTGCGCCTGCATGTGGATGCCAAGCGTTATCTCTGCCGCGCCGAGCCGGCCTACTGGGCCGGGCTGTCGCCGGCATCAAAAACCAGTCTGGAGGTGCAGGGCGGCATCTACAGCGACGATGAAGCCGCCGGCTTCATGGCGCGGCCCTTTGCGGCCGATGCCGTGAAGCTGCGCCGCTGGGACGATGCCGCCAAGGCGCCGCGCCTGAAGACGCCCGACCTGGCGCATTACCG
>NZ_JANLJJ010000103.1 GCF_029255545.1 Ferrovibrio sp. | reverse complement strand
TTGGGCCGCCGGCCCCGGCATGCTAAGAGGCCAGACTATGCGTACCGATCCCGCCCCGATTACCGCCACCGACGACCTTGCCCGTTTCTGCGCCTCGCTGGCCACGGTCCCCTATGTGACCGTGGATACCGAGTTCATGCGCGAAACCACCTTCTGGCCCAAGCTCTGCCTGATCCAGCTGGCCGGTCCCGAAGAGGCCCGGGTGATCGACCCGCTGGCCGAGGACCTGTCGCTGGAGCCCCTGTTCGAGCTGCTGCGCAACCGGGCGGTGCTCAAGGTGTTCCATGCCGCAAGGCAGGATCTGGAAATCTTCACCAAGCTGATGGGCGAGGTCCCCGCCCCGCTGTTCGACACCCAGGTGGCCGCCATGGTCTGCGGCTTCGGCGACCAGGTCTCCTACGAACAGCTCGCCTCCAAGCTGGCCGGCGCCCAGATCGACAAGTCGTCGCGGTTCACCGACTGGGCGCGCCGGCCGCTGACCGAGAAGCAGGTGCTCTACGCGCTGGCCGACGTGACGCATCTGCGCAAATGCTTCGACAAGCTGCGGTCGCGGCTGCTGAAATCCGGCCGCGCCGACTGGCTGAACGAGGAAATGGCCGTGCTGGCCGATCCGGCCACCTATGAAATTCCGCCGGAGAATGCCTGGAAGCGGCTGCGGCCGCGCACCACCAAGCCGGAATATCTTGCCGTGCTGCAGGCCGCCGCCGCCTGGCGCGAGATCGAGGCGCGCAACCGCGACATCCCGCGCCAGCGCATCATCCGCGACGAGACGCTGATGGAGATCGCCGCCCATCCGCCGAAGACGGCCGACGATCTGGAGCGCATGCGCGGTCTGTCGAAGGGTTTTGCCGAGGGCAAGATGGGCGCCGGCCTGCTGGCTGCCATCGCCGCCAAACAGGCCAGCCCGAAAGAGACCTGGCCGGTGATGGAGCGCGAGCCGGAGCTGCCGCGCGGCATCGGACCGCTGGTCGAGCTGCTCAAGGTTCTGCTCAAGATGAAATGTGACGACCACGACGTGGCGCAGAAGCTGATCGCCTCGTCGTCCGATCTGGACAAGATCGCGGCCGACGACCGCGCGGATGTGCCGGCCATGCATGGCTGGCGCCGCGAGGTTTTTGGCAACGACGCCCTGCGGCTGAAGCATGGCGAACTGGCGCTGGCCGCCGAAGGCGCGCGCATCAAGCTGGTCGAGCTGAAGAAGTAACCGCTCAGCGTTTCGAGACGCGGACGTCCCAGGCCCGGTTCAGCGCCTTGGCCAGGGCCTCGGTGCGACGCTGCACCGCCTCGCCGTCCAGCGCGGCATGCTGGGCCGGAATCTCCAGCACGATGCCATTCCCGTTCGGACGCAGTTTGCACTCCGCCAGGATGCCCGGCACGCCGGCGGACAGGGTCTGCCCCAGGCGCATGGCAAGGCCGATACGCTGGGCATAATCGATCTGCTCGGCATTGAGGAGCTGCCAGGCCGGTGCCGCCGCGGGATCGCTGGCGGTACCGACATACCGGGTGAAGATGGTCAGGGCCAGCATGGCCCGCTCGTCCTGCGCGATGGCGCCAAAGGGGGCATGCAGGATGATGCCCAGCGATTGTTCGCCGCGATAATCGGGATGCACCCGCCAGGCGGTATCCGCCAGGATCGCGGCGGCCAGACGGATACGGGCCCGGTCGGCCGGATCGCGGTCGAACAATGGCGCGATGAAGCGGTCCAGCTCGGCGCCATGCTCGGCAAAGCGGCTTTCGCGCTGCGCCATGTGGCGGCAATAGGCCAGTAGCGGATCTTCGGCGCGCTGTTTCTCGGTCAGCAGCGCATAAGCCAGTCCCTCGCGCAGTCCATTGGCCGAGAACACCACATCCTTGGGCTCAAGGAATTTCAGCACGCGTCGCATCACCAGGGCCGCCAGCGGCAGGGAATCCTGGCGCCGGCGCGGCACGCCCTCCACGCGCGCCAGCGAATCCTTGCTCTGCTTGGCGATCAGCCGGGTGAAATCGCTCGCCTCGGCGCGCGCCAGCGTATACTGGTGGATGATATGCAGCGGGCTGTGCTTCTGCGCCATGTGCACGCGGGCGATGGCGCGCCAGGAACCGCCCACAGCATAGAGCGAGCGGCCTTTCCATTTCCTCAGCCACTCGACGCCGGCGATCTTTTCGTCGACGAAACTCTTCACCACGCCGTAATTGCCGAGATTGGCGATGCGCAGCGGCCCAAGCGGCAGGGTGACGCTGTCGCCCAGCCTGGCGCCATCCAGCGACACCAGCTCCAGGCTGCCGCCGCCCAGGTCGCCCATCACGCCGCAGGCATCGGGAATGCCCGACAGCACGCCATAGGCCGAGTAGGTCGCCTCTTCCTGGCCCGACAGCACGCGCACGGGCTCGCCCGTATCGCGCTCGATCTGCGCCACGAATTCGGCGCCATTACTGGCATCGCGCACGGCCGCAGTGGCCACGATCTGCAGCGAATGGACATCCATATGCCGCGCCAGCACCACGAAGCGACGGATCGCCATCAAGGCCTGCCTGGTGCCCTCGGCATCCAGCGCGCCGGTCTCGCTCAGGCCCCGGCCGAGGCCGCAGAGAACCTTCTCGTTGAACATCGCCGTCGGCAGGCGCAACGGCTCGCCGAACACCACAAGGCGCACCGAATTGGAGCCGACATCGATGACCCCGAAAGGCAGCGGCGAAACCGTCTGGGACGAGGCGGCCTTACTGATTGTTTGCGCGACGGCCACTCTTCCCCACCAGACTATCGGCCGGCGTCTCGCCCTGGCCTTCCTTCAGTTTGAGACGTGGAATCGCCTCGGGTTTTTTCAGTGCCTTGCCGCGACCAGAGAGGCTGGGGTTGGTCATGAAATAGGTATGCGCGCTGAACGCCTCCGGATCGCTGGAGGCGCGGACATACTGGTCATCGGCGCCCAGCCACCAGCTCTGCGCCTGGTCTTTCATATTGGCGACCATGATCTGGTCGAGAATCTGCTGGTGCACGGTGGCGTTTTCGATCGGGATCAGAACCTCGACGCGGCGGTCGAAATTGCGCGGCATCCAGTCGGCCGACGAGATGAACACCTTCGCCTCCGGCGATGGCAGGCCCCGGCCGCCGCCAAAGCAGACAATGCGCGAATGCTCGAGGAAACGCCCGATCAGGCTTTTCACCCGGATATTCTCGGACAGCCCCGCCACGCCCGGGCGCAGGCAGCAGATGCCGCGCACGATCAGGTCGATCTGTACGCCGGCCTGGCTGGCCTGGTACAGCGCGTCGATCACCACCGGGTCGACCAGGCTGTTCATCTTGGCCCAGATCGCCGCCGGACGGCCCGCCTCGGCATGGCGGATTTCCTCGTTGATCAGCTCCAGCAGGCGCGGCCGCAGCGTGTAGGGCGAGATCGCCACCTTCTTCAGGTTTTCCGGCGCGGCATAGCCGGTCAGGAAGTTGAACAGGCAGGTCGCGTCATGGCCCAGGTCGTTGTCGTCGGTGAAGAAGCTCAGGTCGGTGTAAACCCGGGCCGTATAGGGGTGATAGTTACCGGTGCCGAAATGCACATAGGTGTTGAGCTGGCCGCTTTCGCGCCGCACCACCAGCGAGATCTTGGCATGGGTCTTCAGCTCGATGAAGCCATAGACCACCTGCACGCCGACGCGCTCCATGTCGCGCGCCCATTTGATGTTGGCGGCCTCGTCGAAACGCGCCTTCAGTTCGACCAGCGCCGTCACCGACTTGCCGGCCTCGGCCGCCTCGATCAGGGCGCGCACGATCGGGCTGTCATCGGAGGTGCGGTACAGCGTCTGCTTGATCGCCACCACATGCGGATCGGCCGCGGCCTGGCGCAGGAACTGCACCACCACGTCGAAGCTTTCATAGGGGTGATGCACCACCAGGTCCTTGGCGCGGATGGCGGCGAAGCAGTCGCCGCCGTAATCGCGGATGCGTTCGGGAAAACGCGGCGAGAATGGCGGGAATTTCAGGTCCGGCAGGTCATCGACGATCAGCCGCTTGGTGTCGGCCAGGCCGAGGATGCCATCGACCACGATCACCGCCTGCGGGCTGACTTCCTGCTCCTCGCAGACGAACTTGCGCAGGTCTTCCGGCATGCCGGCATTGATCTTGAGGCGGATCACGTTGCCGCGGCGGCGGCGTTTCAGCGCCGTCTCGAACAGGCGCACCAGATCCTCGGCCTCTTCCTCGATTTCGATATCGCTGTCGCGCGTGATGCGGAACAGGCCAGAGCCGAGGATTTCATAGCCCGGGAACAGCTTGTTGATGAACAGGCCGACCAGGTTCTCCAGCGACAGGAAGCGGATACCATCGCCCGGCAGGCGGGTGAAGCGGTCGACCTGGCTCGGCAGCGGCAGCAGCGCATTCAGGCTGCGACCGTCACGAACCCGTCGCATTTGCATCACCATCGCGAAACCGAGATTCGGCATAAACGGGAAAGGATGCGCCGGGTCGATCGCCAGCGGCGTCAACACGGGGAAGACATGGGCGAGGAAATAATCCTCCAGCCAGCGCCGGTCCTCGGGCGTGAGTTGCTCGGGCTCCAGCACATGGATGCCGGCCGCGGCCAGTTCGAGCGTGAGCGAGCGCCAGCAGGCCTGCTGGCGGTCCATCAGCTCGGCGGCGGCATCGTTGATCCGGGCCAGCTGCTGCGCCGGCGTCAGGCCGTCCTGGCTGTGCTCCTCGATGCCGGCCTTGATCTGGCCATGCAGGCCGGCGACGCGCACCATGAAGAATTCGTCGAGATTGTTGGCCGAAATCGACAGGAAGCGCAGCCGCTCGAGCAGCGGATAGCGCTTGTTGTTGGCCTCTTCCATGACCCGGAGGTTGAAGGCCAGCCACGACAATTCGCGGTTGATGAAACGGTCTCGCGGGCTGGCCATGATCGGCGGCCGGCTCGGGATCGCCGCTCCGTTGCTCACCGGGGTCTGGAGAATATCCGCCACTTGCTGCATATCAGACGCCTCTGTCGCTACCGGCCATCTGCCCGAGCCCTTTGCCGGTCGACGCCTTCGGGTATAGGTCTAACGGGGGTTTATGTCAAAGCGGCGACAGCCTGCCACAAACCCGTCGGATAAGGATAAGTCCATGCTTCGCCTATGGCTTTTGCGTCACGCCAAGTCTGCCTGGGACGACCCGAGCCTGGATGATTTCGCCCGTCCCCTAAGCTCGCGCGGCAAGAAGGCCTGCCGCCTGCTGGCCCGCCATATGGGCGAACGCAATATCTGTCCCGACCTGGTGCTCTGCTCGCCCGCCACCCGCACCCGCCAGACCTGGGAACGGCTGGCCAAACGCCTGAGCGACGGCGTGCCCGACCGCATCCCGGCCCGCTTCGAGCCCGCGCTGTATCTGGCCGAGCCGACCACCCTGCTGGCGCTGATCCGGGCCGCGCCGACCGATTGCCGCGAGCTGCTGCTGATCGGCCATAATCCCGGCCTGGAGGAATTCGCCGGCCGCCTGGCCGGCAGCAGCGCCGGCGACGCGCTGGAGCGTCTCGCCGAGAAATTCCCCACCGGCGGCCTGGCCGAGATCGCCTTCCCGGTGAAGGCCTGGGCCCAGGTGGGGCCAAAGGCCGGCTTCCTCGCCAGCTTCGTGGTGCCGGCGCAACTGAAAGACGGATAGGATCACCGCATGGGCGACGTGGTGAACCTGAACAAACGGCGCAAGACGCGTGAGCGCGACGCGGCGAAGGAGCGCGCGGCCGAGAACCGCGCCAAATTCGGCCAACCCAAAGTCCTGCGCGATCAGCAGAAAAAAGAAACCGAACGCGCCGCCAAGGACCTCGACGGCAAGAAGCTGGATTAGCCGGCCGCCTGCTGCTCCAGAACCTTGCGCGCCAGCACCACGGTCACGGCGCGGTTCTCGGCCAGGGCGGCGGCATCCAGCGCGGCGACCCAGTGCCGCGCGGCATGGAATGAGCGCTCGATGCGCGGCACCAGGTATTTCACCACGTCCTCGCCGATGCCGAGCTGGCGGTCGGCGAACAGCTTGACCAGCACGGCGGCCAACAGCGCGTCGTCGGGCTCGGCCAGCCCCTGCGCCGGCATGGCTTTCAGCCGCGACATCAGGTCGGGCAGTCCAAACGGCCATTGCGCCGGCGGCGCGCTGCCGGTCAGCAGCAGGGACTGGCCACGTTCGCGCATCAGGTTGACCAGGTGGAACAGGGCCACCGGATCGGCAATGCGGTCGGCATCGTCGACGCAGAGCGGCCCGCGCGCCAGCGCATCCACGCCGGCGGCCGTCACCGCCTCGGGCGCCACGATGGCGGCGCCCGACACCGTGCTCCAGATCTGCGCCAGATGAGTTTTGCCGCTGCCGGGCGGGCCGTAGAGCACCAGGATGCCGTTCGGCCAGTCGGGCCAGCGGTCGATCCAGCTCAAAGAATCGGCATTGCCCTCGGCGACGAGGAAATCCTCGCGCGCCCAGGAGGTCGGCAGGGCGAGGCCGAGGCTGAGTTGCTTGGGCACCATGGAAACTTACTCGGGTTTCTTCGGCGCGCCAGACGAGGCTCCGGGCTGATAGAGCCAGCTCCGGCGATAACGCTCCAGCGTGAAGCGCGCCAGCACGCCGATCACGGCGAAGATCGGCACCGCCAGCAGGATGCCGACGAAGCCGAACAGGCTGCCGCCGGCCAGCAGGGCGAAGATGATCCAGACCGGATGCAGGCCGACGCGGTCGCCGATCAGCACCGGATGCAGGAAGTTGCCCTCGATCAGCTGGCCGAGGATGAACAGGCCGGCGACCAAGCCGATCCAGAGCGGGTCGTCCCAGTATTGCGCCACCGCCACGCCGACGCTCACGGCGAAGCCCAAAGTCGTGCCGACATAGGGGATGAACGAGATCATGCCCGCCGTAATGCCGATGAACAGGCCGAATTGCAGGCCCAGCGCGGTCAGCCCGATGCCGTAGAAGCCGGCGAGGCTGAGGCAGACCAGCAGCTGGCCGCGCACGAAACCGGCCAGCACCTTGTCGATCTCGCCGGCCTGCGCGCGGATGCTCTCGGCGTGGTCGAGCGGCAGGTAGGAATCGATCTTCGCCACCAGCACGTCCCAGTCGCGCAGCAGGTAGAAGCTCACCACCGGCGTGATCACCATCAGCGACAGCAGGTTGAACACCGCCTGGCCGCCGCCCAGCAGGCCGGTCAGCAGGCCGCCCAGCACCTTCATGATCTGCTCGCGGTTGCCGTTCAGCGCCGATTTCAGGTCCATGCCGACATCGAAGCCCAGGCGCTCGGCCCAGCTTTGCAGCCAGGGCAGCACGCGCTCCTGGAACAGGGCGGCATATTCGGGCAGATGCACCAGGAAACGGTCGAACTGGTCGCGCACCAGCGGCACCAGCAGCAGCAGCACCAGCACGACGGCGAGGAAAAACAGCGACAGGATCAGCAGCGTCGCCAGCCAGCGCGGCACGCGGCGGCGCTCCAGCCAGTCGGCCGCCGGATCGAGGAAATAGGCCACAGCCATGCCGGCCACGAAAGGCAGCAGGATGTCGCGCAGCAGCACCAGCAGGGCGACGGCGACGACCAGGATGCCGGTCCAGGCGGCCATCTGCTCGCGACGCGTCACGGCTTGCGGCTCCGCATGTCCCAGAAGCCGTCGCGTTCGCTCAGCACGATGTCGCGCTGCGCCAGCGCCGTGCCGAGCTGGGCCGGCTCGCCATAGAATTCCAGCCGCAGCTGCGCGTCGCGATGCGACAGCTGCAGCACCTCCACCTTACGCATGATCGGCACGGCGGCGAGCGCCGCGCGCAGCCGGTTCCAGTCCGCCAGGCCGGTGAAGCCGGCCATCACGCTGAGCTGGCCCTGCCGGTCCAGGTCGATCACCGTGGCGCGTTTCCAGCGCGCCTCGATCCGCCGCGTCAGCTCCAGCGCCGCGGTCAGCAGGGTCTCCTCCAGCGTGCCGCCGGTGACGGTCATCGCCTCCAGCCCATTCAGGAAGCCCGCATTGCTCCCCAGACCCTGGTGCTGGACATAGAGGTCGACGCGCAGGTTGCCGGGCTCGGCCTGCTGCAGCGTGGCGGTCACCACCAGCGCGTCGTCGAAATTGCCCTTGCGCATGAGGCCGCGCAGCTCATCCGGATTGCCCAGCAGGCGGTCCAGCGCCGGGCCGGCGCCATCGGGCGTGGCGGGCGCGACGCTCAGCGGCACCAGGCTGTCGGCCTCGGGCCGGCGCTGCCAGGCCTCGCGCCAGGGATTGGCCGCCTCCCAGATGCGCACGCCTTCAGCCGTCTGCCACACCGGCACGACCAGCACCGGGCGGCTCATCGTCTCGGAATACGGGATGCGCGCCTCCTGCAGCAGGCGGCGGATCGCGTCGGCGCGGAACTGCACGGTGATTTTTCCGATATAGCGCGTGGCCGAGGTGCGCTCCTCGTCGATGCCGAAACCGGCCACCGTGTCGTTCAGCAGCGCCTCGCCCGGACGCGGCAGGCGGCCGTGATCCTCGGGCAGGGTCAGGCGGCGCAGCAGCTGGACGAAGGCGCGGCGCTGGCCATCGGCCAGCGCGACGGGGCGGGCGGCCGCCGCGCTGTCGGCGCTGGCATCCACCGCGATTCCGCCCACGCTGAACGGATCGGCGGGACGGGTCTGCTGAGTCACGGGCTGCGCCATGGCGGACAGGCTGCCGGCCAGGCCCCCTGCAGCGGCGAAAATCAAAAGAAAACAGGCCGTTAGCGGTCGCCGGAGGAGCATTGCAAAGACAGGGGGAATGAGTATGTTGCCACGATTGGCGCGCACCGCCCACCATAGCCCATCGTGGAGGCCACCATCAACACGTCGCCGCTTTATAAGGCCGCCGGGGTCGATATCGACGCTGGCGAGGCCCTGGTCGATGCCATCAAGCCGCTGGCCGCCTCCACCCGCCGCACGGGCGCCGATGCCAGCCTCGGCGGTTTCGGCGCGCTGTTCGACCTCAAGGCCGCGGGATTCCAGGACCCCATTCTTGTGTCGTCGACAGACGGCGTCGGCACCAAGCTGAAGATCGCCATCGAGACCGGCCGGCATGACGGCGTGGGCATCGACCTGGTGGCCATGGTGGTGAACGACATCCTGGTGCAGGGCGCCGAGCCGCTGTTTTTCCTCGACTACTACGCCACCGGCAAACTCGAGGTCGAGGTCGCCCGCCGCGTGGTGGCCGGCATCGCCGAGGGCTGCCGTCAGGCCGGCTGCGCGCTGACCGGCGGCGAAACCGCCGAGATGCCCGGCATGTATGCCGCCAAGGACTACGACCTCGCCGGTTTCGCCGTGGGCGCCGCCGAACGCGGCAGGCTGCTGCCGCGCGACGTGAAGCCGGGCGACGTGCTGCTGGGCATCGAATCCTCGGGCGTGCATTCCAACGGCTTCTCGCTGGTGCGCAAGGTGATCGCCGACAATGGCCTGACCTTCGAATCGCCCGCGCCGTTCGAGGCATCGAAGCCGCTGGCCGAGATCCTCATGCAGCCAACGCGCATCTATGTGAAAAGCTGCATGCCGCTGGTGCGCGAGGGCCTGATCAAGGCGATGGCGCATATCACCGGCGGCGGCCTGGTCGACAACATTCCGCGTGTGCTGCCCGATGGCACCGATGCCATCATCGACGCCACCGGCTGGACTTTGCCGCCGGTGTTCCGCTGGCTGAAATCGGCCGGCCGGATCGACGACGCCGAGATGGCGCGCGCCTTCAACTGCGGCATCGGCCTGGTGGTGGTGGCGGCGAAGGAAAAGGCCGACACCGTGATGCAGAAGCTGAAAAATGCCGGCGAGTTGGTCCACCGCATCGGCGTGATCGAGGCGCAGCAGGATGGCGGCGCCGAGCCGATGGTGAGCATGCGCAACTGCGACACGGCCTGGAACTAGTTCTGTAATGATCCCCGCGAAGCGTAGAACAGCTGTGCTGATCTCCGGGCGCGGCAGCAACCTGCGCGCCCTGATCGAGGCCGCGCAGGCCGGCGACTACCCCGCCCGCATCGCCCTGGTGCTGAGCAACAAGCCCGACGCCGAGGGACTGCGGATCGCGCGCCAGCACGGAATCGAAACGGCGGTGATCGAAAGCAAGGGCAAGGAGCGCGCGGCCTTTGATGCCGAGATGCATGCCCTGCTGCAATCGAAAGGCATCGAACTGGTCTGCCTGGCCGGCTTCATGCGGCTGCTGACCACGGAATTCGTGCAGGCCTGGTATGGCCGCATGATCAACATCCACCCTTCCCTCTTGCCGGCCTTCAAGGGCACGCAGGTGCATGAACGCGTGGTGGCCAGCGGCGTGCGCGTCACCGGCTGCAGTGTGCATTTCGTCAGCCCGGAAATGGACGAAGGCCCGATCATCCTCCAGGCCACCGTGCCGGTGCCGCCGGATGCCACGCCGCAAAGCGTGGCGGCGGCCGTGCTGGAGCAGGAACACGCGCTCTATCCGCAGGCGCTGAAACTGCTGGCCGAGGGGAAGCTGGTGATCGAGGGGCAGCGGGTAAGCGTGAAGTGACGCAACGACGTCCTTTACGGCGGAAACACTGAGCGTGGCGCACAAACATTTAGACATCGCGCATCTAGCCATCGGGCTCAGGTTTGATGCCGTATCCGAGACAATCAGGTGTACTGTGGTAACCTTGGCCTGAATAGACCAACAGGCGCCTAGGGTCTTCACGTGCCCATCGGACAGAATCCTTACTGACCCATTCATAGCTGTTCTTTTCGTAACGTCGAACAACCTCATAATTCGGATAACGTACGAGAAGCAACGGTCCTTTGAAGATCTGCCGCCGTACGATACTGAAAAACTGGCTTGCAATGGCGCGATGATTTTTGTTGTCGTGCTCACCCGCGAAAACAAGAAAGTCCCGCCCCATGTTTTCGGGATAAGGCCGTGCGGCGTATCCCGGCCCGACTCCTGCCGGAGACGGCGCCGAGCCACACTGCACATAGGCCCGCGGCAAATTCATAGGATTGCGCCACCAGCCCTTTACGAACCTGCCTGAGTAAACTTCACGCTCTCCATATCGCAATCCCAATTCGTAACCGGGATCGAATGAAATATCGAACCACCATGCCGGAGGCCGCACGGCCCGCATGTCACGCTCGATCCTGATATCCGGCTTTTCTTCCGCCATATGCTCTTTATCCGTCATATACCGGACATACCCAATGCCCGGAAATTGTGCCGACAGATCGTCGCCGATACGGTGCCAATCCTCATATGTCAGACAAGCATGTTTCGTACGAAATGACGGCCGCACGAATTCAGGTACGACATCGACCTCAATCTGTTTCAGCATGAATCACCTCGCAGGCAGCGCGCCATCGCGCCGCAGTTGCGCCTCCAGTTTATCCCACATCCTGTCGCAGCGGATTTTTGCGTAAGCCCTGTATTGCGCGACCGTTTCGCCGGGGCGCATCTTGCGTGCCCATTCCGCCACGCCGGTCTTCATATTCTCGAGCAATCTGGCATCGGCTTCTTTTTCGCGTTTGAAGCGCCCCTCCGGATCGTGCTCATCTGCGCGTTTGCTGAAATCGACCGTCTGCATCCGCGCCCAGTAAGGGCTGTCTTTTTTGTCATCTAAAGGAGGACCGAAAGAGGAATCGACATGGACACCACCCTTCAGCCGCTCACCACCGCGCTCCCCTTTGGGAATGTTTTGTCGCGGCACCCATTCTTCGGTTTTTTCCTCGCTCGTGCGCAAATCATACGACCCTGCCACATGGATTAATTTGTCGACCAGTTCAGATCGCTTCTGTAGTTGATCGAAGCATACCTGCGTGACGATCCGCGTCGCCTGTTGTGTTTCGGGACTGCCACGTGGACCGAACTGATGCGCTTCGACAATGATACCAGCCAGCCCCTCGGCCAGCGGCTGCTGCGCCGGCGGCAGGCCTGAAATCCATTCCGTCGTGTCGGGCGGAATCAGGCGTTCGGCAGCGGGCTGCCTGTCTGCGGCCGGCCGCCCCTGCAAGGATGCATCGACCTCTGGCGGCTGCAACGGCGGCGTGGTCGTCTGACCATTCTCGACATCGTCGAGCGGCCTGGAGAGTGGCGGATCAAATGTCTCGGTGCGGTTTTTCTCATACTGCCGCCGCAGATATTCCCCGGCCCCAAGTGCAAGCGCCCCCGTACCCAGCAGATATGGCAGCGCGAGTGCGGCCGGCAGCGCGGCTTCCTGCTGCCCAGGCGCGGGCGATGAGGCCGGCGCTGCGTCGCTCATATTTGTACTCAGCAGCTGGAGGGGCAACCCCGGCTGCGATCCGCGGATTTCCATGGTTTGCAACACGGGTGTTGGATCGCCAGCTCGCTTCTCCAGAGTCCGGTAGTCAGACAGCGCTTCCGGATCGCGCGCATAGGTCTCGAAGAATCTGTCCACCTGTTCCGGCGTCGGGATGCCTCGCCCTTGCATGCGCTCGCCCAGCAGACCCCGCAGCCTCATCAGCGTCTCGCCTTCGCCATTCGCACCGACTGCACCCTTCTGCAGCGGCAGCATCAGGCCATCCACCGGCAAGCCGCTGGCTTTCTGCACATTGCGGATGGCCCGCGTCAGGCCCTCGCCGGCCCAGCCTGTCGGCATGCCGGGTGCCGGCAGGTCGAATTCGCCCGCATCGGCCAGAAGCATCTGGGCCTTGATCACATCGTCGCGGTTGTTGTCGGCATTGCGGCCGACGGAGCCGGCAAAGTCGAAAGGGTCGTTATCTGGCAATGGCAGAAGGCTCATGACGCGCTCCGGAATATGGCTTTGGGAAAAAGAATTTGACGAATATACGGCCTCAATGTACTCTATATGTTCTCATTGGTCAAGACCGCCTTTTCCGGTCCTGACGTCGTGAATACGAAGAGATGCACGCGGCTTCCGGCGATATCGCGCGATACGCGTTTTTAAGTGGCGATGGATGCCGATAGGCCGCGATAAGCGGCGATAGACGCCGATAGGCCGCGATACGCGGCGATAAGCAAGACGAACCTGAATGAACCCGAACGAACCGAAATGAACCCAGACGAACCCGAACGAACTCAAACGAACCGAAACGAACCTGAATGAACCGGAATGAACCGGGGCGAACCTGAACGAGACGTAAGACGTGGATGCCCGGAACAAGTCCGGGCATGACGACATATATAGCCGTCTCTCATATCGTCATGCCCGGGCTCGGCCCGGGCATCCACGAGCATTTTGAATCCCGCCTTCGCGAGCATGACGATTGGAGAAACAACAAAAAAGGCCCGGCATCACTGCCGGGCCTTCATCCAGTCCGGAGACTGAAATGGCGTCAGCCGACGATTTCGGTGCCCGAGAAGAAATAGGCGATCTCCACGGCCGCCGTTTCCGGCGCGTCCGAGCCGTGCACCGAGTTGGCTTCGATGCTCTCGGCGAAGTCCTTGCGGATGGTGCCCGGGGCGGCATTGGCCGGGTTGGTGGCGCCCATCACGTCGCGGTACTTGGCGATGGCGCCTTCGCCTTCCAGCACCTGCACGACGACCGGGCCCGAGATCATGAAGCTGACCAGGTCCTTGAAGAAGGGGCGCGCGGCATGCACGCCGTAGAAGGTCTCGGCCTGCTTCTGGCTCATCCAGATGCGCTTCTGCGCCACGATGCGCAGGCCGGCGGCCTCGATCTTGGCATTGATCGCGCCGGTCAGGTTGCGGCGGGTCGCGTCCGGCTTGATGATCGAAAAGGTGCGTTCGAGCGCCATGATGGGTCGTCCTTTGGGTCTTGGCTAAAATTCGGTGGCGGGTATATAGAGGCTCCCACCGGAGGCCGCAACCGTCCCGGTTTCCGCAAAACCCGGCCGCCCTCCCCGGCTCGCCCTCATAAGTTGTTATAAATGCTGTCTTTTCGCGACCTGACCTACCGGATTGCCGGCCGTGTGCTGCTGGACCATGTCTCGGCCACCATCCCGGCCGGGCATAAGGTCGGCCTGGTCGGCCGCAACGGCACCGGCAAATCCACCCTGTTCAAGATCATCTGCGGCGAGCTGCAGACCGAGACCGGCAGCGTCGAGCTGCCCAACGACTGCAAGATCGCCAAGCTGCCGCAGGAGCCGCCCGATGGCGAGCAGACGCCGATTGGTTATGTGCTGGCCGCCGATACCGAGCGCGAGGCCCTGCTGATCGAGGCCGAGGCGCTGGAAGAGTCCACCAGCATGGAAGACGCCGAGCGCATCGCCGCAGTCCACATGCGCCTGGCCGAGATCGACGCCCACAGCGCGCCGGCCCGCGCCGCCGTGATCCTGGCGGGCCTTGGCTTCGACGAGGCGATGCAGAACCGGCCGCTCAGCTCGTTTTCGGGGGGCTGGCGCATGCGCGTGGCTTTGGCCGGCTGCCTGTTTGCCGAGCCCGATCTGCTGCTGCTCGACGAGCCGACCAACCATCTCGACCTCGAAGCCTCATTGTGGCTGGAGGGTTACCTCAAGACCTGGCCACGCACGTTTTTGCTGATCAGCCACGACCGGCATTTCCTCAATTCCGCTATCGAGCACATCCTGCATATCGACAACACCAAGCTGGTGCTCTATCGCGGCAATTACGACACCTTCGAGACCGAGCGCCGCCTGCGCATGGAGCAGCAGACCGCCTTTGCCCAGCGCCAGTCCGAGCAGCGCAAGCATATGGAGGAGTTCGTCGCGCGTTTCCGCGCCTCGGCCTCCAAGGCGCGCCAGGCCCAGAGCCGGCTCAAGATGCTGGCCAAGATGCAGCCCATCACGGCTGCCGTGGAAGATCCCAGCGTGATCTTCCGCCTGCCCGATCCGGAAGAACTGCCGCCGCCGCTGATCGTGCTGGATCACCTCACCGCCGGCTACACGCCCGACAGGCCGGTTTTGCGCAACATCGACCTGCGCATCGACATGGAAGACCGCATCGCCATGCTGGGCGCCAATGGCAACGGCAAGTCCACGCTGGCCAAGATCCTGGCCGGCACGCTGAAGCCCCAGGGCGGCAAGCTGCAACGCTCGGGCAAGCTGCGCATCGGCTATTTCGCCCAGGACCAGGACGACGTGCTGGACGAAAACCGCACGCCGGTCGAGCATCTGCAGGACCTGATGAAGACCGCGACCATCGAGCAGCTGCGCACCCGGCTGGGCAGCTTCGGCCTGACGCGCGAAAAGGCGCAGACGGTGGCGGGCAAGCTATCCGGCGGCGAACGCGCGCGCCTGCTGTTTGCCATGGTCACGCATCACGCGCCGCATCTGCTGATCCTCGACGAGCCGACCAACCATCTCGACATGGATACGCGCGACGCCCTCGTGCAGGCGGTGAACGAATACAAGGGCGCCGTCATCCTGGTCAGCCATGA
>NZ_JANLJJ010000102.1 GCF_029255545.1 Ferrovibrio sp. | reverse complement strand
CGCCGCCGCCGGGATTGTCGGCCACGTCGGCGAACAGTAGCGCGGGCCGGGCCGCATCCCGGCCGCAGGCCAGTGCCATGCTCGTGGCGTCCTGCAGCGGGGTGAGGCGGGTGATGAAGCGCTGGCGTTGCGACCAGGCATACGCCGCGACGTCGCGCGCCACAGCCTTCGCCCTGGCAGGATCGGTGGCGGTAGCGATCACCGACATGCCGTTTTTCGGCGTGTCGCCCAGGGTGAAGCCGGAAGACACCGAGACGTCGATGACGCCATCTTTGACCTGCGACTGGCCGTAGGCGATTACATCGGCATAGGGCCCAGACTTGGTGTTCTGGCTGGTCGAGGGCGGGATGAATGGCAACTTGACGAAGGCGGCATGCGGTTTCATCCCCGCCAGCATGGCGCGCAGATGGCGCGCGCAATCGGCGCCACGGTCCGGCATGTCGGTATGCGGGTTGCAGCGATAGGCGACCAGGATATCGGCCGCATCGACCATGGCCAGGCTGACATTGGCATGCAGATCGAGCGTGGCGACGACCGGCACGTCCGGTCCGACGATCTCGCGCACGACGCGAAAGACGGTGCCATCAGGGTCGATGTCGCCTGTGGCGGTTGCAGCGCCATGCTGCGACAGGAAAACGCCATCCAGCGGGCCGGCATTGCGCAGATGCAGGCGCAGGCGTTCGATCACCCAATCGAAAAACGCCTGGTCAACCGGACCGGAAGCGCCCACGGCCGCCATGATCAACGGCACGCATTCCCATGGGCCGCTCATGGTCATGGCGGCCGCAAAGCCGGTCAGGGTTGTTGGGCTGCGTGGATTGTTATCGGCCAGGTCGGTCAGCAGCGCGCCGCCCTCCAGCAGCACATTGGCGGCGAATTCCTCGCGGGTCGAAACTGGCGCATGCCCGTTGCTTTCCAGCATGAAGCCACCGACCGCAATGCGTGGCCGCGCCGAAGATGTATTACCAGACGTTATGGTTTCAGACCGCATCATGTGTTGACACCCGACTCCTTGCGACGCCCAATAATGACCACAGTAAAATCATAAAGGAAGGATGCAGGGGATGACTATCGTATCGCGGCGCCTGTTCATGGGGGGCACGTTCGCAGTGCTGGCTGCCGGCAGTTTGGTTTCGCGTGGTTTCGCGCAAGCCGGCACGCATCTGCGGATCGGCACCAAGCTCGAGCTGAACACGCTCGACCCGCATTTCTTCAATGGCTTTCCGCAGGGTTCATCGCACAGCACGATATTCGACGCCCTCCTGTCATATGATGAGCAACTCCGCTTGCAGCCTGGTCTGGCGACTGCGTGGCGCAGCGTTGATGCTCTGACCTGGGAATTCGATCTGCGGCAGAACGTGAAGTTTCATGACGGCACGCCGTTCACGGCCGACGATGTCCTCGCCACGCTGGAGCGCGTGCCGAAGGTGCCGAATAGCCCGAACCCCTTTACGTTCTTCACGCGCGCCATCGTATCCAGCGAGAAGCTGGGCGATCACCGCATCCGCTTCCGCACCGATGCGCCGACGCCGAGCCTGCCGAATGACCTGGCCCGCGTCTTCATCATCTCCAGGAAGCATGTTGCGGCAAGTACCGCGGATTTCAATTCCGGCGCCGCCGCTATCGGCACGGGCCCGTACAAGGTGGCGGAATGGGTCAACAGCCAGTATCTGGTGTTGGATCGTAGCCCACTATACTGGGGAGCGGCGCAACCTTGGGCGCGCGTAACCGAACGGGTGATCAAGAGCGATGCCGGCCGCATTGCCGGCCTGTTATCTGGCGATCTTGATGCCATCGACGAAATTCCCACCATAGACCTGCCGCGCATCCGCGAGGATAAGCGTTTCGCGGTCACAAGCGGCACGGCGGCAACCGTGCAGTATATCGCCATGGACGCGGTGCGCGACGAGAGTCCGTTTGTTTCTGCCAAGGATGGCCAGCCGCCGCTGAAGGGAAACCCGCTGAAGGACCGGCGGGTGCGCAGGGCGTTATCGCTGGCGATCAACCGCCAACTGATCGTCGACCGAATACTGGACAAGTCGGGCGTTCCGGCATCGCAGTTCCTGCCGACATGGTTTGAAGGCACCAGCCCGAAGCTGAAGGTCGAAGCGGTCAATATGGAGCGTGCCAAGGCGCTGTTGAAGGAGGCCGGTTATGAAAACGGCTTCAAGATCACGCTGCATGCCACGAATGATCGCTACCCGAAGGACAAGGATATCGCCCAGGCCATCGGCCAGGCCTGGACCCGGCTGGGCCTGCAGGTCAATGTCGAGGCGCTGCCGGGCACGGTTTTCTTCAGCCAGGCGACCAAGCAGGAATATTCTGCCTTCATGGCGCAGTATGGCATGGAGAATGCCTCCATCGGCCCGCGCGTTCTGATCCATACGCCGGGCGGCGGCTACGGCACCGCCAATCGGACCAAGTTTTCCGATCCGGCCATTGATGCCGTGATCGAGAAGGCTCAGACGGAAATGGATGCCGCCAAACGCAATCTGCTGGTACAGCAGGCGATCGAGATGTCGATGGACGCGCAGGCGATCATTCCGGTTTTCCATCCCAACGCGGAAATGGCCAGCAAGCGCGAGATCGTGATCACGCCGCGTCCGGAACGCCGCTTCAATGCATTGATGATGAAACCAAAGGCCTGATGCGGATTTTTGCCGTCGTCGTCGACTAGACGGCGGCGGCGATCCTGTCGAATACCGCGTGGAACATTGCCTCGGTCAGGCGGCCGGTATTGGTGTTGTAGCGCGAGCAGTGATAGCTGGAAAACAGCGTGACGCCGCCCGGCAGCTTGTGCTCCGAGCCGTGGCCAAACGGCGCCGCCGCGCGTTTCATCTTCAGCGTATCCAGTACGGCGATATGGGCGATCTGACCCAGCGCCAGGATGCCTTTCAGGCCTTTCAGCGCGGCGATCTCGCCGATCAGGAAATTGGTGCGGCAGGTTTTGGTTTCCGCCGGCGTCGGCTTGTTTTCCGGCGGGACGCATTTCACCGCATTGGTGATGCGGCAGCGCACCAGTTGCAGGCCGTCATTCGGATCGGCGCGGAACACGCCTTTGGCGAAGCCGTATCTGATCAGCGTGCTGTAGAGCAGGTCGCCGGCATAGTCGCCGGTAAAGGGTCGGCCGGTACGGTTGGCGCCTTTTAGTCCGGGCGCCAGCCCGACGATCAGCAGGGCGGGATCGGTATCGCCCCAGGGCGGGACCGGCCCGTTGAAGAAACCCGGATAGGCCTGGCGGTTGGCGTCACGGAACTGCGCGAGGCGCGGACAGAGCGGGCAATCGTGGCCCGGCTGGACGGCTGTGGTCATCGGGGCGGGGACGTGGCTCAGCGCAAATGCTTGCGCGGATCGGCCGTGTCGATTTCGTCGAAATCGTCCATTGCCTGAGCCGGGCTGGACGGCGCGACATTGCCCTGGCCGCTGCGCAGCGTGGCATGTACGCCGGCCGTGCGTGAATGATCGCGGGCGGCCTGATCGCGCATGATCTTGGGCATCAGGTCCTGCAATTCGATGAAGGTATCGGCCTGGCGTCGCAGCTCATCCGCCACCATCGGCGGCTGTGTCTTGGTCGAGCTGACCACGCTGACGCGCACGCCCTTGCGCTGCACGGCCTCGACCAGGCGGCGGAAATCGCCGTCGCCGGAGAACAGCACAACATGGTCGATATGCGGCGCCATCTCCATCACGTCGATGGCCAGCTCGATATCCATGTTGCCTTTCACCTTCCGGCGCCCCATGGCATCGGTGTATTCCTTGGCCGGCTTGGTCACCATGGTGAAGCCGTTATAGTCGAGCCAGTCGATCAGCGGCCGCAGCGGCGAGTATTCCTGATCCTCGACCAGCGCCGTGTAGTAGAAGGCGCGGACCAGATGCGACTCCTTGCGGAAGGAATCAAGCAGGCGGCGGTAGTCGATCTCGAAACCCAGGCTGCGGGCTGCGGAATACAGATTCGCGCCATCGATGAAGAGCGCCACGCGCTCCTGCGTATAGAATTTCATGATCTATTCCTTGTTATATAGACTTGGGTTCAATGACCGTAACGTCTTATGTAATCCTTTGTGCGGCGACGACACGCCTAAGGCAAGAATAAAATCATGGCAAGTGATCGATCCGGCATCTTTGTGGCGTTGGGGGCGAACCTGCCCAGTTCCCGGCATGGACCGCCACGCGCCACGCTTGAAGCGGCTTTGCAGATTCTCGCGCACGAGGGTGTTCGAATTCTTAAACGCTCCTCATGGTGGCAGTCACAGGCGCAGCCGGTGTCAGACCAGCCCGATTTCATCAACGGCGTCGTCGAGACCGCGACCATGCTCGAGCCATCCGATCTGCTGGCGCTGCTGCATCGGATCGAGGCGGCGTTTGGCCGCGTCCGGCAGGAGCGCTGGGCGGCGCGGGCGCTCGATCTCGATCTGATCGACTATCAGGGCCGGTTGAGCGGCGGCGAGGGCGGCGCGCCCCTTCTGCCGCATCCGCGGCTGCAGGAGCGGCTGTTCGTGCTGCTGCCGCTGCAGGAAATCGCCCCTGATTGGCGCCATCCCGGCTCCGGCAGCCGGATCGACACCCTGATCGAAAAAGCAAACCCCATTAAAATCAGTAAGTTATAAGGATTTTCTTGGGGTTTGAGGGTGTTTTCTGCTTCTATAGAGGCTTGCACCAGGCGGGAATCGCCCTTAATAAGCGCGCTCCCGTTTTCCGCTGCCGATTTTACCGAGGGTAAACCATGGCCCGCGTCACCGTCGAAGATTGCGTCCTCAAGATCCCGAACCGCTTTGAGTTGGTTCTGCTGGCGGCCCAGCGTGCCCGCGCCGTTTCGTCGGGCGCCGCCCTGACGGTCGATCGCGACAATGACAAGAACCCGGTGGTCGCCCTGCGTGAGATCGCCGACGAAACCGTCGATATCGAGGGCCTGCGCCAGCGCATGATCGGCGGCATGCAGAAGCATGTCGAAGTCGACGAGCCGGAAGAGGACAACATGGCCGCCCTGATGCAGTCGGGCGAATGGGCCGGCGTGCAGCAGGAGAACGACGACCTCGCCGAGGGCATGTCGATCGAGGAAGGCGAGGGCGATGAGGGCCCGGAAGCCGCCGAGGAAGCTGACGAGGCTTGATCCGGACGCCCTGCGTTTCCTGCAGGGCTGATTTCCCTGGATTCTGCCGCCGGCGGGCTTGTCCCCGCCGGTTTTTCGATCAAAATAACTCTTTATGTACAACCGTTTGCCGGAGGCGGAGAACGGGGCAGGAATGATGCGTCCGCGTGTCATGCGTCAGGTTGAGCTGTTGGAGAAAGTCCTCGCCTACGATCCAGCGGCGGACGAGGACCTGCTGAACCGTGCCTACGTGTTCTCGATGAAAGCCCACGGGGCGCAGAAACGCGCCTCGGGCGACCCGTATTTTTCGCATCCGGTGGAAGTGGCTGGCATCCTGGCCGGCATGAAGCTGGACAGCACGGCGATTGCCACCGGCCTTTTGCACGATACCCTGGAAGACACCGTCGCCACGCCCGACGAGATCGAGAAGAATTTTGGCAGCGACGTGCTGCGCCTGGTTGATGGCGTTACCAAGCTGTCGCGCATCGAGCTGCAGTCCGACCGCACGCGTCAGGCCGAGAATTTTCGCAAGCTGCTGCTGGCGATGTCGAACGACATCCGGGTGCTGCTGGTCAAGCTGGCGGACCGGCTGCACAACATGCGCACGCTGCATTTCATCAAGGACCCGGACAAGCGTCGGCGCATCGCCAAGGAAACCATGGAAATCTTCGTCCCGCTGGCCGATCGGATCGGCATGCAGGACCTGAAGGAGGAACTGGAAGACCTGGCCTTCGCCGAGCTGAATGGCGATGCCCGCGCCTCGATCATCGCCCGCCTGGATCAGCTGCGCAGCGAAGGCGGCAGCATGGTCGACCGGATCGCCGACCGACTCAAGCGGACGCTGGCCGAGAACGGCGTCGAAGCCTGGGTCTCGGGCCGCGAGAAAAGGCCATTCTCGATCTGGGAGAAGATGCAGCGCAAGAACATCGCGTTCGAGCAACTCTCCGACATCATGGCCTTCCGCATCGTGGTGCATGATATTGCGGCCTGTTATCACGCGCTCGGCGTCGTGCACCAGACTTGGCCATCGGTACCCGGCCGCTTCAAGGATTACCTCTCGACGCCGAAGCAGAATGGCTATCGCAGCCTGCACACCACGGTGATCGGGCCGGAAAACAAGCGTATTGAAATCCAGATCCGCACCCAGGAAATGCACGATATCGCCGACCTGGGCGTCGCCGCGCACTGGCAGTACAAGCATAACGGCCAGGCCGCGCCGGAGGCGGAAGCGCGGCAATATCGCTGGCTGCGCGAACTGCTGGAAATCCTGGAGCAGACCACCGATCCAGAAGAGTTCCTGGAGCACACCAAGCTCAACATGTTTCAGGATCAGGTGTTCTGCTTCACGCCGAAGGGCGACCTGATCGCCCTGCCGCGCGACGCCACCGTGGTCGATTTTGCCTATGCGGTGCATTCCGATGTCGGCGATACCGCCGTTGGCGCCAAGGTAAATGGCCGCGTGGTGCCGCTGCGCACGGTTCTGCGCAATGGCGACCAGGTCGATATCCTGCGCTCCAAGGTGCCGGCGCCGAACCCGACCTGGCTGAATTTCGTCAAATCCGGCCGCGCCAAATCCTGCATCAACCGCTTCATCCGCCAGCAGCAGCGCGGCCAGTATCACGAGTTGGGCAAGGCGATCCTGGTCAAGGCTTTCCGGGAGCACGACGCCACCGCTTCGGAAAAGGCGTTGGAGCCGGCCGTCAAGGTGCTCAAGCTGCGCTCGGCCGACGATGTCTATGTCGGTGTCGGCGAGGGCAATTTCACCGCGCGGCAGGTGCTCAACATCGTCTTTCCGGGCCAGAAGCAGGACGAGGCCGACAAGGCGCCGCCGCTGCCGCGACCGCATCGCGCGGAACATGGCAAGGGCGGTGGCATCCCGATCCGTGGCCTGATCCCGGGCATGGCGATGCATTTCGCCGGCTGCTGCCATCCGCTGCCCGGCGACCGCATCGTCGGCATCGTCACCACCGGCAAGGGCGTGACGATCCACACCATCGACTGCGACGCGCTGGAGCAGTTCGCCGAACAGCCCGAGCGCTGGCTCGATCTGGCCTGGGATTCGCCGTCGGAAGGCGAGAAGGCCCATGGCCATGTCGGCCGCGTCAGCCTGGTGATCAACAACGAGCCGGGCGCGCTCAGCGCGGTCACCACCATCATCGCCAAGCACAAGGGCAACATCACCAATCTCAAGATCACCAACCGCAGCCCGGAATTCTTCGAGATGTTCGTTGATATCGAGGTGCGCGACGTGAAACACCTGACCAACATCATCGCCGCCCTGCGCGCCACGCCGAGCATCAGCTCGGTGGAACGCGCCAAGGGCTGACCAGCAGAGAGAAACGGAGCCAGATGAACCGCGAGGACGTATTGCAGCATTACCGGGACTCCGGCGCGTTGCTGGAAGGCCATTTCCTGCTCACTTCGGGCCTGCACAGCCCGGTCTACATGCAGTCGGCCCGCGTGCTGATGCATCCGCAACGCGCCGAGGCCCTGTGCAAGGCGCTGGCCGACAATATCCGCGCCAAGCTGGGCCCAAAGCCGGTCGATCTGGTCTGCTCGCCGGCCATGGGCGGCGTCGTGGTCGGCTACGAGCTGGCGCGCCAGCTTGGCGTGCCGTCCATCTTCGCCGAGCGCGTGGATGGCAAGTTCGCCCTGCGGCGCGGCTTCGATATCCCCAAGGGCGCTCGCGTGTTGATGGCGGAAGACGTCGTCACCACCGGCAAATCCAGCCGTGAATGCATCGATTGCATCGCGGCTCATGGCGGCGTGACCGTGGCGGCGTCCTGCATCGTCGACCGTTCCGATGGCGAGGTTGACCTCGGCGTGCCGCTGTTTTCGCTCTGCGGTTTCAAGGTTCCGGCCTATCGCGAAGACGAGTTGCCGCCCGAGCTGCAGAAACTTCCGGCGGTGAAGCCGGGTTCGCGCGGTTTGGCGTAAAGAAAAGAGAGGAATGGCGATGACTTCGCGGATCCTGCGTCTCGGCGTCAACATTGATCACGTCGCTACCATCCGCAACGCGCGCGGCGGCCGTCATCCTGATCCGGTACGCGCCGCGAAACAGGCTGCTGCTGCCGGCGCCGATGGCATCACGGCCCATCTGCGCGAAGACCGCCGCCACATCTCCGACAATGACATCGATCGCCTGATGGCCGAGATCGATCTGCCGCTCAATCTGGAAATGGCGGCCACCGAAGAGATGCTGGCCATCGCCCTGCGCCACAGGCCGCATGCCAGCTGCATCGTGCCCGAGCGGCGCGAGGAACGCACCACGGAAGGTGGTCTCGATGCCGCCGGACAGCGTGCCCATCTGGCGCCGATGATCGACAAGCTATCGGCCGCCGGCATTCGCGTCTCATTGTTCATCGAGCCCTCCAAAACCCAGCTCGATGCGGCCAAGGCGCTCGGCGCGCCGGTGGTGGAGCTGCATACTGGTCGCTACTGCGAAACCGAAGGCGAGGTTCAGGCCGCCGAGCTGCAGCGCATCGTCGATGCGGCAGCCCATGCCAAAACGCTCGGCCTGGAATGCCATGCCGGCCATGGCCTGAGTTTTGATACTGTTACGCCGGTGGCCGCCATCCCCAGCATCGTCGAGCTCAATATCGGCCATTTCCTGATCGGTGAGGCGATCTTCAGCGGGCTCGACAGCGCGATCCGCCGCATGCGCGCCCTAATGAACGACGCCCGCGGCGTCACCGGCCGGACGGCCTGACCGGATGCCCTGATGATCATCGGCCTCGGCTCCGACCTGATTGACATCCGCCGTATCGAGCAGACCATTGCCCGCTTCGGCGACCGCTTCCTCGACCGCATCTTCACGCCGGTCGAGAAGGCGCGCTCCGAGCGCCGCCAGCTCACCCGCATCGAATCCTATGCCAAACGCTTCGCGGCCAAGGAGGCCTGCTCCAAGGCGCTCGGCACCGGCTTCCGCAAGGGGGTGTTCTGGCGCGACATGGGGGTGATCAACCTGCGCAGCGGCAAGCCCTCCATGGCCCTGACCGGCGGGGCGCTGGCCCGCCTGCAGGCCATCCTGCCGCCCGGCCACGAAGCCCAGATCGACGTCTCGCTGACCGACGAGCCGCCGCTCGCCCAGGCCATTGTCATCATCACGGCAAGGCCGATATTACCCCCTGGATTGCCGACCGGTTCGGGTGCTTGACTTTACCGGCCGGTTGCCGGCTTGATGCAGCCCCGGCCGGGGCAAAACGGTCGTAAGGGATTGATTTATATGGATCGGGAGCAAGTGGTGGCGAAGCCGAAAGCGCGTGGCGGAGAACTCTGGGACAGCCTCCGGACCCTCGTTTACGCCGTGCTGATCGCGCTGGGCATCCGCACCTTCGCCTACGAGCCGTTCCACATCCCGTCCGAGTCCATGCTGCCGACCCTGCTGGTCGGCGATTACGTCTTCGTCTCCAAATACGCCTATGGCTACAGCAAGTATTCTCTGCTGTTCAGCCCGCCGATATTCGAGGGCCGCATCCTGGGCTCGGCGCCCAAGCGCGGCGATGTCGTGGTGTTCCGCTGGCCGCATGACCCATCGGTGGATTACATCAAGCGTCTGGTCGGGTTGCCGGGCGACCGCATCCAGATGCGCGAAGGCATGCTGTACCTGAATGGCGAACCGGTGAAACGGCGCCGCGTGGAGGATTTCGAACGCCGCGACCGTTTCGGCAACCTGGTCGAGCGCAACCAGCAATGGGAAGAGACCCTGCCCGGCGATGGCCGCCAGCCGGCGGTCACCTACCGCACGCTGGATCTCTATGCCTACAGTGGCAGCGATAATACCGGCGTCTACACCGTGCCGCCCGGCCATTATTTCATGATGGGCGATAACCGCGACAATTCGCAGGACAGCCGCGTGGCGCTGGAAGTCGGCGGCGTCGGGTATGTGCCGGCGGATCATCTGATCGGCCGCGCCGAGTTGCGCTGGATTTCGATCGAGCCTACGGCCTCGCTGTTGAAGCCGTGGACGTGGTTCAGCGCTCTGCGCTGGAACCGGATGTTCACGGGCATCGACTGAGGCGGGCGTGTCGGCCGAAACGCGGAAATCACCTCTCGACGTGTTGCAGCAGGCGCTCGGCCATAAATTCGCCGATCCGAGACTGCTGGAGGAGGCCCTTGTGCATCCTTCGGCCAATCCGCGGCGCAGCCGGGCCAAATCGGCGCGGCAGAAAACCGCCGAGGCGGTGCCGGTGGTGCGGGATTACAACCGGCTTGAATTCATCGGCGATCGCGTGCTGGGCCTTGTCGTCGCCACGTTGCTGGCCGAACGGTTCCCCCAGGCCGAAGCCGGCGAACTGGCCCTGCGCTATAACGCGCTGGTCAAGCAGGAAAGCCTGGCGCGTTTCGCCCAGTCGCTCGACCTGGGCGATTTCATCCAGCTCTCGCGTTCCGAGCGCGATTCCGGCGGCGCTGGCAAGCCGGCCATCCTGGCCGATGCCTGCGAGGCCGTGGTGGCGGCGCTTTATCTTGATGGCGGCCTGAGGGTGGCCGAACGCTTCGTGCGCCGCTACATGGTGCCGATGCTGGATGAGGTTACCGGCGGCGCAGCCAAGGACCCGAAGACCGCCCTGCAGGAATGGGCGGCCGCGCGTGGCATGGCGGCGCCGAAATACGACGTGGTCAGCCAGGAAGGCCCGCCGCATGAGCCGCGTTTCACCGTGGCGGTGCGTCTGGGCAGCGGTGACCCGGAAAGCGGACAGGGCGGTTCCAAGCGTGCTGCCGAGCAGGAAGCGGCCGGCCGGTTGTTGGGCCGGCTTGAAAACGGAAAGAAATGAGCGACCAGAAAACGGATTCCCCGGCGGCGACCCATTGCGGGTATGTCGCCATCGTCGGCGCGCCGAATGCCGGAAAATCAACGCTGCTGAACCGGCTGGTTGGCGCGAAGGTCTCGATCGTCTCCAAGAAGGTGCAGACGACGCGGGCGCGCATCACCGCCATCGGCATGGAAGGCGACACCCAGATCGTGTTTCTCGACACGCCGGGCATCTTCACGCCAAAGCGCCGGCTTGACCGTGCCATGGTCAATGCCGCCTGGAGCGGCGTCGACGATGCCGATGCCGTGCTGCTGCTAATCGATTCCGAGCGGGGCTACGACGATGAGAGCCGCGCCATCGTCGAGGCGTTGAACAATCGCAAGCGCCCCAACGTGTTGCTGGCGCTGAACAAGGTGGATGCCGTGCCGCGCGAGAAGCTGCTTGGCCTGGCCAAAATGCTCAGCGAGGCCTATCCGTTCGAGCGGATTTTCATGATCTCGGCCCAGAAGGGAACCGGCGTCGACGATGTGCGCCGCGATCTGGCCAGCCGCATGCCGGCGGGGCCATGGCTTTATCCGGAAGACCAGCTTGCTGACGTTCCGATGCGCTTCCTGGCCGCCGAGATCACCCGTGAGCAGGTCTATCATAGCCTGCATGACGAACTGCCCTACGCGATCACGGTCGAGACCGAGAACTGGAAAGACCAGAAGGACGGCTCCGCCCGCATCGACCAGGTGATCTATGTCGAGCGCGAAGGCCAGAAGAAGATCGTGCTGGGCGAGGGCGGCCAGATGATCAAGCGGATCGGCGCCTTCGCCCGCAAGATCATGGAAGAGCAGTTCGAGCGCCGCGTGCACCTGTTCCTGTTCGTCAAGGTGCGCGAGGACTGGGGCGACGACCCGGAGCGCTACGAGGCGATGGGCCTCGATTTTCCGAAAAAGTAATCCGGTCGGCTACACGCCGACCATCAGCATGAATAGCGGCACGGTGACGAAGGCCAGGATGGTGCTGGCCGTCACGATGGCGGCCGCCATCGGCGCGTCGCCGCCCATCTGGCGTGCAAGGATGTAGCTGGCGCTGGCGGTCGGCATGGTGCCCCACAGCACCAGCACCTTGGTTTCCAGCGGGCCAAGGCCCCACAGGCGGCTGAGGCCGAACAGCACCACCGGATAGACCATCAGTTTCAGCACGCAGGCGATGCCGACGGCGCGGCCGGCGCTTTTTGCCGCTTCCCATTGTAGACCGGCGCCGACGGTGAGCAGGCCCATCGGCGCTGCCATGCTGCCCAGCATCTTGAAAACCGGCGCGATGCCGGGCGGCAGCGACAGGTCGGCCACGTTCATCAGGATGCCAACCAAGCAGGCGATGATCAGCGGATTCTTGGCCAGGAACATCACCTGGCCCTTGAAGCTGGTGCTCTGGCCGTGGTCGCCATAACGCGCCAGCGTCAGCACGCACATCACGTTGATGGTCGGGATCGCCAGCGCGATGGTCACGGCAAACAGCGTGATGCCGGCGCCGCCTTCCAGCGCCGCCACGGCGCCCAGGCCAACGAAGGTGTTGAAACGCACCACGCCCTGGAACAGCGACGTGAAACCTGGGCCGTTCACCTTTGCCAGCGGTCGCAGGGCATAGACCAGACCAGCCTGCAGCAGCAGGGCGGCGAACAGCGCGCCCAGCATGCCGCTGGGGTCGAAATCGCCCAGCTTGGCGCTGCTCAGGTTGTCGACCAGCAGGGCCGGGAAGAAGATGAAATAGGTCACCTTATCGGCCAGCGGCCAGAAGGCATCGCCCGGGAAGTTGCCGCGCTTCATCGCGCCGCCGATGGCGATCAGCAGGAAAACCGGAATGATGGCAAAGACGACGGTGAGCATGGAAGGAGGACTCGGGCGAGGCGCGTTTTGCCCGACTGTAGCGGAAGCCGCCTCTGCCGGAAACCGATCCGCTTACGGCGTCGCCAGCAGGATCAGCAGTTCCATTGTCCGGTTGGCGAAGCCGAAACCGAGATAGAGTGCCAGTGCGCGCAGCCCGGCATCGTACCAGCCGATGCCGTCGCCGGCCGCTTGGACGGGCAGCGCACCACGGATCGGCGTGCTTGGCGGGACAGGTATGGCTGGGACTGTGATGGCGGTGGATCGATTGAGCCCGCCCTGTTCAGGCACCAGATACTCGGCGATCTTGGTGCGGGCGGGGCCGTAGATGCGGCGCCAGCGGAAGGCTTCGGCTTCGGCGCTGTCGGCATTGCTGAGCGAGGCACGCGGCACCCAGCTGTCGGCCATCCTGGTGAGGACGACATAGCGGGGGACGACGATTTCGGCTTGCATGCCCATGTTTCAAACCTTGTCAAAACATCATTAAGAAACATTAAAGACGGGTTAATTTTTTCATCCTTAACGGGCATTGCCTGAAGTGGGCCGGCACGGCGAGAATGTTTACCATGTTGCGAAACTGGACGGTCTTTTTCGGGAAAGTGCTGTATGGCGCGGGTCGCGCCATGGTGAACAGCCTGTCTTTCGAGCTGGCCGGCCATATCGCCTATACCGGCCTGCTGGCGATCTTTCCCTTCCTGATCTTCCTCGCCGCCCTGGCTGGTTTCCTGACCGGCTTCCTGGGGGAATATGGCGGTAGCCTCGCTTCCGTGCAGGCGATGCTGGATCTGCTGCCCGAGGATGTCGGGGCCACTTTGGGCCCGGTGATCCATGAAGTGCTGGCGCGTCGCGATGGCGGCCTGCTGACCCTGGGCCTAATCGGCGCTCTGTGGGTCGCCTCCAGCGGGATCGATGCATTGCGGATCGCACTGAACAGTTCATATGGCTTCAGCGAGCCGCGGCCCTGGTGGCTGATCCGGCTGGGCAACCTGGGGGCCATCCTGCTGGGCGGGTTCGTGTTCATCCTGCTGTCGGTGGCGATCGTGCTGGGACCGCTGATCTGGCAGGGCCTGCTCTGGCTGTTCCCCCTGAGCAATGCCGAACGCTGGGCCTTCGTTCTGTTCCGCTATGGCGTCGCCGCCCTGGTGCTGACGGCAGGCCTGTTGGCTTTGCACCGCTGGCTGCCCGGCCGGCATCTGCCGTGGAGCCGGCTATTGCCCGGTGTGGTGGCGACCACGGTGCTGTGGCTGATCCTGGCCGGGCTGTTCTCGCTCTACGTGGCGCGGCTGGGCAATTACAGCGCCACCTATGGCAGCCTGGGTGGGGTGATCGTCACCCTGGTCTTCTTCTATGCCTCGGCCGTGCTGTTCATTTTCGGTGCCGAGGTGAATGCCGCCCTGCTGCGGCGCAGAAGCGTCAAAAAACCGGCCGCAGGCGCCTCCTAGGCTCTGGCCCGCCGCCAGCCCGCTGGCTATGCTCCGTGTCCGGTTTTTAGTTTGCCAAGGACGGGACCAGCCAATGAGCAAGAAGACCAAGAAAGCCCCGGCGAAAAAGCGTACGGGCGCCGTGATGAAGGGCGGGAAAATCGACAAGTCCAACCTGCCGAGCCGGCATGTGACGGTGGGCCCCGAGCGCGCCCCGCATCGCAGCTATTACTACGCCATGGGCCTGACCGAGCAGGAGATCAACCAGCCCTTCGTCGGCGTGGTCACCACCTGGAACGAGGCCGCGCCCTGCAACATCACGCTGGGCCGCCAGGCGCAGGCGGTGAAGAAGGGCGTGAAGGCCGCCGGCGGCACGCCGCGCGAATTCACCACCATTACGGTGACCGACGGCATCGCCATGGGCCACCAGGGCATGAAGTCGTCGTTGGTCAGCCGCGAGGTGATCGCCGATTCCACCGAGCTGACCGTGCGCGGCCATTGCTACGACGCCATCGTGGGCCTGGCCGGCTGCGACAAGTCGCTGCCCGGCCTGATGATGGCCATGGTGCGCCTGAACGTGCCCTCGATCTTCATGTATGGCGGCTCGATCCTGCCCGGCCGGTTCCGGGGCAAGGACGTCACCGTGGTCGACGTGTTCGAGGCCGTGGGCCAGCATGCCGCCGGCAAGATGAACGTGAAGGACCTGCACGAGCTGGAATGCGTGGCCTGCCCCTCGGCCGGGTCCTGCGGCGGCCAGTTCACCGCCAACACCATGGCCTGCGTATCGGAAGCCATCGGCCTGGCCCTGCCGGGTTCGGCCGGCGCGCCGGCGCCGTATGAAACCCGCGACCAGTATGCCGAGGCCTCGGGCCGGCAGATCATGGAACTGATCAAGCTCGGCATCCGGCCGCGCGACATCGTCACCCGCAAGTCGCTGGAGAATGCCGCCCGCGTGGTGGCCGCCACCGGCGGCTCGACCAACGGCGCGCTGCACCTGCCGGCCATCGCCCATGAATGCGGCATCAAATTCGACCTCGATGACGTGGCCAAGATCTTCAAGTCCACGCCCTATATCGCCGACCTCAAGCCCGGCGGGCGTTACGTCGCCAAGGACATGTACGAGATCGGCGGCGTGCAGGTGGTGCTGAACGAGTTGATGAAGGGCGGTTACATCCATGGCGACTGCCTGACCGTGACCGGCAAGACCATCGAGCAGAACCTGAAGGGCGTGAAATTCCCCAAGAACCAGGACGTCGTGCGCCCGATCACCAACCCGATCACGCCGACCGGCGGCGTGGTGGGCCTGAAGGGCAACCTGGCGCCGCGCGGCGCCATCGTGAAGGTGGCCGGCATGGCGCGGCTGAAGCATGTGGGCCCGGCCCGCGTGTTCGACAGCGAAGAGGCCGCGTTCGAGGCCGTGCAGGCCAAGAAGTACAAGGAAGGCGACGTGATCGTCATCCGCTACGAAGGCCCGAAGGGCGGCCCGGGCATGCGCGAAATGCTCTCCACCACTTCGGCCATCTATGGCCAGGGCATGGGCGAGAAGGTGGCGCTGATCACCGACGGCCGTTTCTCGGGCGGCACGCGCGGCTTCTGCGTCGGCCATGTCGGGCCGGAAGCGGCGGTCGGCGGGCCGAT
>NZ_JANLJJ010000101.1 GCF_029255545.1 Ferrovibrio sp. | reverse complement strand
CCCTCGACGGCCTTGTTCGGTCAGCTCCTCATCGGGCTGATCAACGGCTCGTTCTATGCACTCCTGAGCCTGGGCCTCGCCGTCATCTTCGGCATGCTCAACATCATCAATTTCAGCCACGGCGCCCAATACATGCTCGGCGCCGTCACGGCCTATCTGCTGCTGCACTACCTCGGTATCGGCTATTGGCCGGCGCTGATCCTGGCGCCGGTCATCGTCGGCATCACCGGCGTGATCATCGAGCGCGTCTTCCTGCAATGGCTCTACAAGCTCGATCATCTTTACGGCCTGTTGCTGACCTTCGGCGTGGCGCTCATCGTCGAAGGCCTGGCGCGCAATGAATTCGGCTCGGCCGGTCTGCCTTATACGCTGCCGGATTCTTTGAGAGGTGGGCAGAACCTCGGCTTCATGTTCCTGCCGAACTACCGGGCCTGGGTGATCGTCGCCTCGCTGGTGGTGTGCCTCGGCACCTGGTTCGTGATCGAGCGCACGCGGTTAGGGGCCTATCTTCGCGCGGCGACCGAGAACCCCACGCTGGTGCGCGCCTTCGGCATCAACGTGCCGCGCATGATCACGCTCACTTACGGCTTCGGCGTCGCGCTTGCCGCCTTCGCCGGCGTGATGGCGGCGCCGATCTATAACGTCTCGCCGCAGATGGGCGCCGAGCTGATTATCGTGGTGTTCGCGGTGGTGGTGATCGGCGGCATGGGCTCGATCCTGGGCGCCATCATCACCGGCTTCGGCCTCGGTGTGATCGAGGGGCTGACCAAAGTGTTCTTCCCCGAGGCTTCCAATACGGTAATTTTCGTGATCATGGCGATCGTGCTGCTGGTGCGTCCGGCGGGCCTGTTCGGACGGAGTCGGTGATGGAACGCGTGATCGATCCTGTGGCGCAGAAGCAGCCGTCCGCGATGCGGGTGCAGAGCGAGACCGTCGCCTTCGTCATCATGGTGGTGGCGCTGGTCGTCGCTCCCTTCGTCACTTATCCGCTGTTCCTGATGCAGGCGATGTGCTTTGCGCTGTTCGCCTGCGCCTTCAATCTGCTCATCGGTTATGTCGGGCTCTTGTCCTTCGGCCACGCGCTCTATTTCGGCTGGGCGAGCTATCTCTCCGCCTATTCGGCCAAGGCCTGGGGCTTCACGCCGGAATTGGCGATCCTCACCGGCACGCTCACGGCGGCCGTCCTGGGTGTGCTGGCCGGCGCGCTCGCCATCCGCCGCCAGGGCATCTACTTCGCCATGATCACGCTGGCGCTGGCGCAGATGATGTTCTTCTTCGCGCTGCAGGCCAAGTTCACCGGCGGCGAGGACGGCATCCAGGCGGTGCCGCGCGGTTACTTGTTCGGGTTGATCGACCTGCGCAACGAGATGACGATGTATGTCTTCGTGCTCGTCATCTTCCTCGCGGGCTTCATGTTCATCTACCGCATCATCCACTCGCCTTTCGGCGAGGTGCTGAAAGCGATCCGCGAGAATGAGCCGCGCGCCATCTCGCTCGGCTACAAGACCGACCGCTACAAGCTGATGGCCTTTGTGTTGTCCGCCACACTGGCGGGGCTTGCCGGCTCGACCAAGGCGATCGTGCTGCAGCTCGCCTCGTTGACCGACGTCAACTGGCCGATGTCGGGCGAGGTCGTGCTGATGACCCTGGTCGGGGGCTTAGGGACCATCTTCGGGCCGGTGGTCGGCGCCTTCATCATCCTGGTGATGCAGTACAAGCTCGCCTCGGTCGGCGAATGGGTG
>NZ_JANLJJ010000100.1 GCF_029255545.1 Ferrovibrio sp. | reverse complement strand
CGCTGCTGCGCCAGATGGAAGCCACGCCCCATTCCGGCCAGTGCAACCACGGCCGGCCGACCTATGTCGAACTTAAGCTGGCCGATATCGAAAAGCTGTTTGGCCGGCGGTGATGACGCGGACGCCATGCCGTTGCAGATCGTAAACCGTTACCTGCCCGACCTTGGGCCGACTTACTCTCCACCGGGCGAGGGGCCGTTTCCGGCGGTATTGCTACTGCATGGTTCCGAAGGTGCGTGGGCGGGTTGGACCCATCGGGCAGCGGTCATTCTGGCGGCGCATGGTTTTCTGGCTTTCCCATTCGGCTATTCCGTTGGCGGTAACGGCTGGAATGCCGGCAGCATCATCGATGTGCCGCTGGACAAGACCGAGGCGTCGCTTGCGCGTCTGCGTGCCCTGCCCCTGGTCAATGGCAAGGTTGGCATTTATGGCGTCTCGCGCGGCGCGGAGCATGCGTTGCTTTTGACGGCGCTGATGGTGCAGTCGGGCTGTCCGGACCTGCCGAATGCGGTGGCTGTCCACAGCCCGCCCGATGTGATCTGTGGCGCATTCAAAGCGGCAAGCTGGCGCGATCAGGGCGACCCCGGCTGGCAGGTCTGGGATCCGGCCCTGCGCGCCTGGACCTGGCGCGGCACATCCGATGCGCTGCTGCCGACAACGCCGATCGGTATCGAGATTTATGAAGGCCCGTTATTTCTCAGTCATGGCACAGCCGATAAAATCTGGTCGGTCGAGATGACGCGCCGCCTGGAAGCGCGCCTGCGCCAGAATGGCCGCGATCCTGAGGTCCATTACTACGAAGATCAGGGCCATGCGCTGGGCAGCGCGGCCGACAATATCCATAATGAGAAGCTGATTGCCTTTTTCGGTCGGCATCTGAACGACGCCTGATCCCGCCTCACCCCTGCGGCGGAAACGTCACCGTCACTGCGGTGCCTTCGCCCGGCCTGCTGGTGATGCGCAGCTTGGCGCCATGCAGCTCGGCGATGCGTCGGGCGATGAACAGGCCCAGCCCGGTGCCTTTCTGCGCCACGTAGGGATCCACCTGAACATAGGGCTTGCCCAGGCGCTTGAGCTGGTCGGCCGGAATGCCGGGGCCGGTATCGCTCACCTGCAAAACCATGGCGCCATCGGGCCGCCTCGACCAGGCCACCGTGATGGCGCCGTTGTCGGGGGTGAATTTCACCGCATTCGACACCAGATTGTTGAGCAGCTGGATCATGGCGCGTTCATCAGCCGTGAGCTGCCGGATCTCCGGGTCGCAATGCACCGCCACCGACATGTCCTTCGCCGTGATCGACGGCGCAAAGCTGCGCACCACGGCTTCGGCCAGAACCATCGGGTTCAGCTCCTGCCGGTTGAGCTGGTACTGGCCGCTTTCCAGTTTCGACAGGTCGAGGATGTCGTTGACCAGGCCCAGCAGATGGGTGCCGCTGGCGTGGATGTTGTCGACATAATCCTCGTATTTGGCATGGCCGAGCGGGCCGAACATGCGGCTGCGCATCATGTCGGAGAAGCCGAGGATCGAATTCAGCGGCGTGCGCAGGTCATGGCTCATCGAGGCGAGGAAATCGTCCTTCGCTCGGTTGCTGGCCGCCAGCTCCTGGTAGGGCCGGATCAGGCAGGCCAGCGCGACGGCCTGGAAGATGGCCCAGAAGGAAAACAGCTTGAGGATATGGCCGACCAGGTTGGAAACGCCGTAAACGTCGATATACAGCGTGAAGGCCAGCTCGGTGCCGATGGCGAACACGATGGCGATCAGCAGGAAGGGCAGCGCGTCGGGCGCGATGGTGGCGCGGTTTGCCCAGATCAGGGCCAGCGCGCCGGCCAGGATCACCATGATGGCATATTCGCTCCAGATCTTCAGCGTGGTCAGGCCCTGGCCCTCGATGAAGGCATCGGGGAAATGGCCGGTGCCGATCCACAGAATGGCCAGCGCCGCCATCAGGCCGAAAACGAGGAACAGCACCATCTTGTCGGGGCTGTGGCGTGCCATCAGCGGCGCGGTCAGCAGCAGCAGAGCCTGCAAATAGCGCGCGACCACCCAGACCTGCGTTGCCGTGTTGGCCTCGTTCACCGGCAGCAGACCCATGCCCTTGTAGGTCAGGGTATGGGCCAGATCGAGCGCGCCGATCCAGAACATGCCGCAGGCCAGATAGAGCAGGAAATGATCGCGCGAGAAGCGGTGGGTATGCCAGGCCAGCGCGAAGAGGATGAATGACACGATGATGGAGAACAGTTCCGCCAGCGTGTGGAAGACCAGGAAATTGAACTGCGCCACTGCGGCCAGGAACACCGACAGCGCGACCGGAAAATACCAGGTCTGCAGCGCGGCGGCGCGCAGGCTGGCCGGCATGGCGGAATGGGTGGGGGAAACGGGCGTGGCCACGTCGGTCATGCGCCACCTGCCGGCGAAACGGGGGAGGGCGGCGCGGCTGCGTTATCCAGCTTCGATGTCACTGAAATCCTTCCCCCGGCAAAGTGCACTGGTTGATTTTGTGGAATCTTAGAGCAACAGGTGGTTTTGACAAAAAGACTTTGTTGTTCATGATTTTTACAATATAAATTGTATTTAATAGTGAGTCGCTACCGGCGGTGGGCCTTGTCTTCGCCAATAATGTTCCTACATTGTTCGATGCAACCGCTGGGTTGTGTTTTTGGTTAACGCGAACCTCAACGAACCCAAACGAACCTGAACGAACTCAAACGAACCCGAACGGTGCCAAACGAACCGGAACGAACCGGAACGAACCAAAACGAACCTGGGCGAACCGAAACGAACCCGGGCGGATGCAAAGGCTGATCGAAGGCTGTGGCGCGGGTGGTTTCAGCGCTGGCGCAGCAGGAAGGTCAGCCGGGCCGGGCCCTGCTGGCGCTCTTCCAGCAGCACGAAGCCGGGCGGGATGGCGAAAGAACCTTTCGCATCGGTCTCCACCATCACCAGGGCATCGGGTTTCAGCCAGCCTTCGCGGTCCAGCGCGGTCAGCGCCTGGGTGCCCAGGCCGGAGCGGTAGGGCGGGTCCATCAGCACCAGGTCGGCCGGAGCAGGGGCAGGACCGGGTTTGGTGCAGTCGGCGCCGCGCAGGGTGATGCGCTCGGCCATGTCGAGTTCGCGGGCATTCTGCAGGATCACGCGCCGCGCGGCGGGATCGAGTTCGAACAGGTAGGCATGATGGGCGCCGCGGGACAGCGCCTCGAAGCTCAGCGCGCCGCTGCCGGCGAAGGGATCGAGCACCACGCCGCCCTCCAGCCGGCTTTTGCCTTCGTCGGTCATCAGGCTGGGCGAATGCAGCAGCATGTTGAACAGGGATTCGCGCACGCGGTCGATGGTCGGCCGGGTGGTGCGGTCTTCCGGCGCGAGGATCGGCCGGCCGCGATGGCTGCCGCCGACGATGCGCATTACGGCGTCTTCGGCCGCAGCACCGGCCGCTTTTTCGGGGGCTTGGCCGGCGCGGGCTTCGGGCTGCGCTCGCCGAGATCCCTGGTCTTCACGCCCAGCTGCTCGGCCAGCACCTTGCCCGGCACTTCCTTGGCCTTGCCGGGCTCCAGGCTGCCAAGCTGGAAGGGGCCATAGGCGACGCGGATCAGCCGGCTGACCTGGTGGCCGAGATGCTCCATCACGCGACGCACCTCGCGGTTCTTGCCCTCGCGTAAGGAAACCACCAGCCAGGTGTTGTCGCCCTGGCTGCGCTCCACGCTGGCGCTGATCGGGCCATAGGCGGTGCCGTCGATGGTGACGCCCTGCTCCAGCTCGGCCAGATGCTGCTTGTGCGGCAGGCCGTTCACGCGCACGCGATAGCGGCGCAGCCAGCCGGTGGCCGGCAGCTCCAGCTTGCGCGCCAGTTCGCCGTCGTTGGTCAGCAGCAGCAGGCCCTCGGAGTTGAAATCCAATCGCCCCACCGAGATCACGCGCGGCAGGTCCTTCGGCAGGCTCTCGAACACGGTGGGGCGGCCCTGTGGGTCCTTGTGCGTGGTCATCAGGCCGCGCGGCTTGTGATATAGCCACAGCCGGGTTTTTTCCGGCCCGGCGATCGGCTTGCCGTCCACCACGATGCGGTCGTCCGGCCCGACCAGGAAGGCGGGGGTATCCAGCCGCTTGCCGTTCACCACGACACGGCCCTCGGCGATCCAGCGTTCGGCGTCGCGGCGCGAGCAGATGCCGGCCCGCGCCAGCCGCTTGGCGATGCGTTCGCCTTTTTCTTCCGCTTCGCTCATCGCTGGCAGGCCTGGATGAAGGCGGCGAAGAGTTTGCGGTCGCCCTCGCTGATGAAGAATTCCGGATGCCACTGCACGCCGATGCAGAAGCGGTAGCCCGGATGCTCGATGCCCTCGATCACGCCGTCGGGCGCCACCGCGTCGCAGACCGCGCCGGGCGCCACCGTCTCGACGGCCTGGTGATGCGCCGAATTCACCGGCAGCTCGGCGGCGCCGACAATCCTGTGCAGCAGGCTGCCGCCGGTGATCTGCACCGGATGGCCGGGCTCGTCGCGCGGATTGGGCTGCTCATGCGCCAGCGCATCCTGCACCGCATCGGGGATATGCTGGATCAGCGTGCCGCCCAGCACCACGTTTAGCAGCTGCTGCCCGCCGCAGATGCCCAGCACCGGCTTGTTCCGTTCCAGCATGCCGCGGGTGATCGCCCATTCGAATTCGGTGCGCGCGGCCTTCACCTTTACGGTGTCGTGTTTCTCGTTGGCGCCAAACAGGGCGGGGTCGACATCGAAATTGCCGCCGGTCACCACCAGGCCATCCAGCAGGTCGAGATAGGCCGGCACGGCATCGGGTTCATGCGGCAGCACCAGCGGCACGCCGCCGCTGGCTGTCACCGCGCTACAGTAATTCTGCCGCAGGGCATACCAGGGGAATTTCGAGTAGCCGCCGGGTTCTTCCGAATCGAGGGTGATGCCGATGAGAGGGCTGGGGGAGCGGGTCATGGCCATCTTATAGGCTGTCGTGGCCGCCTTGACGAGAGGGGGGCGCTCCCGCAGGCTGCCGCGCCATGACCGCGCCCACCCCCATGGATATCGCCCTTGAGGAAGCCCGTGCCGCCGAGGCGCGTGGCGAGGTGCCGATCGGCGCGGTGATCGTCGATGGTTCCAATGGTACGGTGGTGGCCCGGGCCGGCAACGAGACCCGGGCGCTGAACGATCCTACCGCCCATGCCGAGATCCTGGCGATCCGCCGCGCGGCGACGGCGCTGGGGGCGGAGCGGCTAAGCGGCTGCGATCTCTACGTCACCCTGGAGCCCTGCACGATGTGCGCGGCGGCAATCAGCTTCGCCCGCCTGCGGCGGCTGTATTACGGCGCCGAGGATCCCAAGGGCGGCGGCGTGGCCCATGGCGCGCGGTTTTTCGCCCAGCCGACCTGCCATCACCGCCCCGAGGTTTATGGCGGCATCGGCGAAGCGGCGGCGGCCGTGCTGTTGCGGGATTTCTTCGCCGCGAAACGCTAGCCCCAATCCATCCGTATCCGGCCCTAGCCGGGCGGACCGGGCGGTTCTACACTTCCGCCCGTACCGCTATCGGTTAACTTGCAATAGGGACTGAAACCATGGATTTCGAATTCTCCGACCGCGTCAGGGATCTGCAGGAAAAGCTCAGCCGCTTCATGGATGAGCATGTCTATCCCAACGAGCACCGCTTCCACGAGGAAGTCGCCGCTGGCGGCGACCGCTGGCAGCCCACCACTGTCATCGAGGAGCTGAAGGTGAAGGCCAAGGCACAGGGGCTGTGGAACCTGTTCCTGCCGGAAAGCCATCGCGGCGCCGGCCTGAAGAACCACGAATATGCGACGCTCTGCGAGATCATGGGCCGCGTGCACTGGGCGCCCGAAGTGTTCAACTGCTCGGCGCCCGATACCGGCAACATGGAGGTGCTGGAGCGTTATGGCGCCGATGAGCACAAGAAGCAGTGGCTGGAGCCGCTGCTGGAAGGCAAGATCCGCTCGGCCTTCGCCATGACCGAACCGGCGGTTGCCTCGTCCGACGCCACCAACATCGAGGCCGAGATCAAGCGCGATGGCGATTCCTACGTCATCAACGGCCGCAAGTGGTGGACCTCGGGCATTGGCGATCCGCGCTGCAAGATCATGATCTTCATGGGCAAGACCGACCCGAAGAATCCCGACAAGTACAAGCAGCAGTCGATGATCCTGGTGCCGCGCGACGTGCCGGGCGTGAAGGTGCTGCGCATGCTGCCGGTCTTTGGCTATGACGACGCCCCGCACGGTCATGGCGAGGTGGTGTTCGAGAATGTGCGCGTGCCGGCATCCAACATGCTGCTGGGCGAGGGGCGCGGTTTCGAGATCGCCCAGGGCCGCCTCGGGCCGGGCCGCATCCATCACTGCATGCGGCTGATCGGCCAGGCCGAGCGTGCGCTGGAGAAGATGTGCAAGCGGGCCAAGAGCCGCGTTGCCTTCGGCAAGCCGGTTTCCGAGCAGACCGTCACGCTGGAGCGCATCGCCGAAGCGCGCTGCATGATCGACCAGGCTCGCCTGCTTACCCTGCATGCCGCCTGGAAGATGGATACCGTCGGCAACAAGGCGGCGCGCAAGGAAATCGCCATGATCAAGGTGGTGGCGCCGACCATGGCCTGCCAGGTGATCGACTGGGCCATGCAGGTGCATGGCGGCGGCGGCGTGACCTCCGATTTCGGCCTGGCCGAAGCCTATGCTCAGGCGCGCACGCTGCGTTTCGCCGATGGTCCGGACGAAGTGCACCGCAACCAGATCGGCCGGCTTGAGCTGGGCCGCTGGAACTAGAGTTCATAAACCAAGAAACGAGTCGAGCCTCCCCATGACTGTTGAATCCTACTTCTCGGCAACCTATTCGGAAGCCCGCCAGAAATTCGTGGCAGCGGCGGAGGCGGCGAAAGCCGCCTTCACCGTTTACGAGAATCCCAATGCCAAGGGACCGAATGGCGAAATACTGACCACTGATGTCGCCTGCGTCGGCCCCGATGATGCCGAGCGGGTTTACCTCACCATCTCGGGCACCCATGGCGCTGAAGGATTCTGCGGCTCCGGTTCGCAGATCGGCCATTTCAGGGAGCGGTTGTTCGAGGCGATGCCGGCGAATACCAAGGCGATCATGATCCATGCGATCAATCCCTATGGTTTTGCCTGGCTGCGTCGCGTCACGGAAGACAATGTCGACCTCAACCGCAACTTCCAGGATTTCTCCAGGCCGCTGCCGCAGAACAAGGCCTATGAGGAAGTGCATGACTGGCTGATCCCGAGTCATTGGGAAGGCCAGGGCCGCGCCGCCGCCGACCAGGCGATCCTGGAGTATCAGCAGAAACACGGCGCTTTTGCCTTTCAGTCGGCGATGTCGGGCGGCCAGTATTCCCGCCCCGATGGCCTGTTCTTCGGCGGCCAGAAGCCAACCTGGTCGAATGACACTTTCCGCCGCATCCTGCGCGAACATGTGCCGGCCAGCGCCCGCAAGCTGGTCAGTATCGACTTCCATACCGGCCTTGGACCGATGGGCTATGGCGAGCCAATCTATGTCGGCCCGGGCGACCAGGGTTATTACGACCGGGCGAAAACCATTTTCGGCCCGGAGGTGACCAATCCGAATGACGGCAGCTCCAGTTCGGCTCGCGTTACCGGCACGGTGCCGGAAGCTTTTCTCGACTTGCCGAAATCGATCGAGGTGACGGCGATTGCGCTGGAATACGGTACCCAGCACTGGCAGCAGGTGACCGACGCTCTGCGCGGGGACCACTGGCTGCATGCCAAAGGCGATCTCAATTCGCCGCTGGGCAAGCAGCTCAAGCAGAAAATCCGCGACGCCTTTTACACCGATACGTCGCCATGGAAAGCGGCAGTGTTCGGCCGGGCGGCCGATTTCGCACTGCGCGCCTTCCGCGGTCTGGCAGATTGATCAGTTCCGCAATTCGGCCAGCCGCTCCGACCGCAAGGCGGAGGGCTGGCCGATAGCGGCCTCGCCCAGCATCATGCGTTCGAGTTCCTGGCGCGCCCGCGCCAGACGGCTGCGGATCGTGCCGATCGGACAGCCGCAGACCCTGGCGGCCTCTTCATAAGAGAGGCCATTGCCAACCACCAGAACCAGGACATCCCGCTGGGCCTTGTTCAGTCTGGTTATGGCCTGCAACAATTCGCCCAGCACCAACTGATCTTCCTGGGGCGCCTTCACGGCCATCAGATTCTCGATCGCCTCGGCATCGCCGAATGTGGTGGCTTCGCGCCGCCACCGCCGAGCCTGGTCGATATGCTGGTGACGCATGATGGTGAAGGCCCAAGCCTTGAAATTGGTACCCGGCTGGAACTGCTCTGCCTTGGCCAACACACGCAAGGCGGTTTCCTGAGTCAGATCTTCTGCCCAGTTGCGGTCGCGGGTGAGCATGACGGAGAAAGCTTTAAGCGAGGGGAGCGTCTCCATCAGAAGGCCGTGAATGCTATCGGTCATGGGGATCTTCCTCTTGATTGATTGAATGGGAATTGATGTGAAAAATTCGGATCAACGTTTTCGCTGGCAGTGATACGAGCATGGCCATGGGGTGCCTTGCGGGCCAGCGACAAAGCCGCGACGCGGTGTGATAATGCTGCGACCCGGAAAGCGTCCGGGGCGATGAATTATCTTTTCAGGTCAATGTTTTGTTTTTAATGGAAGGGCTGTGACATCGATCGTCACAATATCGCCCAACTGATCCTGCAGCAGGGGCAGGGTGCGATCCAGCCAGGTGACAAAGGCATCAGACTGGCGTTTGGCATCCGTTTTTCCGGCCGGCGGGTTTTTACCCGGATGCGCAACACGCAGACGAACAGGCTTCTCCGCGTCGATGATGCTGTTCTCGGCGGCATCGGCAGAGTCCGGGGGCGTTCGCTGTTTGCGGCGCTTTCTTGTCATTGAAACCCCAACTTGACGATTTCGCCCGCTGGCAATGGTGCCGTGTCATCGTCGACCGCGGCCAATCATCAAAAATACTGGCGTATTGCGATCCGATCCGGACCAACTCCCGCGCAGACGCCACTACAGCAATGATGCTGTGGGCACATGGTTCCACGCTCGCGCCCGTTTCAGCAGGTCAGTGCCGTCAGTTTGCCATTCAGGGCTTCAGTCGTCGCCGCCATCCACCAGGTTCCAGGCCTGGTTGGCGACAGACCGTACCACCGCGCCATAGGCTTTCAGCGCCGGCGTCGCGCTGCCATTGGCCATGCCCCGCTTGACGATGCCCTGGGCCATCACGGCAACGCGGAAGAGGGCGAAAGCAAGGTAGAAATTCCAGTGCGCGATGCCGTTGTCGCGGATCGCCAGCCAGGAACTGTGGCGGCAATAATTGGCAATGTAGTCTGGTTCGCCCGGGATGCCGGTTTCGATGAAATCCGTGCCCTGCAGGCTGCCCATGCCGGGAATGGTGACCCGATAGGGCATGCAGTTGATGGCCAGGTCGGCCAGTGGATGGCCAATCTGGGCGAGATCCCAGTCCAGCACGGCGACGATACGCGGTTCGCTGGGATGGAAGATCAGGTTTTCCAGCCGGAAATTGCCATGCATCAGCGCCGTGATGTCGTCGACCGGCACATGCAGGGGTAGCCATTCCAGCAGGCGGTCCATGGCCCCGATCTCCTCGGTGCGATTGGTGCGATACTGCTCGCAGAGCGTGGTGATCTGGCGGTTCAGGTAATCCAGCCCGCTGCCATTCGACGGCAGGCCGGTTGTCGCAGGCGTCAGGGCATGGATGCTGGCCATGGCGGAAGCCATCGCTTCGTAATGGGCCTGGCGCTGCTTGGCGTCCATGCCGGGCAGATTGGGATCGCGGAACTGCCGTCCGGTGATGAAGTCGAGCAGATAGAAGGGCGCGCCGATCACGCTGTCGTCGGTGCAGACCAGTTGCGGCTGGCCGACCGGCATGCCGGCGGTATGCAGGTTGCTCAGCAGGCTGAAATCGCGCTCGATGGATTCCGCCATGCTGCAGCCCTTCTTGGGCTGACTGCGCTTGCGCAGAACCAGATTGCGCCCTGGGGTATGCAGCAGGAAGGCGGGGCTGGCGGTCGGCCCCCTGAATTGCTGGATCGTAAGCGGCGTTTTGAAATCGGGCAGATGGCGCTGCAGATACGCCGTCAACCTGGCCTCGTCGAACCGATGCTGCGGCTGTACGGGGGTCAGATCGACAGCTCCCATGCCGTTTAGCCCCCCGTCATCCGCTCCACCAGCGTCCAGGCCTGTTCGGCAATCGGCCGGGCGCGTTTGCCCGACTCGATCGCATGCTGGCTGGCGGCGGTGCCGTCTTTCACCCGTCCCATGATGCCCTGCAGGATGCCGGCAATGCGGAACATGTTATAGGCCATGTAGAAGTCGAGATGCGGAATGCCGTCGCGGCCGGTGCGACGGCAATAGGCAGCCAGGTATTCGGCCTCGCTGGGAATGCCCAATGCCGCGAAGTCGATGCCGGCGAGGCCACGGAAGGTTTCCGGCGCCAGCCGCCACGACATCAGATGGTAGCAGAAATCGCCGAGCGGGTGGCCCAGCGTGGACAATTCCCAGTCGAGTACGGCGATCACGCGCGGCTCGGTCGGATGGAAGATCATGTTGTCCATCCGGTAATCGCCATGCACGATGCTGGTCTCGTCGCCCGGCGGGATATTGGCCGGCAGCCACTCGATCAGCTTGTCCATGGCCGGAATCTCTTCCGTCTCGGACGCTTTGTACTGTTTGCTCCAGCGGCTGATCTGGCGGGCGAAATAATCGCCGGGCTTGCCGTAGTCGCCCAGGCCGACGGCGTTGTAATCCACCTTGTGCAGGGCGGCGATGGTGCGGTTCATCGCGTCAAAAATACCGGCGCGTTCCTCACGGGTCATGCCGGGCAGGCGCTGGTCCCAGAAGATGCGGCCTTCCACGCAATCCATCACGTAGAAGGCGGTGCCGATCACGCTGTCGTCCTCGCACAGGCCATAGGTGCGAGCGACCGGCACGTCGGTGCTGGCCAAGGCTGTGATGACACGGTATTCGCGGTCGACGGCATGGGCCGAGGGCAACAGCTTGCCGGGCGGCTTGCGGCGCAGCACGTATTTCCGGTTTGGCGTGACCAGCATGAAGGTGGGGTTCGACTGGCCGCCCTTGAACTGCTGTACGGTCAGCGGGCCCCGATAGTCGGGCACGTTGTCTTTCAGCCAGCGCTCCAGCGCCGCCTCGTCGAACTTGTGACGCTCCTGCACCGGCATGGTGCCGACGAAGCGGTCCTGATCGCTCATGCTGTCGTTTCCTCGTCTCTTGGAACGCCGGGTACGGCGGCGCTCCCGGCTACGATAGCCAAGCGATGCGGTGCGGCGCAACCGCTCCCGACAGTCAGTCCGGATGCTGTTGTTATTGCTGGCGCGCAGACGTTATTTTCGTTCGCGCGGCGGCCCTATTTCTGCTCGCGCGCCACGGCGCGCCAGCCGATGTCGCGGCGGCAGAAGCCTTCCGGCCAGCGGATTCTATCCACAGCGGCATAGGCGCGCTGCTGCGCCGCCCGCACGGTGGGCCCGAAAGCACAAATTCCGAGCACGCGCCCGCCATTGGCCAGAATGGCGCCATCGGCGCGTTGCACGGTGCCGGCATGGAAAACCTCGACATCGGGCTCCGCCGCAGCGGCATCAAGGCCTTCGATCACTGTGCCCTTGCGCGGCGCGTCGGGATAGCCCTCGGCGGCCATCACCACGCAGAGCGCGGCTTCATCCCTCCAGCGCAGGTCGAAATCCTTCAGCACGCCATCGCGGGACGCCATCAGCGCCGGCAGCAGGTCGGATTTCAGGCGCAGCATCAGGGTCTGGCATTCCGGATCGCCGAAACGGGTATTGTATTCCAGCAGCTTGGGGCCGTCCCTGGTCAGCATCAGGCCGGCGAACAGCACGCCCTTGAAGGGCGTGCCTTCCGCGATCATGCCGTTGACGGTCGGCATGATGATGCGGTCCATCACGTCCTGCTGCATGGCCGGCGTCAGTACCGGCGCCGGGGAATAGGCGCCCATGCCGCCTGTGTTCGGTCCGGTGTCGCCGTCGCCGACGCGTTTGTGGTCCTGCGCCGAAGCCAGTGGCAGCGCGGTCCTGCCATCGACGAGGGCGAAGAAGCTGACCTCCTCGCCATCGAGAAATTCCTCGATCACCACTTCCGCGCCGGGTTCGGTGAACAAGGCCGTATTCGCGGCAAGGGCCTCCTCCAGCGTCATGGCGACCGTGACGCCCTTGCCGGCGGCCAGGCCATCGGCCTTCACCACGATGGGTGCACCATGTTTGCGGATGAAGGTTTCGGCTGAAGCGGCATCCTTGAAGCGGCCATAAGCGGCGGTCGGGATGCCGTATTTGGCGCAGAGGTCCTTCATGAAGCCCTTCGAGCCCTCGAGCCGTGCGGCGGATTTCGTGGGGCCGAAGCAGGCAAAACCGGCGGCTTCCAGATGGTCGACCAGGCCCGCCACCAGGGGGGCCTCGGGGCCGACCACCACGAAATCGATATGCTCGTCGCGGCAGAGTTTCAGCACGGCATCCAGATCGACCGGATCGACCGGGGCCAGCCTGGCCACCTGGGCAATGCCGGCATTGCCGGGCGCGCAGACCAGCTTGGTCACCAGCGGCGAGGCGGCCAGGGCCCAGCACAGGGCATGCTCGCGGCCGCCCGATCCGATAACGAGAAGATTCATGTCGGCTTACCCGGGAAATGGCTGGAAAACGGTTCTTTTACGCCCGGGCCGGCCGGAGGCGCGGCTGGAGCGGCGGCGGCAATCTTTGTATCATGCCGGCCATGGTTTCAAGGTTCCCGGAATGAGTGATTCGAGCCCGCTTCCCGCTGGCGCCCCGGCGACCGGCCAGCCGGCCAGCCCAGCAAGCCCGGCGGCCAGCAACGTGCCGGAATACAGCGTCACCGAGCTCTCGCTGCGGCTCAAACGCAGCATCGAGGAGACGTTTGGCTGGGTGCGCGTGCGTGGCGAGATTTCCGGCTTCAAGCGGGCCGCCTCGGGCCACCTGTATTTCTCGCTGAAAGATGCCGACTCGGTTCTGGATGCCGTCTGCTGGAAGGGCAGCGCGGCCCGACTGGGCGTGAAGCCGGAAGACGGCATGGAAGTGGTCTGCTCGGGCAAGCTGACCAGCTATCCCGGCCGCTCGAAATACCAGATGGTGGTCGAGCGCATGGAGCTGGCCGGCCTGGGCGCGCTGATGGCCCTGCTGGAACAGCGCAAGCAGAAGCTGGCCGGGGAGGGCCTGTTCGCGGCCGAGCGCAAACGTCCGCTGCCGTATCTGCCGCGGGTGATCGGCGTGGTGACCTCGCCGACCGGCGCGGTGATCCGCGACATCCTGCATCGCCTGGCCGACCGTTTCCCCACCCATGTGCTGGTCTGGCCGGTGCTGGTGCAGGGCGAGGGCGCCGCCGAGCAGGTGGCCAGGGCGATCCGCGGTTTCAATGCGCTTCCCAGCGAAGGGAGCGCCGTGCCGCGTCCCGACCTGCTGATCGTGGCGCGTGGCGGCGGCAGCCTGGAAGACCTGATGGCCTTCAACGAGGAAGTCGTGGTGCGCGCCGCTGCCGCCTCGGATATCCCGCTGATCTCGGCGGTGGGCCATGAAACCGACACCACGCTGATCGACTTTGCCTCCGATCGCCGCGCCCCGACGCCCACGGCCGCCGCCGAGATGGCCGTGCCGGTGCGGCTTGATCTGGTTGCCACCGTCACCGGCTATGATGAACGCATGCGCCGTGGCATCACCCGCATGGCGCGCGAGAAGCGCCAGCATCTGGATGGCCTGGGCCGTGGCCTGCGTGGGCCGCGCGAGCAGCTTGATATGGCGCGGCAGCGGTTTGATGACCTCTCCGAGCGGTTGCGCATGGGGCTGAAGGTTGGCCTGCAGGTGCAGCGCGGCAAGCTGGCCACGGGAGTCGCCAAATTGCGGCCGGCGCTGTTGCGGCGCGAGGTCGTCGAATACCGCCGCCGGCTGAATGAAACCACCTTGCGGTTACAGCGCGCCATGCGCCAGCGCCAGGCCGATGCGGCACAGCGCCTGCTGCAGCCGTCCAAGCTGCTGGAAAGCCTGTCCTACAGGAATGTGCTGTCGCGTGGCTTTGCCGTGGTCTATGGCGCCGACGGCCATGCGCTTAAATCGGCGGCCGGTATGGCGCCGGGTGTGGCCGTCATGATTGAGATGCAGGATGGCCGCAGGCAGGCCCGCATCGAAGGTAGCAGCGCTGCACCGGCTCGTCGTGGCACCGGTGCAGCCAAGCCGCCCGGCCAGGAGGAGTTGTTCTGATGCAGACGCCGCCGCTGCCACGCGAGACCGAGGCCAGGCTGTATTACCGGCATGGCGCCTTCGACATCGTGTTTCCGGGTTCCTATGTGCTGTGCGCCGTAACCCGCGTCCGTATCCCGCTCGACAGCCTGCGGTACTGGAGCGTGGATCGCCAGGAAGCCTATGCCGATGCCGTCGTGGCCCTGCAGGGGCTGCTGCGTGATCCGGTGCGGCGCGGATGATCCGCTGGCTGGCGGTCTGTCTGTTCCTGTTCACCGGTGGCGCCTATGCAAACGAACCACCGCCGGGCCTGACCTGGCAGGGTGATTTCAGCCAGGGCGGCCTGGTGATCGGTTCGGCCGAGCCAGGCCTGCTGATCAGGCTGGGCGAACGCGTGGTGCCGGTGGCCGGCGACGGGCGTTTCGTGTTCGGTTTCGGCCGCGACGAGCCGGCCTCGGTGCCTTTGATGGTGACGCGTGGCGGCAAGACCGAGCAGCATGCGCTGCGCGTGGCAACGCGAACCTACGACATCCAGCGCATCGACGGCCTGCCGCCCGCCCAGGTGACGCCGCCGCCGGCCGTGCTGGAACGCATCCGGCGCGAGAATGCCAGGATCGCCGAGGTGCGCCAGCGCAACACGCCGCGGCAGGACTTTCTGCAGGACTGGATCTGGCCCGCAAAAGGCCCGGTTTCCGGCGTATATGGCAGCCAGCGCATTCTCAACGGCGAGCCACGCACGCCGCATTTCGGTCTCGATATCGCGGCGCCGACCGGCAGCCCGGTGGTGGCGCCGGCCAGCGGCGAAGTGGTGCTGGCCGAGAAGGATATCTATTTCACCGGCGGCACGATTATCATCGACCATGGCATGGGCATCAATTCGGCCTATTCGCATCTGCAGAGCCTGACCGTGAAAACCGGCCAGCATGTGAAGCAGGGCCAGCAGATCGGCACCGTCGGCGCCACAGGACGTACCACTGGCCCGCATCTCGACTGGCGGCTGAACTGGTTTGATGTAAGGCTTGATCCGCAGCGCCTGCTGCCACCGCAACCCTGATTCAGCGTTTCCAGCGCTTGTGTACCCAGAACCACTGCCCCGGATCCCTGCGGATGCGGTCCTCGATTTTCCGGTTGATCAGCAGCAGGGCGTTATAGGTATCGCGTTCGCGATTGCCGGTGCTTTCCAGCTGTATCGGCGCTTCGATGGTGACGCGGAAGTAGGCGCCGCCATCCACCCGCTCGCCATAGATCGGCACGACGGGGCAGCCGGTGCGCAGGGCCAGCTCGGCAATGGCGGGTGCGGTCATCGCCTCGTGGCCGAAGAACGGCACGGCAAGGCCTGTGTTCAGTTTCTGATCGACCATCATGGCGAGGCACTCATTGCGCTTCAGCGCCCTGAGCAACTCGCGGGCTGCCTGCATGCCCTTTGGCACGTGGCGGCCGCCGACCGGTTTGCGCAGTTCCTGGAGTATTTCTTCGGTCAGCGGATTGTTGGCGGCGCGATAAACCTGCACCAGAGGGATGCCATGATGCATGCCTACAATGCTCATTACTTCCCAGTTGCCGAAATGGGCCGAGAAGAAAATCGCGGGTTTCTGGCTATCGCGGATCGCCAGGAGATGCTCGACGCCAACAACCTCGATGCGTCCCCCGGTTTCACGGGGCCCGATGCGGATGTCCGCAAGATGGGCATATTCGGCCAGCACGCGGCCGAGATTATTCCACATGCCCTGCAGGATTGCCTCATGCCGTGCGGCCAGTTCGGGCAGCGCAAGCTGCAGGTTGGCAACAGCGGTCCTGTGAACCGGCAGACGTGGCCCCAGGGTCTGCAAGATCCAGCCGCCAAGAGCAGACGCGCGATCAAGTGGCAGGGCGCGGAACAGGGCAAGCGCCAGCCGGGCGCCCCAGGCGGCGACGTATTCATGTGGTTCGGCGCGCTTAAACACGAGCGAGCTTGCCTTTCAGGAATTGTTCGACGGCAGTGGGGTCGGCGAAGGCAAGGCTGACGCGCAGCACATCCACCATGGGGCGGGCGGCTCTGGGCAGGCGCGTCTGGTCTTTCGCCGTGGTCACCGGGATGGCATGCAGCCCATGCGCCTGCTCGACCAGCCGCATCACAGTGTCTTCGCTGTAAGGCGCGTGATCGGGGAAGGATTTGGTGGCGGCGATCTCGACGCCGGCCTGGCGCAGCGAGGCAAAGAATTTCTCCGGCCGGCCGATGCCGGCGAAGGCCAGTACGCGGCGCCCGCGCAGCCGCACGGTATCGGCAGCATTGGGTTCCAACTCGGCCCGGAAAACCGGTCGCGATCCGAATGGAGGCAGGATCACGGTCGGTTTACCGATCAATACGATGGCATCGCAACGCGCCAGGCCTTCCTCAACGGGTTCGCGCAACGGCCCGGCCGGCAACAGGCGC
>NZ_JANLJJ010000099.1 GCF_029255545.1 Ferrovibrio sp. | reverse complement strand
CGGCGGCGGTCACCTGACCGAGGCCTTCACCGGCCGACAGCGACGACTGCACCGAAGCATACGCCTTGACGTTGCCGCGGATGCCCTGGGCAACCGCGAAAACAGCGGCGTCGTCGGCAGCATCAGCTACCTTGAAGCCGGTCTGGACGCGCTTGGAGGTTTTGTCGAGTTCGTGGTTGAGGCCGCGCAGCGACGACAGAGCGACGAGGGCGCCAACGTTGGTATTAACGGAATTAGCCATTTCAAGCTCCTGTTCTAGGATTGAGGCATGTGCCTATTAGCCCCCTTTTGAGGACTATGGTTGGACAAATACTACAGCCCGAGCCATCCCGTCAATGAGAAATCTGCAGAGAAATGACATAACTATTTGATAAGGCTAATATATAATTAACCATATCGAAAAATCGCCTATGCCATTGCAACTGCAAGGCTTTGTGCGGTTCCTGACCAGTCGCCGGGCTGCTCCTGACGAATGATCCGTACACAATCATACCAGCGGGACGCCTCCCCGGCCGCGGGCCAGTACCACAATCGGCCACGGCCACGCGGCAGCAGCAGCAGGGTCGGGATCCCAAGGGCACCCGCCACATGCACGGTGGTGCTGCTCACCGCGACCACGGCATCCAGCGCCGCCACCTGGGCTGCCAGGGCATCCAGATCCTGCAGGCCGTCCACGCCGCGATCATGCAGGATGGCAACGCCGGCCTGCTGCAATCTCGATATCTCGTCGACGACATCGCCATATTGCAGGTTGACCCAGAAAACATCCGGCCGCTGCAAGGCCGGCAGCAGGGTTTCGAGCGGAATGCTCTTGTGCAGCCCGATATCGGCATTGGCGCTGCGCCAGGCGATGCCGACAATGCGCCGCGCGCCCGCCAGGTCGCGATAGCGCTGCCGCAGCATCTGCTGGCGCGCGGGATCGGCGGCAAGATACTGCCCGCTGCCGGCAAAATCGCTGACGCTCTGGCGCAGAATGCGGCCCAGGCTGCCAAACGGGCATTGCGCCACGGCGTCAACCATTTCGCCACGTGCCACGACGGTGATGCCATCCCCCGCAAGCGAACGGCGATAAAGGCCGATGAGTCTGCGATCCACCGCGACGATCATGCGGGCGCGGCTGCGCTGCTGCGCATCCTTGAGCATGGTGCCATAGAGAATCTGGTCGCCAACGCCCTGCTCGCCCCAGAGCAGCAGTCCCTTGCCATCCAGCGCTTCACCACGCCAGCGCGGCAATCCCATCGACCAGTCGCGTTCCTTGAAATCCGCATTGCGCCAGCGCCACTCATATTCGGCCCAGCCTTCGGCATAGGCGCCGCTGGCCAGACGGAACAGGCCATGATTCATATGCGCCGCCGCCCAATCCGGCGCCAGCGCCAGCAGCAGGCGGAAATGCCGCTCGGCCGCCGCCTCATCCAGCAAATCCTCCCAGAGCAGCATCGCCAGATTGTTGCGGCAATGAACATGGCCTGGCTGCAAGCGTAGCGCCGTCTCGAGCAGTTCTTTCGCTGCGATCGTTTCGCCGCGCTCCCGCAGCAGATTGCCGAGATTGTAATACCCTTCGACATAGGCCGGATCGAGGGTGATGGCCCGCCGGTACGCGGCCTCCGCCGCGTCCATGCGACGCAGCGCCAGCAATGCCGTGCCGAGATTGCCATGAAACTCTGCGGCATCCGGCGATTGCGCGATGGCCCGCTCGATCAGGTCGACTGCGGCTTCGTGCTGACCGCTCTGGTCGCAGATCACGCCCAGCAGATGCAGCGCATCGGCCTGCCGCGGGTCGCGCCGCAACACCGATGCATATAATTCCCGGGCCGCCGCTATGTCGCCGGCCTGGTGCCTGACGACGGCCTGCTGCAGCAGGCTTGCGATCTCTGACGTCATCGCCCGCTCCGTGACAGCCATGCTTCGAATGCCTGCGCGAGTTGCGCGATAACCGCCTGCCAGTCATCGCTGCGGCCGCCCGGTCGCTGGCGGAACAGGCGAAGATGCGGATACCACGGGCTGTCATCGCGCCCCAGAAACCAGTACCACAGCCGCCCGCTGCCGCCGGGCAGCAGGGCCCAGGTTTCCTGGCCGGTGGCCGCCGCGATATGAAGGCCGCTGTTGCTGCCGCCGATCATCAGGTCCAGCGCCGCCGCCTGGGCCGCGAAACGATCCAGGTCGTTCAGCGCGTCGACGCTGTCATCATGGAGTATGTCGACGCCAAGCGCCTCGCGGACCGCATGCCGGTCTTCCGTCGTGTCGCCATATTGCATGTCAACGAACAACACGTCGCGCTGTCGCAGCAACGGCGCCCAATCGAGCAATGGAATGCTTTTATAGGCTTCGCTGCGCATGTTGCGGCTGCGCCAGGTCAAGCCGATCACAGCCCGCCTGCCATGGGCCTGATACCGCCTGCGGAATGTTTCGACCTGCTCGGGATCCGGGCGCAGATAGGCCTGTGGCGGCGGAAAAGCGGCGAGATTCGGCCGCAGCCACTGCCCCAGGCTGCCCAGACCGACCTGCACGTCCGCCTGCGTGGCCAGCGCCGGTAATTCACCTTCAGCCGCCGGCTCCGTCCGCATCTCCGGAAACGAGCGCCGGAACAGCGGCACCAGGCGATGATCGCAAACGAACAGGAAATCCGCGCCGCGCGCCTTCAGGTCCGGCAGCATCGAGGCATAGATCACCTGATCGCCCACGCCCTGCTCGCCCCAGACCAGGATGCGCTGCCCCTGCCTCACGACGCCATCCCAGGCCGGCAGCAGGCGTGAAATCACCATGCCGCGCGGATCGGCATGCTCGCTGGCCATGCGCGCCGCATAAGATGGCCAGCCTTCCGAGAGTCGCCCCAGCGACAGCAGCAGCAGGGCATGATTCAGCGCCGCATCGGCAAGCCATTCCGGCATGCGGCGCTGCCGCGCCGCCTGCGCCGCGGCGAAATCCGCCAAGGCACCGTCGAAATCGCCGATATGCGCCCGCATGCCGCCGCGCAGGCACAAGACCATGCAATCATCCGGCGCCAGGGCAAAGGCCCGCTCGCCGCACGCGACAGCCTCTTCAATCCGGCCGACATAAGCCAGCGCCGTCGCATAATTGATCAGGGCTTCGACATGATTGCCATCGCGGGCAATCGCACGCTGCAGCGGTTGCAGCGCCGCAGCAGGCCTCTGGCTTCTGATCAGCGCCACGCCAAGGCCGATCAGGGAGTCGAGGCGATCCGGATCGCGGGCAAGAATGGTTTCGAATTCCGCAACAGCCTCACGATACGCCTCGACGCGATGCATCGCGACCAGCGTGACGGCATAATGCTCGCGATAGGCCAGTTCGTCCGGCGCCAGAGCTAGCGCCTTGCGGTGCTGCGCCAGCGCCTTGTCATACTGCCGTTCGCCCCGCAGGGCCAAAGCGGCAAGGTCGCGCAGATCCGCCGCCTGCGGCTCGGCCTGCACCGCCGTCGCCGCCACGCGGACCGCCTTGGCATGATTCTGCATGGACAGCAGTGCGGCGATCATCCCGCGCTGTGCCGCGGGATGACCGGGTACCGCGGTCAATGCCGCACGGAAAGAGTCCAGCGCGGAGACGTAATCGCCCCGGCCAGCCAGCAGATTACCCAGATTGGCATGCGCATCGGCATAGGAAGCATCCAGCGACAACGCCCTGCGATATGCCGATTCAGCCGCCGCCGCGTCGCCCATGGCATACAGCGCCGTGCCCAGGTTGCCGTGAAAAACGGCCTGGTCGGGCGATCCGGCAATCGCCCGGCGGATCAGATCAACGGCATCGACATGCTTGCCCCGCTGATCGGCGATAACGCCGAGCAGGTGCAACGCATCGGGCTGCTCGGCGTTCAGCGCCAGAACCGCACGATACAAAGCTTCGGCGGCATCCAGTTTGCCGGCCTGATGGGCTGCGACGCCCGCGCGCAGACTCTGCGCAGCCTCCGAAGATATCCGCTCAGGCGATGCCATCGAGCACCTTGCCCAGCTTGGCAATCACCGGTGCCCAGTCTCCCGCCCGATGCTGACGGATCAGGCGCAGGCTTGCGTACCATGGCGTCCGTTCGGCTTCGCGCGGCCAGTACCACATCCGGCCGCGTCCCGCCGACAGCAGAACCCAGCATGGTCTGCCGAGCGCGCCGGCGAAGTGCACCGTCGAGTTGCTGGTGCTGACCACGCCATCCAGGGCCGCGACCTGTGCCGCCAGTCCATCGAGATCGGCGGTGGGATCGATATCCGGATCGCGATAGACAGTAATCCCGTGCCGTTCGGCCAATGCCGCAATTTCCGTCTCCACCCGGCCATATTGCAGCGATATCCAGGCAATTCCGGGTTTGCGCAGAACCGGCAGCAGGGCTTCGATGTCGAGGCTTTTGTAGTCGCCGACATGCCAGTTCGCACTGCGCCACGACAATCCGATCAGACGCTGGCCCGATGGCCATTTCTCCGCATAACGCCTGCGGATGGCTGCAACGCGATCGGCATCGGCCCTGAGATAAACCCCATCGCCGCAATGCTGCGGCGACGGGCGCAGCATTGCGCCCAGGCTGCCGAGCGGGCATTGCACGTCGGCGTCAACGGCATCACCCCGCGCAATCACCGCAACGCCGTCGTCGGCCAGCGAGCGGGCGAACAGCGGCACCAGGCGCGCCTCGACGGCCAGGGTGACGCGTCCGGCCGCGCGCCGCACCGCATCAGGCAGCATGGTACCATACAATATATGGTCGCCGATCCCCTGCTCGCCCCACAGCAGCAGATGCCGTCCGGCCAGAGCCGAACCATCCCAGCGCGGCAGCCCGCCGCCCCAGTCGCGTTCGTCGAAACCGGCAAACGACCAGCGATGCTCATATTCACGCCAGCCCCTGGCGTAGTCGCCCTGCGACAGCAGGAAGAGGCCGTAATCCATCCGCCCTTCGTGAAAATCAGGATGCAGCTCGAACATCCGCGCGAAGGCGGCCTGCGCGGCGTCGATATCGTTTGCGAGATTCAGCGCGTAAGCCAGATTCTTGTGCGCCTTGAGGAAATGCGGCTGGGCGGCAATGGCGCGCCGGTAATAAGCCGCAGCCTCGTCGAAGCATTCCTTTTCCAGACTGTCATTGCCCAGGCCATTGAGGGCATAGGCATCCTTCGGATTCAGGGCAATCGCTGCGTTGAAGGCGGCCAAGGCCCCCGGTCTGTCGCCGACGCGCCGGCGGGCAACGCCCAGCAGGCTATGCGCCGCAGCATTGTCCGGGGCGAGAGTCACGGCGCGTTCCAGCAATGGGATCGCGGCGGCGACATCCTGCAGATCGACGCGGCAGCGGGCCTTCTCCAGCAACAGCGCGGCATTCTCCGGCAGGGTCGGGATGATGCCGTCAAGCAGGGTTTCCGACCGTTCGGGCTGTCCGGCCTCGCGCCAGATCGTCGCCAGCAGACATATGGCAAAGACATTGTCCGGAGTCTGGGTGATCAGCTCGGTCAGCAGCCGGGCCGCCTCTTCACCCTGGCCCTGCTGCCGCGCGATCAGCGCCAGCCGCTGCAGCGCGCCGGGGTGGCCCGGCACCAGCCTGAGCACCAGCTCGCAGGCGTGACGCGCGTCATCGAACCGCCCGGTCCGCTGGAGCGTCTTGGCCGCGGCAAGTGCGCTGGCGATTTTTTCGGCGTGAGAATCCGGCTGCATGTTAACCTGCGACTGTTATGCCATGAGCGTTAATGGAGTCGTAAGCCCCGGGCGGGGATTACATGCCATTCAAGGGCAGGCCTGAGAGCAAACCCGTGTCGCATCCCCCCGAATCCCCGTCAGCCGGCGCAGCCCGGGTCCCGGTTGGCAACCCGCCGCCGGATGCACCGGAGCATCTCGCCGGGGTAAGGGATTTTACCCGCGCCCTGGCGCGGGATTTTTCCAGCTATCTGTTCTCCCTCGGCCTGCTGCAGCTCGGCAACCTGCTGATCCTGCCGGTGATCACCGCCCATCTCGCCGCATCGCAGATCGGGCTCTACAGCCTGGTCGAAACGGCCCTGCTGCAGGGCGTCACCTTCAGCCTGCTCGGCCTGAAATTCGCCTATCTCTATTACTACGCCCAGGTTGCGCCAGAGCAGCGACCTCGCCTGCTCGGCACCAGCCTGGTTCTGGCGGCCATCGCCAGCCTGGTCGCCGGCAGCCTGTTCGCCATCCTGTTCGCCAGTCCGGCCATCATGCGGCAATTCGACAGCGAGCCGCTGCCGCATTCATGGCTGCTACTGCCGCTGCTGCTCACCGGAACGGCGCAGACCGTCCTGCTGACCGAACTGCGCGCGGCTCGCCATGTCTGGCAGTCTGGAACCATCGCCGCGATCCAGATGGGCCTCTATCTCCTGCTCGCCTGGATCCTGATCGCGGGACAGCAGGCCGGGCTGGCCGGGTTGCTGTCAGCCCAGGTCATCGCCCAGATCACCTCCAGCCTCAGCGCCTTCATGCTACTGAGGCGGCGCATCGCGGCGGCTTTCGACGCACCACAGGCGTGGCGGCTGCTGCGCTATGGCGTGCCGCTGATGCTCGGACTAATGCTGCGTTACAGCCTCGATACGCTTTGCCGCTTCCTGCTGGCGGCCCTGGTCTCGATCGAGGCCGCCGGCCAGTTCATGATCATCAGCTCGATTTCGGTCCTGTTTGAAGCGGTGCTGGCCAATCCGTTCTACATGGCGTGGGGCGGACTGGTGCATCATGCCCTGCGCCGGCCGGAGGCGAGCCGCATCCTTGGGCGGGTCAGCAGCCTGGCGCTGGCGGCAGGCGCGACGGTCTTCCTGCTGATGCTGGCCTGCCAGCCCATGCTCTTCGCCCTTCTGGTGCATGATCCGATGCCTGGCGTGGCAGCCGCCTTTGCCCTGCTGCTGCTGTCGCGGCTGATCATGCTGGCCCGCTCACCGCTCACCGGCGGCCTGCTGCGCACCGGGCGCACCGGCTGGGCGGTCAGCAATACCCTGCTGGCCCTGGCCATCTTCTGCGCCGCCATCTATCCGGCCGCGACTTTTGCGGGCCTCACCGGCATGGCCGGCGCCCTGCTGGTGGCCAATCTCATTGCCTCGACCACCCTGGCGGTCGTCGCCTGGCGCCACTGCCCGCAGCGGCTCGAACCGGCCACCCTCGTCCTCGGCGGCATGGCGGTCGCTGCGACAATTCTGACCCTGGCTCAGGGTGGCCTGCCCGCCTGGCAATGGGGCATTCTGTTCGGGGCTGCTGCATTTCTGCTGATCCACCTCGGCCGTCATATCCATGTCAACGATGGGCTATAGTGCTGCACCATGACGATTCGAAATCTCGACAAGCTTTTCGCCCCTCGCTCGGTTGCCGTGATCGGCGCCTCGGATCGCCCGTCCCGCGTTGGCACAGTGGTTCTCGACAACCTGGTCAAGGGCGGTTTCGCCGGCGCGGTCTGGCCGGTCAACCCGAAATACCGCCACCTGCACGGGCTGCATTGCTACGCCAGCGTCCGATCCCTGCCGGCGATTCCGGATCTCGCCATCATCGCGGTCCCGCCGCAGGCCGTGCCGGAACAGATCGAACAACTCGGGGCCGTGGGCTGCCGGGCCGCCGTCGTGCTGACGGCAGGCCTCTCCAGCGAAAAAACCGCCGATGGCCGCACCCTGCAACAGGCCATGCTGGACGCCGCCAAACCGCATCTGCTGCGCATCCTCGGACCGAACTGCGTTGGCCTGCTGATTCCGGGCCTGCGCCTGAATGCCAGCTTCGCCCATACCAACGCGCAGCCGGGCCAGCTTGCCTTCGTCAGCCAGTCGGGCGCGCTATGCACCATCGTGCTCGACTGGGCCAAGCAGCATGGCATCGGCTTCAGCCATTTCCTCTCGGTTGGCGATTCAGCCGACGTCGATTTCGGCGACATCATCGACTATCTCGCCAGCGATCCGCAGACGCGTGCCATCCTGCTCTACATCGAGTCGGTGAAGAATGCGCGCAAGTTCATGTCGGCAGCCCGCGCCGCGGCCCGCAACAAGCCGATCGTGGCGGTGAAATCCGGCCGCAACGCGCGCGCCGCGCAGGCCGCCGCCTCGCATACCGGCGCGCTGGCGGGCGGCGACGATGTCTATACCGCGGCGCTGAGCCGCGCCGGTATCCTGCGCGTGGATGGCGTCGAGGAGTTGTTCGACACCGTCGAGACCCTGGCACGCAGCCGCAGGATGCCGGGCGAACGGCTGGCGATTGTCACCAACGGCGGCGGCCCTGGCGTGATGGCGGTCGACAAGCTGATCGAATATGGCGGCACATTGGCCGATCTGAGCCCGGAAACCATGACAGCCCTCGATGCGGCATTGCCTGGCACCTGGTCGCGCGGCAATCCGATTGACATCATCGGCGATGCGCCCAGCGGCCGTTATGCCGATGCCGTGAAGATCGTTCTGGCCGACCCCGGCGTTGATGCCGTGCTGGTGATGCATGCGCCAACCGCCATCGTGCCATCGCTGGAACCGGCCAAGGCCGTGATCGAGGCAGTTCGCGGCACGGTCAAGAACGTGCTGACCTGCTGGTCGGGCGGCGAAGCCGTTCAGGCCGCGCGCAAGGCCTTTGCCGAGGCCGGCTTGGCATCCTACGAGACGCCCGATGCCGCCGTGCGCGCTTTCGCCCATATGGTCGGCTATAGCCGCAACATGAAGAACCTGATGGAAACCCCGGCCGAATTGCCGGAAGATTTCCTGCCGGATCATGCAACCGTGCGCAAGGTGATCGAAACGGCGATGTCCGAGCGGCGCAGCATGCTGAACGAAATCGAGGGCAAACAAATCCTCGCCGCCTATGGCATTCCCGCCGTGCCGACCGAAGCTGCCGCCACGCCCGCCGATGCCGCAGCTGCCGCTGAACGCATGGGCCTGCCGGTGGCGCTGAAAATCCTGTCGCCCGACATCACCCATAAATCCGATGTCGGCGGCGTCGCCCTCAACCTCAGCAGCCCTGCCGAGGTGCAGTCGGCGGCCGAGGCCATGCTGACCCGCGTGCGCCAGCGCAGGCCGCAGGCCCGCATCGACGGCTTCACCGTGCAGCCGATGATCCGCCGCGCGCGTGCCCACGAGCTGATCGTCGGCGCGCTGACCGATCCAATCTTCGGCCCCGCCATCATGTTCGGCCAGGGCGGCGTCGGCGTCGAGGTGATCGGTGATCGCGCCATCGCGCTGCCGCCACTCAACATGCATCTGGCCGACGACCTGATCGACCGTACCAAGGTCAGCCGCCTGCTCTCGGGTTATCGCGATTTCCCGCCGGTCGACAGGGCCGCGCTCGCTGCCCTGCTGATCCGCGTGTCGCAGCTGATCGCCGATCATGCCGAGATCGCCGAGCTGGACATCAACCCGCTCTATGCCGACGACCAGGGCATGGTGGCGTTGGATGCCCGTATCGTGGTCCGCCCCAGTACCGTGGTTGGCCATGACCGGCTGGCGATCCGGCCCTATCCCAGCGGCCTGGAGGAAATCGTCGAGCTGCGCAGTGGCGAAAAGGTGCTGCTGCGCCCGATCCGACCGGAAGACGAGCCGGCCCATGTCGATTTCGTCAACAATGTCTCGGCCGAGGATTACCGGCTGCGCTTCTTCTCGCCGATGCGCAACCTGCCGCACAGCGAAATGGCCCGCTTCACCCAGATCGATTACGAACGCGAAATGGCCTTCATCGCCGTGCGCCTTGTCGAAAGCGGCCACCATGAAACTCTTGGCGTGGTGCGCGCCATCACCGATCCCGACAACCAGCGCGCCGAATTCGCCGTGCTGGTGCGCAGCGACATGAAGGGCCAGGGACTGGGCGAGCTTCTCATGCGCAAGATCATCGATTACTGCCGCCAACGCGGCACGCGGGAAATCGTCGGCGACATCCTGCGCGAGAATCAGGCCATGCGCACCCTGGCCACCGAACTGGGATTCCGCCCCAGCGGCCGCGCCGTCTCCGACGTGGTCGAAGTGATCCTGCCGCTGCAGGACTGACACGGATCAAACCCTGGGTCGGATTTGGGTGGAAAACGCCGGTCCGGGGTTGCCGGGGCCTGCCCCCCTCTCTATTTTAAGGACCGGAGGGCGGGCTAGTCGGCCCGCATCGTTCTCATGCTCGACCCGTTCGGCCGCTCGGTTTCCTACCTGCGCGTTTCGGTCACTGACCGCTGCGACTTCCGCTGCGTATACTGCATGGCGGAAGACATGACCTTCTTGCCCAAGGCCGACCTGCTCAGCCTGGAGGAACTTGACCGGCTCTGCTCGGCTTTTGTCGGCATGGGGGTGCGCAAGCTGCGCCTGACCGGCGGCGAACCGCTGGTGCGGCGCGGCATCATGACCCTGATCGACAGCCTGGGCCGCCACCTGAAGACCGGCGCGCTGGACGAGCTGACGCTGACCACCAATGGCAGCCAGCTGGAGAAATATGCCGTCGACCTGGTCCGGGCCGGCGTGCGGCGCATCAATGTCTCGCTGGATACGCTCGATTCCGCCAAGTTCGCCGAGATCACCCGCTGGGGCCGGCTGGATCAGGTGATGGCCGGCCTGCAGGCCGCCAAGGCCGCCGGCCTCGCCGTGAAGATCAATGCCGTGGCGTTGCGTGGCGTGAATGATGATGAATACGACGCGATGATCGCCTGGTGCGGCCGCGAAGGCTTCGATCTGGTGCTGATCGAGGTGATGCCGATGGGCGAGATCGGCGATGCCGCCCGCCTGGACCAGTATCTGCCGCTCTCCATGGCCCGCGCCAGCATCCAGCGCACATGGACGCTGGACGAAACCGATTATCGCACCGGCGGGCCGGCGCGGTATTACACCGTGCGCGAAACCGGCCGCCGGCTCGGCTTCATCACGCCGCTCACGCATAACTTCTGCGAAAGCTGCAACCGCGTGCGGCTCACCTGCACCGGCACGCTATACATGTGCCTGGGCCAGAACGATGCCGCCGACCTGCGGGCGCCACTACGCGCGTCCGAAAGCAATGCCCCGCTGGAAGAGGCGATCCGCGAAGCCATCGCGCGCAAGCCCAAAGGGCACGATTTCATCATCGACCGGCGCAAGGCGCCCGCCGCCGTGCCGCGCCATATGAGCGTCACCGGCGGCTGAGCCCTCCCTTACGTCAATCAGCCTGCACGCCGATCGCCAGCGTGTACTGGTCGGCGCGCGCCTTGTAGCTGAAACCCTTGCGCAGGGCCCAGGACGTGATCTCGAAATGCAGTGGCACGATGGCCTGGTCTTCCAGCGCCATCTGCGAACCGCGCTGCAGCAGGGTCTGGCGCGCATCGTTATTCACCGTGCGCAGGGCTTCCTCGATCACCGCGTCCAGCGCCGGGTTGGAATAGCGGCTCTTGTTGGCCGTGCCAAAGCCCTTCTCCCGGTTCACCGTGGCCACCAGCGAACGCAGCGGGTTCGACATTTCGCCGGTGCCGGCCGCCCAGCCAACCAGGGCCGCCGAATAGCTGAACGCGTCGCGGTTCTTGAAGAAGACCGTACTGGGCACCGCTTCCACCTTCGACTTGACGCCGATACGGGTCCATTGCGAAGCCACCGCCTGCGCGACATCGGAATCATTGATGTAGCGGTTGTTGGGCGAGCCGATGGTGATGCTGAAGCCGTTCGGATAGCCGGCTTCGGCCAGCAGTTTCTTCGCGGCATCGGGATTATACGGATCCGGCTGGGCCTCGCGACGGGTGCCGAACATCGGATAGGGCAGCAGATCGCCGGCCGGCTTGGCCAGGCCCTCGACGATGCGGCTGGTGATCGCCTCGCGATTGATCGCCAGCGACAGCGCCTTGCGCACCCGCAAGTCCTTCAGCGGATTCTTGCCCCCGGCATCAGGAATGCCGGCCGTCGGCTCGCCCACATCCAGCGCCAGATAAATCAGGCGGTTCGACAGCACCTCGCTGATCCTCACATTCGGATTGCTGCGCAGCTTCTTGATATCGGCCGGCGGCGGATTCTCGATCATGTCGACATCGCCGGCCAGCAAAGCGGCCACGCGGGCCGCATCGTTCGACATCGGGCGATAGATGACCCGGTCCCATTTCGGCTTGCCGCCCCAGTATTCGGGATTGGCCGCCAGCACCAGGCGGTTGCCGCGGGTCCATTCGACGAACTTGTACGGCCCGGTGCCGATCAGGCCCTCGCCGCGATTCAGCGCTTCCGTGGTGATGCCTTCGGCGAGATCGGCCTTGGCGGCCTTCGACGACATGATCGCAACGCGGCTGAGATCATTCGGTAGCAGAGGCGTCGGCGCCTTGGTGATGAAATGCACCGTATAGTCGTCGATCACCTTCACCTCAGCCACCGAGCGGGTGAACAGGGTGAACGGCGACGGGCTGTTTGGCACCTTGGCTGGCCGCGCCAGCGAAAACACCACATCAGCCGCCGTAAACGGGCTGCCGTCATGGAACTTCACATCCCTGCGCAGCCTGAATTCCCAGGTCGTGTCGTTGAGGTTGCGCCAGCTCATGGCCAGGCTGGGCGTCAGCTTCTGGGTCTCGTCCTGCTGGATCAGGGTATTGAAGATCGAATAGGCGATCTGGTTGTTCGGCGTGATGTTGTGGTAATCGGGATCCAGCGAACTTGGCTCGGTGGAGAGGCCGATCCTCAGCTCCTGCGCCTCCACCATCAGGGGCAGCAGCCCCAGGAAGGCCGCCAATACCGCAGCCCGTATTACCGATGCCATGATCATCACCTCTTCATGCTGAACAGGTCTGGCAGATTGACTCCCCGGGCCGCGGCTGACAAGCCAGCGCCGGGGCTGGCGTGGCCCATGGCCCCCGCTATACTGCGCGCATGAATGCCCTCAGGAATATCGCTTTCGTTGCAGCGCGCGGCGAAGCCGCCGAAGCGGCCCGCGACCGACTGATCGCCCGCTATGGCAATGTCGCGCCCGAACAGGCCGATGTGGTGGTTGCGCTCGGCGGCGATGGCTTCATGCTGCAGACCCTGCACCAGCACATGACCAGGAATGTGCCGATTTACGGCATGAACCAGGGCACGGTCGGCTTCCTGATGAACGAATACAGCGAGGACGACCTGCCGGCCCGTTTGGCCAATGCCATCGCCACAAGCGTGCATCCCCTGCGCATGCGGGCGATGGCGGCCGATGGCTCGAACCATGAGGCGCTCGCCATCAATGAAGTCGCCCTGCTGCGCCAGACCCGACAGACCGCCAAGCTGCGCATTTCCATTGATGGCAAGGTGCGGGTCGAGGAACTGGTCTGCGACGGCGCGCTGGTTGCCACGCCGGCCGGCAGCACGGCCTACAACCTGTCGGCCCATGGCCCCGTGCTGCCGCTGGATGCCGGCGTGCTGGCACTCACCCCGATCAGCGCCTTCCGGCCGCGGCGCTGGCGTGGCGCCCTGCTCAGCCGCAGCGCAGTGGTCAAGATCGAGGTGCTGGAAAGCGCCAAGCGGCCGGTTTCGGCCACGGCGGATTTCAACGAGGTGCGCGACGTGATCGCGGTGGAAATCCGCGAGGCGCCGGACTTAAGCCTGAAGCTGCTGTTCGATGCCGGCCACGGCCTGGAAGAGCGCATCCTCAACGAACAGTTCCTGAGCTGAAAAAGAAAACGCCGCGGGATTGCTCCCGCGGCGTTGTTGCTTTGCCGGCTTGCGCTGCGTTAGTCGCGGCTCACGCCATTGGCGAAGGTATACTGGTCGGCGCGCGCCTTGTAGCTGAGGCCCTTGCGGGTCGCCCAGGGCGTGACTTCGATATGCAGCGGGATCAGCGCCTGATCGTCCAGCGCCATCTTCGAGGCCTGCTGCAGCAGGGTTTCGCGCTTGGCCGCATCGACGGTGCCCAGCGCCTGCTCCAGCACCGCGTCCATCTGCGGGTTGGAATACCGGCCCTTGTTGGTGCCGCCGAAGCCCTTCTCCTTGGTCGGGGTGGCGATCAGCGAACGCAGCGGATCCGACATTTCGCCGGTGCCTGCGCCCCAGCCGGCCAGATAGGCCGAATAGGCAAACGCATCGCGGTTCTTGAAGAACACGGTGCGGGTCACGGCCTCCACCTTGGTCTTCACGCCGATGCGGGTCCATTGCGAGGCCACCGCCTGCGCCACCTCGGCATCGTTGATGTAGCGGTCATTTGGCGTGCCCAGCGTGAGCGAGAAGCCGTTCGGATAACCGGCTTCGGCCAGCAGCTTCTTGGCCTGGTCGGGGTTATAGGCATCCGGCTTGGCATCCTTGCGGGTGCCGAACATCGGATACGGCAGCAAATCGCCGGTCGGCTGGCCGAGGCCTTCCATGATGCGGCTGGTGATGGCGTCGCGGTTGATCGCCATCGACAGCGCCTTGCGCACCCGCACATCCTTCAGCGGGTTTTTGCCATTGGCATCGGGAATGCCGACGGTGGTCGGCGTGCTGAAGCTGTCGAGATGGATGTAGATCAGGCGGTTCGAAACGGCCTGGCTGATCTTCACGTTCGGATTCTCGCGCAGCTTCTTCAGGTCGGCCGGCGGCGGATTTTCGATCATATCCACGTCGCCAGCCAGCAGGGCGGCAACGCGCGCGGCGTCATTCGACATCGGGCGATAGACGACCGTTTCCCATTTCGGCTTGTCACCCCAGTAATCCTTGTTGGCGACCAGCACGAGGCGGTTGCCGCGCACCCATTCCTTGAACTTGTAAGGGCCGGTACCAACCAGGCCTTCGCCCTTGCCGAGCGCCTCGGTGGTCATGCCCTCGGCGACATCGGCCTTGGCTGCCTTCGACGACATGATGGCGACGCGGCTGACATCGGTCGGCAGCAGCGGCGCCGGCGCCTTGGTGATGAACTGTATGGTGAAGTCGTCGATCACCTTGATTTCGCTGAACGAGCGGGTGAACAGCGTGAAGGGCGACGGGCTGTTCGGCACCTTGGCCGGACGCGCCATGGTGAAGACCACGTCGGCTGCGGTGAACGGGCTGCCATCATGGAATTTCACGCCCTTGCGCAGCTTGAATTCCCAAGTGGTATCGTTGATCGCCTTCCAGCTCTCGGCCAGGCCGGGCACCAGCTTCTGCGTTTCGTCCTGCAGGATCAGGGTGTCGAAGATGGTGAAGGCGACCTGATTGTTCGGGCCGAGATTGTGGTAATGCGGATCGAGCGCGCTCGGCTCGGCCGACAGGCCGATCTTGAGTTCCTGTGCCTGGACGGCAAGCGGCGCGGTCATCATCGCGCCGGCAGACAGCATCGCGGCCGCGGCCAGCAGTTTCCATCGCTTCGTCATTACTGTGATCTCCCCTCAGGTGGCGCAAATCCGCGCCGCATGGGGAGGCAGATTGCCGATTCAGGAAGGACCTGACAAGGCTTGCCTAAAGCGCGAGTGCAATTGCGAAGGCGATCAGCACGATGCCGGCGATGCGGTTGATCCAGCGACGCGAATCGTCGCTGATGCGGTATCTTAATGCCGCAACGCTGCCGCTCAAAACCGCCCACCAAAGCAGCGAACCGACGAAAACCCCGGCAACGGCAATGGCGGCAGCGTCCAGTCCCGGCTCTGCCGCCAGCCCCAGCCCGGCAAACAGGGCGGCGAAAGACAATATGGTGGCCGGATTGCCCATGGTAAGCGCGAAGGTGACGGCGAACAGCCGCCAGGGCCGGCCGCTCATGGGCGCATCGGCTGCTGCCGCGGCCGGCGCGGACATGATGGTGCGCCAGCCAAGCCAGGCGATGAAGGCCGCGCCGCCCAGCCGCAAGGCCGTCTCGGCCGGCCCGAGCTGCCCGGCCAGGGCCGCGAAGCCTGCCGCAGCCAGCGCGGCATAGATCGCATCGGCCACCGCCGTGCCGATCCCGCCGCTGAAGCCGGCCCAGAAGCCGCCCTGCAGCGAGCGCTGGATGCACAGCACGCCGATCGGCCCGACCGGGGCCGCCACGGCCAGACCAAGCAGGATGCCGCGCAGCAGCAATTCGAGATGGCCACTCATGCGCCGGAATCCAGCACCGGCACGGCGGCGGTTTCCTTGGCCGACGACAGGGCGATGAAGGTCTGGCTGCGCGGAATGCCGGGCAGCGCCTTGATGCGACGCACGATGATGTCTTCCAGCGCCGCCAGGCTGGCCGCCCGCAGTTTGAGCAGATACGACCATTCGCCAGTGACGTGATGGCATTCCTGGATCGCCGGTTCGTCACGCACCAGTTTAAGGAAGGCGGCCTCGTGTTCGGGCCGCTCGATCATCACATGGACAAAAGCCAGTACCGGACAGCCGGCCGCCAGCGGATCAACCCGGGCGCCCCAGCCGGTGATCGCTCCCTGCTTTTCCAGCTTCTTCAGCCGCTCGTTGACGGCCGAGACCGACAGGCCGGCGGCGGCGCCGATTTCGGCATAGGAACCGCGCCCAAATGCCTGGATATGCTCTAGTATTTTTCTGTCTAACGAGTCCATTGCCGTAATTTATACGGCAAAACAAAAGAAATACAGCAAATTATGTTACGATCTCCAGGCCCACCGGACAGGACACCCCGGTGCCGCCCAACCCACAGTAACCATTGGGATTTTTCGCCAGATACTGCTGGTGATACTCCTCGGCGTAATAGAAGTCCGGCACGGCGAGGATTTCGGTGGTGATTTTGCCCCGGCCGGCCTTTTTCAGCGCGCCCTGGTAAGCATCGCGCGAGGCTTCGGCGGTTTTGCGCTGGGCCTCGGACCAGACATAGATGCCTGAGCGGTATTGCGTGCCGACATCGTTGCCCTGTCGCATGCCCTGGGTGGGATCGTGGCTTTCCCAGAAGATCTTCAGCAACGCGGCATAGCTGATGGTTTTCGGATCGAACACTACCAGCACCACCTCGTTATGGCCGGTCAGGCCGCTGCAGACCTCTTCATAGGT
>NZ_JANLJJ010000098.1:13313-16801 GCF_029255545.1 Ferrovibrio sp. | reverse complement strand
CTCGGCCGCGGCGGCATGGTGACCAAGATCGTAGCCGCCAAGATCGCCGTCGGCGCCGGCTGCGCCATGGTGATCGCCAACGGCAAGAAAATGCATCCGGTGCAGAGCGTTCGCGACAATGGCATCTGCACCTGGTTCGAGGCTGAAGGCACGCCGGCCGCCGCGCGCAAGCAGTGGATTGCCGGCCATCTCAATCCGCAGGGCACGCTGATCCTGGATGCCGGCGCGGTGAAGGCTTTGCGCTCCGGCCGCTCGCTGCTGCCGGCCGGCGTGACCAGGGTGGATGGCAGGTTCCAGCGCGGTGACCTGGTGCGCGTCTGCGACGTGGACGGCAACGAGATCGCCGTGGGCCTGAGCGCCTATGCCGACGAGGATGCGCGCCGCATCATGGGACACAAATCCGGCGACATTGTCGAGATTCTCGGTTACGGTGGCCGCGACGAGATGATCCATCGCGACGAACTGGTGCTGCGATGACTGCGCATACCGCCATTGCCGATACGGCGACATTGATGAACGAGATGGGCCGCGCCGCCAAAAGCGCCGCCGCCATCCTCGCCACTGCATCGACCGAACAGAAAAATGCCGCCCTGCGCGAAGCGGCAAAAGCCATCGTCGCCAGTGAAACCGCCATCCTCGCCGCCAATGCCGAAGACATGGCCGCCGGCCGCGAGAAAGGCCTGACGCCTGCGCTGCTCGATCGCCTGATGCTGGATGCCAGACGCATCAAGGCAATTGCCCAGGGCCTGGAGGATGTGGCGACCCTGTCCGATCCGGTTGGCGCCGTGATGGCGACATGGACGCGGCCCAATGGCCTGAAATTCGAACGCGTGCGCACGCCTTTGGGCGTGATCGGCGTGATCTTCGAGAGCCGCCCGAACGTGACCGCCGATGCCGGCGCCTTGTGCCTGAAGGCGGGCAACGCCTGCATCCTGCGCGGCGGCTCGGAAAGCTTCCGCTCCAGCCGTGCGATCCATGCCGCCCTGGTGGCCGGCCTGAAAGCCGCCGGCCTGCCCGAAGCCGCGATCCAGCTGGTGCCCACCACCGACCGCGCCATGGTCGGCGCCATGCTGGCGGCGGCGCAGTGGCTGGACGTGATCGTGCCGCGCGGCGGCAAGTCGCTGGTGGCCCGCGTGCAGACGGAAAGCCGCGTGCCGGTCTTTGCCCATCTGGAAGGTAATTGCCACGTCTATGTCGAGACCAGCGCCGACGCCGCCATGGCCGAGAGCATCGTGCTGAATGCCAAGCTGCGCCGCACCGGCGTCTGCGGCGCGGCCGAGACCCTGCTGGTGGAACGCGCGGCCAGCGCCACGCATCTGCCGCGGCTGGTGAAGGCCCTGCTGGAGCGTGGCTGCGAGGTGCGCGGCGATGCCGAGACGCAGGTGATCGATGCCCGCGTGAAGCCGGCCACGGAAGCAGACTGGGCCACCGAATATCTGGATGCCATCATCGCCGTGAAGGTGGTGGCCGGCCTGGACGAGGCGATTGCCCATATCTCCAGCCATGGCTCGAGCCACACGGAAGCCATCCTCACCGAGAATGTCGACCATGCCGCGCAGTTCATGAACCGGCTGGACAGCGCCATCCTGCTGCATAACGCCTCGACCCAGTTCGCCGATGGCGGCGAGTTCGGCTTCGGCGCCGAGATCGGCATCGCCACCGGCAAAATGCATGCGCGCGGCCCGGTCGGCGTCGAGCAGCTCACCACGTTCAAATACCGCGTTCACGGCAACGGCCAGATCAGGCCCTGACAGAGTGCGCCGGAGCAGCCGCCCCGTATGATCCCGCCCCCCGGCTCTCCGCTTGGCCTGCGCATTGGTCTGCTTGGCGGCTCGTTCAATCCGGCCCATGCGGCGCATCGCGAAATCAGCCTGACCGCCCTGCACCGCCTGAAGCTCGACCAGGTCTGGTGGCTGGTCAGCCCGCAGAATCCGCTGAAAAGCCGCAGTGGCATGGCGCCGCTCGACGCGCGCCTGGCCGAGGCCAGAAAGGTGGCGGCGCATCCACGCATCCTGGTCACCGATGTCGAAAGCCGGCTCGGCACGCGCTACACGGCCGATACGCTGGCCGCCCTGCGCCGGCATTACCCGCAGACGCGGTTTGTCTGGCTGATGGGCGCCGACAACCTGGCGCAGTTCCATCGCTGGCAGGACTGGCAGGGCATCGCCCGCATGATGCCGATCGCCGTGCTCGACCGACCGGGCTTCAACCTGACCGGACCGCAGAATCCGGCCGGACAATGGCTGTCGCGTTATCGCGTTGCCCGCCATGATGCGGCGGCGCTGGCCGGCAAAGCCGCGCCGGCTTTCCTGTTGCTGAAATCCAAGCTCAATCCGCTCAGCGCCACGGCGATCCGCCTGAGCAAAAAAACCATAACTGGCCGGAGGACAACGCCATGAACAGCTATCTGGTTGCCTATGATTACGGAACAGGCGGCCTGTGGGCCATCCTGAATGCCCCAAGCCGGGAGAGCATCACCGGGAAATTTCCCGGCCTGCAGATTCTTGAACAGCGCCCGGACTCCATGAGCGCCGAGGAGTACAGCCGCCTGCAGGCGCGCGAGACCTATGACCTGGACGGCCCGCTGCCGAAATGGCTGGCCGATCTGGCGCGATAGCCTCCGGCAGTCAGGCCTGCCGCAGATACAGCTTGTTGATGCCGGTCAGCAGTCTGTGCACCGGCTGATACAGGATCAGGAAATCGTCCCAGTCCTGATGTAATATCCTGGCGATCTCCGCCAGGCTGCGCCGGCCATCAATCAGCGCGACGATTTCGGCCGCGCGCGGCGGCGCGGCGAATACCAGGCGCTCATTCTGGAAACTGATCGCCAGTTCGCCGCGTTTCTGTAATGTCTCGGCCAGCGCCTTCGGCGGCACGCCGTTCAGCCAGGGCGCCAGATCGGGCGCCGGCCGGGCCACGGCCTGCTGCGCCCGCGCCGCCGGCACGGCGTATATTACATGGGTCTTGATTGCGCCGCTCAACCGCTCGGCCAGCGCCGCCTGCTCCAGCGGCGGCAGGGCGGCGGCGCGCTCACGCAGCGCGGCATCCTTCAGATAACTGAGCGGATCGTAACGGCAGGGTTCGATGAAAGCGGCAATGCTCAACCCCGCGCCGGCGATGAAACCGGCCAGTTCCGGCACGGTATAGGCGCGATCCTGCGCATGCAGCAGCAGGTCGTAGAATTCCGCATCGCCCAGCTTGTGGTCGCCAAGGAAGGGATTGCGCCGGAATTCATTGGTCTCGGGCAGTTCGGCCAGCAGGGTTTTCGCCAGGCTGAGTTTCTCGCCCGGCGACAGGTCGCCGGTCAGTTGCCGCAACGCGGCCTGCAGCGGATAGACCCCGGCGCGACCATAGCTGCCATAGACCATCAGCCCCATGCCGCCATCCGGCGCCAGCGCCTGTTTCAGCACGGCCAGGCCGGCATCCGGATCGGGCAGGTGATGCAGAACGCCGCAGCAATCGATGTAGTCATACGGCCCGGGCGCCAG
>NZ_JANLJJ010000098.1:0-13213 GCF_029255545.1 Ferrovibrio sp. | reverse complement strand
ACCTTGATCACCACCTTGCCGGTGGTCTTGCGCGACAGCAAAGCCTGCATCGCCTGCGGCACCTGCTCGAGCGGATAGGTGACCGAGACATGCGGCTTGAGCCGGCCCTGCTCATACAGCGCCAGCAAGGCCGCGAAATTGGCGCGGTTCTTCTCCGGCTCACGCGCAGCGAAGGCGCCCCAGAAGACGCCGACGATGCTGCAGCCCTTGATCAGCGCCAGGTTGGCCGGCGCTTCCGGGATGCGGCCCGAAGCGAAACCGATCACCAGCAGCCGGCCATCCCAGTTGATGCAGCGCAGCGACTGGTCGAAGGCATCGCCGCCGACCGCATCATAGATCACGTCGGCGCCGTTGCCGCCGGTCAGCTCCTTGACGCGGTCCTTGATGCTTTCCTTGGAATAATTGATCACATGGGTGGCGCCGTATTCCTTCACGATCGCCGCCTTCTCGTCCGAGCCCACGGTGCCGATCACGATGGCGCCCAGCTCGCGGCCGAGTTCCACCGCATTCAGCCCGACGCCGCCGGCCGCGCCATGTACCAGCAGCACCTCGCCCTTCTTCAGCCGGCCGCGATCGACCAGCGCGTGCCAGGTGGTGCCATAGGTGATCGGGAAACCGGCCGCGACCTCGTAGGGCATGCTGGCGGGAATCCTGAACACGTTGCTGGCCGGGCAGTTCACTTCCGTGCCAAAGGCGCCGTTGCCGGTGGTGGCCATGACGCGGTCGCCGGCTTTCAGGTCGCCGACCTTCTCGCCCACGGCCACGATCTCGCCGGCGCATTCCATGCCGGGCGCAAAGGGGAAGGCCGGCTTGAACTGGTATTTGCCGGCGATCATCAGGGTGTCGGGGAAATTCAGGCCGGCGGCATGCACCTTGATGCGCACGTCCTTCGGGCCCAGGGCCGGCAGCGCCAGATCCTCCAGCACCAGACTCTCCGGGCCACCCCAGGCCTTGCACACCATGGCTTTCGCGACGCCAGCCGTCATTGTCTCTACTCCCTGGATTTTCTTGTCTGCAGATACAGAAATGGCGCCGATTGCAAACCGGCGCCATCACCCGCTCCCGGATTATTTGGGAGCCATCACCATGGTCATCTGCCGCCCTTCCATCTTGGGCGTCTGTTCCATCTTGGCCTTGTCGCCGAGATCCTCGCGCACGCGGTCGAGCAGCTTCATGCCCAGCTCCTGGTGCGCCATCTCGCGGCCACGGAAGCGCAGGGTGACCTTCACCTTGTCGCCTTCCTCGAGGAAACGCAGCATCGCTCGCATCTTCACGTCGTAATCATGCGTGTCGATCATCGGGCGGAGCTTGATCTCCTTGATCTCGATGACCTTCTGCTTCTTGCGCGCCTCGGCCGCCTTTTTCTGTTCCTCGTATTTGTACTTGCCGTAATCGAGGACCTTGGCGACGGGCGGCTGGGCGGTCGGTGAAATCTCGACCAGATCGAGCCCGGCCTCTTCAGCGATCTTGAGGGCTTCGCGGATCGTGACGACCCCGCGGTTTTCGCCGACAGCGTCGATCAGGCGGACCTGCGGAACGTCGATCTCGAAATTGACCCGCGGTCCGTCGGTTTTCGGCGTCGGCGGGGCATTGAATGGGGGACGGGCTATGACGCGCTCCTAAAGTAGTTGCAACATAATCAGTGTGTTAGGGCAGAGCCGGCTCGGCCTCAAGCCGAGGGCATCCGCGCTTCGGCCGCCAATCTAGCAATCGCGTCGGCCAAAGCAATGGTTTCCTGAGCGTCCGAACCGAGCCGGCGCAGGGTGACGGTACCCTGCTCCGCCTCCTTTTTGCCGACCACCAGGATGACCGGCACCTTGGCCAGGCTGAGCTCGCGGATCTTGTAGTTGATCTTCTCGTTGCGCAGGTCGGTGTCGACGCGCAGGCCGGCGGCATCGAGCTGGTCGGCCACGCTCTGCGCGTAGGCATCGCAATCCGAGACGATCGGCGCCACCGCGATCTGCAGGGGCGCCATCCACAGCGGAAGGCGGCCGGCATAATGCTCGAGCAGGATGCCGATGAAGCGCTCGAAGGAGCCGAGGATGGCCCGGTGCAGCATGACGGGGCGATGGCGCTGGCCATCGGCGCCCACATAATCGGCGTCGAGCCGCTCGGGCAGCACGAAATCCACCTGCAGGGTGCCGCATTGCCAGTCGCGGCCGATGGTATCGCGCAGCACGAATTCCAGCTTGGGACCATAGAAGGCGCCTTCGCCGGGATTGATCGTGTAGTCCAGGCCGGCGGCGACGCAGGCCTGCTTCAGCGCGTCTTCCGCCTTGTCCCAGGTGGCATCCGAGCCGGCGCGCTTTTCCGGCCGGTCGGAGAATTTCACCCGCACATCGGTGAAGCCCATATCCTTGTAGATGCCGCGCAGCAATTCGCAGAATGACTGGCTTTCCGAGATGATCTGGTCCTCGGTGCAGAAGATATGCGCGTCGTCCTGGGTGAAGTTGCGCACGCGCATGATGCCGTGCAGCGCGCCGCCCGGCTCGAAGCGGTGGCAGGAGCCGAACTCGGCCATGCGCAACGGCAGGTCGCGGTAGCTCTTGAGGCCCTGGTTGAAGATCTGCACATGGCAGGGGCAGTTCATCGGCTTCAGCGCGAAGACGCGCTGGTCCGGATCGCTGCCATAGTCGCGGATGCCCTCTTCGTTTTCCGCCAGATACATGTTCTCGCGGAATTTCTCCCAGTGGCCCGAGGCTTCCCACAGCTTGCGGTCGACCAGCTGCGGCGTCTTCACCTCAACATATTTCGCATGCTCCAGCCGGTTGCGCATGTAGCGCTCCAGCGTGCGGTACAGCGTCCAGCCCTTCGGGTGCCAGAACACCATGCCGGCGGCTTCTTCCTGCTGGTGGAACAGGCCCATCTCCTTGCCCAGCCGGCGGTGGTCGCGCTTCTCGGCCTCTTCCAGGCGCTTCAGATAGGCGTCCAGCTCCTTCTGGTCGCGCCAGGCGGTGGCATAGACGCGCTGAAGCTGGCGGTTTTTCGCGTCGCCGCGCCAGTAGGCGCCCGACACCTTCATCAGCTTGAACGCGGTGGGCAGCTTGCCGGTGGAGGGCAGATGCGGACCCATGCAGAGGTCGAGCCAGGTCTCGCCCTGGCGGTAGATCGAAATCGCCTCGCCGCGCTTGGCAATCTCCTCGACCCATTCGGCCTTGTAGGTCTCGCCGATGCGGCGGAAATAGCCGACGGCCTTCTCGGCCGGCCATTCCTCGCGGGTGATCGGCAAATCCTGCTTCACGATCTCGGCCATGCGCTGCTCGATCTTGGCGAAGTCGTCGGGCGTGAACGGCTCGTCGCGCACGAAATCGTAATAGAAACCATCCTCGGTGGCCGGGCCGAAGGTGATCTGGGTGCCGGGGAACAGTTCCTGCACCGCCTGGGCCATGACATGGGCGCCGTCATGGCGGATCAGCTCCAGCAGCTCGGCCTCGTTCTTGTCCTTCAGAGTGACGATTTCGAGCCGGGCATCCCGGCTGATCGGAGTCTTGAGGTCGCGCAAAACCCCGTCCAGCCGGATCGCCAGCGCCGCCTTGGCCAGGCCGGCGCCGATCGAGGCCGCCACATCCGCGCCCGTCGCGCCGGCCGGATAAGTTCGCGTGCTGCCATCGGGCAGCGTGACGCGGATTTCGGCGGCGGAAACAGGGGATTGGGACATGGGTTAACGGACCTCCAAGGGGGCGCAGCCTAGCCGCCCGGGCCCCCCTGTCAAGCCGGGCGCGCCCCGGCACAGAGGCGGGATTTCAGCCCTGCCCGGGGAACAGCAGCTTGGTGTAGACCCTGATATAGGCCTCGCACATCGCGTCCACGGTGAAATGCTCCATCACGTGGCGTCGCGCCCGTCCGGCGATCGCCATGCGCCGTTCGGGCGACAGCATCAGGGCCTGGCCCAGAGCCTCGGCCAGCGCCTTGGGATCGTTCGGCGGCACCAGCCAGCCGGTTTCGCCCGGCAGCACGGTTTCGCGCGCGCCACCATGGTCGGTGGCGATCACCGGCTTGCCCATCGCCTGCGCCTCGACGGCGATCCGGCCAAAGCCTTCCGGGAAGGTCGAGGCCGACACCACCACATCGGCCAGCATGTAGGCCGCCGGCATGTCCTTGCAGTCGCCGGGCAGGCGCACGCAGCGATCCAGCCCGAGCTGCACGATCAGGCCTTCCAGTTCGGCGCGATAGGTCTCGCGGCCCTGATGGTCGCCCGACAGCACGGCGATGAAATCCTGTTTGCCGCGCTGTTTGGCCAGCAGGCCGAGCGCGCGCAGCAGCACGGTATGGCCCTTCCAGCGCGTCAGCCGGCCGGGCAGCAGGATCACCGGCAGGCCGTCCACCAGCCGCCATTGCTGCGCCAGGTTGGCCATGCGCTCGGGATAGATGCGGCCGGGATCGAATTTGCTCAGGTCGGTGCCGCGCGGGATCACGGTCAGGCGGTTGCGCGGCACGCCGAAGGCCTTGTTGGCGTAATCGGCGACGAAGTCGGAAATCGCCACCACCATGTCGCCCTTGGCCATCGGCCCGGCCCACAGCTTGCGGAACCAGTTATGCGACTTGTAGGCGTTGTGGAAGGTGGTGACGAAGGGCACGCCGCAGCGCTGCGCCGCCGCCTTGGCCGACCAGGCCGGCGCGCGCGAGCGCACATGCACCAGGTCCACCGGCAGGGTCCGGATCAGCTCTTCCAGCCGGTCGGCATTGCGCCGCATGACCAGCGGATTCTTGCTGGCCAGCGGCAGGGTGAAATGCTTCGCCCCGGCGCGTTCCAGCTCACGCACCATCGGCCCGCCGGCCGAGGCCACGTAGGAAACCCAGCCGGCCTTGGCCAGCGCCTTGGCGGTATCCACCGTGCCACGCTCGACCCCACCGGTCACCAGGGCCGGCAGAACCTGCAGTATTGCGGGTGGTCTTCCCGAAATGGGTGTCTCTGGGGTAGAAATCTGGGTATCGGGCATGAAGGCCGGCAGGGTGAGGGGCTGGCCAGGACAGGCCGCGCCTGCGGGGGTAGCGCAAAGCCGCCCCCATAGCAAGAGAGTGCCGGGCAAGAGAGCGCCGGGCAAGAGGGGGTAGCGCATGGGGCAACGATCCTGCATCCCGGCCGCAATTGTGCGGTCGACCATGGCCACATTGCTGGGCGCCGCCTGGCTGCTGGTCGCGGGCCTTTCCTGTGCCGGCCCGGCCGCGGCGCAGACCACCGGGAAGAATCCGTCCCATGAAGACATCCTGCGCGGTTTCGATATTGCTGCGCTCTATGCCGATACGTCGCAAGGCGTCACCGGATTCGGCGCCGGCGCCACGCTGACCGGCGTGGTGGTGAGATGGGACCATCCGATCGTCTACAGCCTCGACGGCATGCAATACGACAAGGCCCGCATCGCCGAGACGGTCGAGACCCTGAAAACCATCGCCGACAAGGCTGGGGTGGTGGTCAAGGAAGGCGCGCTTGGCGGCAAGGACGTCAATTTCCGCATCATTTTCCTCAACACCGACAATCTGCGGACGAAAAGCGGCGGCAAGGCCGGCTGCCTGACCTCGTGGAACAGCGACGGCTGGACAGGCCGCCTGAGCTGGGTCGAGCTTCAGATCAACTTCGCCTACCAGGCCGGCATCAGCCAATGCATCCAGCATGAATTGCTGCATGCCTTCGGCCTGCGTGGCCATCCGCACAAGCTGCATTCGATCATGAGCTATTACACGACGCGCTTCGTGTTCGAACCGACCGAGGCCGATATCGTGATGCTGCAGACGCTGTATGACCATCGCATCAAGACCGGCATGCCGCGACTCCACGCCGTCGCCCTGGCCAATGGCATCATCGAGGAAAAGCGGCGGGCGCTGAATCCATCGGCGCCGCCGGCAACGCCCCCCGACGCCGTGCTGGCCGATATCCGCGCCAGCATCGTCAAGCAGGCGGAAGCCGGCAACGTGCGCGCCATGTTGCATCTGGCCGAAGCCTTTCGCTCCGGCAAGGGCGCCGATCTCGATCCGGCGCGGTCGCAAGCCTGGCTCGACCGGGCAGCGGCCAGCACCGATCCGGCGCAGCGCTTCGATGCCGCTTATGCGTTGCAGTTCGGCCGGATCGTGCCACGCGACCAGGAACGCGCCGCGCGCATCTACGCCGATATCGCCGATGGCGGACAGGCGGCGGCGCAAAACAATCTGGGCACCATGCTGCGCAATGGCCACGGCCTCGCCGCCGACAAGGTCGAGGCGCTGAAATGGTTCATCCTGTCGGCAAAAGCCGGCAACAAGCTGGCGGAAAAGAATCGCGACAGCCTGTCGGTCGAACTGGCGGCCGAGCAGCGCGGCGAGGCCGAACGCCGCGCCGGAGCATGGAAACCGGTCGCCCAGGCCGCCAAATAAGCGGCAGCGCCGTGAAACCCGGCTGGCTGTGTCACCGTGCTGCCCTGGCTGGAATAGCCCTGGCCTGCATAGCCCTGCTTTCCGCCTGTCTCGGCCGCGACTGGAAGCCGCCGCTGCAAAGCCACGACCAGCTGGTCCGCGCCTTTGATGAAGCCGCCCTGGCGCGCGGATTCGTCATGAAATGGACCGAACCGATCCGTTATGCCGCAGATGGCCGCACCGATGATGCCGCGCGGCTGGCCTTTGCCGAAGCGACCCTCCTGCGCATGGCGGCGATTGCCGGTGTCGAAGCCTATAAGGTGCCGCATGTATCGGCGGCCAACTTCGCTCTCGTGTTCAGCAATGTGGAAAACTTCAAGCTCGCTTCCGGCCAAACGGCCTTCTGCTATGCCGTGCCTCTGGCTGATCGCAACGGCCATATGACCAAGGTCATCCTGCACCTCAACATCAACATGCCGAACGCCTTCTATGGGCAGATGCAGACATTGTCACCGGAGCAATGCATCGTGCATGAAATGATGCACGGCTTCGGATTCTACGGCCATCCGCACACCACCTACTCGATCCTCAGTTATGGCAATATCAGACTGCAGGACATGACCGAAGCCGACGAGCTGCTGTTGCGCACCCTGTATGACGGGCGGATGAAACCAGGCCTGCAACGCTGGCCCGCCCTGCACCAGGCGCACGAGATCATGGCCGAGCTGCGGCATGAAGCCTATCCCGACCAGCCGCGCCCGGGCTTTCCGGCCTATATCGAGAAGCTGGCCGCCAGGCTGAAACAGCATTAGGCATGGTAACTCGTCGCCCAGGCCGCTAAATAGGCGGCATGACCGAAACGCAATTCCTCACCCGACCCGACGGCAACCGCATCGCCTATTGCGCCACGCCCGGCCGCCAGCCCGGTGTGCTGTTTTGCGGCGGCTTCAAGTCCGACATGACGGGCAGCAAGGCGATGGCGCTGGAAACCGCCGCCCGCATGCGCGGCAGCGCTTTTGTGCGGTTCGACTATTTTGGCCATGGCCAGTCCGATGGCCGTTTCCTCGATGGCAGCATCGGCCGCTGGAAGGACGACACGCTGGCGGTGCTGGGGAGCATCTGCCGCGGCCCGCAGATCATCGTCGGCTCCAGCATGGGCGGCTGGCTCGCCACGCTGGCGGCGCTGGCGATGCCCGAGAAAGTCGCCGGCCTGGTGCTGATCGCCCCGGCGCTGGATTTCACCGAAGACCTGATGTGGGCGCGGATGAGCGAGGCGCAGCGCGCCACGCTGCTCAACGATGGCATCCTGCGTGAGCCTTCGGACTATTCCGACCAGCCCTATGAATATACGCTGAAGCTGATCACCGAGGGGCGCGAGCATGGCATCCTGAAGGCCGGCATCGCTTTTGACAGGCCGGTGCGCATCCTGCAGGGCATGCAGGACCCCGACGTGCCGTACCAGCATGCGGTGAAGACCATCGAGGCTTTCCGCGGCGACGACACGCGGCTGACCCTGATCAAGGACGGCGACCACCGCCTGTCGCGGCCACAGGATCTGGAGCTGCTGGTCGAGACGGTGTGGAGCCTGATGCTCTGAGCGTTTATGACTGGAGGGTGGACAGCAGGGCCCGCAGGCCTTCGCGATAGCTTGGATATTGCAGCGTCACGCCCAGTTCGCTTTTGATCCTGTCATTGCGCACGCGGCGGCTGTCGGCATAGAAGCTCGCCTGCATGGATGAGAGCTTTGCTTCATCAAACGGCATGGCCGGCGGCACCGGCAGGCCAAGCAGCTCGGCGGCATACTGCACCACGTCCTGCGGCGGCGCCGGCTCGTCATCGGCCAGGTTGTAGATCGCGCCGGGGTTGGGTTTCGCCATCGAGGCTTCCAGCACCTGCGCGATATCCTCCACATGGATGCGGCAGAAAATCTGCCCCGGCTTGACGATGCGATGGGCGGAGCCGCGCCGCACGCCTTCCAGCTGGTTGCGGCCCGGCCCGTAGATGCCGGCCAGCCGGAATACATGCACCGGCACGCCATGCTCGGCATGCAGTTTCAGCCAGCCGGCCTCGGCTTCGGCGCGGCGTTGGCTGCGCGCCTGCGTCGGCCGCAGCTCACTCTGCTCATCCACCCAGTCGCCGCCACGGTCGCCATAGACGCCGGTGGTGGAGAGGTAACCAAGCCATTTCAGGTTTTTCAGCTTGGCGATATCGGCGGCATGCCAGCGCAACACCGCGTCGGCCTGGTCCTCGGCCGGCACCGAGACCAAAATATGCGTCGCCGCCGCCAGCACGGAGGGATCGCTTAACGGCGCCATGCCATCGAAGACATGGCCATCATACCCCAGCGCCGTCAGCGCGGCGGTCTTTTCCGGACTGCGACTGGTGCCGATGACGCGCCAGCCCTTCGCCTTCAGCCCTGCGGCCAGGACTTTTGCGCTGAACCCCAGCCCAAAACAGAACAATACGCTCATCTAGTCACCGCCGGAATATGTGTCTGTGGTCGCCGCCATGGCCTCAATCTCGATTAAAAACTCCGGACGTGCTAACGCGGAAACGACAAGGGTCGTCACGGCCGGCGGCCTGATGGAGGCCCAGCGTTTCTGCCGCAACATGGTCAAATCGGCCAGATCGGCGGCGTGGGTCAGATAGTATGTCACCTTGACAAGGTCGGATGCCTGCATTCCGGCGGCAACCAGCATGGCCTCCACATTTGCCATTGCCTGCTGACACTGGGGGATAAACGCATCAGCCACTTTACCTTCCGGATCGACACCGACCTGCCCGGAAATCATCAGCAAGCGTGCTCCTGACGGAACCTCCACACCGTGGCTGTAGATGGCTTGGAATGGCTCTGGTACTTGCCATAAGGAGGAAGGATCATGTCGCTTCAATACTGGCATTTAGCCTCCAGGCATCGCATGCCTTGCTTTTGCCATGACGGCCGGCCACTCTCCGGCGCCATGACGATGCCTGCCAAGATAGTGTCCGCAATTCTGGGCGCCAGTGCTCTCTTCACGCTGGGCGCCGGATTCGCGGCGGCGCAGCAGCCCTCGCGCGTGCTGGAAGGCGCCGCCTACGAGGATTGCCTGGCGCTGATGCGCAAGAATCCCGAGGAAGGCTTCGCCCAGGCCCAGCTCTGGCAGGCCACCGGCGGCGGCCTGCCGGCGGCGCATTGCGCGGCGCTGGCGCTGGTCGAGATGAAGCATTACGGCGACGCCGCCGACCGCATCGAGCAATTGCTGCCGCTGGCCGAGAAGCAGGCGCCGCATCTCACCGTCGCCCTGCTCGACCAGGCCGCCAATGCCTGGCTGCTGGCCGAGCAGCCGCAGCGCGCCAAACAGCTGCTGGATATCGCGCTGAAAGCCGTGCCTGACACGCCCGACCTGCTGATCGACCGCGCCATGAGCCTGGCCGCGCTGGGCGATTACCAGGCGGCGCGCACCGATCTCGATCGCGTGCTCGGCCTCGATCCGACGCGCGAGGATGCGCTGGCCCTGCGCGCCTCGGCGCGGCGGCAGACCGGCGATCCTAAAGGCGCGCTGGAAGATGCCGAAACCGCGCTGGCGCTCAATCCGCGCCTGCCCGAGGCTTTGCTGGAACGCGGCATCCTGCGCTTCGAGGCCGGCGACAGGAAAGCCGCGCGGGCCGACCTGATCCAGGTGCGGCTGATCGCGCCAGACAGCGCCGCCGCCATCTCGGCCGGGCTGTATATCGAGAAGATGGACGTCAGGGCCGACTGAACTCGGCCCGCACCGCCGGATCGGACTCGGCCTTTTCCCGCGAAGCTGCGAAACGCGCGAAATCTTCCGCCGGCATCAGCTGTTTCAGCGCCCAGACGGCATGGGCACGCACCGGCGCGGCCGGATCGGCGGCCAGCGTTTCCAGCACCGGAACAGCTGCGGCATCATTGCTGTTGCCCAGCGCGATGCAGACATTGCGCACGAAACGGTCGCGGCCGATGCGTTTCGCCGGGTTGGTGCTGAAGCGTTCGCGGAACGTCATGTCGTCCAGCGCAGCGAGCTCCAGCAAAAGCGGCGCGGTCAGCTCCGGCCTGGCCTGCAGCGTGGCCTCGCGCGCCGTGGAAGCGAACTTGTTCCATGGGCAGACCGCCAGGCAATCGTCGCAGCCATAGATGCGGTTGCCCATGGGCTTGCGGAATTCATGCGGGATGATGCCGCCATATTCGATGGTGAGATAGGAGATGCAGCGCCGCGCATCGAGCTGGTACGGCGCCGGGAAGGCTTTGGTCGGGCAGACATCGAGGCAGTTCGCGCAGCTGCCGCAATGATCGGCTTCCGCCGGCTCCGGCTCGATCTCCAGCGTGGTGAGGATGATCCCTAAGAACAGCCAGGAGCCGAACGCGCGCGACACCAGATTGGTATGCTTGCCCTGCCAGCCGATGCCGGCGGCGGCGCTCAACGGCTTTTCCATCAGCGGCGCGGTATCGACGAAGACCTTCACCTCGTCGCCCCATTCGCGGTGCATCCAGCCGGCCAGGCTTTTCAGCTTTTTCTTGACCACCAGATGATAGTCGCGGCCCTGGGCATAGACCGAGATCGCGGCGCGGTCGCGCTGCGCCAGCACCTCAAGGGGGTTCGTATCGGGGCCATAATTCAGCCCCAGCGCGATGATGCTTTTCGCCTCGGGCCACAGGGCGCGCGGATGGCGGCGACGCTCGGCCTTTTCTTCCAGCCAGGCCATCTCGCCATGGCGCCTGAGCGCCATGAAGGCATCGAGTTTTTCGGCCAGCTCCGGGCCGATGCGGTCGGTGGTGGTGAAACCGACCGCATCGAATCCTTCGGCCAGAGCGCGCGCCCGGATGCGGTCTCTGGCGCTCATGCCATCAGTCCGGCAGGGCGGCGATGCAGGCGATCTCGACGCGGTATTCCGGCGCGGCCAGCTTGGCCTCGGTGGTGGCGCGGGCCGGCGTGTTGCCCTTCGGCACCCAGGCATCCCAGGCCTTGTTCATGTCGGCGAAGGTCTTGATATCCGCCACCCAGACATTGGCCGAGAGGATGCGCGTCTTGTCGGTGCCGGCCTGGGCCAGCAGCTTGTCGATCTGCGCCAGGATCTGCTCGGTCTGGCCGGTGACATCGGCCTTGGGATCGGCGGCGACCTGGCCGGCGAGATAGACCGTCTTGCCATGCACCACGGCCTGGCTCATGCGCGGGCCGACATCGATGCGGCGGATGGACATGGGGAATGCTCCTTGTTTGGTTTTCAGAAATCCAGATCGGCGTAATGCTTCGGCGGCGGCAGGCCGGGGATGTGGTCGGCCAGCAAAGGCCGGAAGCTGGGGCGCGACTTCACCCGCGCATACCAGTCCCTGGCGCCGGCGTAATCGTCCCACGGGATATCGCCGAGATAATCGATGCAGCTCAAATGCGCCGCGGCAGCGATGTCGGCCAGGCTGAAATCCTCGCCGGCCAGCCAGTTGCGCCGCTCGGTGAGCCAGCCGATGTAGTCGAGATGGATCTTCAAATTGGCATGCGCGATGCGGATCACGGCGGATTCGGGATGGCCCATGCCGAGAAAACGCTTCATCACCTTCTCGAACACCAGCGGCTCGGACACCTCGCGGCCGAATTTGTGGTCCCACCACGAGACCAGCCGGCGCGTCTCGGCGCGCGAGGGCGGATCGAAGCCGAGCAGCATCTTGTTGGGATAGACCTCGTCGAGGTATTCGCAGATCGCCTGGCTCTCGGCCAGCACGCGGCCGTCATGCTCGACCAGCACGGGACCCTCGCCGGTGGGGTCCATGGCGAGGAATTCCGGCCGGCGCTCCCACACCTTCTCGACCTCGAGGTCGAATTCGAGCCCCTTCTCGCGGAGCAGGACGCGGACTTTGCGGGACTGGGGCGACAGCCACAGATGGTACAGCTTGCGCATGGGCGCGGAGTTTAGTCGTATTCACACGGACGAAAAAGATTCAGGTCCGGATAAATACTGGGGATACCGGAAACATGCTGAAAATCTGGGGCCGCGGCTCTTCGGTGAACGTGCAGAAGGTGCTGTGGGCGGCCGAGGAGCTGGGCCTGGCCTATGAGCATGTCCCGCTGGGCGGGCCGTTTGGCGGCCTCGATTCGCCGGCCTACCGCGCCATGAACCCGAACGGCCTGGTGCCGACATTGCAGGACAGCGACGGCAGCCTGCACTGGGAAAGCAACGCCATCGTGCGCTATCTGGCGGGCCGTTACGGGGCCGGTACACTCTGGCCGGCCGACCCGGTGGCGCGCTCAGAGGCCGACCGCTGGATGGACTGGCTGCCGACCACCCTGGGCGAGCCGATGCGGGTGCTGTTCTGGGGTTTCGTGCGCGACCCGGTGCATGCCGACCTGAACGCCATGACCGCCGCCGAAAGCCGGCTGGCCGAGCTCTGGGGCCGGGTGGATGCCCATCTGGCCAACCAGCCCTTCCTGGGCGGCGACCGGCTGACCATGGGCGACATCCCGCTGGGCTGCCATGTGCAGCGCTGGCTGCGTTTCCCCATCACCCGGCCCGACCTGCCCCACCTGCTGGCCTGGCATGGCCGGCTGGCCACCCGCCCCGGTTATGCCCGGCATGTCATGGTGGCCATGGAATAAAGGCCGGGGGAATGAAGGCCTGGGGAGTGAAGACGGCCATCTGGGTTCGTTTGGGTTCGTTTCGGCTCGTTTCGGTTCGTTCAGGTCCGTTCGGGTTCGTTTGAGTTCGTTCGGGTTCGTTCAGGTTCGTTTGAGTTCGTTGAGGTTCGTTTGGCTTATCGGCGCTTATCGGCGCGTAGTGGGGCGTAACGGCGCGTAACGGCGCGTAACGCGGCGTATGGGCGCCAATTCCGGCTCCGGCAAGCGGTTTTTGGCCCCGGACCAGGCCTGAAACCGGCGATTCCGGGATTTTCAGGCCCGAA
>NZ_JANLJJ010000097.1:9457-17373 GCF_029255545.1 Ferrovibrio sp. | reverse complement strand
TGGCCTTCGATTACGAATGGACCAACAAGACCTTCTTTTACGGCGGCTACAGCCGTTCGAGCAGCTATTTCGAGAATTCCGACTTCGCCGCCCGCGGCGAACCATCGGCCGCCGAACTGAAACTGCTGGAGCCCTTCCGCGACAAACTGCCCAAGGAAGTCTTCGGGCCGGCCTATCAGGCGCCGACATCCGACGGTTCGGGACAGGACCGCAAGAACCTGCGCGAGGCGGCCCGCCTGCTGAAGGAGGCCGGCTGGGAGGTCAAGGACGGCAGGCTGCGCAACGCCAGGGGCGAGACGCTGGATATCGAATTCCTGCTGTCCGATCCCACCTACGAGCGCATCGTGGCGCCCTGGACGCAAAACCTGCAGCGGCTCGGCGTTCAGCTTTCCATGCGCACGGTGGATTCGGCGCAGTATGTCGCGCGCATCCGCAGCTTTGATTACGACATGATCTTTTCCGGCTGGGGCCAGTCGAATTCGCCTGGCAACGAGCAGCGCAGCTTCTTCTCCTCGGCCGCCGCAGACAATACGTCCAGCAGCAACTGGATCGGCCTGAAGGATCCAGTGGTCGACAAGCTGATCGATGCGGTGATCTATGCCGCCGACCGCGACAGCTTGATCACCGCCACCCGTGCGCTGGACCGCGTGCTGAGCTGGGGCCAGTATCTGGTACCGGGCTGGAGCCTGCGCGCCGATCGCATCGCCTATTGGGACAAATTCGGGCTGCCGCCCAAGACGCCGAAGAACGGCACCGATTTCATGGCCTGGTGGGTCGACCCGGCCAAGGCGGCGAAGCTGACCGGCACCAAGCCCTGATGCGGCATCGATTCCTTGCGGCGTTTCTGCTGCTTGCGGCATTACCGGCGCAGGCCGAACCGCGCCATGGCCTGTCGGCTTTCGGCGACCTGAAATACCCGGCGAATTTCCGGCATTTCGAGTATGTGAATCCGAATGCGCCGAAGGGTGGTGAACTGCGCGGCTGGCAGCTCGACAGTTTCGACAACCTCAACCCCCTTATCCTCAAGGGTGTGACCGCGCAGAATCTGGGCCTGACCTTCCAGAGCCTGATGGTCCGCGCCATGGACGAGCCCGATGCCGTCTATGCCGATCTGGCCGAAACCGCCGATCTGGCGCCGGATCGGTCTGCGGTGACCTTCCAGCTCAATGAGCGCGCGCGCTGGCATGACGGCAGTCCGGTGACGGCGGAGGATGTCGTCTTCACCGTCGAGGCAACCAAGAAAGACGGCCATCCGCTCTATCAGCTCATCCTGCGCGATGTGGAAAGCGTGACCGCCGATGGACCACGCAGCGTGACCTTCCGTTTCGCCGAGACGGAAAGCCGTCGCGACCTACCACTGATCGTGGCCACCCTGCCGGTCCTCTCCAAAGCCTGGTTCCAGGGTCGCGATTTTGCTTCGCCGACCATCGAGCCGATCACCGGGTCCGGCCCCTATCGCATTTCCCGCGTCGATGCCGGCCGCAGCATCGTGTTCCAGCGCGTGGAGAATTGGTGGGCGAAAGACCTGCCGGCGCATCGCGGCCGCTACAACTTCGCCCAGATCCGCGAGGATTATTACCGCGACCGCGACATCGCCGCCGAGGCTTTCTTCGCCGGAGAATATGATTACCGCGAAGAGGTGATCGCCCGCGTCTGGGCCACCGGATACCAGGGCAAGCCCGCCTTTGACCAAGGCCGCATCAAACGCGAAATTCTGAAGGACGAGACGCCCTCGGGCGTGCAGGCATGGTTCCTCAACAGCCGCAAGCCGCATTTGAGCGACAGCAGGGTGCGTCAGGCACTTAACCTGGCCTATGACTATGAATGGGCCAACAAGACGCTGTTCTACGGCCTGTATAAACGCACACGCTCGATGTTCGAGAATTCCGACCTGGCGGCCAGCGGCCTGCCGGGGGAAGCCGAACTGAAGCTGCTGGAGCCTTATCGCGCCCAGGTGCCGCCACAGGTCTTCACCCAGGAATTCCAGCCGCCGCGCACCGACGGCTCGGGTAACAACCGGGCCAACCTGAAACTGGCGCAGGAACTCCTGTTGCAGGCCGGCTGGCGCATCAAAGCTGGCAAGCTGGTGGATGCCAGGGGCAACCCCTTCGAGCTGGAATTCATGCTGTATGAACCCAGTTTCCAGCGCATCATCAATCCCTTTGCCCGCAGCCTGGAGCGCATCGGCATCACCGTATCGATCCGCGTGGTCGACATCTCGACCTTCGAAAATCGCATGCGCAGCTTTGATTACGACATCATGTCGCGCCGTTTCGCCCAGCCACTCACCCCCGGCGTGGAACAACGCAATTACTGGGGCTCACGCGCCGCCGACACGGTGGGCAGCTTCAATTTCTCCGGGGTGCGCGATCCGGCGGTGGACGATCTGGTGGAGCATATCGTCTCGGCGAAAAACCGCGCCGAGCTGCGCAGCGCCACCCGCGCGCTCGACCGCGTGCTGATGTGGGGCTGGTATGTGATCCCGCACTGGTATAGCGGCACGGTGAAACTGGGCTACTGGGACCGCTTCGCCCGACCAACCGTGAAACCCGCCTATGATGTGGGGCTGGTCGACACCTGGTGGATCGATCACGAAAAAGACAAGGCATTGAATTTGCCAAGGCATCGGTGAGAGAGTAGCGCCATGCTTGCCTATATCCTGCGCCGTCTCGCCCTGATCGTGCCGACCCTGCTCGGCATCATGGTGATCAATTTCGCCGTGGTGCAGTTCGCCCCGGGTGGCCCGGTCGAGCAAGTGATCGCCCAGGTGACCGGTACGGCGGCCGATGTCACTGCGCGCGTCTCGGGCGCCACCGGCGGGGAAACCGGCCCTGGCGCCGGGGCCTTCGCCCAGGCCGCCGAGGGCAGTGCCAAATACCGCGGCGCCCAGGGCCTGGACCCGGAATTCATCAAGCGGATCGAAAAACAGTTCGGCTTCGACAAGCCGGCGCATGAACGTTTCTTCCTCATGCTGGGGCAATATGCCCGTTTCGATTTCGGCGTGAGCTATTTCAAGGATCGCCCAGTGGTGGACCTGATCATCGAGAAACTGCCGGTCTCGGTCTCGCTCGGATTGTGGACAACGCTGATCGTCTATCTGATCTCGATCCCGCTTGGCATTGCCAAGGCGGTGCGCGACGGCAGCCCGTTCGACACCTGGACCTCGGCCGCCATCGTGGTGGGGTATGCCATTCCCGGCTTCCTGTTCGCCGTCCTGCTGGTGGTGCTGTTCGCCGGCGGCAGTTTCCTGCAGTGGTTCCCGCTGCGCGGCCTGACCTCGGATAACTGGGACCAGCTTTCCTGGGGCGCGAAACTCGTCGATTATTTCTGGCACCTGGCCCTGCCGGTCACCGCCATGGTGATCGGCGGCTTCGCCGGGCTGGTGATGCTGACCAAGAATTCCTTCCTGGAAGAGATCAACAAGCTATATGTCCTGACGGCGCGGGCAAAAGGCCTGTCCGAGCGCCGGGTTCTGTATGGCCATGTCTTCCGCAATGCCATGCTGATCGTGATCGCCGGATTCCCTTCGGCCTTCATCGGCATCCTGTTCACTTCCTCCCTGCTGATCGAGGTGATCTTCTCGCTGGATGGCCTCGGCTTGCTCGGTTTCGAGGCGGCGCTGAAACGCGATTATCCGATCATGTTCGGCTCGCTGTTCATCTTCACCCTGCTCGGGCTGGTGGTGAACCTGATCTCCGACCTGATGTATGTGATCGTCGATCCGCGCATCGATTTCGAAAGCCGGGAGGCCTGAGCCGATGCAGCTCTCGCCCATCAATACCCGGCGCTGGCGCAACTTCCGCGACAACAGCCGTGGCTTCTGGTCTCTGTGGGTTTTCATCCTACTATTCGTACTCAGCCTGTTCGCCGAGCTGGTCGCCAATGATTCCCCGTTGCTGGTGAAGTACGACGGCGCTTTGTATTTCCCGGCCTTCAAGGCTTATCCCGAAACCACCTTCGGCGGCGATTTCGAGACGGAGGCAAAGTATCGCGATGCCTTCGTGCAGGAGCTGATCGCCGAAAAGGATGGCTGGATAATCTGGCCGCCGATCCGCTACAGCTACCGCACCATCAACTACGATCTCGGCCGTCCGGCGCCGGCGCCGCCCAGCACGGAAAACTGGCTCGGCACCGACGACCAGGGCCGCGACGTGCTGGCACGCCTGATTTATGGCTTTCGCATCTCGGTGCTGTTCGGCCTGGTGCTGACCCTGCTCAGCTCGGTCGTCGGCGTGATCGCCGGCGCGGTGCAGGGCTATTTCGGCGGCAAGACCGACCTGATCTTCCAGCGCTTCATCGAAATCTGGTCTGGCCTGCCGACCCTGTACCTGCTGATCATCATGGCCAGCATCGTGCAGCCGAATTTCTGGTGGCTGCTGGGCATCATGCTGCTGTTCTCGTGGATGGCGCTGGTCGGCGTGGTGCGCGCGGAATTCCTGCGTGCCCGCAATTTCGGCTATGTGCGCGCCGCCCGCGCGCTTGGCGTTTCAGATGTTTCGATCATGCTGCGCCACCTGCTGCCCAATGCCATGGTGGCAACGCTCACCTTCATGCCCTTCATCCTCAATGGCTCGATCACCACGCTGACCGCGCTGGATTTCCTCGGCTTCGGCCTGCCGCCCGGCTCACCTTCGCTCGGTGAGCTGCTCAGCCAGGGCAAGACCAACATCCAGGCGCCCTGGCTGGGTATTACCGCTTTCGCCGTGCTGGCGGTGATGCTCAGCCTGCTCATCTTCATCGGCGAGGCGGTGCGCGACGCCTTCGATCCGCGCAAGACCTTCCGGTGAGCGGCATGACCGAACAGCCTCTCCTGCGGGTGAAAGACCTGAGCGTGCGTTTCGGCGCCGATGCCGATGCGGTACGGCATGTCTCGTTCGACATCCGGCGCGGCGAGACGCTGGCGCTGGTGGGCGAGAGCGGCTCGGGCAAATCGGTGACGGCCTTGTCGGTACTGCAGCTGCTGCCATATCCGCTGGCCAGTCACCCGAATGGCTCGATCACCTTCCGCAGCGGCGAGGAGCTGGTCGGCGCGCCCGAGCCGGTGCTGCGCGGTATCCGCGGCAACCGCATTGCCATGGTGTTCCAGGAACCCATGACCTCGCTCAACCCGCTGCATAGCATCGAGCGGCAGATCAACGAGGTGCTGTTCCTGCATAAGGGGCTGGACAAGGCGGCGGCCCGGGCGCGCACGCTGGAACTGCTGCGGCTGGTTGGCCTGCCCGAGGCGGAGAAGCGGCTCGATGCCTATCCGCACCAGCTGTCGGGCGGCCAGCGCCAGCGCGTGATGATCGCCATGGCCCTGGCCAACGAGCCAGACCTGCTGATCGCCGACGAGCCCACCACCGCGCTGGATGTCACCATCCAGGCGCAGATCCTGAAGCTGCTGAAAGACCTGCAGGCCAAGCTGGGCATGGCGATCCTGCTGATCACCCACGATCTCAACATCGTGCGTCGCGTGGCCGACACGGTCTGCGTGATGACCCAGGGCGAGATCGTCGAGGCCGGACCGGTAGCCGATATCTTCGCGGCGCCGAGGCACGCCTATACGAAAAAGCTGCTGGCCGCCGAACCGAAAGGCAAGCCGCAGATCGCCGATACCGATGCACCGGTGGTGGCCGAAGCCAAAGATGTGAAGGTCTGGTTCCCGATCACCGCCGGCCTGCTGCGCCGGACCATCGGCCATATCAAGGCGGTGGATGGCATCAGCTTAAGCATCCGCGCCGGCGAGACGCTGGGTGTGGTGGGCGAAAGCGGCTCGGGCAAATCGACACTGGCTTATGCGCTGCTGCGCCTGCAGAAAAGCGAAGGCAGCATCCGCTTCGATGGCCGGGAATTGCAGGGCAGCAGCTGGGCCGAGATGCGGCCACTGCGCAAGGCGATGCAGATCGTGTTCCAGGACCCGTTCGACTCGCTGTCGCCACGGCTGACCGTTTTTCATATCGTCGAGGAAGGCCTGCGCGTGCATGGCATAGGCAGCGACGAAGCCGCCCGCCGCGTCATGGTGGCGGAAGCGCTGACCGAGGTTGGCCTCGATCCGGCCACGATGGATCGCTATCCGCATGAATTCTCCGGTGGCCAGCGCCAGCGCATCGCCATTGCCCGCGCCATGGTGCTGAAGCCCCGTTTCGTGGTGCTGGATGAACCGACCTCGGCGCTGGACATGAGCGTGCAGGCCCAGATCGTCGATCTGCTGCGCGACCTGCAGCAGAAGCACAGGCTGGCCTATCTGTTCATCAGCCACGACCTGCGCGTAGTGCGCGCCCTGGCCGACCGCGTGATGGTGATGAAGGATGGCCGCGTAGTCGAACAGGGCGACGCGAAACGAATTTTCGAGGCGCCACAGACCGACTATACCCGCGCGCTGATCGCTGCCGCCTTCGACGTGGCGGTGATCCATGATCACGCCGTGCGCACCTGACCGCAACCCTGTCATGGCCCTGCTGATCTATTCGAAGAATCATCCGGTCGAAGACTGGGCCGCCGCCCTGAAAGCCGAGGCGCCGGATCTGGATATTCGCCTGCATCCGCAGACCGGCAATCCGTCCGAGATCGACGTGGCGCTTGTGTGGAAGCCGCTGCCGGGTCTGCTGCGGAGCTTCCCAAACCTGAAGCTGATCCAGAGTTTCGGCGCCGGCGTTGATGGCATCCTGGCCGACCCGAACATCCCAAAGCATGTGCCGCTGGCCCGCGTGGTGGATGGCCGGCTGACCGTGGGCATGAGCGAATATGTGCTGCTGCATGTGCTGCGCTTCCACCGCCAGGTCGACGCCATGGCAACCAACCAGCGCAACCGCACTTGGCGCTGGCTGCCGCCGGTGGATGCCTCGGAACGCGTGATCGGCATCATGGGCATGGGCACGCTGGGCAGCCATGTTGCGAAGAAGCTGGTCGATTTCGGCTTCCAGGTAGCGAGCTGGAGCCGCAGCCTGAAAGCCGTGGACGGCGTCACCAGTTTTCATGGCGATGACCATCTGGAAGGCTTTCTGCGTATCTGCAACGTGCTGGTCTGCCTGCTGCCGCTGACGCCGCAGACCCGCGGCATCATCAGCCGTCGCACGATGTCGCTGCTGCCGCGCGGCGCCTATATCATCAATGCCGGCCGCGGTGGCCATGTGGTGGAGGCCGATCTGCTGCATGCCCTGGACAGCGAATGGCTATCGGGCGCCACGCTGGACGTGTTCAATGAGGAGCCGCTGCGGCCCGACCATCCCTTCTGGACTCACCCGAAGGTAACGGTGACGCCGCATAACGCGGCCGACAGCATCCCGGCCCATGTGGCGCCGCAGATCGTCGACAATATCCGCCGCCTGCAGCAGGGCCTGCCGATCCTGCGCCTGGTGGATTACACACGCGGGTATTGAAGCCGGTCAGGTCGGCGCCAGCGGCGCGCGGTTGATGCGCCCCAGCGCCTCATTGACCCCGAACAGACGGGCGGCGATGCCGTCGATGCCGAAGCCAGCCAGCCGTTTGCTGTGCAGGTCAAGATAGACTTCGGCATCCGCCTTGCCGGTAAACAGGTAAATGCCGCCGGCGCGGCCGGTTTCCGGATTCTCCGTCCAGATCTTCCACAGCAGGCCCGGGGTCGCGGCAATGGCCTCGGCCAGGTCACGCAGCGCCAGCGCGAGATCATCACCCCATGGTCCGGCGAACGGGAAGTCGATCTGCAGCAGGGCCAGCTCCCGCGCCGGTGCCGCTTCGCCCAGCCGGTTCGCAAGGTGATGCAGCTTTTCGGGCGGCAGAACGCGGTGCGCCAGATTCCAGATCGCCGCCCAGCCCGCCGCAGGCGCCGTCGCCCGGATGCCGCCCAGCAGCCCGACCGCTTCCTCCGGCCGCAAGGCGGGCAGCATCCAGCGCAGAAATTCCTGCATCACCTGCGGACCAAGGAATTGCAGGATCTGGCGCTGGATATCCTTCAG
>NZ_JANLJJ010000097.1:0-9357 GCF_029255545.1 Ferrovibrio sp. | reverse complement strand
GCCGCGCCAAGCTCGAACGCGGCGGCATTCAGCGCCGCGCGCAGACCCTTGTGAACATTGCGATACAGATCGAACCGTCCTTGTGCCATGGCGCGCCCCCATAAATTTAGATGGCCTGATATGCCTCTGCTGGTATGATGATTCAAATTCATGCTAATCATATGGATATGAATAAAAGGCATATTTCCGGGACAGATATCCGCCTGTTTCTGACGCTGGACGCCATGCTGGCGGAACGCAGCGTCAGCCGCGCGGCCACACGGCTTGGGCTGACCCAGTCCGCCGTCAGCCACGCGCTGCAACGCCTTCGCGACCTTTATGGCGATCCGTTATTCGTGCGTAGCAGCGATGGCATGGCGCCAACGCCACTCGCCCTCGACCTGGCCGCACCGCTGCGGGCCGGCTTAAGCGAACTCGAACGCGCCCTGAACCGCGAGATACGCTTCGACCCCGCCAGTTCGCAGCGGCAGTTTTCCGTTGCGACCGTCGATCACCCCCTGCTGACCGGCATGGACCGCGTCATGCAGCGCCTGCAGAGCGAAACACCCGGCATTAATGTCCGCATTCGCCCAATCGGCGCCGGCCTGGCGGCGGAACTTGGAGCCGGCAGCCTGGACACCGTGATCGCTGGCGGCGAAGTCGAGCAGCAACTCGCCCTCGATCGCGGCCTGATGCGCAGCCTGATCGTCAGCGAGGATTTTGTCTGCATATTGCGTGGAGGGCATCCGATGGCCGCGACAAAACGGCTGGCCATGGACGTTTTTCTGGCGCAATCGCACCTGATGATATCGACCGGCGGGCGCGATACCGGTGTCGTCGATGATGCGCTTGGGAAACTGGGGCAGCGTCGGCGCCTGGCGCTCACGGTACCGCATTTCGTCGGCGCACCCGTCATCGTGGCCGCCTCCGACCTGATTGCCACCGTGCCGCGATCAATCGGGGAATGGGGCCAGCAACAATTCGGCCTGCAGCTCCTGCAGCCGCCCCTGCGGCTGCCCAGGGCCGAGGCCTTCCTGTGGTGGCATCAACGCTTCCACAATGACCCGGCGCATCGCTGGTGGCGAAAAATGCTGCTGGATGCTTACGCGCCGTTGCGCCGCCGCAACCGAATTCCGGCCTGAGCGGCCCTTTACTGCGACATTCCGCCCTGCGTCATTCTGTCGGCTGGCTTTGGCAGGCTGCGGGCGGCATTTTCCCCTCGCCTCCTTTTCGAGACGATACAAAAAAAAGAGCCTGCCATGACCGATATTGCCGCCGACGACCTGCTGCTGGCCGCCGACGAAACCACCGTTATTCCTGAGGGTTTTGCCGCCTATGAACGTGAACCGCACGCCGCCAAGGCGACGCTGTTCTTTGTCAACATCCTGCTGCTGATCGGCGTGCTGGCCGTTGTCTGGACCCCGGCGGTGATCTTCTGGGTCGCGCTGGCGCTGGCGCCGCTGACCCTCTTGGCAATCCTCGCCATCACGCTCGGCTGGTGGATGTGAGCGGCGCGCCGCTCACTCCCACTTCCGGAAAACCTCGACGAATTTTTCCTCGCCACAGGCGATGAAATAACCACGCAACACGCAGTTCTCGCTTTCGCCGAGCCGTTGGCGAACGGCCTTGAGCGCCGGCAGCATTTCCTTGGCCAGTTGCTTGTCGCGGAAACGCATCACCTCGCCCTGGGTGCGGGCGCCGTCGTAGATCACGCCCAGGCTTTCCTCGGAATTGATCTCGGGCCGCCGCTTCTGGAAGGTGTTCAGGCTTTTCAGACCGCCGGTCTTCTGGATGAACTGCTGGAAATTGCTGAGCGCGGTATGGCGCTGATCGGGTGCGGTCTGCTTTTCCTGACAGCCAACCAGACCAACAACAGCAACCGACACCGCAAGGATGGCGGACAGGCGAACGCGCCGCATGGATTTCTTCCCCTCTTTTTCCCGGTTTCCCAATCCTGGGTGGACCGGCCGACCACGGCCAAACTTAAAAACCGGAGTCTTAAAGAAAGCTATAAGGATCGACATCAACGGCACGTTTTACAGCCGAAGGTAGTCTAATCTTTGAAAGCCATTCGCGTAGGACGGCTGGAACGTCGATCTCCCGGACCGCCTTGAGAAGCAGCCTTTCGCGGAAGCGGCCACGGAGGTAATGCAACGGCGCCGGGGCCGGGCCCAGCACGGTCAGACCTGGCCCATGCGGCGCCACACGGGCCAGATCGCGCGCCACCTGTTGCACCTGGGCCTGATCCGCGCCACTCAGGATAATTGCCGCCAGCCGGCCAAATGGCGGCATGCCGGCACGCTGGCGTTCGGCCATTTCGGCGGCGATGAAGCCGGCATTGTCGTGGCGGCTGAGGGCGGCGATCACCGGGTGCTCGGGCAGGAAACTCTGCAACAGCACGCGGCCGGGATGATCGGCGCGGCCGGCGCGGCCCGACACCTGGGTGAGCAGCTGATGCGTGCGTTCGGCGGCGCGTGGATCGCCACCAGCCAGCCCCAGATCGGCATCGATCACGCCAACCAGGGTGAGCAACGGAAAGTGATGCCCCTTGGCCACGATCTGGGTGCCGACCAGAATATCGATCTCGCGGTTTTCCATGCGCGTCAGCATCTCGCCAATCTGCTGCGGCGAGTTGGCGGTATCAGAGGCCATCACCGCCAGGCGCGCCTCGGGGAACAGCATGGCGGCTTCCTCGGCCAGCCGCTCCACCCCCGGACCACAGGCCTTGAAACGATCCTCGGCGCCGCAGGACGGACAGGTGTCGGGCAGGCGCTGCTGATGGCCGCAATGATGGCATTGCAAACGGCCGTGGCGTTTGTGCTCCACCAGCCAGGCGGCACAGTTCGGACATTGCAGGCGATGGCCGCAGGCGCCGCACAGCGTGAGCGGCGCATAGCCGCGGCGATTGAGGAACAGCATCGCCTGCTCGCCGTTTTCCATGGTTTCGCGGATCGCGGCTTGCAGCGACGCGCTGATGAAGCGCTGGGCCGGCAGGCGTTCCTTGCGCAAATCGACGATATCGATGCGCGGCAGCGTGGCGGCGCCATGGCGTTCAGGCAGCACGGCATGGGCATAACGCCGGCGCGCGACGTTATGCAGACTTTCCAGCGACGGCGTCGCCGAGGCAAGGATGACGGCGATGCTTTCCAGCTTGGCGCGCACCACCGCCATGTCGCGCGCATTGTAGATCACGCCTTCTTCCTGCTTGTAGGACGCGTCATGCTCCTCGTCGACAATGATCAGGCCGAGATCGGCATAGGGCAGGAACAGTGCCGAGCGGGCGCCGATCACCACTTTGGCTTCGCCATGGCCGATGGCGCGCAGGGTGGCGGCACGCCGACCCTCTGCCATTTCCGAATGCCAGGCCCAGGCCGGCGCGCCGAAACGCTGTTCGAACCGATCCAGCGATTGCTGTGTCAGCGCGATTTCCGGCAACAGCACCAGCACCTGCCGGCCAGCCCTCAGCGCCTCGGCCACCGCCTCGTAATAGACTTCCGTTTTGCCCGCGCCGGTGACGCCTTCCAGCAGGGTGACCGAGAAATCCCGTGCCGCCACGGCCGCCCGCAATCCTGCCGCCGCCTCGGCCTGGGTGGCATTCAGCGCGCGCCCGTCCCGGCGCCAGTCGGGCGGCGGCGGGCGGAAGGCGGGCACCTGGTCAGCCTGCAGCGCGCCCAGTTCGACCAGCTTGCGTACCACGGCCGGCGAGACGGCCGCCGCTTCGGCCAGCTCGGGCGGGCTCAGGCCCGGTCGCTCGGCGACGATCTGCAACACGCGGTCCCTCTGGGCACTGGCGCGCATCTCGATCGTTTTTCCGGAGCGCAGGATCTGCCGCATCGGCGGCGGCTCGACCAGCGCGCGCGGTTCGGGCAGACACATCTTCAGCACAGCGCCCGTGGGATTGAGCGTATAGCCCGCCACCCAATCGACCAGCTTGCGCAGGGCAGGCGATATCGGCGGCGCCTCGCAACGGCGCAGCACCGCCTTCACCTTGGCCAGCGGCAGTGGCTCAGGATTTCCATCCCAAACCACGCCCAGCGAGACACGGTTGCCGATCGGCACTTCCACGATGTCGCCCGGCACCAGCGGCCCTGCCTCACCGGTGCGATAGGTGAAGGGCTCGGCCAGCGGCAGGGGCAGCAGAACGCGGATTTGATCGGGCGGGGTCAAGGGGCGGGTTCCGGTAGAACAGCCCGGTTAAGCTAGAAGCACTTGGCCGGGTCGGGTATTGTTAACCAAACGACTTATACCATCGGAGCCGATTCGGGCAGGCCGGCGCCGCCCATGGAGTTTAGGACATGAAGTTTTTCGTCGATACCGCCGACGTGGCCGAGATTGCCGACCTGAATGACAGCGGCCTGCTGGATGGCGTGACCACCAACCCCTCGCTGGTCGCCAAGACCGGCAAGGATTTTGTCGCCACGGTGAAGGAAATCTGCAGGATCGTGAAGGGCCCGGTTTCGGCCGAGGTGGCCGCCACCGATCATCCCACCATGCTGGCCGAGGCCCGCAAACTGGCCGCCCTGGCGACCAACGTGGCCGTGAAAGTGCCGCTGACCCTGGACGGCCTGAAGACCTGCAAGGCGCTGTCGGACGACGGCATCATGGTCAATGTCACGCTGTGCTTTTCGCCGGCCCAGGCGATCCTGGCCGCCAAGGCCGGCGCCAGCTTCGTCTCGCCCTTCGTCGGCCGGCTCGACGATGTCGGCCATGACGGCATGGCGCTGATCGCCGACATCGTGCAGATCTACAACAACTATGCTGATTTCAACACCGAGGTGCTGGTCGCCTCGATCCGCCATCCCATGCATGTGGTGGAGGCCGCGAAGATCGGCGCCGATGTCTGCACCGTGCCGCCGGCGGTGCTGCGTTCGCTGGTCAAGCATCCGCTGACCGACAAGGGCCTGGATGCCTTCCTTGCCGACTGGAAAAAGACCGGCCAGTCGATCCTGGGCAGCGACAAATAAGCCCGGAGCAGAAGCATGGCCGAAGGCATCACCGCTCCCGCCGCAGCCCCAGCCGGCCTCGATGAGGCCGAGGTGGTGGCATGGCTGAAGCAGCATCCCGACCTGCTGACGCGCCATCCTGATCTGTGCGAGGCGCTGCTGCCGCCGGCCCAGCCGCATAGCGGCAACAACGTGGTCGACCTGCAGCGTTTCATGGTGCAGAAGCTGCAAGGTGAGCTCACCCGCATGTCGCATGTCGGCACCGAATTGCTGGATGCCAGCCGGCAAAACCTGTCGGCCACCCAGCGCGTGCATGCCGCCGTGCTGATGCTGCTGGAAGCCGGCAGCTTCGAGCATATGGTGCATATGGCTACCCAGGACTGGACCGACCTGCTGGAGGTCGACGTCATCAGCCTCTGCGTCGAGGGCGACCCGGAGCGCATGAAGGATATCGCCACCGGCGGCGTCTTTGTGCTGCCCAATGGCGCCATCGACACCTTGCTGGGCGCCCTGCCCGCCATCGCCCGCGACAAATGCGAGGCAGCCGACTGGCTCTATGGGCCGGCTGCCGGCCTGGTGCGCTCGGATGCGCTGGCGCGGCTCGATTTTGGCCCCACCGCGCCAGCAGCCATGCTGGCGCTGGGCTCGCGCGAGGCCGACAAGTTCCTGCCCAGCCAGGGCACGGAATTGCTGCAATTTCTCGCCGGCGTGCTCGGCCGCTCGGTACGGTCATGGCTCGACCTGCCGCAGCCGTAACCGCCACCGACGACCGGCTGCCATTCTTTCTCGCGGCCGGGGATGCGAAGGCCGCAGCCGAAGCCTGGTATCGCTGGCTGGCCAAGGAAAAGCGTTTCTCGCGCCACACCCTGCGGGCCTATGGCCAGGACCTGGCCGGCTTCTTCTCATTCCTCAGCGAGCATTTGGGCGATGCGGCCACACTGGAGGATCTGCGCGGCCTGCGCCTGAGCGATTTCCGCGCCTATCTGAGTCACCGCCGCAAGGATGACCTGGCGGCGACTTCGCTGGCGCGGAATTTGAGCGCGGTGCGCAGCTTTTTCCGCCGCCTGCAGCGCGACGGCCTGGTGGAAACCGCCGCCATCAGCCTGCTGCGCAGCCCCAAGCGGCCGCATAGCGTGCCGAAGCCGCTGAGCGTGCCGGCAGCGCAGGAGATGATCGACACGGCGGAGGATTTCGCCACCGAACCCTGGCTGCAGGCGCGCGATGCCGCGATCCTGACCCTGCTGTGGGGCGCCGGCCTGCGCCTGGGTGAGGCGCTCGGCCTCAATGGCGACCAGATTCCGAAAGGCGACAGCCTGACCGTGACCGGCAAAGGCAACAAGCAGCGCCTGGTGCCGATCCTGCCCGTGGTGCGGCAGGCCATCGCCGAATACGCCAAGCTCTGCCCCTGGCCAATTGCTTCTGGCACGCCGTTGTTTTACGGCGCGCGCGGCAAGCGGCTGGACCCTGCCATCGTGCAGAAGGCCATGCGCAATGCCCGGCGCGCCCTGAGCCTGCCTGAGACGGCCACGCCGCATGCCCTGCGGCATTCCTTCGCCACCCATCTGCTGGCGGCCGGCGGAGACCTGCGCACCATTCAGGAATTGCTGGGCCACGCCTCGCTGGCCACCACCCAGCGCTATACCGAGGTGGATGCCGAGGCCCTGCTGCGGGTCTATGGCAGTGCGCATCCACGGGCCAGGGCATAGAATGCGACACCGCTATTCCTGCATCATCGCCGTCGTATCAGCGCTATTGCTTATTCCAGCCGCCTTTGCTCAGGACGAAAAACCCGTTATTGGAATCAATAGTTTCATTATTCCTGCCGAAGACCTTGAGCCGCTTAAAACAGCAGCTCTGGCGGGTTCAGGACGGGCAGCATATCGACTGGCCCAATATTACGGGTTCGCTTTTCTTAATTTCGAAGAGCAACTCCACTGGATGACCATAGCCGCCGAAAACAACGACCAAACCGGCATCTATGGCCTCGGCTTTTTATTGGCAAAAAAGCCAGATCCCGTGAGCAGAATTCGCGCCCGCTATTGGCTGGAGAAATCTCGAGATCAAGGTGTTGAACCTACTGCTTCTCTGGCACGCCAACTATTACAAGAACTGGATACCCGGAAATAGCAGGGCCTTTTGCCTACATACTCGCCTGCATCAGAAATCCTTGAGTTTGCCACAATCGCGGGCCAGCCTATGCTTACTGGCAGGCAGACATGACGAAACCTCGACGTTTACCCCGCTTCATCCTGGCCGCTTTCCTGGCCCTGATCGCCATGCCACTGCTGGCCAGCGGTGTCAGCGTCGCCACGGCAGAACGCAAGCACTGGTCGACCAGCCGCTGGGACTCAGCCGGACTGGCGCCCGACCCGCTGGCCGTGAAGGATGCCGTGGTTCAGATCTATGCCGCCCGCGTCTGGGGCTGGCGCGGGGCTTTTGCGGTGCATACCTGGCTGGTGGTCAAGCCGGCCGGCGTACCGGCTTTCACACGCTATGAAGTCGTCGGCTGGGGTGGATCTGCGGTGCGGATCAGCCAGCGCACGCCGGATGGTTATTGGGCCGGCAACCCGCCCGAACTTCTGCATGACCTGCGTGGGCCGGAGGCGGCCGCAGCCATTCCGCTGCTGATCAGCGCCGCCGAGCGCTATCCCCATCGCGATGGCTATGTGATCTGGCCGGGCCCCAACTCAAACAGCTTCATCGCCTATCTCGCCCGCGAAGTGCCCGAGCTGGGCCTGGAACTGCCGCCAACCGCCGTGGGCAAGGACTGGATCGGCACCGACCGGCTGGTTGCCCCGGCCCCCAGCGGCACCGGCTGGCAGGTTTCGCTGTTCGGCCTGGCCGGGATCACCGCCGCCGCGCGTGAGGGGCTGGAACTCAACCTGCTCGGGCTGACCATCGGCGTCGATATTCTGCGGCCGGCCCTGAAGCTGCCGGGGCTCGGCCGTCTTGGCCTGCCCGCCACGGATGGCCATCGCCTGGAAGAAACTGCTGGTTGAGCAGATTTCCGGCTGAACTCGGCAGTTTTTTTCCTCTCTGGAATGATACACTTGCAAACTGGTGCAGGCATCATGCGGCACCGGCTCAGCCAGATGCGGGATGCCCTCTCGTGGTCCACAGAACGTCATGACCGATCTGAAGCCGATTGCCGACCGGGATCCGGCCTTGTCGCAGGCTCCGGCCGCCGAACTGCTGGCCCCCCTGGCGCCAGAACGGGTCGGAATCGGCCTGCGCCCACCGCATCACCGCGACCTGCTGGAAACCCGGCCACCTATCGGCTGGCTGGATGTCCATGCCGAAACCTATATGGGCGGGGGCGGCGCCCGTCATTATCTGGAACAGGTGCGGACATTATGGCCGGTGACGGTGCAGGGTACCGGTCTCGGCCTCGGTGGTTGCGAACTGCCCGATACCGAGCATCTGGAACGCCTGGGCCGACTGGTCGGCTGGCTGGTGCCGGCACAAGTGTCGGAGCATCTGGCCTGGACGGGTGTTGAAGGCCGTTATTACAACGACCGCCTGCCACTTCCCTATACGCAGGAAAGCCTAGAAGCCTGCCGGCGCAATGTCGATATCGTGCAAAGCAGGCTGAAACGCCCGATTCTGATGGCCAACCCGGCCACTTATCTGCGCTTCCGCGACAGCCAGATCGCCGAGGCGGAATTCCTCAGTCGCCTGAGCCAGCAGAGCGGCTGCGGCATCCTCTGCGACGTCAACAATCTCTATGTCTCCAGCGTGAACCATGTTGGCCGCGAAGCAGCGCCGGCCGTGGCAGAGGCCTATCTCGACAGCCTGCCGGCCACGGCTGTGCACCAGATTCGCCTGGCCGGTCACAGTGAAATCCAGGCTGACGACCGACCGATGCTGATCGACGACCACAGCACCCTGGTGGCCGAGCCGGTCTGGCGCCTCTATGCCAGCGCGGTGCAGCGCTTTCCCCATGCCGCCACTTTGCTGGAATGGGACAGCAATCTGCCACCGCTTGACCACCTGGTGGCCGAAGCGCGCCATGCAGAACGGCAACGCGCAGCCGCGTTGCGACCCAGCGACATTACAGATCCCGACGAGGCCGAGGTGGATGATGAGCGCGCAGCTTGAACTGCAGCGCGAATTCGCCGAGGCGCTGACCGGCTCGCTCTACACTATCGCCGAGAAGGTGATCGGCGATGCGATTCCCGCCGAGGGCCGCCTGCAGATTTACGCCAACCGCTTCCGCGCCAGCCTGCTGGAGACCATCGCCACCACCTTTCCGGTTACCCGCGCGCTGGTCGGCGAGGCCTTTTTCGCCCAGACGGCGCGCGATTACCTGATCTACGATCCGCCACGCTCGCCGATCCTCAATCTCTACGGCGCCGGTTTTCCCACCTTCCTCGCCGCCCTGCCCGATCTGGGCGGCCATCACTACCTGCCCGACATCGCCGCCTTCGAATGGGCG
>NZ_JANLJJ010000096.1:13644-17735 GCF_029255545.1 Ferrovibrio sp. | reverse complement strand
CCCGGCGTGGTGGAGGACGGCCGCCCCCTGCATCACAGGGCGAGGCGCGATGACGAGGCCGGCCGCATCGAACTCTGGCCGCCGTTCAAACCCGACCCGAAGGCGCAGAGCGAACCCTGGGATACGCCGCTGGATTACGTGGGCCAGAAGGACCCGCGCGTGCGCCTGGCCGAAACCATCGCGGCGCAGATCCGCCACTGGATCGACCATGAGGACCTGTCCGGCCTGGGCCGCCGCATCCGGCCCGGCGACGTGATGATCCTGGTGCGCCGCCGCAACGTGTTTTTCGAGGCGATGGTGCAGGCGCTGAAGAACGCCGACGTGCCGGTCGCCGGCGCCGACCGCATGATGCTGGCCGAGCAGGTGGCGGTGCTCGATCTGCTGGCGCTGGGCGCCTTCTGCCTGCTGCCCGAAGACGATCTCACGCTGGCTGCCGTGCTCAAGGGTCCGCTGTTCAACTTCAGCGAGGATGACCTGTTTGCGCTGTGTTGGCGACGCCAGGAAGCGCGCCTGTGGCATGAGCTGCAGCGCCGCGCGGCCGAACAGCCGCATTGGCAGGCGGCCTGCGATGAACTGCGCCAATTGCTGAATCGCGCCGATATGGTGCCGCCTTTTGCTTTCTACGGCGGGATGCTGGCGGCTGGCGGCGGCCGACGGCGCCTGATCGCGCGGCTGGGCAGCCAGGCGAATGAGCCGATCGATGAATTCCTGAACGCGGCATTGTCCTATGAGCGTGATGCGGCGCCAAACCTGCAGGGCTTCCTGGCCTGGTTTCCGCGCCATGCCGGCGAGATCAAGCGCGATCTTGACCAGGGCCGCGATGAGGTGCGCGTGCTGACCGTACATGGCGCCAAGGGACTGGAGGCGCCGGTGGTGATCCTGCCTGATTGCTGCGACCTGCCGCAGGACCGCGATGGCGAAGGCCTGCTCTGGGGCGAGGCGCCACAGCCGCCGCGCCGCCCCGTGATGGGCGGGCCGCGCGCCGCCCAAGCCGTGCCGCAGCTCTACTGGCCGATGCGCAAGGACAACGACACGCCGCTGACCGCCGCCCTGCGCAATGCCCGCCGCGCCGAGCAGATGGCGGAATACCGCCGCCTGCTCTATGTGGCGCTGACGCGCGCCCGCGACCGGCTTTATGTCTGCGGCTATCTCAACGGCAAGACGGCTGGAAATGGCCCGCCGGCCGGAAGCTGGTACGACCTGGTCTCTGCTGGTTTCGCCAGCCTGCAGCCGCAGCAGATCATCGCCCTGCCCTGGGGCGATGAAGGCTTGCGCTACGAAACCTTCCCCGGGCAGCGCGTGGCTGCCGCAGCCCCGGAAGCCGAGGCGGAGCGCATTGCGCCGCCCGTCTGGCTGCATAGCCCGCCGCCGCCCGAACCGGCGCCACCCCGGCCACTCAGCCCCTCACGGCCAAGCAAGGCCGAGCCGCCGCCGCTGAGTCCCACGGCGCCCGACCGTCTGGCCGGCCTGGCGCGTGGCAAACTGATCCATCGCCTGCTGCAGACCCTGCCCGACCTGCCGCTGGAACAACGCCCCGAGGCGGCCGCACGCTATCTTGCCCATCCCATGCATGGCCTGACGACGGCCGCGCAAACCGGGATCGCGGCGGAAGTGCTGGCCGTGTTGAGCGATCCGGCTTTCGCGCCGGTCTTCGCGCCGGACGCCCAGGTGGAAGCGCCCTTGGCCGGGCGGCTGGGCAAACGGCTGGTGGCCGGCCAGATCGACCGCCTGCTGGTGACAGAGGCCGCCATCCTGGTGGTCGATTTCAAGACCAACCGGCCGCCGCCGCTGCACGCAGAGGATGTCGACCCGGCCTATCTCGACCAGATGGCCCTGTATCGCGGCCTGCTGCAGACGATTTTCCCGGATCGTCCGGTACAGGCCGCCCTGCTCTGGACCTATGCGCCGCGGCTGATGCCGCTGCCGGCCGCATTGCTGGACCGGCATCTGGCGAATTTCACCGCAACGTGACTGGCCGGAGCCTGGCCGAATGCCTAGTTTCACCTGCATGATCATGGGAACGCGACATTGGCTCTCCGCCATGCTGGTTGCGCTGCTGCCGGTCCTCGGCGCCGCGCCGGCATCCGCGCAGGCACAGTTGGTGGTCCTGGAGCTGTTCACCAGCCAGGGCTGCAACTCCTGCCCGCCGGCCGATGCGCTGATGCCCGAATGGGCCAGGCAACCCGGCGTGCTGCCGATCTCCCTGCATGTCGATTACTGGGATTATCTCGGCTGGAAGGATACGCTGAGCCGCAAGGGCCACAATATCCGGCAGCAGGATTATGCCCGTGGTATCGGCAACCGTCAGATCTATACGCCGCAGGTGGTGATCGACGGGCAGTTCCAGGCCGTTGGCTCGAACCGCGAGGCCATCGAAGCCGCCCTGGCCAAGGCCCGCAAGCAGCAGCATGTGCCGCTGCGCGCCGAACGCAGCAAGACGACGAAGGGCTGGCAGGTTCTGGTGCCCGACATGCCGAACTGGCAGGGCGAGGCCAAACTGCTGCTTTGCCGCTTTGATCGCCAGCATGACGTGACCATCGAGCGCGGCGAGAACCATGGCCGCACGCTGAGCTACCTGAATGTCGCGCGGGCCTGGAATGATTTCGGACGCTGGAAAGGCCAGGCTGCCAGCTATGCCGTGCCCGATCTGGATGGCACCGACTGGAGCCGCCAGGGCGCGGTGGTCATGCTGCAGATGCTCAATGGATCGGCCAACGGACCGATCATCGGCGCCATCGATCTCAAGCCCTAGATATTCCGCCCGATTGCCGTTGCGACAATCGTTGACAGGTTATCGGCCCGGCCCGAAGCTTGACCTCGGGAAACAGCATGGAGTCCGCCGTGCCGGTGATCCACCGGGTCGAACATCGCATGCGCCTGGCCGACCGCAACGATTTGTCCCGCCTGACCGAGATTGCCCAGGCGACACTGTCCGATGCGGCAAAGCTGGACCTGACTGCCCTGCAGCATGAACAGTCGCTGTTCGTCGCCGAGTGGCGTACGGCCATCGATGGGTTCACCGTGCTGCTGGCCCTGCAGGACAGCCTGCTGATCCATCGCCTGGCTGTGGCGGAGGAGGCGCGTGGCCGTGGCCTGGGCAGCTGGATGCTGGACGTTGCCGGCCACCATGCTCGCCAGCTTGGCCTGGCTGCTGTCGAAATCCAGCGTGCCGTCGAGGAGCGCGAAACCATTGCCTGGCTGCAGCGACGCGGCTTCAGCCCCATGCCGCATGGCGGCAACCGTCTCTATCTGCGCCGGCCGGTCTGAGAAAAGAAAGAAAGAAGGAAACACCGATGAGCGAGGCAAGATCCGCCCTGTTGCCATCCAGCACGATCCTGATGATCCGGGATGGCAATGCCGGCCTGGAAGTCTTCATGGTCAAGCGCCATCACGCCATCGACTTCGCATCCGGCGCCATGGTGTTTCCCGGCGGCAAGCTGGCCGAGGGCGACAGCGACCCGGTGCTGCAGGGCCGCCATGCCCGGCCGGGCAATTTCGACCCGGCCCTGACGCCTTTTGCCTTCGGCGCGATCCGGGAGGCCTTCGAGGAATCCGGCCTGCTGCTGGCCCGTCCCAAGGGCGATGGCAAGCTGTTGTCGGCTGCGCGCGCCACAGCGCTGGAATCCTGGCGCGAACCACTCAACCGCGGCGACAGGACATTGCGTGATCTCGCCGAGGCGGAAGGCCTCGATTATGCGTTGGACTGCATGGTGCCCTTCGCGCACTGGCTCACGCCCACAGTGATGCCAAAACGCTTTGATACCTGGTTCTTCCTGGCCCGGGCGCCGGAAGGCCAGATCGGCGCCCATGACGGCAGCGAGTCGGTCGATTCCGAATGGATCCTGCCACAGGCTGCGCTGGATGCCTGGGAGGCGAAGACGCGCACCATCGTTTTCCCCACCCGCATGCAGCTGGTCAAGCTGGCCCGCGCCGGCAGCGTGGCGGAGGCGCTCCGGCAGGCGGCGGATACTCCGATCATCGACGTCATGCCGGTGCTGGACAAGGAGCGTTTCGCCGAGCCGCATCTGTGCATTCCGGCCGAGGCCGGCTATGGCATCACGGAAATCCCGCTGAGCCGCGTCGGGATGTAG
>NZ_JANLJJ010000096.1:0-13544 GCF_029255545.1 Ferrovibrio sp. | reverse complement strand
GGCCGAGGCCGGCTATGGCATCACGGAAATCCCGCTGAGCCGCGTCGGGATGTAGTCAATCATCCCTGTTCGGCAACCGAAGAAACTTTCCGATCAACAAAATCCCGGGGTAATGAACTTTATCATCACCCTCTCCGAGCCAGAATTGTCGTGAACATTCAGGAGCGACCCACGACATGAAGTGGAGCTCATTCCGATCATATAACTCAGACCGGATTCTTCCCAGTAGCGCCTGATAGAATCCGAACGCTCGGTCGGATGCAGTGGCCAAACCTTCGCCCTGCTCTCGCACCACGCGAGGGACGACAAAGGTTATCCCCAACCGGTGGTTCGAATTGCGATCAAGATTTCTTGCTGCGACTATCGCCGCGCCCAGTGATGGAACCACAACATCATCCAAGGCATCGCGCGATGCCTGCATATTGCTACTCACCCTCGTCAGCTTCACCTCTGCCTCATAGCCGACCTTCTGGTCTGAGAAAAATAGATCGCCGCGTGCCCATTGCCTTTCCCTGCGACCACTCTCGTATTCAACCAAGCTGATGCCGCCTGCCCTGGACGCGGCCGATGCCAGTATTCCGACATTCGGACGCTCTTTGTATGAAAAGCAGACGTCGTAAGCCTCGCCGTTATCTCCATTGCGGTGAAACTCGCTGTACCGCATCACCTGCAAGCCCCATTCCTGCAGGACGGATCGAAAGAAAGGAGTACCGTTGAATTCTTTAACAGCAAGCCCGTAACGCGGCATATCCCCCTCCGCTGTTCGTTGAAGGGGAGCATAACTTATGGCTACTAAGTTGGAAGGGGGCTTCCTACAGCCCCTTTTCCATCACCCGGGCCAGACGCTGGGCGAAGCCGGCCGGATCGGCCAGCGTCTCGCCTTCCATGAGCCGCGCCTGGTCCAGCAGCAGCAGGGCCGCGTCGGTCAGCGCATCCATCGCGCCCGGCTGCTGGGCGCGGGCGGCCAGCGCCCGGATCAGGGCATGACCCGGATTGATCTCGAGGATGCGCGGGCTGGTCGCGTCCAGCTTCTGGTGCAGGCGCAGCAGGCGTTCCAGATGCATGTCGAGATCGCCATCGGCCGCCACCAGGCAGACGGCGCTGTCGGTCAGGCGCTTTGATTCCCGCACATCCTTCACGGCATCGCCCAGAACCTGTTTCAGCGCCGCGATCAGCGTGCCCAGCGCCGCGCCCTCGACCTTCTCGGCCGCGTCCGGCCTGGCCGCGTCGCTGTCCTTGACGGCATCCAGGTCGGCGCCAGCCCGCGTGGCCGACTTGATCGGCTTGCCGGCATGATCCTGCACCACCGAGAGCCAGAAATCGTCGACCGGATCAGTCAGCAGCAGCACCTCGACGCCCCTGGCGCGGAAGCCTTCCAGCTGCGGGCTGCGCCTGAGCTGGTCGAGCTGATCGCCATTGATCACGTAGATCGCGGCCTGGCCGTCCTTCATCGCCGCGATGTAGTCGTCAAGCGACACCCAGCCCTCGCGCGCCGACGAGCGGAAACGCGCCAGCTTGAGCAGTTGCGCGCGATGCTCGGCATCCTCGTAGAGGCCTTCCTTCAGCACCGCGCCAAAAGCCTCCCAGAAGACGGCATAAGCCGTCGCATCCTTCTCCGCCTTCTTTTCCAGTTCGCCCAGCACGCGGCGGGTGATCGCCTGGCGGATGCGGGCCACCACCGGATTATGCTGCAGCATCTCGCGGCTGACATTGAGCGGCAGGTCAGCGGAATCGACCACGCCGCGCAGGAAGCGCAGCCAGGCCGGCACTAGCTCGTCGCAGCGGTCGGTGATGAAGACGCGGCGAACATAAAGCTTGAGCGCCGATTTGCGGGCCGGATCGAACAGGTCATGCGGCCGCATGCCCGGCACGAACAGCAGCAGGGTGTAATCCAGCTTGCCCTCGGCCCGGGCATGCAGGGTCAGCCAGGGCTCGTCGAAGGCATGGGCGACGTGGTGGTAGAAATCCTTGTACTGCTGCTCGGTGATCTCGGCTTTCGGCCGCGACCACAATGCGCTGGCGGCGTTCAGGGTTTCCGCCTTGTCGCCATCCTGCAGCACGACCGGCAGGGCGACATGGTCGGAATAGGTTTTCACGATACGGCCGAGCCGTGCCGGGTCGAGGAATTCGTCCTCGCCTTCGCGCAGGTGCAGCAGGATGGTGGTGCCGCGGCCATTCCGCTCGGCCTCGCCGATGCTGAACTGGCCCGAACCATCGGAGACCCAGCGCCAGGCCTGTGCCTCGCCAGCCTTGCGCGAGACCACTTCGACTTTGCCGGCGACCATGAAGGCGGAATAAAAGCCAACGCCGAACTGGCCGATCAGCGCCATGTCCCGGGCGCTGTCGCCGCTCAGCGACGAAACGAATTCCCCGGTGCCAGACCGCGCGATGGTGCCCAGATTGGCGATCAGCTCGTCGCGGTCCATGCCGATGCCGTTGTCGGCGATACTCAGAATCCGGCCGGTCTTCTCGGCCGTGATGGTGACCTTCAGCTCGACATCGCCCGCCCACAGCGCCGGATCGGTCTGGGCCGCAAAGCGCAGCTTGTCGCAGGCATCCGAGGCATTGGAGATCAGCTCACGAAGGAAAATCTCCTTCTGGCTGTAAAGGGCGTGGGTGACAATGTGCAGCAGCCGCGTCACCTCGGCCTGGAAATGCATGGTCTGGTCGGTCATCGCTGTGCCTCCAGTCTTGCCTTATCCCTTCTTGGACCCGTCCTTCTGCTCCGGCTCGATCAGGTCGGCCAGCTTGCGGGTCAGGTCGCGGGCAATCGATTCCGGCACCAGATAGGCCCAGCCGCCGATCCGCCGGGTCGCGGCATTGACCTGCTTCTCGGCCTCTTCCGGCGCCAGCAGGTCCTTGTTCTCGGCATCCGGCTTGGCCATCGCGGCGTCATGGCTCACCGCGATGGTGATCCATGCCTTCTTGTCCTCTTCGGCGGGAATAGTCTTCACCACCGCCTTCACGCCATCCAGGGTGACGATCTCGGTGACCGTGGCCCTGGAGAAATCCTGCGTGCTCTCCTTGGCGACATCGTCGAATGTCAGGTAGGCCAGCGCGCCGGCCACGGCATTGACGTCATAGGCCGAGGCGACCTTCATGCCCCTGGGCAGCTCGGCCGGCACGAAATCGATCGCCGAACCATCGGTTTTCTTCGGGCCGCGCAGCAGGCGCAGAATGCTGCCGTCTGGATGCGTGACAGTGGCGGAAGCAACGCGGGCGCGATCGATCTTGATCAGGTCCTTGACCAGCCAATGCACCGGATCGGCCGGCAGTTCGAGAATGCCCTGGGCCAGCCAGGTGCGCGCCTCCTCGGGCTTGCGCACATGCATCTGGCCGGGCTTGCCGCCGACCGGGTAGCTCTTGGCCTTGCCCACGATCACCGTGGCGATCGCCTTGGTATCGGGATCGACCAGGCGCACCAGGATCGGGCCGGGGTCCGATTTCGCTGCCTCGTCGGCCGGCTGGTACTTGTCGGGTTCGGAAACCTGCAGGCGGTTGTAATGCTCCGGCTTGTCGGTGCGCGGCTCGATGGTCTCCAGCCCGGCGATGCCCAGCACGTTCTTGCGCACCAGATCGGCCCGCACCGGATAATCATTGCGGCCCGGCATCGTCCAGTGCTCGGCATCGGCGCCGCGCTCGATGCGGAACAATGCCTTCGAGGTGGCGATTTCCAGCGAAGCGACGTCATTCACCCTGGCCATCAGGCCCGGGAACAGCGGCCTGGGCGTGAAATCCGCCTCGGTGGCGCGATCCCGCGAGGTCGCCAGCCACCAGCCGGCGCCGCCCAGTACAACAGCGGCCGCCACCAGGATTGCCCAGCTTTTGTTGCGCATCTGCATCGCCATACTCCCTGACTGAAATCAGCCCTCTAGGGCGCGCCGGATACGCCGGCGGCGCCAGACAATCGCCAGGCCGACGGCGACCAGCGCCGCCAGCAGCGGCATCAGGCCGATATTGATGAACTTGACCAGCAGCTGCAGGCCCTCGATGTCGCGGTTCAGCTCACGCTGCACGCCGCGCAGCTCGCGCCGGGTATTGAGCAGATCGTCGCGGAAGGCATCCATCGCGGCCTGCTGCTCGGCGCTGAGCAGGGCATTGGACTGCTCCTGCGTCTTCGACTGCAGATCGGCGAGCTGCTTCTGCGTCGCTTCCAGCTTCTGCTCCAGCGCCTTCTGGCGGGCGAGGAACTGCTGCTCGGCCTGGCGGCGCATGTTGTCGATCAGCTCGAACGGCCGCTGCGACCGGCCGCGGCTGCGCAGGCCGATCAGGTCGCCCGAGCCCGACATGTTGTCGATGGCATTGACCAGGAAATCGGCATTGGCGGCGATCGGCACATAGAGGTTCTGGCCGAACATCTGCTGATTGCGCACCCAGAAGCGGTCATCCAGCAGATCGGCATCGGTCACCAGCAGCACGTTGATCGGCCTGGCGCTTTCCATCACCTGCGGCCCGGAAGCTTTTTGCTCGGCGGCTTTGTCGCCATCCTTCTTCTCCGCTGCCGGCGCGCCATTGGGGAAAGCGGTCCGGGCCGGACCGCTGATGCGCGCCGCCAGGGCGTAGGTCTCGCCGGTCGGCTTGAACTTCTCGGCCAGGGCCTGCGGGTTCGGATCGCCCTGCAGGTCGCTGGCGTCCATCAGCATGGCCTGGTTGGACGACGTGATCAGTGGGGTGAGCGTGGTGGCGGCGCCATCCAGCTTGCGGATCGCGCCCATCGAGGCGGCGTTGATCTGGGTGAGCTCGGCGGTGACGACATCTTCCTGGCTCAGCCGCTCGCCCGGAATGGCCAGCCAGGGGATGTAGTCGACCACGGCGGCCGGGCCGCTGCGGCCGGTCTGCACGCGCTGGGCCAGCGTCAGGTCGGCGACGAACTTGCCCGGCACCACCTCGACGCCCCAGGCCTTGAACAGCTCGGGCAGCAGCGACGACTGGTCGCCGCCCGGCATCGGCTGGCCGGTCATCGGATTGGGCATCGCCGCCATGGTTTCGGAATAGGGATCGGCGAACACGATCAGGCGGCCGCCCTTCAGCACATACTGGTCGATGGCATACTGCGCCTGCGGCGACAGATCCTTGGGATGCGCCAGGACCAGCACGCCCAGTTTCTCGTCGATCTCCTCCGGCTTGGTCGCATCCAGCATCTTCACGTCGAAGAACTGCTTGATCTGGTCAAGGATCAGGTAGGGCTGCGACTGGCCGCGCATGGCCGCCATCATGCCGCCCGGACCGAATTCCAGCGGCAGGCTGCCCAGGATGCCGACGGTCGGCTTCTTCGGGTTGCTCAACGCGTAGACCAGCTTGGTCAGGTCGTATTCGAGGAACTGCTCCTTCTCGGCCTGGAAGAAGGGAATGGTCTGCTGCTGGTCCAGCGTGTTGGTCGCCACCAGGCCGAAATAGAACTGCCCGCCCGGCAGATTGGCGCCCTGCAGACCGGCCTGCACTGCGCGGTCCTCGGCCTCGGTGAAAGGCTCGGGGTCGATCACTTCCAGCCGCAGCCTGCCGCCCGAGAGCGCCGCATAGCGCTCCAGCAGCTCGCGGACGCGGATGCCATACTGCTTGAGCTGCGGCGCGTTGCCGGCCAGCTTCTCGGAGAAAAAGAGACGCAGGGTGATCGGCTCCGGGATCGCCTTCAGCACGTTGCGCGTGCCGGCGGACAGCGTGTAGAGCCGCGCCTGCGTCAGGTCGACGCGGGTGTCGCGCAGACCCTGGTTGACGATGATGTTGACGGCGAAGAACACCGCGAAGGCGGCGATCAGGCCGGTGCCGGTGAGAAGGGCTTTGCTGCCGGTTTTCATGATGCGATCTCAGCCCGCTTTCTTGAAATCGACGACGACGGCGGTGGCATAGAGCCAGACCACGATCAGGGAGATGAAGAACACCAGGTCGCGCAGGTCGATCACGCCCTCGGTGATGGCGTTGAAATGCCCGAGGAAGCTGAACGAGGCGATGGTGTCGACCACCAGCGCCGGCGCCCAGCCCTGGAAGAAGCTCAGCACCATCGGCGCGCCGGCCACGGTGAAGATGAAGCAGACCAGCACGGCGACCACGAAGGCGATCACCTGGTTCTTGGTCACGGCCGACATGCAGCTGCCGATCGCGAGATAGGCGCCGGCCATCAGCAGGCTGCCGATATAGCCGGCCAGGATCACGCCGTTATCGGGCGAGCCGAGCCAGTTGACGGTGAGCCAGAGCGGGAAGGTCAGCGCCAGCGCGATGCCGGCAAAGGCCCAGGCGGCGAGGAACTTGCCCGCCACCGCGGCCCAGAGCGGAATCGGCAGGGTGAGCAGCAGCTCGATGGTGCCGGCCTTGCGCTCCTCCGCCCACAGCCGCATGGCGATGGCGGGCAGGAAGAACAGGTAGAGCCAGGGATGGAACAGGAAGAAGGCCTTCAGGTCGGCCTGGCCGCGTTCGAAGAACTGGCCGAGATAGAAGGTGAAGATGCCGGCGGTGAACAGGAACACCACGATGAAGACATAGGCCACCGGGGTGGCGAAATAGCCGGCGATTTCGCGGCGGAGGACAGCGAGCATAGGTTTCATGGCAGAGTCCTGATCAGGCGGCGCGGGCTTGCGTCACTTGGCGGAAGGCGGCGTCGAGCTTGCCGGGCGCGGCGAGGATGTCGCCGATGCGCCAGCCCGCGCTGCCTTCCGGGCGGCCTTCGACCACGATGCGGCCGCGGGCAATGACGATGGCGCGGCTGCACACCGCTTCCACTTCCTCGAGGATATGGGTGGAAATGATGATCGCCTTGTCGCGCGCCATGGCCTGGATCAGCCCACGCACCTCGTGCTTCTGGTTCGGATCGAGGCCGTCGGTCGGCTCGTCCAGCACCAGCACCGGCGGATCATGCAGGATCGCCTGGGCCAGGCCGACGCGGCGCTTGTAGCCCTTGGACAGCGTGTCGATCGGCTGGTCCAGCACATCCTTGATGTTGACCTGGTCGATCACCTTGTCGAGCCGCCAGTCGCGATCCTTGCCGCTCATGTTCCGCACATCGGCGACGAAATCGAGAAAGCCGCGCGCCGTCATGTCGGCATAGCTCGGCGCGCCTTCCGGCAGATAGCCGATGCAGCTCTTGGCCGCCAGCGGATCGGCCTCGACATCATGGCCGCAGACCGCGATGCTGCCCGAGGTCGGGCTCAGGAAGCCGCAGAGCATCTTCATGGTGGTGGACTTGCCGGCGCCATTGGGCCCGAGGAAACCAAGCACCTCGCCCTTGGCGACATGGAAACTGATATGGTCGACAGCGGTGAACGGACCGAATTGCTTGACCAGATTTTTTATGTCGATCATCGTTTTACTGCATCCCCTGACTGTCCGGGACGGCCCCCGCCCCGCAGCGCCCGCTAGATAAGAGTTTCCATGCCCCCGGTTCAAGTCCCCCACGGCATTTTGCAGCCCGTCCAGCCCCTCACAGCCCTGTGAAATCCGCCCCGGGATGCCATAATTCCGCCATGATCGACGACCCGCCGCCCTCCTCCTGCACCCCCTCGCCTTGTACGAAGGTCTGCAGCATCGACCGCCATACCGGCTGGTGCCTGGGCTGTTTCCGCACCGGCGAGGAGATCGGCGCCTGGCCGATGCTGGATACCGCCGGCAGGCGCGCCCTGCTCGACCGGCTGGCCGAACGGCGGCGACGGGCGGCCGCATCCTGATGCCCCTGTTCCTGCTGAAACGATTCGCCACCCTGCTCGCCACCCTGCTGGCCACCTCGGTGATCGTGTTCCTGGTGCTGGAGATCCTGCCCGGCGACCCGGCCCTGCTGGTGCTGGGCATCGACGCCACCGACGAGCAGCTGGCCGTGTTCCGCCACGAATACGGCCTCGACCGGCCGGTGCTGGAGCGCTACCTCGGCTGGCTTGGCGCCTTGCTGCAGGGCGATTTCGGCATCTCCTACGCCTACAAGACTCCGGTCTGGCCGCTGATCGCCGAACGGCTGGCGCTGACCTACCCGCTGGCCGCCTTCGCCATGCTGCTCACCGTGGTGCTGGCGCTGGGCCTCGGCGTGTTCGCCGCGTCGCAGCACAACAGGCCGGGCGACGTGGTGATCATGGGGATCAGCCAGCTCGGCATCTCGATCCCGAATTTCTGGTTCGGCTTGCTGCTCATCCTGCTGTTCGCCGTCAACCTCGGCTGGTTGTCGGCCGGTGGCTTCCCGGGCTGGGGCGGCGGCCTTGGCCCCGCCCTGCTCAGCCTGATCCTGCCCGGCATCTCGCTGGCCGTGGTGCAGGCCGCCATCCTGGCGCGCATCACCCGCTCGGCCGTGCTGGAAGTGCTGCGCGAGGATTTCGTGCGCACGGCGCGCGCCAAGGGGCTGAGCCGCAGCCAGGCCCTGTGGGGCCATGTGCTGCGCAACGCGCTGATCCCGGTGATCACGGTGATCGGCCTGCAGTTCGGCAACCTGCTGACCGGCACCATCGTGGTCGAGCAGGTGTTTTCCCTGCCCGGCCTCGGCCGCCTGGTATTCCAGGCGATCAGCAACCGCGACATCGAGGTGGTGAAGGCCGCCGTGATCCTGCTGGCCTTCACCGTGGTGGCCGTCAATTTCATCGTCGACGTGCTCTATGCGGTGATCGATCCGCGACTGAAGGTGCGCGATGTCTGAGACCGGAATCGTCCTGCGCGCCCTGCGCCATCGCAGCTTTGCCGTCGGTGGCCTGCTGTCGGGTGGCGTGCTGGGCATGGCTTTGCTGTCGCTGGTCTGGACCCCCTATGCGCCAACCGCGATCAACATCCGCAAGCGCATGGCGCTGCCTTCGGCCGAGCATTGGCTGGGCACCGATAGTTTCGGCCGCGACGTGCTGTCGCTGATCCTGGCTGGGGCGCAGAATTCGCTCATGGTCGGCCTGGTCGCCGTCGGCATTGGGCTGATGCTGGGCAGCGCGCTTGGCCTGCTGGCGGCGGCGCGGCGCGGCTGGATCGAGGAACTGGTGATGCGCTTCGCCGATTTCACCTTCGCCTTCCCGGCCATCCTCTCGGCCATTCTGTTGGCCGCCGTGTTTGGTCCCAGCACGATGAATTCCATCGTCGCCATCGCCATTTTCAACATCCCGGTCTTTGCCCGCGTGGTGCGCGGCTCGGCCAATGCGGTGTGGGCGCGCGACTATATCCTGGCGGCGCGCGCCGCCGGCAAAGGCGGTTCCCGCATCACGCTGGAGCATGTGCTGCCCAACATCCTCGCCGTCATCGTGGTACAGGCGACCATCCAGTTCGCGCTGGCCATCCTGGCCGAGGCCGCGCTGTCGTATCTCGGGCTCGGCACCCAACCGCCGACGCCATCCTGGGGCCGCATGCTGAACGAGGCGCAGGCCATGGTGTTCCGCGCGCCATATCTGGCAGTCTTTCCCGGCATCGCCATCGCCATCGCCGTGCTCGGCTTCAACCTGCTGGGCGACGGCCTGCGCGATCTGACCGATCCGCGCCTGTCGCGGCAACGGTAAACCGATGGACCAGCCGCTTCTCACCGTGCGCGACCTGCGCGTGACCCTTTCCACCGCCCGCGGCCCGGCCGAGGCCGTGCGCGGCCTCGATTTCAGCCTCGATCGCGGCGAGACGCTCGGCATCGTCGGTGAATCGGGTTGCGGCAAGTCGCTCACCGCGCTGGCCCTGATGGGCCTGCTGCCGGATAACGGCCATGCCGGCGGCAGCGTGCTGTTCCGGAATGAGGATATCCTGCGCTTCGACGAGCGGCAGATGTGCGATCTGCGCGGCAACCGCCTGGCAATGATCTTCCAGGAGCCGATGACCTCGCTCAATCCGCTGCACCGCATCGGCAACCAGATCGCCGAACCGCTGCAGCAGCATCTGAAGCTGAGCCGCCGGCAGGCCTGGGAGCGCGCGGCGGAACTGCTCGACCGCGTCGGCATTCCCAATCCGCGCGCCCGGCTGGAGTCCTATCCGCACCAGCTTTCCGGTGGCCAGCGCCAGCGCGTGATGATCGCCATCGCCCTGGCCTGCGACCCTGACATCCTGATCGCCGACGAGCCGACCACCGCGCTGGACGTCACTATCCAGGGCCAGATTCTCGACCTGATCCGCAAGCTGGTCGACGACAGCGGCATGGCGCTGATCCTGATCAGCCACGATCTCGGCGTGATCGCCGAAACGGTCGACCGCGTGCTGGTGATGTATGCCGGCCGCGCCGTCGAGACCGGGCCCGTGCATGAGGTTTTCGCCGGCCTGCGCCACCCTTACGCGCGTGGCCTGTTTGCCGCCATGCCGCGCCTCGCCCCGGGCCTTGCCTATCCGCGGCCGCGCCTGCCCACCATCCCCGGCATCGTGCCCGACCTACTCGATCTCGGCACGGCCTGCGCCTTCGCGCCGCGCTGCGTCCTGGCCGAACCGCGCTGCCGCGGCGAGTTCCCGCCGCTGGTTGCCGTCGGGCCGCGACATGGCGCCGAATGCTGGCGCACCGACATGACGGAAGAACGGCCATGAACGCGCTGGTCGAAATCCGCGACGTGCACAAGGCCTATGCCCTGCCGCGCGCCATGCCCTTTACGCCGCCGCAGCAGGTCTTCGCCGTCAATGGCGTGTCGCTGGAGATCAGACCCGGCGAGAATCTGGGCGTGGTGGGCGAGTCAGGCTGCGGCAAGTCAACGCTTGCCCGCCTGGTCATGGCGCTGGAAAAGCCAGACCATGGCGCGATCCGCATTGCCGGGCGCGACCTGAATGCCCTGCCGACGGCGGAATTGCGGGCGGCGCGACGCGATTTCCAGATGGTGTTCCAGGACCCCTATGGCTCGCTTGATCCGCGCCTGACGGTTGCGCGCATCGTCGGCGAGCCGCTGGATGCGCTGGAGCGCCTGGACCAGGCGACGCGGCGCGAGCGTATTGCCGATGCCCTCGACACCGTTGGCCTGCGCCCGGGCGACATGGCGAAATATCCGCATGAATTCTCCGGCGGCCAGCGCCAGCGCATCGCCATCGCCCGCGCCCTGATCACCCGGCCGAAGCTAATCGTCGCCGACGAGGCGGTCTCGGCGCTGGATGTCTCGGTGCAGGCGCAGGTGCTCAACCTGATGGCCGACCTGCAGGAACGCCATGGCGTGACCTACCTGTTCATCAGCCATAACCTGGCGGTGATCGACCAGCTCTGCCCGCGCGTCGCCGTGATGTATCTCGGCCGCGTGGTGGAGAGCGGCGAGACCACGACGATCTTCGCCCGTCCCGCGCATCCCTATACCGAGGCCCTGCTGGCCGCCCTGCCGCAGCCGGTGCCGCCACCGCCGGGGCAGCATCGGCGCCATGCCCTGCTGCAGGGCAATCCGCCGAACCAGACCACCCTGCCGGCCGGCTGTGCCCTGGCTGCGCGCTGTCGCTACGCCGACGCGCGATGCCACAGCCATGGTCCCGCCCTGCGCCGGCTGGCCGATGGCCGCAGCGCCGCCTGTCACAAGGCCGAAGAGATCATGGTGCGGCCGGGCTGATCGCCTGCAGCACATAGCCACGCTGGCGCATGCAGTAATCGGTCAGCTCGTATTGCCGCGGCCCACGGTCGAAATACGAGGGCGATTCGACGCTGTAGAAAGGCGACCAGGGGAAGCCCCGGTTGAAGCCGGTGCCGGTCCAGGGCGGATAAAGCGGCCGCGAAGACATGCTTTCGTCCAGGGCCTGCTGCGCGGCGATATCCGCGCATTCCCTTTCGTCCTTCTGCCGCTGCGCGACGGGGGTATCGGAGCGCGCCCATTCGGTCTGCGCCGTGGCGCAGGCAGCAAGCAGCAGCGGCAGCAGCAGGATTCTCTTCATGGCTTTGCGATCGGCACCAGCACGTAGCCGCGCTGCTTCATGCAATAGTCGGTCAGCTCATATTGCCGGGCGCCGCGCCGGCTGTAAGACACGCTGCGCCCGCCGCCATCCGGCCCGGCATCATCGATGAACTGCGTCTCGTTATACGGCGGATAGATCGGCCGGGACGCAAAGCTTTCATCAAGCGCCTGCCAGGCCCCGATCGCCTCGCAATCCGTCTCGTCGATCTGACGCTGCGCCGCCGTGGTATCCGGGCGCGACCATTCCGTGCCGGGCGCGCAGGCCGCCAGCAGCGCAGCGGCAACGATGACTGGAACCGTCAGGCTGCGCATCGCCATCTCCTATTGCGGCGCCCCGTATTGCGGCACTGGCGCCAGCCGGTAGCCACGGGCCCGCAGACAGAAATCCTGCAGATCGCTTTCACGCTGGCCGCGCCACATGAAGGAATCCGCATAGCCGCGCCGCGGCCCGTAATACGACCAGGGATAGGGCCCGAAGGGATAGCCGCCATAAGGATGCCCGTAATAACCGTAAGGCGGGCCGAACATGCTTTCGCGGAAGGTCTGGTCGCGCGCCAGCGCGGCGCATTCGCGGCTGTCCAGCTCGGCATCGGCCAGCGAGGTGTTCGGCCGCTGCCAGGCCAGCGGCGGGCCGCAGGCCGCCAGCGGGCCGAGCAGCAGGATGAGGGCAAGAGGCACAAAGCGGGTGCTGCGCATGGCATATCCGTCTGCCGGTTCCAGCCGGCCGACATGATTATAGTGCGGCCAGACTGGCGGGCGATTGCGGCATAATCAGGGCCGCGCCAGTTCTCTGTGCGGCGGGCCTAATCTCCCTGGCAGGGATAGGCGTCGGCCAGGGCCAGCTTCACCGCCTGGATGGCGTCCGTCCCCATCTGGTCCGTATTATCGCGCGCCCATTCGACGAATTGCTGCCGCAGCATGGCCGCCGGCGCCTCGCGCGGGGCGCAGAACCAGGTCAGCTCCTTGCCCTCGGCCACCGCCAGTTCATAGATCGCCACCGCGCCCTGCAGATAACGCAGGCAGCCGGTCAGCCGCGCGCTGCCCTCGGCACCCTCGCACAGGGTCTGCAGGTCCTTGGCCAGGAAACGCGGCGGCGGCTGGAGAGCGGCCGGGGTCTGCTGCTGGGCGGACGCGGAAAAGGCGAAGGCCACGGCCAGAACCGCGGTGCTGAAGAAGCAGCGCATCAGACGATCTCGTTCTCGAATGGCTCGCCGCCCATGCGACGGAAAATCGCATACATCGCCTCCGACGCGGCATCCAGCCGGGCCTTGTCGGTCGAGCGCAGCACGATGGCGGTGGACGCCTTGCCCGACCGGAAGGCGGGATAGGAGCCCATATCCACATCGGGATATTCGGCCTGCAATTTGCCCAGGTCGTCGGCCACCGCGCCTTCGGGCACCAGCGCCAGCACGGTGCGCGACAGCAGCCTGTCGCCGCCGGTCAGGCTGGGCGCCACGCTGGCCACCATGGCCTGGAAGATCATCGGCACGCCGGCCATCACCATGACGTTGCCGATCCTGAAGCCCGGCGCGGCCGATACCGGATTGTCGATCAGCGAAGCGGTATCGGGGATGCGCGCCATGCGCAGGCGGGCGGCATTCAGCATGCCGGCTTCGTAATGCGCCTCCAGGCGGCGGCGCGCTTCCGGATGAATGTCGATGGTCACGCCAAAAGCCTTCGCGATGCAGTCGGCGGTGATGTCGTCATGGGTCGGGCCGATACCGCCCGAGGTGAAGACATAGTCATAGCGCGCGCGCAGCTCGTTCACCGCGGCAA
>NZ_JANLJJ010000095.1:4757-18398 GCF_029255545.1 Ferrovibrio sp. | reverse complement strand
ATTTTTTTACGTCTGGATCAAAAGAAAGGCCCCTTGCGGGGCCTTTCCGATTGAGCCTTAGCCCTTCTTCGCGGGCGCCTTTTTCTTCTGCGACCCGGCGATCATGAAGTTGTCGAAGGTGTTTTCCGCAATCCGCCACCACAGAACCTGCTCGTCGCGGAACTTGACCCAACTGTCATAGACCTTCTTGAACTTGGCGTTCTTCGCGGCGGTTTCCGCGTAGAGCTCGTTCGCGGCGGCCAGGGCGGCTTCCATCACCGGGCGCGGGAAGGCGCGGAGCTGGGTGCCGCCGGAAAGCAGCTTGCGCAGGGCTGCCGGGTTCTGGGCGTCGTATTTGGCGACCATCCAGACATTGGCTTCGGCGCAGGCCGCTTCCAGCACATTCTGGTAAGCCTTCGGCAGCTTGTTCCATTGCTCGAGATTGACCATCACGGAGAGCTGCGGGCCACCTTCCCACCAGCCGGGATAGTAGTAGTACTTGGCGACCTTGTTGAAGCCGAGCTTCTCGTCGTCATAGGGGCCGACCCATTCGGCGGCGTCGATGGTGCCCTTTTCCAGCGCCGGATAGATGTCGCCGCCAGCGATCTGCTGCGGAACCAGGCCAAGGCGGGTGAGCACCTGGCCGGCGAAGCCGCCGATACGCATCTTCAGGCCATTGAGGTCCTGGACGGTCTTGATTTCCTTACGGAACCAGCCGCCCATCTGGGCGCCGGTGTTGCCGGCCGGGATGGCGTGGCAGTTATAGTCCTTGAAGAACTCGTTCATCAGCTGGCGACCGCCACCATGGTACATCCAGGCGTTCTGCTGGCGGCCATTCAGACCGAACGGCACCGCGGTGTCGAAGGCGAAGGTCGGGTCCTTGCCGATGTAGTAGTAGTTCGCGGTATGGCCGCATTCGACCGTGCCGGCCTGGACCGCATCCAGCACCTGCAGACCCGGGACGATCTCGCCGCCGGCGAAAACGCGGATCTGGAACTTGCCATCCGTAGCGGCCTCAACCCGTTTGGCCACCACTTCGCCGGCGCCAAAGATGGTGTCCAGGCTCTTGGGGAAGCTGGATGCCATACGCCATTTGATTTCCGGCATGCCCTGGGCAATGGCCGGGGCCGGGAAGCTGGCGGCAACACCGATGCTGCCGGCGCCCGCCAGGGCGGCGCCTTTAAGGAACTTACGTCGCTGCATATTTGTTATCTCCCTGTCTATGTTTTCGGCTGACGGGCCGGACTCTGCGGCCCGATGCCGAACGCTCTCGCAGACTCGTGCTGAGATGAACGTTGGCGGGAGATTACGGGATTGAGCCTGCCGGAACAACGCAGATAAAGAAAAGCCCCGCCTGAACGGGGCTTTTCAATACGCAGTACACGGATATTTGAAGGCGTGGATTAACCCTTCTTGGCGGGGGCCTTCTTCTTGCGCTGGCTGGCAGCCGCCATGAAGCTGTCGTAGGTGCCTTCGGCAACCCGCCACCACAGCAGCTGCTCGTCGCGGTATTTCACCCAGTTGTCGAACACCTTCTTGAACTTGGCATTCGAAGCCGCGGTCTCGGCGAAGAGCTCGTTGGCGGCATCGAAGCAGGCTTCCATCACCGGGCGCGGGAAGGGGCGTAGCTGGGTGCCACCGGCAACCAGCTTGCGCAGCGCAACGGTGTTCTGGGAGTCGTACTTGGCCATCATCCAGAGCGTGGAGTCGGCGCAGGCCGCTTCGATCGCCGCCTGATAAGCCTTCGGCAGGGCCTGCCACTGCTGCTGGTTGGTATAGAACGAGACCTGCGGGCCGCCTTCCCACCAGCCGGGATAGTAGTAGTACTTGGCGACCTTGTTGAAGCCGAGCTTCTCGTCGTCATAGGGGCCGACCCATTCGGCGGCGTCGATGGTGCCCTTTTCCAGCGCCGGATAGATGTCGCCGCCAGCGATCTGCTGCGGCACGGTGCCGAGCTTCTGCAGCACCTGGCCGGCGAAGCCGCCGATGCGGAACTTCAGGCCCTTCAGGTCCTCGACGGTCTTGATCTCCTTGCGGAACCAGCCGCCCATCTGGGTGCCGGTGTTGCCGGCCGGGAACTGGACAATGTTGTAGTCCTTGAAGAACTCACGCATCAGCTGCATGCCGCCGCCGAACTGCATCCAGGAATTCTGCTGGCGGGAGTTCAGGCCGAAGGGAATGGCCGCATCAAAGGCAAAGGTCGGATCCTTGCCGATGTAGTAGTAGCTGACGGTGTGCCCGGCCTCGACAGTACCATTCTGCACGGCATCGAGGACCTGCAGGCCCGGAACGATTTCGCCGCCGGCGAAAACGCGGATCTGGAACTTGTTGTCGGTAAGCTCGGCGACCCGCTTGGCGATCACCTCGGCGCCGCCATAGATGGTGTCCAGGCTTTTCGGGAAGCTGGAGGCAACGCGCCATTTGACTTCCGGCATGCTCTGGGCGATCGCCGGGGCCGGGAAGCTGGCCGCTGAGCCAATGGTGCCGGCGCCGGCAATGGCGGCGCCCTTCAGAAACTTACGTCGAAGCATATGTTTATGTCTCCCTAGAGTGCTTTGTGGCCGGCATCTGGGTGACCGGGCGCACTAAAGATGCATACGGAGAATCCGTATACGGTGCGGGAAAATACCCTCCGGCAATACCGGAGGCAAGAAATAGGGGCTTCGACTTAGGCCGGAATGACCGGGGTAGCGGGGATCGGCTGGGCCTGGAGCGGCGCCGAGGGGTCCAGGAGGCGCCAGCCTTCCGGGTTCAGGGCTTCGAGCGGCTGGAACTGGCTCTTGTAGGCCATTTTGCGGCTCTCGGCGATCCAGTAGCCCAGATAGACATAGGGCTGCCCCAAATCGAGGGCATTGCTGATATGCCAGAGAATGATGAAGCTGCCCGGGCTGCGCCGCTCAAATTCCGGATCGAAGAAGCTGTAGACCAGCGAGACGCCGTCACTCATCTCGTCGATCAGGCAGATGCCGAACAGGCGGCCGTCAGCACACCGGAATTCCGACAACCCGCTACGCACCGGGCTGTCTTCGACCATGGCGCGATAGTCGGCGAATTCCATATCCGCCATGCCACCGCCATCATGGCGCGCGGTCACGTAGCGGCGGAAGACGTGATAATGCTCCCTGGTGGCATAGGCCGGCAGGCGACGGGCAAGGATGCCCTGGTTCCGCCTGAGGATTTTTCGCTGTGTCGCAGATGGCACGAAATCGGCGACCGGGACGCGGACGGGAACGCAGGCATTGCAGTTCTCGCAGGCCGGTCGATAGGCCAGATCCTGGCTGCGACGGAAACCGGCCTGGCTGAGGGCATTATGCAGGCCATCGGGATCTTCACCGGCAAGCAGAGTCACCACCTTGCGCTCCAGCCGGCCCGGGAGATACGGGCAGGGGGTCGGTGGCGTGGCAAAAAAGTGCCTTAAGGGTATCTGCAAGCGATGTTTCACGTCGCAGTCCATAACTGATGCGGTGAAGTAAGCTTAGTATAAATAGCCGGCTTGGGGAGGGGAATTCTGCGTTTCACCCGCCCAAAGTCCTCCGGACCACCAATGTGCCGCAGAGGATGTCATGCAAGCAACGGCCCCGGTTGTTGAACAATGCCCATAGCAGGATCAGGCCGCCGGTGAAGCTCACCGTGACGTAAAAGGCCGCCGTGTGCAGCAGAGCCTGCAGGTATCCCGGTTTGCCGCCGTTCCAGACGCGGACCTGCAGCCCGAACACCCGCATGCCCCATGTGGCCGAAGCCGGACCGCCGATGGTGAGGGTGTGATACGCCACGGGAACCGCGGCACCGATCAGGACCAGCAGCGGGGTCAGCAATCCGAAGGTGAGGACCGACAGAAAGCCCAGCATGAGTTTGTAGAGGATGAGGATTCCGCCGAGAACGAAAAGATCGATGACATAGGCCAAAAGACGCCGGCCGGTCACCCCGGCAAACAGGGCTGGATCGTCATAAGGCAGGCCGGCAGGAATCAGGCCCGGGACAGGCGTCAGGTCTTGCGACGGGCGATCTTCTGACACGATGCCTCAGCGGCTTGGAAGGATGCGAATGGCGCCGTTGGCCGGACCGGGACCAGACAGCCCTGGCGGCGGCGGCGGCGGCGGCGGCGGCCGGCGCAGGGCGCCAGGGACCTGCGGTGTCGGCGTGCCGCGGGCCGCGCCATTGGCGGCAGGTTTCTGCGCATCGCTCAGCAGAAGAATGGCGATACGGCGATTGCGGGGATCAAGCGGGTTATCCTTGATCAGAGGATCCTGATCGGCATTACCGGTGACCTGGCGGATGCGTTCCGCCGGAACGCCGGCCTCGATCATGGCGCGCCGGGCCGCGTTGGCGCGATCTGCCGACAATTCCCAGTTCGAATAAGCGCCCTGCCCACGGAAGGGCTGTGCGTCGGTATTGCCGCTGATCGCCAGCTTGTTGGGCAATTTCGATACGGCCTGGGCCACCTGCTGCATCAGCCGCCGCGCCTTCTCATTCATGCCGGCGCTGCCTGAAGGGAACATGGAAGACTGTTCCTCGTCGACCAGCTGGATGCGGAAGCCTTCCGGCGTGTTGTCGAACACGATCTGCTTCGACAACTCGGAAAGCTGCGGGTTGGCCTGTATCGCCTGGCGAATCTGCTCCTCGACCTCGCGGAAGTTCTCCGCCTCAACCTGGGCGAGCCGTTCGCGCGCCGCCTCGGCGTCGATCTGCTGCAGGTCGGAGAATTGCTGCTGCTGGCCATCGCCAATCTGGGCCTGCTCACCAGTGCCGGTCTGCGACATCGAAGGGTCCTGGAAACGATCGCCGCGCGTGCCGGCCGCCGGCGGCGGCTGGCGGGCATCGGGATATTTCTGGTCGTATTGCGGTTGATCCTCCTGGTCGCTTTTCTCCGAGGAGGGACCAACGATCACGGTCGGCAGGCCGAAGCTGGAAATCTTGCCGCCATCCTCAAGGATCGTGCGGCCGCCCAGAACACCGCCGGCGCCAGAAAGGCTGCGGCTCACCGAGGCGGGCGAGAAATAATCGGCCACGCCTTTTTTCTGCTCGTCGGTGGTCACGTTCAGCAGCCACAGCAGCAGGAAGAAGGCCATCATCGCCGTCACGAAGTCAGCATAAGCCACCTTCCAGGCGCCGCCATGATGACCATGCGCCGCCTTCTTGATCTTCTTGACGATGATTGGGCGTTCGCCGTCGCTGGCTGCCATGGTTCAGCTATCCAACGTCATCAAACCGACTGCACTTTGCTGGTTGCTTCCTCGACCTCGTAGAAGGTCGGCCGCACATTTGACATCAGCGATTTGCGTGCAAACTCGACCGACACCGCCGGTGCATAGCCCTGCAGGTGAGCCAGCAATCCGGCCTTCATGCAGGCCATGTATTTCTGGTCATGCTCCTGGGTCGCCTTGCAGGCCGCCGCGATCGGCGACACGATGCCGTAGGACAGCAGAATGCCGAGGAAGGTTCCGACCAGAGCGCCGCCGATCAGCTTGCCCAGCACTTCCGGCGGTTCGCTGATCGAGCCCATGGTTTTGATAACGCCGAGCACGGCGGCCACGATGCCTAGCGCCGGAAAGCTTTCGCCGAATGCGGTGAGGGCGGCCTGGGCGAGATGATCTTCCTGGTGATGGACCTCAAGCTCCATGTCCATCAGCGATTCCATCTCATGCGGGTTTTCGCTGCCCAGCGTCATGAGGCGAAGATAGTCGCACAGAAAATCCATGGCATGGTGATCGGCCATGAATTTGGGGAACTGGGTGAAAAGTTTGCTTTCCTCGGGTTTCTCGATGTGCTGCTCAAGCGCCAGCATGCCCTTGCTCTTGGCCAGCTTGAACACGCTGTACATCATCGACAGAAGTTCGAGGTAGTCATCCTTTGTGTAACGGGGGCCCTTGAAGGCGAGCTTGAAGCCATTGAGACCGGATTTCAGGACTGGCTTGGGATTGCCGACCACGAAGGCGCCGACGCCCGCGCCACCGATGATGACCAGCTCGAACGGCTGCCACAGCACCCCGAGCTTGCCGCCCATCGCCATATAGCCGCCAAGCACGCAGCCCAGACCAATGATCGAGCCGATGATAATCAGCATCTCAACTCTCCATGCCCGTGTTCCGGCGATTCGGCCGGAAACACGTCAACCCGAGCCTTTTTTATCGTATGCGGCGGGTAAATAGAATATTGAAAAAACATAGATATTTATTCGTTGCGGAGCCGCAGCCGGCCCAGGGCGCCGGCCTCGATGTCAGCCTGCCGCAGAGACATCGGAATATACTGGATCGCCGCCCATGGCGCGGCAAAATCACGGTAATTCGGCGACAGCAGATGGCCGGACTGGCCGGTCGAATGCATGAACTGGGAACGATTGAGGTCCGCCAGATCGTATATTGCGCGCAAGGACGCGGCATGCCGATTGGCGAAGGGCTCCTTGTCGTCGCCCAGATCGTTGCGCCCGACATTAACCGTAAAAGTGTCGCCGGGACTGGGAATCGAAACCTCGAAGAACCGCCGTAGCAGAGGAATGTTGCTGAACGGGCGATGCGGGGCTCTGGTCTGATGGGCTTCGCCCCAGCGCCAGCGGCCGAGGTCTGCCCCATAGCGCCCCTTGAGGTCATCAAGGGCCAGGTCAAGGGCCTCGGCAACCAGAGCGGCGCATGGCGTGGCTGCGCCGGTTGCGACATTGGCGCACCATCTGGATTGGCCGGCCGTATCGCTGAGAATGTTTTTCATCAGGATCGGCCGATGCCGCCACAACGGCACAAAGCCCTCGCCGAGCTCATCGGCGAGCACCAATCGGGTCAATTCGCGATACCAGGCCTGAAAGACCAGCGGTTCGGCGCGGCTGATTGCCATCGTCCCATCCCAATTCATCAGCATGGCATGGGCGACTGAGAGTTCTGGGTTCCGCGGCTCAGCCTTTGGCGGCGCGGCAAGCAGCAAGGGCAGGATTTCCCCCGCCATCAAGGAGACGGCGTCGCCCTGAATCTGCTTGAAGCTTTCCACCGAGTGGATGGCGCGCTCTCTGATCAGGCTCTCGATGCGCCGTGCCCGATAGGGTTCCGCCCATTCCGAGGTGATGAAATGCGGATAGCTGTCAGGCACGATCTTGTGATTGGCCGTTACCAGCATGCCCTGTGGCGGATTGTAGCTTTGCGGCAGCTGTTCGAACGGGATGAAACCCGCCCAGTCATAGCGCGCATCCCAGCCCGGCGCGGGCGCCAGACCTTTCAGGTCGTTTTCACGCTTGCGTATCGGAACCAGGCCGGGAGCAAGGAACCCGATATTTCCTTCGCGATCGGCATAAACAATATTCTGCTGTGGCGTCACAAAACGCCGGTAGTTGTCGAGGAAACTTGGCCAGTCAGTAATTGTATCGACGCCGGTCAGCGCATCGGCCGTGGTGTCGTTGTCGCGTAGCGCGGTCCAGCAGAAAGCAAGCACATAACCCGGTTCGAGCAGGTTTTTGGAGCTTTCGTGTACGTCTGAGATGACCGGGCCATGGCGGGTTTCCCGCACGGACAGATTGATCGCTTCACCGCCCCGGATCCTGATGGTTTCTTCGTGCACAACGAAAGGTGCGCTGCCCTCGGGCGTGATGTAACGGGCGGGATCGGCCGGATCGATTTTCTCGATGTAGAGGTCCTGGGTATCGGGGCCAGTATTGGTAAAGCCCCAGGCGACACGGCCATTATGGCCGAGGATCACGCCGGGCACACCGGGAAGCGTTGCGCCGATCACCTCTCCGCTGGGTGATGCGAGATGAGCAAAATACCATATGGCCGGCGTGGTCAGGCCAAGATGGGGATCGTTGGCCAGCAGGGGCTGGCCAGTGACGGTGCGCTTGCCATTCACCACCCAGTTATTCGAGCCCAGCCCTTCGGGACGGGGCGGCGGCAGCATCTGCTGCAGCCGATCGACATCAATGGCAGAGGCAACCTGACGATACAGCGCCGTAAAGTCGGCCAGCGCCACCGGCCCGTCGCCGGGATAGGGCGGATAGAATTCTTCGATCTGCTGTTTGCTCAGGCGGCGCGTCAAACCCAGCCGGGCAAGTTCGCTGCCCCAGTTCCCGCCCAAATCCCAGGCCATCATTTTCAGCCAGCCCAGGGAATCCGCCGGGGTCCAGGGTTCCGGGCTGATTTCGAAAATCAGGAATTCCGGCGGCAGGGGGCCTGGTCGCGTTTCAAGGAATGCATTCACGCCATTGGCATAGGCCTGCAAATAGTCCTGTGTTTCTGGCAGCAGGGCGGCAAAAGCGGTGACGGCTTTGCGACGGATGCCCAGGGTACGAATGAATTTGTCGGTATTGAGGGCCTGGCGACCGAAAATCTCGGCCAGACGCCCGGCCGCAACGCGCCGCTGCACTTCCATCTGCCACAGACGATCCTGCGCATGGGCATAACCCAGGCCAAATGCGGCATCCATACGGCTGGCGCCGCGGATATGGGCAACGGCGTGGCGATCGCGCAGGATTTCAACCGGGCCCGCCAGGGGCTGCGCGACCTTGATAGTGCCATCGAGACCGGGCAGCGACAGGCGCGCGACGATATACAGGATCACGGCTGCAGCGCCTGCCAGCAAAAGCAGGCCCGCAAAAATACGGACAAACCAGCGCATCAATCCCCGCTCAGCATGAACACGCGAGGAGACTTAACAGATTCGCGGGGTATTTGCAGGAATGAAAAAAAACGGGCTGCCTGGTCAGGCGACCGCAAGCTGGCGACTGCCAGTCAGAGCATTCTGCACACTGCTGAATGCCGCGAGGGCCGCGCTGGGAGCCGTGCCGGAAGGCAGGCCGGGCACCGGAACAGCCTGGGCGGCTTCTGCAACTGGCAGTGCGTTCCCGGTGTTGATGGTCCCTGTGCCTTTGGGGGTGCCAAAAGTCACGACCTGCGGAGTCTGCGGCGCCTCAGCGCGATAATCGTCTTCTTCAGTCAGGGCCGCCAGCTCGGACGCGTCAATCTGGTTCTGCTGATACTCGCGAACCGCGCGCGGGCTGGGATATTGCTGCTGCACTTCGCCGGTGTCGCTGTTGCGAATCTCGACAATGGCCAGACGCGTCACTAGGTCCAGGCGAATGAAGGGGCTGAGATAGGCGGCCAGATTTGGGGACGGCGAGGGGATTGCGATGACGGAGTTCGCAGCGTCGTCGTCACGCGCCAGAAATGCCGAAAAACCAGAAAGGTCATCAGCAGAGGGCGAATATTTCGAATCTACTGTACGGGCACCGCGGGCTATCGCGCCGCTGCTGCCCGCCACGGCGTAACTGCCGATGGTTTCGAGCGGCATAATGGGCTTCTCCCACGCCAATTATGGATACTCCAGATTTTGTTTACCATAAAAGACCCGTATTCACAAGCCCTAATTGTTTGTGGGTCGGGAATAGTCTCGGGAGTAGTGTTAATCGAACGATTGCCCCAACGTCAGGGTTGGTGCAGACTGTAAAATACACCGGCTGTTAACCTTAACTGCTTCATTTATCTTGTTTTTTAGGGGGAGACGATGGCGAAGGTGGCTTTTATCGGTCTGGGCGTGATGGGCTATCCGATGGCGGGGCATCTGGTGAAAGCCGGCCATACGGTTACGGTCTGGAACCGGTCCACCGACAAGGCCGACCGCTGGGTCGCGCAGCATAAGGGCCAGAAAGCCGATACCCCCAAGGCCGCCGCTGCCGGCGCCGAATTCGTCATGGCCTGCGTCGGGAATGACGACGATCTGCGGTCCGTGGTTTACGGGGAAACCGGTGCCCTTGCCGGTATGGGCAAGGGAGCGATCTTTGTCGACCACACCACGGCCTCGGCCGATGTGGCGCGCGAGTTGTATGCCAAGGCGAAGGCGGCCGGGTTCGGATTTGTCGATGCCCCGGTTTCCGGTGGCCAGGCCGGCGCCGAAAACGGCCAGCTCACCATCATGTGCGGCGGTAATGCCGCTGACTATGACAAGGTGAAGCCGGTGATCCAGGCCTATGCCAAGATGCAGAACCTGCTGGGCGGTCCGGGCAGCGGCCAGCTGACCAAAATGATGAACCAGATCTGCATCGCCGGCGTCGTGCAGGGGCTTGCCGAGGCTCTGGCCTTCGGTCGCGCGGCGGGCCTGGACGTCATGAAAGCGGTCGAGGTGATTTCGAAGGGCGCGGCCCAATCCTGGCAGATGGACAACCGCCACAAGACCATGATCGAAGGCAAGTTCGATTACGGCTTCGCCGTCGACTGGATGCGCAAGGATCTGGGCATCTGCCTGGCCGAAGCACGTCGCAACGGCTCCAGCCTGCCGGTAACGGCGCTGGTGGATCAGTTCTATGCCGAAGTGCAGCAGATGGGCGGAAAGCGCTGGGATACGTCCAGCCTGATGGCCCGGCTGGAGGCGACCAAGACCAAGAAATACTAGCCGACGCGAAGCCGGCAGCCGCTCAAGGCTGCCGGCTCTCGGCCAGCATGCGTGCGATGTCGCGGGCGAAATAGGTCAGCACGCCGTCGCAGCCGGCCCGCTTGAAGGCCAGCAGGCTTTCATGGGCAACGCGGCTGCGATCGAGCCAGCCGCGCTCTGCCGCGCCGGCCAGCATCGCGTACTCCCCAGACACCTGGTAGGCATAGGTCGGCAGCCGGAAAGCCTGCTTCACGCGCCAGCAGATATCCAGATATGGCATGCCGGGCTTGACCATGACCATATCGGCACCCTCGGCGATATCCAGCGCCACTTCGCGCAGGGCCTCATCGCCGTTGGCGGGGTTCATCTGATAGGTGCGCTTGTCGCCCAGGCCCAGATTGACGGCGGAGCCGACGGCATCGCGGAACGGACCGTAGAAGGCAGAGGCATATTTGGCCGCATAGGCCATCAGCTGCACATGCTGCAGCTTTTCGCGCTCCAGCGCCTCGCGGATCGCGCCGATGCGGCCATCCATCATGTCGGACGGGGCAATGATGTCGCAGCCGGCGCGCACCTGCACCAGGGCCTGCTGCACCAGCGCGACGACGGTTTCATCGTTCAGAATCTGGCCGTCCTTCAGCAGGCCATCATGGCCATGCGAGGTGTAGGGGTCGAGCGCCACATCGCACAACACCCCCAGATTGGTGGTGGCGGCCTTGATGGCGCGGACCGTGCGGCAAACCACGTTATCCGGATTATGGGCCTCGCGCCCGTCCTCGGTTTTCAGCTTCGGATCGGTGGCCGGGAATAAGGCAATCGCCGGGATGCCCAACTGTTCAGCTTCCTTTGCGGCGGCTATGGCATTGTCGATACTGAGCCGCTCGACCCCCGGCATGGATGGGATGGCGATGTTCTTGTCGCCGTCATGGACAAAGACCGGCCAGATCAGATCGTCGACACTGAGCCTGTTCTCGGCAACGAGACGGCGGCTCCAGTCGGTGCGGCGCAGGCGACGGGGGCGTGAGGCGGGAAAGGGCGGCAGGGGGGCGATGCTCTCGGTCATTCAGAGAGCTTTATCAAACCGCTCCTGAAACGCAATCCAGACCCAGGGCGAAGTGCCGAAAATCCGACCCAGGCGGCGGGCAAGACCAAAAGAAATCGGCCGCCGGCCGCTGAGGACCAGATGCAGCAGTTTCCGCGGCATGCGCGCTTCACGGTAAAAATGCTCGGGGTCGGAACCGCGGGCCGAAATGGCCCGCTCAAGCAGAAGGCCGGGATGGATCGGCAGCATGACCAGACCTCGCAAGTCGCCCAAGACCTGGCGAGTATCGCACCGGCTGGTTAATGCCCGGTAACACCGTCGCCGCGCGGCGGCCGCCCGGCGAGCCTGTCAAACTGCTCCAGCAGATCGGCCACGCCCTGATCGAGTTTCCGCGGCTGGTTGCCGCCTGTGGCATCATTGGCCGGTGGTAATGCCGGCGCCGGCAGGACGGGTTGATCGCGGGCCGACAGCCTGGCGGCCAGTTCGATATCCTCGCGGCAGCGGATGGTGAACCAGAAGGTCGATCCGGCATTGAGCGCGCTGATCACGCCAATCTCGCCGCCCATCAGATGCACCAGATGGCGGCAGATGGTGAGACCGAGGCCGGTGCCGCCATAACGCCGGGTCATCGAGGCATCAGCCTGGGTGAAGGGCTCGAACAGCTTGTCCTGCTGGTCTGTGGCGATGCCGATGCCGGTATCTCGGATGGCGCAATGCATCATGAACTCGCCGTTCTGCAGGGCGGTGTCGGTGATCGTTACGGTAACGTCGCCATTTTCGGTGAACTTGATCGCATTGCCGATCAGGTTCGTCAGGATCTGACGCAGCCGCATCGGGTCGCCAATGATATGCTCCGGCACGGTTTGGGCAATATCGAGGTGAAGCCGGTTGCCGTTTTCCCGGGCGCGCGGCGTGAGCAGTGCGAGCACGTTCTCGATGGTCGGGCGCAAATCGAAGTCGATAGCCTCGATCTGCAGCTTGCCGGCTTCGAGCTTGGAAACATCGAGAATGTCGTCGATCAGCCCGAGCAGGTCCCGTGCCGACTGCTGCGCCACTTCGGCATAACGCTTCAGCCCCGGATCCTGCTCATCGCGCTGGATCAGGCTCAGCATGCCCAGAACACCATTCATGGGCGTGCGGATTTCGTGGCTCATCATGGCCAGAAAACTGGATTTGGCCCGATGCGAGGCCTCGGCGGCATCGCGTGCCAAGGTGAGGGCCTGGGCGGTTTCGGCCAGTTTGACGGATTGTTCCTCCAGCATCTGGCGCTGCCATTCCAGCTCGTTCATCTGGCGCCGAATCTGGTCGATGTCCTCAATGCTTCCGATCATCCGCAACGGCCGGCCGGCCGCATTGCGGGTTGCTTCGGCCCGCGCGAGCACCCAGATGTAATGGCCGTCATCGCGCCGAATGCGAAACTCGCATTCATATGGTTTGCCGCTGCGCAGGCTTTCATTGACCCGCCGGGCGACATGGGCGGCGTCATCCGGGTGGATCAGAGCATTGAACGCGGCGATCGTGCTCCGCGAGGTGAGGTGCGTGCTCTCTGAATTGCCCTGCAGGTAATTGGCAACGATGAGCAGGTCGCCGCTGGCCAGGTTCCAGTCCCAGATTCCGAGCTTGCTGCTGCGGGCGGCCGCTTCGAACAGGTCGTTGCTGGACTGTAGCGCGCTGCGGGCCGCGGCCATCGCCCGCTGCTGAATGATGATGCGGACAGCCAGCATGATCAGCCCCGCAATCATGTACGTTGCGACCAGGCAGGCAATCAGGGAAAGGGCCGGAACCAGCCGGTCCGAAGAGGAAGCAAGATTGGCCTGCCACAGCGTGAATGAGGCGAGGATGCCGCCGATCAGGACGAAACATTGGCCCAATAACAGGGCCGGCGGCGCGATATCTCGGGAAGGATAATAGGTTCTCGCCGCACAGGCGGCGCCAAGCAGGAACAGGACCGCGGCACCATCCGGCAGGGCCGCAGCATGCGCGGTCCAGACTGGTTCCTGCGGGAAAATGTCGAGCGCCGCCATGGCCAGCACCATGGCAATGGCCAACATGCTCATCGCCATCGTCCAGCCGAGCGGTACATTGCCGGCGGTAGCATTCCTGGTTGGCTTGACGCATAGCCGCAGCGCGGCGAGCAGGATGCCTGTCGCCACCACGGGCCCCATGTGACCAAGCCAGCGTTCGGACGGGGGCAGCGCATCGAATGTCATGGTCACGCGTTGCAGATCAGGAGATTGCAAAGCAATCAACAACGCGGCCAGACACAACGCGGCCAGCATTGT
>NZ_JANLJJ010000095.1:0-4657 GCF_029255545.1 Ferrovibrio sp. | reverse complement strand
CAGGAGATTGCAAAGCAATCAACAACGCGGCCAGACACAACGCGGCCAGCATTGTAGCGAGCAGGCGGGAAAGGATGGGCAGGCGGTCGCGGGTCAGCAGGGCGAAGCCGCCCAGAAGCGCCGCCATGGCAATATCGATATGAAACGGCGAGTGCCCGGGCAGCCAGGTGGCGGTTTCGCCGGTAAGCCATGGCCCGTAGGCCAGCAGGCCTGCCATGCCGACCAGGATGATGGCCAGGGAGTAGGCCACGCCACGCAACGGCCAGCCGGAACCGGCACTGACCTCCGGCAGTGTTGCAGAGGGGGGTGGCGTCAGCATTGTAAGGGTTGGCGGCTCATCGGTGGGCGCGAAGCTAGCATGCGGGCCGCAGTCATGCGACTCTGCTGGCGACTCAGCCGTAGCCGGAGCGTTGACGGCGGCAGGAGGGGCGATTAAGACCCGCTTTAAGGGAGAAAGCGCGATGCTGTTCGAGTTATCCGATGATCAGCGGGCCATCCAGGAAACGGCACGGCGTTTTGCCGCTGATCGCATGCTGCCCGGCGCCGCGCGTTGGGATGAAGAAAAGCACTTTCCGGTTGAGGAGTTAAGGGAGGCCGCGGCGCTTGGCTTCGGCGGCATCTATGTCCGCGACGATGTCGGCGGCTCCGGGCTGAGCCGCCTGGATGCCGCGATCATTTTCGAGGAACTGGCAGCCGGGTGTACTTCTACGGCGGCCTATATCTCAATCCACAACATGGCAGCCTGGATGATTGACCGCTTCGGCAGCGAGGCGCAGCGCCAGCGCTTCCTGCCCGGCCTGTGCAGCATGGAGACGTTCGCGTCCTACTGCCTGACCGAGCCCAATGCCGGCTCCGACGCCGCAGCGCTGCAGACCAAAGCCGTTGATGCCGGCGATCACTATGTGCTGAACGGCACCAAGGCCTTCATTTCCGGCGGCGGACGCTCGGACGTCTATGTCTGCATGGTGCGGACCGGCGAGGCGGGCGCGCGCGGCGTCTCGTGCCTGATCGTCGAAAAGGGCATGCCGGGGCTATCGTTCGGCGCGCAGGAGCGCAAGCTCGGCTGGAACAGCCAGCCGACCGCCATGGTGATCTTCGAGGATTGCAGGGTGCCGAAGGCCAATCTGGTCGGCGCCGAGGGTGAGGGCTTCCGTATCGCCATGGCGGGCCTGGATGGCGGTCGCATCAATATCGGCGCCTGTTCGCTGGGCGCCGCCAAGGCCTGCCTGACGACAGCGCGCGAATATGTCGCCAACCGCAAGCAGTTCGGCAATGCCATCGCCAGTTTCCAGGCCACGCAGTTCAAGCTGGCCGATATGGCGACCGACCTTGCCGCAGCGCGGCTGATGATCCGGCAGGCTGCCGCGATGCTGGATGCCAAGCATCCCGAGGCCACGATGTATTGCGCCATGGCCAAACGGTTGGCGACGGATAATGGCTTTGCCATCTGCAACGAGGCGCTGCAGCTGCATGGCGGTTATGGCTACCTGAAGGATTATCCGGTTGAGCGTTATCTGCGCGATGCGCGCGTGCACCAGATTCTGGAAGGCACCAACGAGATCATGCGGGTGATCATCTCCCGCGCGCTGTTGTCCGGTTCGTTCCACGATTGATTGACGTACCTGCAAGGACCCCATGACCGACGATATCCTGTTTGCCGTCCGCAACGGCGTTGCCACCATCCAGCTCAACCGCCCGAAGGCCCTGAATGCCCTGACGCATGACATGTGCGTGCCGCTGGAGCGCCATCTGCGCGACTGGGCCAAGGATCCGGCAGTGAAAGCCGTGATCATCAAGGGCAGTGGCGAAAAAGCCTTCTGTGCTGGCGGCGACATCCGCAAGCTGGCTGATCGCGAGCCGGGCGGCGCCGAATACCGCCAGCGCTTCTGGTATGACGAATATCGCTGCAATACCCTGATTGGCGAATTTCCGAAGCCGTTTATTGCGCTGATCGACGGCATCTTCATGGGCGGCGGCGTCGGCCTGTCTGTACATGGCAGCCATCGCATCATCAGTGAGCATGCGCATTTCGCAATGCCGGAAACCGGCATCGGCCTGTTCCCGGATGTTGGCGGCACGTATTTCCTGCCGCGGTGCCCGGGTGAACTCGGCGTCTATCTGGGTCTGACCGGAACGCGCCTGAAGGGCGCTGATATCATCACGGCCGGCATCGCCACGCATTTCGTGCCGCGTGAAAAGATGGCGGCGCTTGAAGAGGCTCTGGTGGCTGCGGCGCCGGCCGACAAGGCTGCCGTCGATGCCGTTGTTACCGGATTCGCAACCGATCCCGGCCCGTCGCCCCTGGCCGAGGTCAAGTCGCAGATCGATCGCCTGTTCGCTGGTGCCAGCATGGCCGAGATCATGGCGGCCCTGGAAGCCGATGGCAGCCCCTTCGCACAGGAGCAGGCCCGCACCATCCGATCGAAATCCCCGACCTCGGTGAAGTTGACCTTTGCCCAGTTGCGGCGCGGTCGCAGCCTGTCGCTGCGCGACTGCATGCGGCTGGAATGGCGCATATGCAATCATGTCGCCGACGGGCATGACTTCTACGAAGGCGTCCGCGCCGTGATCATCGACAAGGATCACCAGCCGAAATGGCGGCCAGCAACACTGGAGGCCGTGGTTGATTATGAGATCGAAAAGTATTTCGAACCTGTGCTGCAGGGCGAATTGCAGTTTGACTGAACAATAAGAATACAGGTGGAGGAAACCATGGCGAATATCGGTTTTATCGGCGTTGGCAACATGGGCGGCCCGATGGCGCGCAACCTGCTCAAGGCCGGGCACAAGGTGAAGGCCTTCGACCTGATGCCAGAGCTGGTTCAGAATGTGGTCGGCGCGGGCGGCACCAAGGCTGGCTCGGCGCAGGAAGCGGCGCAGGATGTCGATGTTGTCATCAGCATGCTGCCGGCCGGCAAGCATGTGCTGAGCGTCTATACCGGCGATAAGGGTATCCTTGCCGTCGCAAAACCGGGCACGCTGTTCATCGACAGCTCGACTATCGACGTCAAATCGGCCCGTGAGGCGATTGCCGCGGCTGAGGCCAAAGGCATGCTGATGGTGGACGCGCCAGTTTCGGGCGGCGTGGCGGGGGCCGAGAATGCCGCGCTCACGTTCATGGTTGGTGGCTCCGATGCGGCTTTCGCCAAGGCCAGGCCGGTGCTGGAGGCCATGGGCAAGAAGATCGTGCATGCCGGCGGGGCCGGGAATGGCCAGGTGGCCAAGATCTGCAACAACATGGTACTCGGGATCAGCATGATCGCCGTGTCCGAGGCCTTCGTGATGGCGGAAAAGCTCGGTCTTTCCGCACAGGCGATGTTCGATATCGTCTCCAGCTCATCGGGCTCCTGCTGGGCGCTGGTCAACCACTGCCCGGTACCGGGCCCGGTGCCGACCTCGGCGGCCAACCGCGATTACAAACCAGGCTTTGCGGCCGAACTGATGCTGAAGGATCTGAAACTGTCGCAGGAGGCGGCGCGCAGTGCCGGGGCACAGACGCCACTGGGCGCCGAGGCCACCGCGCTGTTTTCCGAATACGTTCAGGGCGGCAACGGGCCGTCCGACTATTCAGGCATCATCCGCATGATCCGCAGCATGAACTGACGCATATCCGTCAGCTTTGGTCGGGCCTTGCCTTCGGCATGTTGCGCAGCTCATCCCGGCTCAGATCGGTAACGAAGGCGGCATCCTTGTCCCTGATTTCCAGGCGGAGATGCCGCCATTCGATTTCCACCCGCTCTTCCGTCAGGCCCAGCAGCCTGTCGATTCCAATAATAACTGAAAGGACCTTGCCGTTCTGATCGACGACAAGGTTTTCAATCTCGCCGATCTTGGTGCCCTGGGCGTCGTGCAAGGGCTGGCCGAGGATGGCCGCCTGTGCCTGGCTGTGCTCGGGCATGTTCTCCCTGACAGAGAAATCGGGTGCTTTTGATTTCTCCCCTTCGGGTATGCCTGGCACCGCGTTGGGCCCAGGGACGGCGGCGCGTGGCTGACGGGGCGCCGGTTCTTCCTGCTTGGAGGCCTGGGCCAGGAACCGGGGCTGCGCCATGGCGGCATGATGCAATCCCAGCAAGGCCAGGCCCGTGACAGTGGCTGCGATGATGGGTGGGCGGGAAAAACGTTGTCTGGTCATGGAACACCTTCCATTCAGCGCGCGACCACGACAGGCGCGATACCTGCAGGCATATGCGGCTGGCCACTTCTCGCCTGGAACTGTTGCCTGATTGTTGATGAATCATCAGCAAGCCGAGCCGGGCGATGGATTTGATTACCCAGTACCAGGAACGGCAGGCTGGCGATGATGGCGGCCAGCAGGATGAGGCAGATGTCGCGCATGGTTTGTCCCCTGCTCGCATGCTGGCGGAGGCGGGTTCCGCTGCGCAGGAATAAACAAACCAGAAAGCGGGAAGTTCCGCGGTTTATGCCGTCGGCAGCACCGCAGTGGCCTCGATTTCTATCTTGGCGCGGTCTTCCAGCAGGGCGGCGACCTGCACCAGGGTCATTGCGGGGTAGTGTTTGCCGATGATCTCGCGGTAGACCTTGCCCAGATCGGCATTGCGGGCGAGGTAATCCTTCTTGTCGACCACATACCAGGTCATGCGGACGATATGCTCGGGGCGGGCGCCGGCCTCGGCCAGAACGCGCACGATATTGCGCA
>NZ_JANLJJ010000094.1:121006-124056 GCF_029255545.1 Ferrovibrio sp. | reverse complement strand
GTGCAGGCCGTGCAGGCCCGTTTTGGCCGGCTCGATGCGCTGGTCAATTGCGGCGGCGCCACCACGCCGGTGCCCGCCAACGACCTCGACAGGCTGACGGATGAGATCTTCGACCGGACCGTCACGCTCAACCTGCGCGGCCCCTTTGCCATGATCCGCGCCTTCCGCCCCTTGCTGGAACGTGGCGAGCAGGCGGCAATCGTGAACATTTCCTCCATCGCGGCCCGCACCGGCCTGGGCAGCAGCCTGGCCTATCTGTCGGCCAAGGCGGGCGTCGACGCGCTGACCATCGCGCTGGCGAAAGTGCTGGCGCCGAAAATCCGCGTCTTCTCCGTCTCGCCCGCCGGGGTGGATACCGATTTTGTCCCCGGCCGCACCCGCGAGCAGCTGGAGAAAACCGCCGAACGGCTGCCGCTGGCCCATGTCACCACCCCGGATGATGTGGCCAGGGCCGCGGTGGCCTGCATCGTCAATCTGACCAGTTCGACGGGCATTGTCGTGCCGGTGGACGAAGGCCGGCATCTCTGAAGGAAGCATAGGGCATGATCGAGAAACTGAAATTCTACATCGACGGCGCCTGGGTGGATCCGGCCGCGCCGTCAACCCTGGGCGTGATGAACCCGGCGACGGAGGAAACCTTCGCCCGGATCAGCCTGGGGTCAAAGCAGGATGTCGACCGCGCCGTGCAGGCCGCGCGCCGTGCCTTCGCCACGTATTGCGATACCAGCGTCGAAGAGCGGCTGTCTTATCTTCAGAAGATCATCGCGGGCTTCAAGGCGCGCCTGCCGGAACTGGCGCGCACGATGACCCTGGAGATGGGCGCGCCGATCACCTTCGCGACCGAACGTCAGGCCACCGTCGCCCTGTTTCATTTCGAGGAGGCCGCGCGTGTGCTGGCGCAATACCGGTTCGAGGAACCGATGGGCCCCGGCATCATCCGCCGCGAACCGATTGGCGTCTGCGGCCTGATCACGCCGTGGAACTGGCCGTTGAACCAGGTGGCCTCCAAGGTCGCGCCGGCACTGGCCACGGGCTGCACGGTGGTGCTGAAGCCCAGCGAGATCGCGCCGATCAGCGCCATGCTGGTTGCCGAGATCCTGCATGATGCCGGCCTGCCGGCGGGCGTCTTCAATCTGGTGAATGGCGACGGGCCCACGGTGGGCGAGGCCATCGCTGCCCATCCGGAGATCGACATGGTGTCGTTCACCGGCTCGACGGCGGCCGGCATCCGGGTGGCCAAGCTGGCCGCCGACACGGTCAAGCGCGTGGCGCAGGAACTGGGCGGCAAGTCGGCCAACATCATCCTGCCCGATGCCGACCTGAAAACCGCCGTGATCGCCGGCGTCCATGCCTGCTACACGAATGGCGGCCAGAACTGCCAGTCGCCCACCCGCATGCTGATCCCGCGTGCGCAGCGCGATGCGGCCTTCGCGGCGGCACGCCAGGCGGTCGACAGCGTCCGCCTGGGCGACCCGCTCGATCCGGCCACCACCATGGGGCCGCTGGTGAGCCCGGCGCAGTTCGACAAGGTGCAGGACCTGATCCAGTCGGGCATCGACGAGGGCGCGACCCTGGTGGCGGGCGGCACAGGCCGGCCGGCCGACCTGAATCGTGGCTATTTCGTCCGCCCGACCGTTTTCGGCGACGTCACGCCGCAGATGCGCATCGCCCGCGAGGAAATCTTCGGCCCGGTGCTGTCGATCATCGGCTACGACACCGAGGACGAGGCGGTCGGGATCGCCAACGATACGCCGTTCGGACTGGCGGGCTTTGTGCAGTCGCGGAACCGCGACCATGCCCGCGCCATTGCCAACCGCATCCGGGCCGGCCGCGTCTATCTCAACGGCGCGCCGTTCGACCGCAGCCTGCCCTTCGGCGGCTACAAGCAGTCGGGCAACGGGCGCGAATTCGGCGTATTCGGCTTCGAGGAGTATCTCGAGGTGAAGGCCATCCTCGGCTGAACCGGCGCCCGGCCATCGCCCGCTTGCATTTCCCGGATCGGCGTTCCACAGTGCGAAATAAGAAGCATCGAGGAAACGCCATGCCGGCCCCAGTGCTGGACAAAGACGCTCACGTCCAGTCGGTCGCGCGCGCGCTCGACCTGCTGGAGGCGCTGAACCGCCAGAAGGTCGCTTCGATCAAGCAGCTGCATGAGGCAACCGGCCTGCCCAAGCCGACCATCGTGCGCCTGCTCAAGACCCTGACCGCGCGCGGCTATGTCGCCAACGACCAGCGCCAGGGCGGGTATTCCGTCACGTCTCTGGTCCGCGCGCTGAGCTGCGGCTTCCATGGCGATCCGCTGGTGGTGGAGGCGGGCCGGGCCTGGGCGATCGACCTCACGCAGCGCTTCAAGTGGCCGGTGGCCATCGCGGTGCTCGACGAGGACGCGGTCACCGTGCGGTTCAGCACCATTCCCGACAGTCCCATTTCGCCGTTCCAGGCCACCGTGGGCCGGCGGCTGAGCCTGGTGTCGCGCGCGCTCGGTCGGGCCTATCTCGCCTTCTGCCCCACTGCCGAACGCAACATCCTGCTGCAGATCCTGGCCGCGTCGAAGGATCCGGAAAACGCGCCAGCGCGCCGCCCGCCCGCGCTGCTGCGCAACCTGCAGTCCATGCGCAGCCAGGGCTATGCCGAACGCGACCCGAATGTGGAGCCGAAATCCTCATCCACGCTGGCGGTGCCGGTGATGGATGGCAGCCGCGTGCTGGCGACCCTGGGGCTGACCTATTTCACCTCCGCCATGAAACGCGGCAAGGCGGTCGAGCTGTATGTGCCGCACCTGCGCTCCGCAGCCGAGAATATCGCGCGCAGCATCGACAGCCTCGGGGGCTGATCGCCCGATACGTCGTTCCGTATTGCGGAACGCCGCCGGAAACTTCGCCACGCTCCACCCCGCCTTGCCTATGATCCGGTCCAATCCTTGGATAACGGCGAGGGAGGCGCGCCATGTACAATCCCAACGATCCACGTGCGAGCCTGGCCCCCAGGCCGGCCGGCAGTCCTGCCGTTCCCGTCACGGCCTATGGCGACTGCGAGTATGTGCGTTTCTA
>NZ_JANLJJ010000094.1:117969-120906 GCF_029255545.1 Ferrovibrio sp. | reverse complement strand
CAGGGCTCGCTGGCGCTGGAGGGCGATTTCGTCCACCACATCCGCTGGCCCTGGACGCCGAACAAGCATATCTGGCGCGAGGACCAGCACGAGCTGTGCGGCAGCCCGTCGATTGCCGTCATCCCGCCGCCATCGGTGCACACCACCGAGGCCGTCGGCAAGGGCCTGAACCAGCTGGTCGACCTCTTCTGTCCGCCGCGCATGGACTTCTCGCTGAAACCGGGCTGGGTGCTGAACGCGGCCGATTACCCGATGCCCGAGGATTGAGGATGGCCGAGACGCATTCTTTCCGGCAGCGCCTGCTGGCCGGCGACAGGCTGGTCGGCACCTTCCTCAAGACTCCGACCAGCCACGGCACCGAGATCGTGGCCGGCGTCGGCTACGATTTCGTGGTGATCGACCAGGAGCATGCGCCCTTTGACCGCACCACGACCGACATCGCCCTGATGGCGGCGCGCGGCTGCAACATCCCGGCGCTGGTGCGCGTGTCGGGGCCGGACACGATCCTGTCCGTGCTCGATTGCGGCGCCACCGGCATGCTGATCCCGCATGTGGCGAGTGCCGCCTATGCGCGCGAGGTGGCGGCGATGTGCCGCTACAAGGGCCGCCGCGGCTTTGCCACCAGCACACGGGCTGGCGGCTATACGGCGGTGCCGATGTGGCAGCATATCCGCGCCTCCGACGACGCGGTGACGGTGATCGCGCAGATCGAGGATCCCGAGGCGCTCGACGAGATCGACGCCATCGCCGCCGTGGACGGGATCGATTCCCTGTTCATCGGTCGCGGCGACCTGACGGCGGCCTTCGGCGACGAGACGCCCAATCCGGCGGCGGTGCGGCAGGCAGTGGAGAAAATCGCGGCGGCGGCGCGCCGGGCGAACAAGCCGGTCAGCGTCTATGTCGGCGGGCGGCCCGATGCGGAATGGCTGCAGGGGCAGGGGGCAACCACGTTCATCTTCAACTCGGACCAGGGCTTCCTGCGCCAGGCGGCGATGAAGGGCCTGGCCGAGATGCGCGACCTGCTTGGCTGAACCGATGCTGGAAATCCGCCCCGCCGATCTCCAGGGCGATGCCGCCTACAAGTTGCTCTGCGGCATCGTCGTGCCGCGGCCGATCGCCTGGATCAGCACCAGGTCGGCGGCCGGGATCTCGAACCTGGCGCCGTTCAGCTGCTTCACCTTCGTCTCGCATACGCCGCCCATGCTGGGGGTCAGCATCGGCCGCCGACCCGGCAGCTTCAAGGACACGGCGCGCAACATCCACGAGACGCAGGAATTCGTGGTCCATATCGGCGACGAAACCCTGCTTGAGCCCCTGCATCGTTCCGGCGGGGAGTTCCCGCCCGAGGTCAGCGAGGCCGAACAGCTTGGGCTTGAACTCGCGCCCAGCAAACTGGTGGTGCCGCTGCGCGTGACACGCGCGCCGGTCGCCATGGAATGCCGGCTGCACAAGGTGGTCGATTTCGGCAACAACCAGTTCTTCGTCGGCGAAATCCACCTCTTCCATATCCGAGAAGATCTCGCGGTCGGTAACAAGGTCGATTCCGGTCGGCTGCGTCCGCTCGCGCGGCTTGGCGGCCCGAATTACTCCACCCTGGGCGAGATCATCGGCATGACACCCCAGGCCGCACAATCACAGGCCGCACAGCCAGGCCCGCGCAAAGGCGTCGTCAGCCGGGGCTAGGGCGCAGCGGATATCACCACGTCGAATAGCAACACCAGGAGACATGACGATGAGCGGCGATCCCATTCTGACCTTTTCCAAGACCGTCGAGACCTATGCCGACGTGCCGGAATCGGTCATCGACGACATGCTGCGCGGTGCCGTGGACCTGCATTGCCACAGCGGCCCGTCGGTGATGCCGCGTTCGCTCAACCACCTGCAGGCCATCCTCGAAGCCCAGGATGCCGGCATGCACGCGGTGCTGTTCAAGGACCATTACTACTCCGTGACGCCGGTGGCGAAGTATATCGAAGAGACCGTGCCCGACCTGCGGCTGAACCTGCTGACCGGCGTGGCGCTCAACAATACCGTGGGTGGACTGAACCCCTATGCGGTCGACCATATGCTGAAGCTCGGCGGGCATATCGTGTGGATGCCGACCTTCAGCGCCGCAAACCATCTGCGTCATGGGCACCGCCATGTCATCCTGCCGACCAAGGAGAGGATGCTGACGCCGACCGGCCTGTCGGTCGTCACCGACAAGGGCGATCTGAAGGAGGAGGTCAAGCCGATCCTCGACCTGATCGCCGAGGCGGATTGTGTGCTGTCGGCGGGCCATCTGCATATCAGCGAAATCTGGCCGCTGTTTGACGAGGCGAAGAAGCGCGGCGTGAAGCGCCTGCTGGTCAATCATCCGACCTTCGTGGTGGATGCCAACCTGCGCGACATCAAGGAACTCTCCGATATGGGTGCCTATATCGAGCACTCGTTCTGCATGTTCATCAACGAAACCTACAACAAAAAGTTTACCGGCGCGCAGCTCAAGGAACTGATCGCCGCGGCCGGCGTCGAGCGCACGATCCTGGGTTCGGATCTCGGCCAGGCCAAGAACCCGCATCCGGTGGCGGGTTTCCGCGCAGTCATCCGGCTCTGTCTGGGCCTCGGTTACGGCGAGGCGGATATCCGCAAGATGATCGGTTCGAATGCCTGCCGGCTGATGGGACTGCCGGAGCCGCAATTGGCCGTGCCGGCCGCCGCCGCGAGCTGACAGTCGCGGCAGGCTGACCCGCGGGGGATTTCACCAGGCGGAACGCACCGGCATGCAAATTGACGGCCGCTGCGGTGGCCTAGAGTATCGATGCCAATAACGCTTCAGGGAGGAAGTGCAATGAAAAAGCTAGCCGGTATGGCATTCGCGGCGGCGTGCCTGGGTTCGGGCCTGGCCATGGCGGCCGACGTCAGCCTGCCCAAGACGCTTGTCTGGACCAGCTTCGA
>NZ_JANLJJ010000094.1:0-117869 GCF_029255545.1 Ferrovibrio sp. | reverse complement strand
GCCATCGATCTGCAGGCGCCGGTCTACAGCAAGGCCCAGTCCGGCACCTCCGGCTGGGCGGCCAAGTCGCAGGTCTATGACTGGGTCGTGCCGTACAACGAGGGTGCGATCAAATATTACAAGGAAGCCGGCACCTGGGATGCCACCAAGCAGAAACATAACGACCAGCTCGTGGCCCGCGGCAAGGTCCTGCAGGAGGCCTGGAAGAAGATGGCCGCCGTGAAAGGCGACGATTTCGCCGCGAAGTGGCTGAAGGTGCGTGCCGAGGCTCTCGAGGCGGCTGGGTTCCCGGCATATTTCAAGTAAGATAGTCCGGCTCTTTCAGGTCAGATGCAGATGTCCACAATCGAAAACAGCTTCTACGACGGCGAGGCCGCACCTGCCCGCGAAGTCGGCGGCAAGACAGTCCTGGTCGTCCGCGCCTTCACGGTGGCCATGCTGTTGCTCGGGATCAACCAGACCTTCAACATCGGTGCGGTCTTCCATGTCTCGATCCTCGAGAACCAGTATCTCTACGCTGTCCTCGCGCTCTGCATCCCGCTCGTGTTCCTGCTCTTTCCCGCCGGCAAGCTGAAGGCAGGGCAGGGGCCGGGCATCATCGACTGGACGCTGGCGGTCGTCAGCTTCCTTGCCCTGGGATATTTCATTCTCCACGCCTACGACATCGTGCTCTCGGGCTGGGAGATGTCGCCTCCGATGATCGCGGTCGTCATCGGCGCCATCCTGTGGGCGGTCATGCTCGATGCGGGCCGCCGCGCCGGCGGCCTGGTCCTCAGCCTGGTCGTGCTGTTCTTCTCGTTCTATCCGCTGTTCGCCGACATGCTGCCGGGGCCGATCTCGGCCTTCAGTTCCCCCTTCGAGTATGTTGCCGCCTATCACGCCATGAGTCTGGAGAGCATCCTCGGCATCCCGCTCAAGGCCTTTGCCAATCTCGTGTTCGGTTTCGTGGTGTTCGGCGCGGCGCTGGAGCATACCGGTGCCGGCCGCTTCTTCATCAACCTCGCCTTCGCCCTGCTCGGCCAGGTCCGGGGCGGGCCGGCCAAGGTCGCGATCCTTTCCAGCGGCCTGATGGGCTCGCTGAGCGGCAGCGTGGTCACCAATGTGCTGACCACCGGCGTGATGACGATCCCTGCCATGCGCAAGGTCGGCATGAAGGGCACCGTCGCCGCCGGAATCGAAACCTGCGCTTCGACGGGCGGCGTGCTGATGCCGCCGGTGATGGGTGCGGCCGCCTTCGTGATGGCGGATTTCCTCCAGGTGCCTTACGCCACGATCGCCATTGCCGCCGCGATCCCCGCCTTCCTCTACTTCTTCGGGCTGTTCGTGCAGATCGATGCCCGCGCCGCCCGCGAAGGCCTGCGCGGACTGACGAAGGAAGAACTGCCCGATCTGAAGACGACGTTGAAGGAAGGCTGGCACCATGTCTTCGCCTTCATATTCCTCACCGTCATGCTGCTCGTCATGCAGCAGGAGCAATATGCGCCCTTCTATGCCACCGTCGTTCTGCTGGTGGTCAACCAGATCGTGTCCAAGACCGACCGCTGGGGCAAAAAGGAGCTGATCGCCTTCATCGACAGCCTGGCGCGCCTGTTCGCCACCCTTGCCGCCACCCTCGCCGCGGTCGGCATGATCGTCGGCGGCCTGTCGATGACCGGCCTGGCCGGCACGCTGGTCAACGACCTGCTCAGCATTGCCGGCGGCTCGCCCTACCTGCTTCTCATCATGGGGGCGATCACCAGCCTGATCCTCGGCACCGGCATGACGGCCACCGCCTGCTACATCTTCCTCGCGGTGATGCTGGCCCCGGCGCTGATCCAGGTCGGGCTCGACCCGCTTGCGGTGCATCTCTACATCTTCTACTGGGGCATGCTGTCCTTCATCACGCCGCCGGTGGCGCTGGGCGCTTTTGCGGCCGCCTCCATCGCCAAGACGCCGCCCATGCGCACCGGCTTCGAGGCGATGCGGATCGGCAGCATCATCTACTTCATCCCGTTCTTCTTCGTCTTCGACCCCGCCCTCATCATGAATGGAACCTGGGACAACATCCTCATCTCGACGGCGCTGGCCGTCTTCGGGGTCTGGGTCTTCGCCAGCGGCATCCAGGGCTACATCATCGGGATCGGCCCCATTTTCGGGAATGGTCCGGTCGGCTGGATGCTGCGGCTGCCCATCCTGGTCGGTGCCCTGCTGATCGCGCTGCCCGGTGAGGCCGTGCCCGGCATGAACGACTGGCAGCTTCTCGGCCTCGGGCTGGCGATCATGGCGCCGGTCGTGCTGGCCGCCTATATCCAGAACCGCCGCCAGTTCCACAAACTCGCCAGCCCGGCCTGAAGGGAGAGGCTGATGCAGCCCGACGCCGACCGCCGCCTGCAGGCCATGCTGGACCGCGAGGAACTCTTCGACCTCGTCCGGCGCGAGCGGTTCGCCCGCGACCAGCGCCGCTTCGATGTGATGCGGGATTGTTTCCACGACGACGCCTATGTGCGGACCAGCTGGTATGACGGCCGGGGCGGCGAGGCTTATGTGGAAGCCACTCGCACATGGATGAAGTCGGCGGGCACCACCAGCAAGCACTGGGTGTTTCCCGCCTATGCCCGGATCGTCGGCGACAGGGCCACCGTCGAGAGCCCGGCGATGATCTTCAACCGCGCCAGGCTCAGCGGCGTCGAGGTGGACTTCCATGTCTTCTGCCGCTTCTTCTCGCGCGCGGTGCGCGAGAACGGCGCCTGGAAGCTGCTGTCCTTCGAGGTGCTCTTCGAGCGCGACATCATGCGCACCGTCAATGCGGCCGAAACCCTGCCGGTTGACTGGGCGGTGCTGACCACCCTGCGCCCGTCCTACCGGTTTCTCGCCTACATGCAGCAGAGTCGTGGCGTGACGGTGAATCCCGATCTGCTCGGCGACGACCGCCCGGAACAGTTGGATACGTTCCATGCTGGCGAAGAAGCCTGGCTGACCGGCGCGGCGTAGTCCTGCAGGGCCGGCCCGGCCTCAGATGAGGCCGCGCACCGCCAGGTTCCGCATCAGGGCCCGCGCGCCGAAGGTCCATTCGGCGCATTCGGTGGACAGCCGCACCGTATTCTCCAGATAACCGAGGCCGGGCGAGGCAATCCGCACCACATCGCCGATCTTGTGGGTGAAGCCTTCGCCGGGCATGTCGCGGTCCTCGGTCGGCGCGAACAGCGTGCCGAGGAACAGCATGATGCCATCCGGATACTGGTGATGGCGGCCGAGCGTCTGCCGCACCAGGTCTTCCGGATCGCGGCTGATCTGCTTCATGGAGGAACGGCCTTTCAGCACGAAGCCGTCTGGTCCGGTCACGGTCATGTCCAGTTCGGCCTGCCGCACATGGTCCAGCGTGAAACGGCCGTCGAGCAGGCGGATCATCGGCCCGATCGCGCAGCTTGCGTTGTTGTCCTTCGCCTTCGAGAGCAGCAGCGCCGAGCGCCCCTCCACATCGCGCAGGTTGACGTCGTTGCCCAGCGCCGCGCCGACGATGCGGCCCCGGCTGGATACCGCCAGCACGATCTCGGGCTCGGGGTTGTTCCATTTCGAGACCGGATGCAGGCCGACATCCGCGCCCGGCCCCATGGCCGACAGCATCTGCGCCTTGGAAAAGACTTCCGCATCCGGGCCGATGCCGACCTCCAGATACTGGCTCCACATGCCTTCGGCGATCAGCGCCTGCTTGACGCCGGCCGCCGCTTCCGAGCCGGCCCTGATGTTGCGCAGCGAACCGCCGATCACGTCGCCGACCTTTTTCCGGATCGCCTCCGCCCGCTTCGGGTCGCCGGCTGCCTTCTCCTCGATCACGCGTTCGACCATCGAGGAGGCGAAGGTCACGCCGCAGGCCTTGATCGGCTGCAGGTCGCAGGGGGCCAGGAAATGCGGTTTCGTACCGTTGCCGGGTGTATTGGCCGCGATCTGCTCCGCCGGACCGACAACGCGCCCGGCAGCCGCGCGCACGAAACCGGCCGGATCGTCCATGTCGCAGATATCGGCGACGACTGGCGCCGCGCGGGAGGTGATGTCCACCACCATGCCGTCCTGGATCGTCACCACAGAGGGGCCCGCGGCTTCGGGCGACCAGATCCGGCCGATGAACACGCCGTCGTTTTCCGCCTGTCCCAGAAAGAACGCCATCTGTCTCCACCCCTTCCGTCCACCGGCGGCCTGCCTGCCGGTCGTTTGTATTTGGTCCTACAAATAATGGATGTCCCTAATGGGGGTCAATTCGTGCCCTTCGCGCCTGAAAATGCCGCGCTTGTGCAATCTGCTGTTGTTTTGTGGGGATTTAAGCTCCATTTCCCGGTTTTCGGGACGGCCGGAGAAAGACGGAGTTGACAGGGCGCCGAGGGCTCACTAGGGATTCTGGTCCAACAAATAGGGTGACGGTTCAAGCCATCCCAACAGGGAACACCGATCACACAGGGGATGCGGTGAAACCGAAGACACGCGTATCGGCCCAGAAAGCCATAGCACTGAAAAACGGATCGTCTGGGAGATCGCCTGGCGGATCGGCCGTGGATGCCGTGGTCGAACAAATACGCGCATTGATCGCCGATGCCGGGCTGAAGGTCGGCGATAACCTGCCGACCGAACGTGAGCTCTGCACCCAGTTCAATGCCAGCCGGAACACGGTGCGCGAAGCGATGCGCATCGTGAAGGCCTATGGCCTGGTGGATGTGCGGCCCAAGGTGGGCGCGACAATCACCGACAACCGCCTGTCGCGCGCGTTCGAATTGTTTTCCTTCAACACCATGGAGGTCTCGCGCAAGACCTTCAGCGACGTGCAGGCCTTCCGCGACCTACTCGAGGTCGGTTCGGCGGACCGGCTGCTCGACCGGCTGACTGACCGGGATATCGAAGACCTCTACGGGATCAACAACCGGCTGGCCGAAATCAGCGACATCCAGGAAGCCTCCGAGGTCGACTACGACTTCCACACCCGGCTGATATCGATCCTCGGCAACGACGCCATCATGGATGTCTACAAGGTGATGAAGCCGGTCGTCCTGCGGATCATGCAGAAAGGCAAGACCCGCCGGTCATACAAGACTGAAACCTATTCCGAGCATGCCGGAGTGATCGACGCGCTGGCCGCGCGCGACCGCCTGGCATTCCAGTATCGCCTACGCAGCCACCTGATGATCGGCTTCAGGAATTTCAGCGAAGAGATGGAGGCAGTGGGTCTGACGAAGGCGTCAGCATGAAGGCAGATCCGAAATAACGGAGACGTGGACCGCAGTCCGAAGAATTCCGAACGGATGCTTTAAACAGAGGGAGGAACCACCATGAAATCAGTTCTCACATTCTCGGCCGTCGTGATGGCGGTGGCGCTGTCGGCGCAGCTGGCCTATGCCGGCCCCAAGGTCGTTTCGGGCCCCGGTGCCGATCCGGCCTGTTTCAAGCCCTGGTCCAACAGCACCAAATACTTCCAGTGGGCCGGCCGTCCGGGCCCATACCGCGTCGCCGTGGTCAACGGCTTCGTCGGCAACACCTGGCGCATCCAGATGATCAAGACGGCCAAGGCTTTTGCCGAAGATCCGTCGATGAAGGGCAAGATCAAGGAGTTCAAGGTCGTTTCCACCGGAACCGACGCGCCGGCTCAGCTGGGCGCCATCGAGGACTTCATCAACCAGGGTTATGACGCCATCGTCACCATCGCGGTGTCGCCGGACGGTTTCGACCGCGTCATCCGTCTGGCCGACCGGAACAACGTGGTGCTGGTGCCGTTCGACAATGTGCTAGACACCGACAAGGTTATGCAGGTGAACGAAGACCAGCTTGCCATGGGCAAGACCTGGGCCGAATTCCTGCTCAAGGAGCTGAAGGCGGCGGGCAAGACCTCGGGCAAGATCCTGGAGGTACGCGGCCTGCCGGGCAATTCGGTCGACCGCGACCGCTCGGTCGGCATCCACAAGGCGCTCGAGGCATCGGGCGGCAAGTGGGAGGTTGTCCAGGTGGTGGGAAACTGGGATGACGGCACCGCGCAGAAGGTAACGGCCGACGCCATCGCCGTGCACGGCAGGTTCGATGCGATCGCGGCGCAGGGCGGCACCACCGGCGTGGTCCGGGCGATGCTGGATGCCAAGCATCCCATGGTCCCGATTGCCGGCGAGTCCGAAAACGGTTTCCGCAAGCTCGTCGCCAAGCATGCGGGCGAGGGCCTGAAGGGCATCTCGATCGGCCAGTCACCCGGCCTGGTCGCGATCGCCATGAAGGCGGCGGTCACCGCGCTGGAAGGCAAGGCCATGCCGCAGCTCATCTCGGTGCCGCTGCCGGTGGCCGATTACACGCAGTTGAAGGACGGCGTGAACTTCTGGACCAGCCTTCCGGACAACTTCTTCACGGTCAACGAGTTCCCGCCCTGCGGCGTGAACGTCTCCGGCCCGGCGATCATGTCGAAGACCGAAGCTGACGTGAAATAACCGTCCTCCCGGATCGAACAGGGCCCCGGGTTCAACATCCGGGGCCCTGTCTTCGCGGAAACTGTCCTCCCCTATGCAGGGGCGACCAGCTTTTAGCCGGATGCAGCACAGGCATGACCGACGTCATCATCGAATATCGCGGCATATCGAAACATTTCTCGGGCATCCGGGCGCTGGAAGATGTCGATTTCGCCTGCTCGGCTGGGTCCATCCACGGCATCCTTGGGGAAAACGGGGCAGGCAAGTCGACCCTGATCAAGATCATGTCCGGCGTACTGCAGCCCGATGCCGGGGAAATCCGCCTTGAGGGCAGGCCGGTTGCCTTCGCATCGCCGCGCGCCGCCGGCGATACGGGCATCATCTGCATGTTCCAGGAACTTTCGCTGATCCCCGACCTGACGGTCGCCGACAACCTGTCGATATCAGATCCGCCGCGCCGCCTGGGGCTGATCGATCGCCGCGCCCAGAAGGCGCGCGCGGAAAAGCTTCTCGCCAGGGTGCGCTGCGAGGATGTCGATCCGAATGCCCTGGTGCGCGAGCTGTCGCTGTCGCGCCGTCAGATGATCGAGATCGCCAAGGCGCTCGGTCGCGATCCGAAGGTGCTGATCCTGGACGAGGCCACATCGGCGCTCACCGCCCGCGACGTGCAGACGGTCTATGACCTTCTCGCCGATCTCAAATCCAAAGGCGTGGCCAGCCTGTTCATCTCGCATCGCATGCACGAGGTGGATGCGCTGTGCGACACCCTGTCGGTCTTCCGCAACGGCCGGCATATCGAGACATTTGCCAAAGGTGAAAAGAACGGCCGCGAGATCGTGAAGTTGATGATCGGGCGCGATGTCGAGGCGCAGTTTCCGCCCCGGCCGCCAGCGCGCCAGCAGGCGCAGGAAGACCAGCCCCTGTTGCAGGTGAGCGGCCTGACATGGGAAGACCGGTTGAACGGCATCGACCTGTCCGTCGCTCGCGGCGAGATCGTCGGCCTCGGCGGCCTCGATGGGCAAGGGCAGAAGGAACTGCTGCTCGCGCTGTTCGGCGTGCTGGAGCATGTCGGGGGCGAGATCGCGATTGCCGGGCAGCGCGGCGGGCCGGCCTCGCCGGCGGCGGCGAAATCGGGGTCCACCCGCATGGCCCTGGTGCCGGAAGACCGCAAGACCGAAGGCCTGATGCTGGGCATGTCGATTGCCGACAACCTTCTGGCCGCCTGTCAGGCCAGGATATCGCGCGGCCCCTTCATCGATCCCCAGCGCGCCCGCCAGGCCGTGGCGGATGGCATCGCCAAGCTGCAGATCAAGGCCGGCTCTCCCCGGGATGCCGTGATGACGCTCTCGGGTGGCAACCAGCAGAAGGTGGTGATCGCCAAATGGCTGATGATCGACCCTGACATCATCCTGCTGAACGATCCGACCCGCGGCATCGATGTCGGCACCAAGCAGGAAATCTACCGGCTGATGCGCGACCTTGCCGATGCCGGCAAGGCCATCCTGTTCTATTCCTCGGATTATGCGGAACTGATTGGCTGCTGCGACCGTGTCGCGGTGCTGTATGGCGGGCGGGTGGTCAGCGAACAATCCGGCGATGGCATCACCGAGGAAAGCCTGGTCGCCGCCTCGCTCAACATCGACCCGCGGGCCGCCTGATGCTTGCCAAGTCCCTGACGCGATGGCTGCAGCAGAATCTGGGCTTTGCCGCCGCCATCCTGCTGCTGGTCGTGCTGTGCCTGGTCTACAACATCCTGCATCCGCGCGGTTTCTCGTCGGCCGTGGCGATCCAGAATTCCAACGAGGCCGTCGCCATCGTCTTTGTCGCCATGGCGCAGACCCTGCCCGTTTTGCTCGGCGGGCTCGACCTCTCGGTCGGCGCGGTGATGACGCTGACCAACTGCATCGCCTCCGAACTGCTGCACGGCTCGCCGGCGCAGATCCTGCTGGGCGTGGTGGTGACGCTGCTGTCCGGCACGGCGTTTGGGCTGATGAATGGCATCATCGTGGTCTACGGCCGGATCCAGCCGATCATCGCCACGCTGGCCACCGGGGCGATTGCCATTGGCCTCGCCCTGCTGGTCAGGCCGAAGCCGGGCGGGGACGTGGACGAGGACCTGAGCTGGGCGCTGACCAACTCCGTGGCCGATTTCGCCGAAACCTATGGCATCGCCGATGGCGGCCAGGCCTGGTGGCTTTCGCCCTTCGCCGATATCCCGGTGCCCGTCATCCTGGTCATCGTGGTGGCGGCTTTGGTCTGGATACCCTTCCGCCGCTCGGTCACCGGGCGCACCGTCTATGCCATCGGCTCGGCCGAGGGATCGGCCTATATGTCGGGCCTGCCGATCAATCGGGCCAAGATCGCGGCCTTCACCTTGGGGGGCTTCCTGGCGGCCTGCGGCGGACTCTATCTCGCCATCCAGACCTCCTCGGGCAATGCCGACATCCAGCAGGCCGGCGCCTATACCCTGAATTCCATCGCGGCGGTGGTGCTGGGCGGCACCTCCCTGCTGGGCGGCAGCGGCGGCGCCATCGGCAGCCTGGTCGGCGCGCTGATCCTGCGGGTGATCTCGTTCTATTTCCGCATCCTCGATATTGATCCCCTGCTGCAGCCGCTGATCGAGGGCGTGGTGCTGCTCACCGCCGTGTCGTTCGGCGCCTTCCGCACCCTGCGGGTGAAGAACAAACTCGATCTGTTCAGGTGACGCCATGCGCAGACTTGTCTCGGCCGAAAACAAACCGATCGCCATCGCCCTGGGCTTCATCCTGGTGATCCTGCTGATCGGCACCGGCTACACGCTGTCCACCACCGGCACCGCGCCGCTGCTGTCGCCGAACTACCTGCTGCAGCAGCTGCAGATCGGCGCTTTCTTAGGCATCTGCGCGGCCGGCATCATGATGGTGATCCTGCTCGGCCATATCGACCTCTCGATCCCCTGGACCCTGACGGCGGCGGCCATGACCGCCACCGCCATCGGCGGGGACATGGCCGTGCCCACCGCGCTGGCCGTCGGCGTGGCGGTCGGCCTGGTGAACGGCATCGGGGTTGCCTGGCTGCGCATCCCGTCGATGATCTTCACGCTCGGCGTCGATACCGTGCTGCGCGGCCTGATGGTGGCGCAGACCGGCGGCTTCGCGCCGCAGGACACCGCCACGCCGCTGATGGTGTTTCTCGCCAAGGAACGCCTGCTCGGCATTCCCGCGGCGATCTTCGTCTGGGCGGCGGTATCGCTGGCCATCGTCGTCATCCTCACCCGCACCGGCTTTGGCCGCGCGATCTATGCCACCGGCTCGCGCGAGGCCGCGGCCTATCTCTCGGGCATCCACACGCGCTGGGTGATCCTCGGCGCCTTCGTGGTGTCGGGGGTCTGCGCCGCCATCGCCGGCATCCTGCTGGCCGGCTATTCGGCCAAGGCCTACCAGGGCATGGGCAATGTCTACCTGCTGCCGGCGATTGCCGCCGTGGTGCTGGGCGGCACGCATATCCTCGGCGGGCGCGGGCGGTATATCGGCACGCTGATCGGCGTGATTCTGATCGTGCTGCTCAATTCCGTTTTGTCTATCATGCAGATGCCCGAGGCGGGCCGCCAGATCATCTATGGCGCGGTGATCATCGCCATGCTGCTGGTCTATGGCCGGAACCAGCGCGTGCTGTCGTAAAGGACCAATGTAATAAAGGATCGAGCCATGGCGGGAGGACATTACGACATCCGCGACGAGCGTTTCCGCCGCCTCATTCATGGCAATGCGCGGATCGACACGCTGTGGAGCGGCGGGCGCTGGGCCGAGGGGCCGGCCTATTTCGCCGCCGGGCGTTACCTGGTCTGGTCGGATATCCCGAACGACCGCCTGCTGCGCTGGGACGAAATGAGCGGCGCCGTCGCCGTCTTCGAGCAGCCCTGCCGCAACCAGAACGGCCACACCGTGGATCGCGAAGGGCGCATGATCGCCTGCGAGCATCGCGGCCGCTGCGTCAGCCGCTACGAGATCGACGGCAGCCGCACCATCCTGGCCGACAGCTATGATGGCAAGCGCCTGAACTCGCCCAACGACGTGGTGGTGAAATCCGACGGTTCGATCTGGTTCACCGATCCGTCCTACGGCATCGACAGCGATTACGAGGGCGACGCCGCGCCGATGGAACAGGATGGCCGGCATGTCTATCGCATCGCCCCGTCATCGGGCGCCATCACCCGCGTGGTCGACGACATGAAACAGCCCAACGGCCTGGCCTTTTCGCCCGATGAATCCATGCTGTTCGTGGCCGATACCGGCCGCACGCATTTCCCCGACTGCCACCCGAAAATCCGCCGCTATCCGCTCGGGCCCGACGGCCGCAGCCTGGGCGCGGGCGAGGATTTCATCTTCTGCGATACCGGGCTTTTCGATGGCTTCCGCCTCGACACCGAGGGCAACATCTGGGCTTCGGCCGGCGACGGCGTGCATTGCTACGCGCCCGACGGCACGCTGCTGGGCAAGATTCTGCTGGATGAAGTGGTGGCCAACCTGTGTTTCGGTGGCCCGAAGCGCAACCGGCTGTTCATCTGCGCCACCACCACGCTGCGCGCGATTTATGTGAAGGCGCGCGGCGCGTGAGGGGGTGGAGAAGCTGGAGCGGGTGAGGGGAATCGAACCCCCGTCGTAAGCTTGGGAAGCCCATGGATGGGGATTCCGGCTGTCAAAAAATGATGGAAAACGGCAGTTTGATTTTCGGGACTTTAGCTATTCTTGTCATGCTTTAGCAGCGGTTTGTCCCAAAGTGTCCCGCGGTTTTTTTGCCGGTTCGGTTGATGCCGGACAATAAATGGCCGGCCTGATTGCGCGGGCCGGCCACTCCGAGGGGGCATGATGCAGTGCTTATTGGAGTGATGGCAGGCTGGCTATGGGAGCAGCTGGGGATGCGTTTCCAGGCAACCAAAGACTGGAGCCAGGGCTGGAACCTTCAGACGATGCCGAAACCGAGATCCGCGACGCAGCGACGGAGTAGTGCGAATCGGTCCGGCAGTGCACGCGGATATAGTGCGGTCCATGCAGATTTGTTGAATGCGGCCGACGCGGTAAAACCTGGAACGGCGAAGATATCGGCCACGCCAGAGATGCCGTTGAAGACCGTTTAATCGCTCGGCATTATCTACCGCATCAACCCGGCCTGCTGATCTGCTGTAGAAAATCATCTGCGGCGATGGTATATTGCATCCAATTTCAGTATATCATGCATACAAATGCTGACCACCGATTCAGCCGCTGACGCCGCGATCCGACACCGCATCCTTCAGGCCATCTTCGAGCGGCGTCTGCCGCCCGGCGAGAAGTTGACGGAGGAGCGGCTTGCTGAGCTGTTCAGCGTCAGCCGTACGATCGTGCGCCATGCGCTGGTCCGCCTGGCCCAGGACGGGATCGTGGCCCAGCGCCGCAATCACGGCGCGACCGTGGCGGCGCCGACCCGTTCGGAAACGCGCCAGTTCCTGGCTGTGCGCCGTATGGTCGAGCCCGCCATCGTGACGCAGCTCGCCGGGATGCTGAATGCGCAGGATGCTAGTCGCCTGCGGGATCATCTGGCGGCCGAGAATGCCGCCCGCAAGTCCGGCGACCGGCCGACGCTGGTGCGGCTGACCGGCGAATTTCATCTACTGCTGGCCGAACTGACGCAGAATAATGTGCTGGTCCGGCTGCTCACCGAGTTGCAGGCGCTGACCTGCCTGGCGATCCTGCTTTATGCCAGGGGCGAACATGAAGCCTGCCCGCCCGACGAACACAGCCAGATCGTCGCCGCCATCATTGCCGGTGAGGGTAAGCAGGCTGCCGCTTTGATGCTGAAGCATCTTGATCATGTCGAGGCGGAGATGGATCTCAGTGAGCCGGCGGCGCGCAGTGTCGACCTGGCCGAGGCCCTGGGTATCCGGCCCCGCAAAATCCGCACCGCTAAAGGCTGAACAACCGGCCGCTGTCGCGGAGCGGTGCCTTGTCGATGCGCAGCAGGTCCAGCATGCCCCACAGCGTGCAGGCAATGGAATCGAGGACCGGAATGCCGGTGCGCGCTTCGATGACCGGCGCCAGACGGGTGGCATCCATATTCGTGCAGATCACTGCGATCGCATCCGGTTTGTCGGCGGCGACAGAGAGTAGAAAATCCTCCAGTGTCTCTGCCGGCAACGCCGCAAAGGAGAAGTTGTCGCGCAGGCCTGCATGGCGTTCGGCGATACAGTCGAGGCCCCGGCTGCGGTAATTTCCGATGATCCGTGCCTGCACGTCGCCGGTATAGGGAGTCACGATGGCGATACGCCGGGCCTGCAGCCGCTGCAGCAGCGTATTCAGCGCCAGGATCGCTGTGGTGGCAGGGATTCCGGTGCGCCGCCGGATCTCGGCGGCCAGGGTTTCGTCGCGATCAAAGCCGAGCCAGCTCGCCGATGTGCCATTCCAGGCGATGGCATCCACGCGGGCATGCGCCAGCAGGTCTGCCGCCTGCAGGATCGGCCCGGCATCGAACTGGCCCAGCGCGGAATCGGACAGGGCGATCTCGGTGACCGGAAAGCGCGAGAAATGCGCCGTGACGCCCGGCAGTTGCGCCGTCAGGGCCGCAGTGGCCGGCTCCAGCGCCGTATTCGAGGACGGCGTCAGCATGCCGAGACGGATCATTGGAAATTCTCCATGAAAAGCGGCGGTGGCCGGAAGCCGAAATCCGCGTGGCTTTCGAGTTCGGCGGCGAAAGCGAAAAGGCTGCGGTCGCAGCCTGGCGCAGCGATCAGTTGCAGGCCGATGGGCAGGGCCTCGCCCGGCGGCCAGTAGGGCAGGGAGAGGGCCGGACAGCCGGTCAGCGTGATGATGGCGGTGATGGCCAGATAATCGATCAGGCTGTCCAGCGGGCGGCCGTCGATCTCGCAGACTTCGCCGCCATCGACCGCGAAGGGCAGGATGGCGGCGCTGGGCGTGATCAGGATGTCGAAATCGTCGAAGAATGCGATGAAGCGCCGGTAGAGGACAGTACGGTCGGCTTCCGCCTGCAGATAGGCGGCGGCGGTCAGGCTGTCGCCGCGGCCGATATTCCAGCGTACGGTCGGCGAGAGCAGATCGCCATGGCGCTCGCGCAGCGGTGACAGGTTGCTGTGGATATGCGCCGCGCGCAGCGTGGCGAAGCTGGCCATTGCGCCGGTGCAGTCGGGATGCGCCGGCAGCGGGATTCGGCCGGTTCGTTGCAGCGCCGCGATGGCGGCGGCGAAACGTTCGGCCATCGCCTGCGATATCGGCGCGGCGCCCAGATCGCTCGAGCAGGCAATGCGCCGCATGGATGCCGCCTTGCCTGGTGGAAGCCGCAACGAGGCCGGATCGCGGACATCCGGTCCGGCCAGGCTGTCATACAGCAGGGCGGCATCGCGCACGCTGCGGGTCAGAAAACCAATCGTCGGCATCGCATCCCAGGCCAGCCGGCGTGTCGTCGAGGGGAGATGGCCGGCGCTGGGCCGGAAACCGACCACGCCGCAGAAGGCGGCCGGCGTGCGCACCGATCCGCCGAAATCGGTGCCGAATGCAGCAGGCACCAAACCGGCGGCGACGGCCGCAGCCGATCCGCCGCTTGAACCCCCGGAACTCAGCGACAGGTCATAGGGATTGGCGGTGGATGGGCAGAGTGCATTGGCGCAGAGCGCGCCGAAACCGAATTCCGGCGTGTTGGTTTTGCCGAGGATGACCGCGCCGGCGACACGCGCCCGCGTCACCACGATATCATCCTGTACGGGAACGTGGTCGCGATGGATGAGCGAGCCGTGGGTGGTGCGCAGCCCGGCCGTGTCGGTCAGGTCCTTGACCGCCAGCGGCAGGCCGAACAGCGGGCGGCTCTGCCGGCCTTCGGCATCCAGTTGCCTCGCCTCCGGGCCGGCAGACTCCGACAGCGTGATGAAGGCGTGCAGCATTGGATCGCTGGCTGTCGCGCGGCGCAGGCTATCGGCCGTGGCGCTGCCGGCACTTTGCCGCCCTTCGGCGACGTCCGTTAACAGGGTGATTGCATCCAATCGTCTCTCCGATCTGCCGCGAAATGCATCGCGACCTGCGCACATTGCCTAAAAAGTCGCCGGCGGGCCCCCGCGCCCGGTAAGTGGTGAAAACCGCACAAAATTGATTCTTACAGGTAAAACAAGCCCCTGTTCTGCTGCCCGGGAGATGGTATGCATCTTGCTAGAGCTTGTAAACAATAAGACGCAACATTGGATACAATGCCCGATATGGCGGTCCAAGACTCTGATACCAGCCCTGCGTTTCAAAAAGCGGGCCAATCGCTGACCCTGGATGCGATCACGCATCGCTTCGGCAGCGCGACGGCCGTGGATGATGTGACGCTGGATATCCGGGCCGGCGAGCTGGTGTCGCTGCTGGGCCCCTCGGGCTGCGGCAAGACCACGCTGCTGCGTATCGTCGCCGGCTTCATCAACCAGACCATGGGGCGCGTGATCGTCGGCGGCACGCCCATCGACGACCTGCCGCCGAACCGGCGTTCTGTCGGCATCGTGTTCCAGAACTACGCCTTGTTCCCCCATCTCACCGTTGCCGACAACATCGCCTATGGTCTGGCCGCCCGCGGCACCGACAGGGCGGCGCAGCGCGTGCGTGTGGAAGAGATGCTGGCTCTGGTGCAGATGCAGCTTTTCGCCGACCGCTATCCGCGCCAGCTTTCCGGTGGCCAGCAGCAGCGCATCGCGTTGGCACGCGCGCTGGCCGTGCAGCCGCGTATCCTGCTGCTCGACGAGCCCTTCGCGGCGCTGGACAAGAACCTGCGCCTCGACATGCAGATCGAGATCAAGCGCATCCAGAAGATGTCCGGCATCACCGCCGTCATGGTGACCCATGACCAGGAGGAAGCCCTCAGCATGTCGGACCGCATCGCGGTGCTGTCGCAGGGCCGGCTGGAGCAGTTCGGTACGCCGTCGCAGATTTACGACCGGCCGGAGACGCTGTTCGTCAACACCTTTGTCGGCACGTCGAATCTGCTGCCGGGCCATCTGGAAAGCAGCGATGCGACCTCCTGCGCCGTCCGGCTTGATGACGGCCTGCGGCTGGTCCTGCCGCGGCCGGCGGAAAAAATGGCTGCGGGAACCGCCGTCGTGGTGTCGGTGCGGCCCGACAATCTGGCTTTTGTCGAGGACGGCGAAGGATTGGCCGGCAAGGTCGAGCTCGGCATGCCGCTGGGTACCACCATCGTGCATGAAATCGTCACCGCATCCGGACGGGCGCTGAAGGTCTCATCCGCCCGTTCTGCTGGCGCCCAGCCATTCACCAGCGGCACGCCGGTCCGTGTCGCCCCGGTATCGCTCGATGCAGTGCAGATTTTTCCAGCACCGAAACAGTAAAACAACGCAACGAGGAGGCATATGTGATGGAATTCAATCGTCGTGAGGCGCTGCTCACCGCCCTGGGTACGGCCGCGCTCTCGCTCTTTCCCGGCATGGGCATGGCGCAGGCGCGCAAGCTGGTCTTCGCCACCTTCACCGGCAGCTGGGAGGAGGCGCACCGGGACGTGCTGGTGCCGTATTTCCGCAAGACCAACGGCAATGCCGAGATCGCGCTTGACCCGATGCTCTCGGTCGACCAGATCGCCAAGGTCACGGCCGCCCGCAGCAACCCGCCGATCGACGTGATGCTGCACGATCCCGGCCCGGCGCTGGTCGCCATCGGCCAGGATCTGGTCGAGCCCTTCCCCACGGCGCAGAGCAAGCATTATGCCGATCTGCTGCCCGAGGCGCAGGATCCGTTCGGCCCGGCGATCTTCTTCCAGGTGGTCGGCATCACCTACAATCCGGAGAAGATCAAGACGCCGCCGAAATCCTGGAACGACCTGTGGAAGCCCGAATACAAGGGCCGCGTCGGCATCACCAACCTGAATTCCACGCTGGGCACCGGCTTCATGGTTGAACTGGCCAAGATGAAGGGCGGCGGCGAAGCGAATATCGAACCGGCCTTCGCGGCGCTCAAGGCGTTGCAGCCGAACCTGGCCGCGGTGGCCGCCAATCCGGGCGCGCTGGCGACCCTGTTCCAGCAGGGCCAGATCGATATCGGTCCGGGTAATTTCAATGCCATCCAGCTGCTGCGCGCGCGTGGCGTGCCGGTCGAATTCGTCAAGCCCGAGACCGGCGCCATCGCCTTCAAGACCAGCATCCATATCGTCAAGAATTCGCCCAATGCCAAGCTGGCGGCGGCGCTGATCGATGCCGCCATGAGCCCCGAGGTGCAGGCGGTGCTGATGAAGAGCCCCTATCTGATCGTACCGACCAACAAGAAGGTCAAGATGGAGGGCGAGATCTCCAAGGTTCTGGCCAAGGACCAGGCCGAGCTGCAGAAGACCTTCATCTTCCAGGATTGGAAAAAGATCAACGAAAACCGCTCCGCCTGGATCGACCGCTTCAACCGCGAGATCAAGGTCTGAGCATGGCCTCGGGGCGCACGACGACTGGTGCCTCCGAACGGGGGGAGGGCTTCCTGGCCCTCCCGCTCATGCTGTTCTATCTACTGTTCTTCATTGCCCCGCTGCTCCTGCTGTTCGCGGTCAGCCTGCATGCCGACAAGGACATGGCCGCCTGGGGCCTCGCCCAGTATGCCAAGGCGCTGTCGGACGGCTTCGGCCTCGGCGTCCTGTTCGACACGCTGCGGCTTGGCGTCGAGACGACGCTGCTCTGCCTGCTGCTCGGTTTTCCGCTGGCCTGGCTGCACCGCAATGCCGGCCCGCGCTGGCAGGGTGTCATCATCCTGGTTACCGTTCTGCCGCTGCTCACCAGCGTTATCGTGCGTACCTTCGCCTGGATCGTCATCCTGGGTCGGCAGGGCATCGTCAACACGCTGCTGCTCGAACTCGGCTTGACGGAAACGCCGCTGCGCCTGCTCTATACCCATGGCGGCCTGGTCATCGCATTGGCGCAGGTTCAGCTGCCGCTGATGGTGCTGCCGCTGATCGACGCGCTGCAGAAACTCGATCCCAATCTTGAATCCGCCTCCGCGGCGCTCGGCGCCGGCCGCTGGCGCAGCTTTTTCCGCATCGTGCTGCCGCTCAGCCTGCCCGGCATCATCGCCGGCTCGGTGCTGACCTTCTCGGCCGCCGTCACCGCCTTCATCACCCAGAGCCTGGTCGGTGGCGGGCAGCAGCTCTACATGCCGATGTATATCTACCAGCAGGCGCTCACGCTGCAGAACTGGCCTTTCGCCGCCACGATCTCGGTGATCTTCATGGTGGCGGTGCTGTTCTGCATTGCACTGTTCAACCTGCTCGGCCGCTATACGCGGCGCTATTCCGCGATGTGAGGAGGGCACCATGGCCGTCGGGCGTCGCCAGGACCTGGATTCGATCAGCTTCCATGCCGCCATGGGTATCCTGAGCGCGGCTGCCGTTTTGCTCATCACCGCGCCCACGGCTATTGTGCTGATCGTCTCCTTCACCGACGGCTATTCGCTGAAATTTCCGCCGCCGGGCTATTCGGTGCGCTGGTATGTGGCGCTAGCCGATGCCTGGCAGATTCAGGATGCGGCCTGGAACAGCCTGCAGGCCGCCGTTCTCTCCACGCTGGTCTCGATCCTGTTCACCGTGCCAGCCGCCTTTGCGGTGGCGCGCTCGAAATCCGCCGCCGCACGTAAGCTCGAAAGTCTGTTCATGTCGCCGCTGGTGCTGCCGGCGCTGGCTTTCGGCCTGTCGGCGCTGATGTATTTCAGCCTGATCGGCATTCCGCTGTCGCTCACCACCGTGGTGATCGGCCATGTCGTCGTCTGCGCGCCCTATGTGTTCCGCACCACCCTGGCCAGCCTGTCGCAGCTCGATCCCTCGCTGCTCGAATGCTCGGCCAGCCTGGGCGCCAGCCGGATCTATACCTATCGCCGGGTGGTGCTGCCGCTGATCGGCGGCGGCATCATGGCGGGCGGCTTCATCGCCTTCATGTCGTCTTTCGACAACGTGCCGGTTTCGCTGTTCCTGTCGGATGCGCGCAACGAGATGTTGCCGATCCGCATGTGGCAGACGATGGAAAACACGCTGGATGTCCGCGTCGCGGCGGTGTCCGGCGTGCTGATCCTGTTCAGCCTGGCGCTGATGCTGCTGATGGAGCGCTTCGCCGGCTTGTCGCGCCGCATGCGCTGAACATCAACTGCCGCGGAACAGCGAGAACCCCCAGGGGGTGAATTTAAAGGGGAGATGGAAATGCTGGCGCGCATCGTCGACCGCGAAACGGAAGGGCACGATGTCGAGGAATCTGCCATCGCGACCCTGCCCGGCCAGCCATTCGCCGACATGGAACAGCACTTCGTAACGGCCAACAGTAATGCCCTCGCCGCGCGCGGTGGCATGGTCGAAGGCGCCAGAGGCAGCGAGCCGGCCTTCCGCCAGCTTCTCCGGGTGCGGTTCCAGGCGATGCAGCTCGACGCGCATGCCATTAGCCGGCCGTCCCGCCGCCACATCCACGGCATGAATCGAAATTCCGCCAGCCTTGGTCATGGACATCGCACGTCTCCCTATGTCTGTTGAGCAGAATATCATGCCGCGTTGGCGCCGTCTTGGTTCGCCCCTGGCGGCGATGACGGCCTTGCAGGCCTGCGTCGCGCTCGCCGTCTTCGCCGTGCCGGTGCTGGCGCCGCAGCTGGGCGGCGGACTCTCGCCAGCGATGCTCGGTCTGTATGGCGTGATTGTCTTCGGCCTTGGCGCCGTCACCTCGCTGTTCGGCGGCATCCTGTGCAACCGCATCGGTCCGATCCGCCTGGCCCAGGCCGTGCTGGGACTCGTCATGCTGGCGATGCTGCTGCTGGCGGCGGGCCAGCCGATCGGCTTTCTGCTGGCGGCCATTCTGCTGGGATTCGCCTTCGGACCGGAAACCCCGGCCAGCTCGGCCGTGCTGGCGCAGGCCACCCAGCCGCAGGAACGCAACCTGGTGTTCTCGCTGCGCCAGACCGGCAACCAGATCGGCGCCATGACCGGATCGCTGCTGCTGCCTGTCCTGGCGGCCGGCGACTGGCGCCAGGGTCCCTGGCTGGTGGCCGTCGCGGCGACCCTGCTGGCCATCGCCTGCCAGCCGTTGGCGGGTCGCTTCGCGGCGACGCAGGCCCGAACGCTGCGCTGGCAGGAGGCGCTGGCGCTGCTGCGGCGGAATGCCGGGTTGGGACGGCTGGCTGCGGCCTCGCTCGGCTATTCCGCCCTGCAGATGAGTCTCAACACCTTCCTGATCAGTTTTCTCACGCTGGAACTGTCCCTCGACCTTGTCGCCGCCGGCATTCTGCTGGCGGTCGCCCAGGGCGGCGGCCTGCTCGGCCGTCTCGGCTGGGGCTGGATGACGCCATTTCTCGGCGGCCCCCCGGCCGTGATCGCGGGACTGGGTTTGGCCATGGCCATCTGTGCGATCCTGGTCGGCCTTGCCACGCCTTATCTGCATGGCAGCAGTCTGTTCATTCTGGTTTTCCTTTTCGGCCTGACCGCCAGCGGCTGGAACGGCGTCTTCCTCGCCGAGGTGGCGCAGCAGGCGCCGCCCGATCAGGTCGCGGCCGCGACCGGCGCCGTGCTGCTGGCCAGTTACAGCGGGCTGGTGCTGGCGCCACTGCTGGTCGGCCTGCTTGCCTCCGGCCTCGGCTACGGTGCGGCCTTCATCGCCCTCGGCCTGCTCTGCCTCGCCGGCACTTGGCCCCTGCGCCGGATGGTGTGGCCATGACGTCCGCGGCCATCCGGCACGAGGCCGGTCCGCCCGATATTGCTGCCATTGCCGAGCAGGCGATCGCCCGGATCGCGCAACGCAATCCGGCGCTCAATGCCGTGATTCGCCACGATCCGGACGCCGTGCGCGCCGAGGCCGTGCGGCTGCAGCGCGCGCATGCGGCGGGCCGGCCGATGCCGCTCTATGGGCAGGCTTTTACGGTGAAGGACAATCTCTGGGTCGCGGGCGAGACAATCAGCCAGGGCTCGCGGCTGTTCCGCGATTTCACCGCACCTGAAGACGCCTGGGCCGTGGCGCGGCTGCGGCAGGCTGGTGCGCTGTATCTCGGCATCACCAACTGCTCGGAATTCGCCTGCAAGGGTGTGACCGTGAATCTGCTGCACGGCATGACACGGCATCCGCAGGATGCGGACCTGACGCCGGGCGGATCCTCCGGCGGTGCCGCGGCCGCGCTGGCGGCCGGGATCGGCGACCTGGCGCTGGCGACCGATGCCGGCGGCTCGGCTCGGCGTCCGGCGGCGCATTGCGGCCTGGTCGGCTTCAAACCCTCCGCCGGGCGTATCCCGCTTGGCCCCGGCTTCGCCGAGCCGGTTTTCGGCAATGGCGTCATCGCGCCGATGGCGCGCGACATGGCTGCGCTGCGGCAGGCTTTCGTCGTCCTGGCGGCTTTCGATCCACGCGATCCGGCCAGTTGTCCGCCGCCGCCGGCTTTGACGAGTGGACAAATGCGTATCGCCTTCAGCCCCACCTTCGGCCTTGATGCCGCAATGGACGGCAGCGTGCGTGACGGCATCGCGGCCGCCGTCGATGCGCTGCGTGCCGCCGGGTTCTCCATCGCGGCGGCAACGCCGGCCTGGCCGGACGGACTCGGCGAGGCCGGCTTCATGCCGCTGCAGCATGCTGGGCTCGCGGCACTTTATGGCGAGCGCCATCGCCGCGAGCCGGAGTTGTTCGATCCCGATCTCAGCCGGCAGATCGAGGCTGGCTTGGCGCTGCAGGGTTCGGATGTCGCGGCGGTTTTACTGCTGCGCGAGGCCACGGCCCAGGCTCTGGCGCGTTTTTTCGGCGATTTCGATCTGCTGCTCGGCCCCACCGTGCCCTGCATCGCCTGGCCGGCGACGCAACTCGGTCCGGCGCGGATCGGCGGTCGGCCGGCCGCGCCGCGCGACCATGCCGTCTTCACGCCGATGTTCAACCATGCGGGCGTGCCGGCGATTTCCGTGCCCTGCGGGCGCGATGCTGCCGGCCTGCCCTTCGGACTGCAGATTGTTGCGCGGCGCTTTGCCGACGATCTCCTGCTCGATTTCGCCGCCCGGGCGGAAACCATTTTTGCCGAGCGCGGCCTGTGGACCGGAGTGACCTCATGACACGCATATTGCTGATCAACCCGAATACCTCGCAATCGGTGACCGACCGCATCGCCACCGCTGCGCGGGCCGCCGCCGGCGCGGAGACGGCGCTGAGCTTCGCCACGGCCTCCTACGGCGTGCCCTATATCGCCACCCGGGCCGAGGCCGTGATCGGTGGCCGCGTCGCGCTGGAAATGCTGGCCGAGCGAGTCGGGCAGTTCGATGCGGCGGTGATTGCCGCCTTCGGCGATCCGGGCCTGGGCGGGGCGCGCGAGTTGATGCCGGTGCCGGTGATCGGCCTGGCGGAGGCTGCGATGCTGACCGCCTGCATGCTGGGCCGGCGCTTCGCCATCGTGTCTTTCGCCACGGCGCTCGGGCCATGGTATCGCGAATGCGTGGAGTATCACGGCCTGACCGGACGTCTGGCCGGCATCCGCCTGCTGGATGGGCCGTTCCGCGATATTGGCGACGTGCAGGCGGAGAAGGAAACCCTGCTCGTCGATCTGGCGCGCCGCGCCATCGAGCAGGACGGGGCTGACGTCATCATCCTCGCCGGTGCGCCACTGGCCGGCCTGGCGCAGGTCGTGGCCGACCGCATCCCGGTGCCCGTCATCGATGGCGTGGCGGCGGCGGTGAAGCAGGCCGAACTGCTGGCGCAACTGGGCCCGCGCAAGGCCACTGCCGGCAGCTTCCGCCGGCCCGATCCCAAGGATGTGACGGGCGTGGCGCCGGCCCTGACAGCCTTGATCAGCGGCAAGGACACGGCATCGTCATGAGTGGCCGTTTTGATCTCGTCATCCGTAATGCGCGTGTCGCCACGGCCGCCGATACGATGGTCTGCGACCTTGGTATCCGGAATGGTCTGATCGCCGCGCTGGGACAGGAGCTTTCCGCCGGATATCGCGAGATTGATGCGGCCGGCCGCCTGGTGCTGCCAGGCGGTATCGACGCCCATTGCCATCTCGACCAGCCGATGAGCGATGGTTCGGTGATGGCCGACGATTTTGCGTCCGGCACGCTGTCGGCAGCCTGCGGCGGCACCACGACTGTGATTCCCTTCGCCTGCCAGATGAAGGGGCAGTCTCTGCGTGCGGCGGTCACCGATTATCACGCGCGCGCGGAGGGCAAGGCGCTGATTGACTATGCCTTCCATCTGATCGTCAGCGACCCGACCGCTTCGGTGCTGGGCCAGGAGCTGCCGGCCCTGATCGGCGAAGGCTATACGTCGTTCAAGATCTATATGACTTACGATGACCTGAAGCTGAACGACCGCCAGATCCTGGAGACGCTGGATGTGGCGCGCCGCGAGGGCGCCATGGCGATGATCCATGCCGAGAACACCGATGCTATCGCCTGGCTGACCGAGCGGCTGGAGCTGGCGGGGCGGATCGCGCCGAAGTATCACGCGGTGGCCCGGCCGCTGCTGGTCGAGCGCGAGGCCACCCATCGCGCCATCAGCTTTGCCGAACTGGTCGATGTGCCGATCCTGATCGTGCATGTTTCGGGCCGGGAGGCCGTCGAGCAGATCCGCTGGGCGCAGTCGCGCGGCCTGCGCATCCATGCCGAAACCTGCCCGCAGTATCTCTTCCTCAGTGCCGAGGATCTCGACCGGCCGGGACATGACGGCGCCATGTGCATCTGTTCGCCGCCGCCCCGCGACAAGGCGAACCAGGAGGTGATCTGGTCCAGCCTGCGCAATGGCACCTTTGATATTGTCTCTTCGGATCATGCGCCTTTCAGGCTGCATGGGCCGACCGGCAAGAAAGTGGCCGGCGAGGGGGCATCCTTCTCGAAGATCCCAAACGGCATTCCCGGCCTTGAGACCCGCATGGCGCTGCTGCTGTCGGAAGGGGTGCTGAAGGGGCGAATCACGCTGCAGCAATTCGTCGCGCTCACGGCCACCAATGCGGCGAAGCTCTACGGGCTTTACCCGCGCAAGGGTTCGATCGCCATCGGCGCCGATGCCGACATTGTTCTGTGGGATACCGGTGCGCCGCGCAGCATTCGTAACGCCATGCTGCACCACAATGTAGACTACACGCCTTATGAGGGGATGGAGATATCGGCCTGGCCGGACACGGTGCTCTCACGTGGCGAAATCGTCATCGAGCAGGGCAGGCCGGTCGGTCGGGCCGGCCGCGGCCAATTCCTGCCCTGCGCCCGGCCGCAATATCGCGACTGAAATATGTGTGATAGGGCAAAACTTCGAACAGAGTTTTGATTTGAAGCGCCTGCCCCAGGGAAACCCCAGATATTGCCTGGCGGGAAATAAGGCTGATTGTTCATTTTGAGCAGGTAGAGAAATGCCTTTTGTATGTGGCTGGAGCGCAGGTTCTACCTGCGCAGATCACTCGTCATTGGATTTTCCACTTTGATCGCGGTGGAATTAAATCCTGCCAGTAGGATCTGGCCCAGCAGATATTCCAGGGTCTCTATTGATCAGTAATGGGGCGGGCGCTCGGTGACCGGACCTTGGGCTGCTTTGGCTTCGGCTTCGCGCAATCGATCGGTCAGCGCGTCGACCAGTCGCGTCAGCTTGTCGATTTGGGCCCATTGTTTCGTCACGGCCTGATTCAGAGCATCGATTGTCTCATCTTGGTATGCGACGCGCTCTTCAAGTGCAGTGACGCGCATTGAGACATTGTCGTCAGCCATGGTTCCCCTTTATTCCGTAGCCCGGATGTTTCGTTGGCGCTGGTCGTCGGTTCATCGCCAGCCGAGTGCCGGCGCAATCTGGGTGAGAATGGTCTCGATGACATGGGCGTTGTAGGCAACGCCCAGCTGATTGGGCACGGTCAGCAACAGCGTATCAGCTTCGGCGATTGCTTCGTCGCCTTTGAGGGCATCGATCAGCCGGTCTGGTTCGGCGGCGTAGCTGCGGCCGAATATCGCCCGCATATTGTCGATGACGCCGACCTGGTCGCTGCTGGTGTCGCGGCCGAAATAGGCGCGGTCGAGGTCATTGACCAGCGCAAAGATGGAGCGCGAGACAGAAATACGTGGCGTACGCTTATGCCCTGCCGCCTTCCACGCCTCGCGATAGCGGCGAATCTGTTTGGCTTGCTGGATGTGAAAGGGTTCGCCAGTCTCGTCGGCCTTTAAGGTCGAGCTTTGCAGGTTCATGCCCTGCTGGGCCGCCCAGACGGCGGTCGCATCAGAGGCGGAGCCCCACCAGATACGATCACGCAATCCTTCCGAGTGGGGTTCAAGGCGCAGCAACCCGGGTGGGTTGGGGAACATCGGGTTGGGATTTGGCCGGGCAAAGCCTTTGCCCGTCAACAGCGAGAGGAAAACCTCGCCATGCCGGCGTCCCATGTCGGCATCGCTTTCGCCTTCGGCAGGCGCGTAACCAAAATGGCGCCAGCCGTCGATCACCTGTTCAGGTGAGCCACGGCTAATGCCAAGCTGCAGGCGGCCACCGGCGATCAGATCCGCGGCGCCGGCAGTCTCGACCATGTAGAGGGGATTCTCATACCGCATGTCGATGACGGCGGTGCCGATCTCGATCCGGCGTGTCCTGGCCCCGATTGCAGCGAGCAGAGGGAAGGGGGAGGCGAGCTGGCGGGCAAAGTGATGGACACGGAAATATGCCCCATCGGCGCCAAGCTCTTCGGCCGCGACGGCCAGGTCAATGGATTGTAAAAGAACGTCTTGGGCCGATCGGGCTGCTGATTGCGGTGATTCCGACCAGTGTCCAAAGGATAGAAAGCCGATCTTCTTCATGGGGCGCGTATCTCGCATGCGACGAAGATTGATAAGGGTGGTTTGGATCGGGCGCCACGGGTTTCATTCAGATAGGCGCAACACCAGGACGGCCTCTATCAAAAAAGATCGCTGTAGCCGGTGCCGCGGCCGAAGGCATGCGCGCTTGCCAGGAATAGTCGGCGCCGGGCGAATTGAATCATGCCGTCGCCAGGTCGCGTCAGTGCTTGATGTGATTTGGAGCGGGTGAGGGGAATCGAACCCCCGTCGTAAGCTTGGGAAGCTGACTTGCTCCCTCCAGACGCCTGGGAAAATAGCGGAAAACTGCAGATGGGTTATCTGCCCAAGTAGCTATCGATAGCATGCTTTAGCAGCGGTGTGTCCCAAATTGTCCCATGCAGACTGGAATTGCAAGCGCAACCAGTGTGCCGATCGCCGCAGAGCAGTGTTGCTCAATCTCCTGCCATCGATCCCAACAAAGCAGAAAATGGCTGATGATTTTCAATTAATATTGGTGGTATACCACCAATATAAGACCCTTACGTGAGGACGTGACCGATGGACACTGACATTCCGATTGCAGGTGCCATGCTATTCGAACTGAAAGGCTCCGTGATCTTGGTCGGTCGAACTCCTTCTGGCAGCTGGCTTTCGTCAGGGAGCCTAACCTCAGTCAACTTTAGCAAAGGCACCGCCAGTGATTTCGAGGGCCGCAAGTATCTTGCCGTCTGGGCAGGTCCAGAAGTTGAGCCGCCAGCCGATGCGGAGGCAGAATTTCTGAAAAGAGAAGAGTGGCGTCGAATATTCCGCTACGAGGCAAACGAGTGGCAGCGGAGGTGGGGCTGGTCGCCGCCTCCGCTGGCCACTGCTGCACAGGCCGAGTTGTGGGAGGTCATCGTCGTCGGATCCAGGTTTCGGCTTGCCGGGCTTTTGTCGGGTCATCCTGAGCGACGAGACGGATGGGGGGGTGACGCCAGCGCTGAGCCATCTTGCTTTGGGCTTAAACTTTGCTGTTACACAAGCAGATCGGCCGCGGTGGCATTTGGGTACTCGGCAGGGCGGGAAGTCGTCCCGGACCATTGATCAACTCCTTGCAAAAGTGCAAAGCGAGAATCCAAAGGAAGAAGAGATCTACATTTTGTCTCAGCACGAACTGAACGAATTCGATGGAAAACTTCACGTGTGGAATACATGAAGGTGATCTTCCTGGACTTTGATGGTCCGATGATTTCGCACCGAGCAAGATCTCTGCCCTTGATCTGGGGTGGAGATCTTGCTGATCTGCCCGAGCCTTTTGATGCAACGGAAATTCGGAAGTTTAATCGCGAGACGCGTGTTCCGAAGTTCGACCCGGTTGCCGTGTCGCTTGTGGGGGAATTAGTACTCGGACACGATGCCCGGCTTGTCATCACGTCGAGTTGGAGGAAGCTCGGAAGAAGGAATGTCGAGCACATTCTCGACATCAACGGACTCTCTTCCACTTGGCTGCATGCCAGTTGGTGTACTGAGCCTGAAGGAAAAGGCGCAACGAGATCAGACGAGATTTATCAGTGGCTGAACAGAGTGCAGCATGCGGGCGGGGAGATTGAGAGCTATGCGGCTTTTGACGACGATCCAAGCATCCTAAGTCTGCCGGGCGGAGTGTTGGTGCCATACGCCGATGGCATTCGGTGGGCGGACTTCTGTTCGGCGTCAGCAGCGCTGGGGAAGGGATTTAGGATCTCCGATTTCGCGATGCTTGATGGAGACCTTATCGCGGATGTCGCTGTCGGAAATTTGGGTGAGATCCCGGTGGATCGTTTCGGTCATACATTGCACAAATACAATTTTGGACCAATCGAGATGTCAAAGGGGGCCGCGCCACACGGCTGTGTCCGCTGCACGCATAGTCCCTATCAGATTCTGAGGGTCCTGCGCGCGTGAGGGGAACAGCAAGGTGTATTCCAGTGGTCTCACTAGTCGATCTGCGGCAGAAATTCGCAAAATTAACTGCCGACAAGAAGGTTGGCGACTTCTCGTTTGAGGCAGGATGGATTCCGTTGCTTTGGGATCTCGCCGAGAAGATCGAACACCTAGACACGGAGTGCCGTCAGGGGTTCGTGGTTTGGCAGGTGAAAGAGAAATATGGCCTATTGAGAATTGCGGCAGTTGCAGGTCACGAAATCGAGGAACTGATTGAGTCAGCAGTGCAAACTAGCGCACGCACATGCGGGGTCTGCAGTCAGCCTGGAGAGTTGATTGCGAAGGGATGGTATCGTGTCCGGTGTTCCGCCCATCACAAGCACTAAACTTGAATGGCTATAGCTTAACGACTACGAGCTTTTGGTGAGTTGCGTGAAGGGCGCCGGCCAGGCTTTAGCGGCTTTGGAATCGCCGAACCCGGGGCCGGCTCAACGAAAAGGTCAGCTACCTTAACTTTCAGCACTTTTGCGTACCGGGCAAGCTGATCAACTCCAACGTTGACCAAGCCTCGTTCGATCCTGGCAGTCCACGAGGGTTCTGCATCAGCATCTCCGGCAAGGTCGTCTATTGTCATTCCTCGCTCAACCCGCAATTTGCGCAGATTTCGCCCAACGATTTTTCGAATGTCCATGGCCGCAAACGAACAGGCCGAGGGGACTAAATACAGGTGGTATAACACCAATAAATGGAAAAATCTCGAACTTGTGCTTTTACATCTAAGACACATACGGTGCGGGACCAATCTTCCAGCCAGTAGGCCGGAAGATCGATTGGCTCAGATGTGTCTGATGGGAGACGTGGATGGGCCTTCCCGGAAGTTCATCGTGGGGAACGCGCTGAGCGTGATTTGGTTGTTTCGGTGGATTTACTGTTCAGTCCAGCAATAAATGAGAATCGCAAATCAATAAGTGAGAATTTGTCTAACAGTGTTTTTTGGCGGTAAAAGGGCGGCGGCTCTGTCAATCACCCAAGATTGTCGTCCTTGTAGAGTGATTTGAAGAAAAATCTACTGAGCGTGAAACTACACAGTTAAGCAGGCGAGAATGACGGGTTGTTCTAATGGTCGTAACGACCGTAGGGATACAACCGCGGCTCGGGTTGGCGCCCGTTATCTGTTGGAACGCGAAACGCGGTCGGCCAGCCGCTGTTTCGCGGTTCGGTCATCGTCTGGATCGTATTCATCGTCCTGCTCCTCCATTTCGGCCCAGAGCATAATTAGAGCGTAGCCGCCAGCCTGGAACTGCACTTGTTCTGAGAGGGCGGGCATCGGCTTGCCCCAATCAGACTCCAGCCACTCTTCTGCGCGGGCTTCAACTAGGTCGGTAACTTTCCCAGAGATGTTTTTGGCTCGATGGAAGACCGACCCGACTGGAATTGGCATGCCATGGGTGACGCAGAGTTTCGGAAACTTGCTGATGTTGCGGTACACCCGCTCGAACTTGCCGTCTTTCACCACAACCATCGCTATCGGCAGCTCGTGATAGGACGCAAAAGTCCGCGCCGCAGCTTCTTTGCTAACCGCGAAGCGCTGGGCCATCTCCGTCACTTGACCGATTTCTGGTCGGCGGAAGCCTGCCATCTCCCTGCGCCACAGCTGAGGGGGCATCAATAGCAGCGATGAGAATTCGTTCGCCTCGACCTCCCATCGCATGGCAGGTGTTAGTTCTCCCACCCGCTGGTTACGGCGCATATCGACCGCCGTGCAGCGGAAGCCTTCTGCAGCGCCTTTATGATGCCGCATTAGAAAATGGCCGAGTTCATGCCCGACGGTGAATCGGCGACGCTCTTCCATGAGGCCGCGTCGAACAAGGATGGAGCCAGCACTGCGACTGGTGTCGGTAATCAGGCCACCCACGAAGCCTTCTGCCTCGATTTCGACAATATCTGTGATGTCGAGCTGTCGGGCGATTGCTTCGATTGGAATCGGCAGCGTGAGGCTTGGTTCGGATTTGAGAATCTTCATGACCAGGGCAGTGGGAGACGTAGGACCGTCTAGATCCATCCTGGTCACCGACAGCATGTCAGTCCTTGCGCTTTCGGAAGTGCGAGATCATCTCCTGGATCACTTTCCGGTCGCCTTCGGAGAGGCCTTTAAGGTCTCGGTACATAGCGACAATCTCGGGGGCTTCGTCTGGATCGCGAGGATTCTCACCGACCAGTTCTGCGACACTCACGCCGAGTACGCTTGATATTTTCGTCAGTAAATCAATCGACGGATTCTTCGCACGGTTCGTCTCGATTTCCCAGATGTGCGCCTTCGACGCACCTGTCGCATCTGCAAGTTCCTGCAACGACTTTCGCGCGCGCTCACGATGCTTCCGAATATTGTCTGATAGCGCCACTCGCCCTCCGCTGCATAAAAATCTGCCCCTACGGGGACTGCTAATATCCTGACGAAACCGTAACAGATTAGTTGACAGAATAGAAGTCGTATGGTTTAATCCATACGGTTTCGTGCCAGATTGGCTGGTGAAGATCTTGGAAAGGTTGATGAAAATGAGCAAGGGAAAAGCTAGCGGCCCCTATAGGAGCGCCATCTCCGGCCGCTATGTGACGACGGCGCATGGCAAGGCGAGCCCCGGGACGACCGTGCACGAAAGCCGGGGTAAGAGCGGCTCTTCGGGCGATCACTACCGCAGTGCAATCAGCGGGCGGTACGTGACGACCGATCACGGCAAACGGAGCCCGAATACGACGGTTAAAGAGAAATAGCCGGCCACAACCGGTTCCCGGTCTGCGACCGGGTTGATGCAACGAGCTGCGATCTTGCAGCGTATAGAGAGAAAAGGAGTCAGGCCCATGGCCGACCACAAGGATAAAGGCCACGGTGGAGGTGGCAACGACAAGACGGCCACCATCATCGTGGAGGCGACACCCCACGAATGGCCGAAAAACGAGGATATCACCTACGCCCAGGTGGTCACCCTTGAGTTTCCTGACTACCCCCAGCATCCAGAGCGCACCTACTCCGTGACCTATAAGAAGGGCCATGGGAACAAGCCCGAAGGCGTTCTCTCGCCGGGCGGCTCGGTGAAGGTGAAGGATGGGATGGAGTTCAATGTTACAGACACTGGTCAGTCGTAACGACGACATCCGGCGCCTCGCCGAGAGGGGATATGCCATCTCGTTCGACAACAATTATCTGGTCGTGCGGGATATCCCCTATCTCGGTCCCGAGCGAGCGCTGAAGTGGGGAGCAATCGCCACCCTATTAGTGTTCGAGGACAAAGAGAAAGTTAGGCAACAGAACCACCAAGTCTCATTCGCAGGATCAGCACCGCATGGGCTGGACGGCAAGCCGATCCCGAACCTCGGTGATACGCCGCACCAGATCCAGTTGAGTAATGTCGAGCCGCGCGTGGTCGTCGAGCGCCAATTCTCCAACAAACCAGCCGCAGGCTATGTCGATTTCTTCGACAAGATAGAGCGGTACGTTACGATCATCAGTGGTCCGGCAATGGATTTGCACAATGTCACCCCCCTGACGTTCAACTCCTATGGCAGCAGTCCAGACGAATCCGTCTTCAAGATCAGGGACACGTTGACTACGCGCGCGGAGATCAGTGATCTGGCTGCGGCATTCAAAAATGAAATCGTCGCAATCATTGGGCTGGGTGGCACAGGCGGATATGTCCTCGACTTCATGGTCAAGACACCAGTCAAGGCAATCAAGGCATTCGATGCCGATGCCTATCATGTCCACAATGCATACCGATCTCCAGGGCGGCTACTTGATGATGGTGAGCTGCGTAAGACCAAGGCCGAAGTTTATGCCGGCCGCTACAACAATTTCCGCCATGGCCTGCATTTTGATGCGAAGTACATTGATGAGACGTCCTCCGGCGATCTGGAGGGTGTGACATTCGCTTTTGTGTGCGTGGACAAAGGATCCGCGCGAGAAAAAATTATCGACCTACTAATCTCGCTCGGCATTCCTTTCATCGATGTCGGCATGGGTCTGAACCGCAAGCACGGCTCGATTTCTGGCGGCGTTAGAACCACGCTGTTTTCGGCCGAGGACGCGCAAGCGGTCCGTGATGCCCAGCTCGTCCCGACCCACGACAACCCGGACGATATCTACAAAACGAACATTCAGATTGCGGAGCTCAACTCGCTAAATGCGTCGCTTGCTGTGCTACTGTATAAAAAGAAACTCGGTCTCTATGTCGATGATGACCCGTTCTTTAACTTGATCTTCCAGGTCGGCGATATGCGCCTAGTGAGGCAGTCCGTTGAAATTTGAGCGCCGCCAAGTCGATTTCATGCCGAAGGTGCTGGAGCCTGGGGTGCTCTATGTCTCCGAAAAGTACAGTACGGCAGCTCACCTCTGTGCCTGCGGGTGTGGTGAAAAGATCAGGACGCCACTTGGTCCGACTGAGTGGTCTGTGCGCGACGGCTCGCGGGGGCCGTCGCTATGGCCATCGGTTGGAAGCTGGCAGCGTCCCTGCCGATCTCACTACATTATAGACAATGGGGACGTACACTGGTCCACTCAATGGAGTGATGCTGAGGTGCAGGCTGGACGAGCATCTGAACAAGCACGTCGAGAGGCATATTTCGAAAGCTGTCGGCCGCACTTCTCGTTCTGGCGTTGGCTCAGAAATCTATTTCGGTAGCAGATAACTTCCAGTTTCGGTCGAGGCGCCCGTGATTCGTGGCAATTAATTTATCAGTAGAAGTCACTATACCGACCTACTAGTAGATTTCTGACGATTCACCCTCAATGCCGTACTGAGTGCATTTTACATCTTTGATTGCCGCCGAGATGAAAGTCGCCCTTGATCAAGTGGAAGGCTGACGCGCTGAGTCTGTTAAAAATCGGTGATGCATTGCCGACGCACCTATCATGCGGGGCAGGGAGGAGCGACCCCATCATAAGCAGAGGAAGCTAACTTTCCCTCTCCGGCCAACTTGGAGAATATCGGAAAACTGCAGGCGGATTGGCTATTCTTAGCGTGCTTTAGCAGCGGGATGTCGCAAATTGTCCCAAGTACAAATTTATCAGAACGAGTCTGCTCATCTCGGTTGGTACTGACCGAAATGGCAATGCGAGTGTGCGGTAAGGCTATTCAAGGTCTGGAGTCGAATAGTTGAATCTGCTTGTTCGAGCGGGCGCCGAGGCAATCTCGGTGAATGAAAAAGCCCTGGCAGAGTTGCCAGGGCTTTCGTCAGATGTTTGGGCCCTGTCGGTTCAGGGCTTGGCCGTGGCAAGGGCGGCACGGAATTCCTTCAGCACCTGGCTGCCCGGCTTGCCGCGCTTGTCGAGACCGTCGGCCCATTCGTTCGCGACTTCACTGGAGATCGCGTCGAAAGGCTTACGCTCCTCCGGCGTCAGCGTGTGGTATTTGACGCCGGCGGCCGCCAACCTGTCCTGCACCGCGCCGATATTGGTATCGATCACCTTGCAGATGTTGAAGGTCACGGTTTCGCCGACCTCGGTCATCACCATCTGCACGTCCTTCGGCATTTTCTTCCACACCGCGTCGCTGACCACATAGGCGGCCACGAAGCTGCCGAAATTGCCGCCCTTGGTGCCGAATTTCGTGAAGCTCTGTAGGTCGTAGGACATCACGCTTTCATTCGGGAAGATCAGCCCGTCCAGCGTGCCGCGCGACAGCGATTCACGCGCCTCCGGCGCCGCCATGCGCACCGGGATCGCCCCGATCTTGCGCGCAAAGATGTCCATGGCACCGCCGGTGCTGCGCAGCTTCAGGCCCTTGACGTCGTCCGGCGTCCGCACCTGCTTGCTGGTGGTGTAGAACTGGTAGGGTTCCAGCACGATGGCGAACAGCGGCCGCACCTTGTTGGCGCCGAATTCATGCTTGGTCATCGTCTCGCCCTTGGCGAGTTTCCAGTAGGCATGCGTGCCTTCGCAGGCGGTGGTGAAAGCGCCGGGCAACTGCGCGACGCTGGACAGCGGCATCTTGTCGGAGACATACGACATGCCGACATAGCCGATATCGGCCACGCCGGTCTGGGTCAGGTTGAGCAGATCCGCCGCCTTGCCGAGCTGCTGGGCCGGGAAATATTCGAATTTGACACGGCCGTTGGTCTTCTTGGTCACCCCTTCCATCCAGGGAATGGTGGCGGTGGCGGGAATGAAATGGCCGGCCGGAAATGAATCGGCGACGCGCAGGTTGATCGTCTTGCCATCCTGCGCGGTGGCGGTGCCGGCGAGCAGGGCAGGGCCGGCGACCGTGACGGCAGCTGCGACCAGCATGGGTATGAATTTCGGCATGTTTCCTCCGGTTATCCGCTTCTGAATCGGTTGTGTTTGGCCTTTGCCTTGCGGCATATTCGGCGTCGTCGCTCAGAAAGTAGTATCTACGTTCCGATATTGGAATTATATTCGAAAATATGAACAACACAACTCCCAATTCTGATGGCGAGCCGCGCCCGGAGGGCCCGCGCTCTCCGCTGCGCGTGATGCAGGCGCTCGAGGAACTGGCCGGCAGCAAGGACGGGCTGACCCTGACCCGGCTGAGCGAAAAGCTGCAGACGCCGAAAACCAGCCTGCTCAACCTGCTGCGGTCGCTCGAGGCCGGCAGCTATGTCACCCAGGTCAACGGGCATTACCAGCTGGGGGCGAATGCGCTGCGGCTCGGCGCAATGATCGGCACGCGGCTGACCCCGGAATCCTCGCTGTCGGCCAGCTTGCATCCGCTGCTGGCCGAGATGATGGAGCAGGGCGGCGAAACCACGCTGCTCGGCGTAATGGGCGACGACCGCCGACACGGCGTCTATGTCGACATCATCGAAAGCCGCGGCGCGATCCGCTTCAGTTCGCTGATCGGCACGCGGCGGCCGCTGTTTTGCTCGGCTTTCGGCAAGACCCTGCTGGCGTTTCAGCCGGCAGAACAGATCGATGCTTACCTGCGCGACACCGACCTCGTGTTGCCGAATGGCGGCCGGCGCCTGCATCCCGAAGAGGTGCGCGGCAGCCTGGCTGCGATCCGCGCCACCGGCGTCAGCGCATCCTACGAGGAAATCGTCGAAGGTGCGGGCGGTGTGTCGTCACCGGTTTACGACCGCAACGGCACCGTCGTCGCGGTGTTCGCCATCGCCGCACCGATTGCCAGGCTGAAAGCGCGGCACGACCGGCTCGCCGCGCTGGTGCATGCTTTCGGCGAACGGGCCTCCCGCCTGCTCGGCTTCACCGGACCCTATCCCGGCAGCGTTTAAGTCGCGCCGACTCCAGGCCTGTCACCCTTTTTCCGATCCGTGACGTATTCGGCTTGACAGGTGCGCCGTCGCTTCTCTACGTTGTTCCGATATAAGTATTCAGTTCCTATATAGGAACAAAACAATGGGAGAAACGCCATGCCCGGCAGCCTGACCGCTGACCAGCAGACTATTCGTGACGCCATTTTGCGGGTCTGTGCCGAATTCGGCGACGATTACTGGCTGGCGCGCGACCGTGACGGCGAATTCCCCGAAGCCTTCAAGCAGGCGATGGTCGATGGCGGCTGGCTTGGCCTGACCATGCCGACGGAATACGGCGGTGCCGGGCTGGGTATCACCGAAGGCGCCGTGATGATGCAGGCGATTGCCGAATCCGGTGCCGGCATGAGCGGCGCCTCGGCGATCCACCTGAATGTCTTCGCGCCGAAAGTGATCGCGAAATTCGGCACCGACGAGCAGAAGCAGCGCATGCTGCCGCCGATCATCCGCGGCGAAATCATGGCGTCCTTTGCCGTCACCGAGCCCGATGCCGGCCTCGACACCACCAATATCAAGACCAAGGCCGTGCTGCAGGGCGACCGCTACATCGTAAATGGACGCAAGGTCTGGACCACGCTGGCGCAGCGCGCCACCAAGCTATTCCTGCTCACCCGCACCACGCCGCGCGAACAGTGCAAGCGGCCCACCGATGGCATCACGCTGTTCTACACCGATCTCGACCGCAGCCGCTGCGAGGCGCGCGAAATCGAGAAAATGGGCCGCAAATGCATCGATTCGAACCAGTTCTTCATCGATAACCTCGAGATCCCGGTCGGAGACCGCATCGGCGAGGAAGGCCGCGGTTTCGAATACATCCTGATGGGCCTCAATCCGGAGCGGATCCTGCTGGCAGCGGAAGCGATCGGGCTAGGCCGCGTCGCGCTGCAGCGCGCCGCGCGCTATGCCAACGAACGCGTCGTCTTCGGCCGGCCGATCGGCCAGAACCAGGCGATCCAGCATCCGCTGGCGCAGAACTGGATGGAACTGGAAGCCGCCAACCTGATGATGCTGCGCGCCGCCGAACTCTACGATTCGAACCAGCCCTGCGGCGCCGAGGCCAATGCGGCGAAATACCTGGCCGCCGAAGCCGGTTTCAAGGCCTGCACCCAGTCGGTCATGACGCATGGCGGCTATGGCTATTCCAAGGAATTCCATGTCGAGCGCTACATGCGCGAGGTGATGATTCCGCGCATCGCGCCGGTCAGCCGCGAAATGATCCTCAGCTTCATCGCCGAGAAAGTGCTCGGCCTGCCGAAATCCTACTGATCCGCCGCATCCGCGCGTACCGGGAGAAGCCATCGTGTCGATTGACTCCGTTCTCAAGAATTCCGTGCTGTGCCGCCGCCTCGGCATCGAATATCCGATCATGCAGGCCGGCATGGGCCAGGTGGCCTATGGCCGTCTCGCCGCTGCCGTCTCCGCCGCCGGCGGCCTCGGCGTGATCGGCGCCGGCTATCTCACTGCCGACGAGCTGCGCCGCGAAATCCGCGTCATCCGCGACACCACCGACAAGCCCTTCGGCGTCGATATCCTGTTCGCCAAGGTCTCGGGCGATGACGATGCTTCGGTGAAATATACCCGCCAGGTGCAGGACCAGATCGCGGTCAGCCTGGAAGAACGCGTGCCGGTGCTGATCTCGGGCCTCGGCAATCCGCTCGCCGTCGTCGAGGATGCCCATGCGCTCGGCATCACGGTGATGAGCGTGGTCGGCAATGTGCGGCAGGCCCGCATGCTGGAATCGCAGGGTGTCGACATGCTGATCGCCTCGGGCGGCGACGGTGGCGGCCATGTCGGCCGCGTCGGCACCGCCGCGCTGGTGCCGGCGGTGGCGGAAGCGGTGAAGATTCCGGTGATCGCCGGCGGCGGCCTGGCCGATGGCCGCGGCCTGCTGGCGGCGCTGGCGCTCGGCGCCGTCGGCGTCTGGATGGGCACGCGCTTCATCGCCAGCGACGAAGCCCGCGCGCATGACAACTACAAGAACGAACTGGTCGCGCGCGACGAGGAGGGCACGGTGATCAGCCGTGCCCATAGCGGCAAGACCGTGCGCATGCTGCGCAACAAGTTCACCAATTACTGGGAGCATAACCAGGACAAGATCCTGCCCTATCCGCGCCAGCTGCAGGAAATCGGCGCGCCGGCGACGATCCTCGGCCGCATCGAGGGCGATATCGAGAATGGCGTGCTGCCGGCGGGCCAGAGTGTCGGCCTGATCCATGCGGTCAAACCGGCCGGCCAGATCGTGCGCGACATCTTCGACGAGGCCTGCGCGGCCTACCGCAGGAATTTCACCCAGGAGTCCGTGGCATGATCCGCAGTCTATTTTTCGCGCCCGCCAACCGGCATGACCTGCTGGCGAAATTCCCGCGCTTCCGGGCCGATTGCTATGCCATCGACCTGGAAGACGGCACGCCGGAAGGTGACAAGGCCTCGGCGCGCGATCGTCTGAACGAGGCCGTCACCATGCTGCGCAGGGAGAAACTGCGCGGCAGCATCTATATCCGCGTCAATGAAGCGGCCTCGCAGCATTACATCCGTGATATCGAAGCCGCGGTGCTCTGCGATATCGACGGGCTGATCATTCCCAAGCTGGAAACGCGCGACCAGCTCTTCCCGGTCGACCATGCGATCACCCAGGCCGAAGCGGCGCAGCCGGGCCGGCGGCGCATCGAGATCATGGCCGGTATCGAATCGATGCGCGGCGTGATCGATGCCGTGCCGCTCTGTGCGGCGCATCCGCGCATCACCTCGGCCTTTTTCGGTGCCGAGGATTTCGCCGCCGATATCGGCGGGCGCCGCACCAAAAGCGGCGAGGAAGTGCTGTATGCCCGTTCGCAGGTGGTGCTGGCGGCCAAGGCGGCGCGCATCATCGCCCTCGACCAGGCCGTGGTGGAAATCCGCGACGACGAGCAGTTCCGCCGCGACGCCGAGAAGGGCCGCGATCTGGGCTATCAGGGCAAGATCTGCGTCGTGCCGCGCCAGGTCGAGCTCAGCAACGAGATCTATGCGCCCACCACCGATGAAGTGGCCCATGCGCGCGAGCTGATCGCGGTTTACGAGGATGCCAAGCGCTGCGGCATCGGCACCATCGACTTCAAGGGCCATATGATCGACGGGCCTTTGCTCAAGCGCGCCGAGGCGGTCGTCGCGATGGCGCAGCAGCTGCAGGCCAGGGGCTGACGCCATGCAGGTGATCGATGCCAAAGCGCTGGATCTGCGCAGCATTATCCGGCGCGGCGACACCATCATGTGGGGCCAGGCCTGCGGCGAGCCGCTGACCCTGACCGAAGCGCTGATCGCCCAGCGCGCCGATCTCGGCGGCGTCACGGCGTTTCTGGGTTCCGGTTTTTCCAGCACGCTGAAGCCCGAACATGCCGACCATATCCGTTTCGTCGGTGTCGGCGCCGCCGGCACGCATCGCCGGCTGACCAAGGCAGGCGTGCTGGATGTCGTGCCCTGCCATGTCTCCAAGTTGGAGGGTTACGTTGCCGATGGCGTGCTGCCCTGCGACGTCGCCTTCATCCAGCTGGCGCCGGCCGATGAGAACGGCCATTACAGCCTCGGCCTGATCAGCGACTATATCCGTGCCGCCGTACGCCGCGCCCGCGTGGTGATCGCCGAGATCAACGCGCAGGTGCCGCAGGTGCCCTGCGCCGAGCCGCTGACCGATGCCGATATCGACATTGCCATCCACACCGACCGGCCGCTGGTCGAACTGGCGCCGGCCGCGATCACCGATCTCGACCGCGCCATCGCCCGATACGCCGAGGCCTTCATCCCGGAGCGCGCCACGCTGCAGGTCGGCATCGGCGCGGTGCCGGAAGCGGTGATGGCCAATCTGCGCAGCCATCGCGATCTCAGCATCCATTCCGGCATGCTGGGCGACAGTGCCGCCGACCTGGTCGAATGCGGCGCGGTGACCAATGTTTACAAGGAAGTCGATCCCGGCGTGATGGTGACCGGTGCACTGATCGGCACGCGCCGGCTCTACGATTTCTGCCATCGCAACAAGGGCGTGCGCATGCATCCGCTGTCGCATACCCACGGCATCGGTACATTGTCGCGCCTGTCGCGCTTCATCTCGCTGAATTCCGCCATCGAAGTCGATCTCAGCGGCCAGGTGAATGCCGAAATCGCCGGCGGCTGGTATCTCGGTGCCGTCGGCGGCCAGGTCGATTACGTACGTGCCGCCGGTGCGTCGCCGGGCGGCCGCTCCATGATCGCGCTGCCCAGCACGGCCCAGGAGGGCAAGGTCACGCGCATCGTCGCCCACCTGTCCGGCCCGGTCACCACCGCGCGCAGCGATTCGGATGTGATCGTCACCGAATATGGTGCCGCCGACCTGCGTGGCAAGTCGCTGCAGCAGCGCGCCCGGGCGATGATCGCCATCGCCCATCCGGATCATCGTGAATCCCTCGATCGCGCCCTGCATGCGGCGCAAAAGGCCGTGGCATGAGTCAATCCGCTGCGAAGAAGCCCGGCCCGCTCGAAGGCATCCGCGTCCTCGACCTCACCTCGGTTCTGATGGGGCCCTACTGCACGCAGATCATGGCCGATCTGGGCGCCGATGTGATCAAGCTGGAAAGCCCCGACGGCGACACCTCGCGCTATGTCGGGCCGAGCCGCACCAAAGGCCGCGCGGGCATGTTCGTCAATCTCAACCGCGGCAAGCGCGGCATCGTGCTCGATCTGCGGCAGGAGAAGGGCCGTGACCTCTGCTTGAAGCTGGCGGCGAAGGCCGATGTGGTGCTGCATTCGATGCGCAAGCCGGCGATCGAAAAGCTGGGCCTTGACTATGCCGCGATTGCGGCAATCAATCCCGGCGTCATCTATGCCAGCCTCTACGGCTACGGCCGCGACGGCCGCTATTCCGGCCGCCCGGCCTATGACGATACGATCCAGGCGGTCAGCGGCCTGGCCATGCTGCAGGCCGAGATCAATTCGGAGCCGCAATATGTCACCACCGTGGTCGGCGACAAGGTTTCCGCGCTGAGCGCCGCCTATGCCATCATGGCGGCGCTGTTCCACCGCCAGCGCGGTGGCGGCGGCCAGGAAATCGAAGTGCCGATGTTCGAGATCATGGCCTCCTTCCTGCTGATCGAGCATATCGCCGGCGCGATCTACGACCCGCCGATGGGGCCACCGGTCTACACCCGTGCCGTCACCCCGTTCCGCCGCCCCTACAAGACGCAGGACGGTTATGTGTCGGTGCTGGTCTATAACGACAAGCAGTGGCGCCGCTTCACCGAACTGGCGCAGCGGCCGGATCTCGCCGCCGACGAACGCTTCCGCAGCCAGGCCGACCGCAGCGCCAACATGGCCGATTTCTGCACCATCGTGGCGGAAATCCTGGCGCAGCGCAGCTCGGCGGAATGGCTCGAGCTGCTCGACAAGGCGGAAATCCCCTGCGCCAGGCTGAACAGCACGGCCGACCTCTACAGCGATCCGCATCTGGCCGATGTCGGCTTCTTCCGGACGCTGGACGACCCGCGCGACGGCAAGCTGCGCATGCCCAGCCATCCGGTGCGCTTCTCGGCCACGCCGGCGGGCTACAGCCGGGCGGCGCCCATGCTGGGCGAGCATACCGAGGAAGTGCTGCGCGAAATCGGGCTGGGCGCGACCGAACTCGACGAACTGGAAGCGGGCGGCGCGATCCGGCGCTGGCATGACAACGAAGAGGCGCAGCGATGAGCCAGGATATCCTCTACGAGAGCCGCGGTGCGGTGGTCGTCATCACCATCAACCGGCCCGAGCAGCGCAATGCGATCAGCAGCGGCGTGCGCAACGGACTGCGTGCGGCTTTCGAGCGATTCGAGGCCGACGAAGCCGCCCAGGTGGCGATCCTGACCGGCAGCGGCGACAAGGCCTTCTGCGCCGGCATGGATCTGAAAGAGGCTGCCGATACCATGCTGGGCGTGCCGCCGCGCGACTTCCTGCCGGTCATCGGCGACAGCGTCAATGTCACCAAGCCGGTGATCGCTGCCGTCAACGGCGTGGCCTACGCCGGCGGCTGGCTGCTGGTGCAGATGTGCGATCTCTGCGTGGCGGCCGAACATGCCACCTTCGCCATCACCGAAGGCAAGGTCGGGCGCGGCATGCCCTGGGCTGCGCCGCTCGGTCATATCATCCCGCAGCGCGTGATGATGGAACTGCTGCTGACCGGTGATCCGATCGATGCCCGCCGCGGCTACGAGATCGGCTTCGTCAACAAGGTGGTGCCGGCCGGCGAATTGATGTCAGCTGCAATGGCCATGGCGGAGAAGATCGCCGCCAATGCGCCATTGACGGTGCGCGCCGCGCGCGAGCTGGTGTATCTTTCGACCGAAATGGGGCGCTCGGCGGCCTTGCGCGCCGGCCACCACCTGTTTGATCGTGTCTATCGCAGCGAGGACGCGCAGGAAGGCCCGCGGGCCTTCAAGGAAAAGCGCAAGCCGCAATGGCGTGGCCGGTAACGGCCGATAAGGGGGAGGCGAAGCGGACATGCTGATACTGGACAGATTGACGGCGGCTGTCGAAAAGGCATTCCTGTATCTGACCGGCCTCGGACTGATGTTCATCATGCTGGTGATCGTCGTCGATGTGGTCATGCGCTATCTCTTCTCGGCGCCGCTCAGCTGGTCCTACGACCTGATCGGCATGTATCTCGTCACGCTGGTTTTCTTCCTTGCGCTGGCCGACACCTTCCGGCGCGGCGGCCATATCAAGGTCGATCTGTTCGAGAGTCTGCGTGGCACGCGCCTGTTCGCAATCGGCGAAATTCTCGGCTACTGCACCGCCCTGGTTTTTTTTGCGCTGATCCTCAAGCAGATGCTCGAGAGCGGTGTCGAGGGCATGCAGGCCGGCGACGTGGTCGACGGCGCGATCCCCTGGCCGACCTGGCCGCCCTACCTGATCGCGGCGCTGGGTATCGCCCTGCTGATGATCCGCATCACGCTGAATGTGATCCGCCGCATCGCCGCGCTCGCCTCCGGTCGGGTGTATGAGCAGGAAGGCGGCAACCAGCATCATGTGGAGCATGTGGAATGATCGTCGCGGCTGGACTGATCGTCATGCTGCTGCTGCTGCTGTTCGGCATGCCGGTGGCATTCGCCCTGGGCGTCGCAGGTATTGTCGGCCTCTATCTGAAGGGCGGCCTCGACATGGTGCTCGGCGTCCTGAATACGGCGCCGATCTCGGGTACATCCTCGTATGAACTGATCACCGTGCCGATGTTCATGCTGATGGCGGAATTCATCATCGTCAGCCGCATCGCCGAAGAGCTGTTCGACAGCGCCAAGGTCTGGCTCGGGCGCACGCCGGCCGGCCTGGCGATCTCCACCGCGCTGGCCGGCGCCGGCTTCGGTGCGATCTCCGGCTCGTCCACCGCCTCGGCAGCCACGCTGTCGGGGACCAGCATCCCGGCGATGATCCGGCACAAATACGACCCGCGCCTGGCTTCCGGCGTGGTGGCGATTTCCGGCACGCTGGCGATGCTGATTCCGCCGTCCATCGCCATCGTGCTGTACGGTCTGATCGCCCAGGTCAGCATCAGCAAGCTGCTGATCGCCGGCATCATCCCCGGCCTGCTGGTGACGCTGGTGATTATCCTGACCGTGCTGGTGCTGGCCGCGATCAATCCCTTACATGCGCCGGCGGGATCCAGCTATACGATACGCCAGAAGCTGGCCTCGTTGCGCGTGGTCGGGCCGATGATTGCGTTGATCATGCTGGTCACCGGCTGCATCTATCTCGGCATCGCCACGCCCACCGAGGCGGCCAGCCTGGGCGCCTTCGGCGCCATGGTGATCGCGATGATCCGGCGGCGACTGAGCTGGGCGGAGCTGTGGCAGGCGCTGTTCAGCGCCTCGCGCACCACCTGCATGATCATCCTGATCATCATCTGCGCGCAGGTCTTCGGCTACTATTTCACCCTGACCGGCTTCACGCAGAGCCTGGTCGGCTTTGTCGGCGAACTGGATGTGTCGCGCTGGGTGATCTTCCTGCTCATCATCCTGATCTATCTGGCGCTCGGCTGCATCATGGACCAGATCGCCATCCTGTTCCTGACCGTGCCGGTGGTGCTGCCGGTCATCACGGCGCTGGGCTTCGATCCGATCTGGTTCGGCATCATCATCATCATCACGGCGGAAGTCGGCCTGGTGACGCCACCCGTGGGTCTGAATGTTTTCGTCGTCTCGGCCTATTCCAAGATCCCGGTCAAGGACATCTTCATCGGCGTCACGCCGCATGTGATTGCGCATATGCTGGTCATCCTGCTGCTGGCGATGTTCCCGGCGCTGGTGACCTGGCTGCCGTCAACCGTGCTGCAATAGGCGGATCGTGAGCGAAAGCGGGGTAGGCGGAGCAGGGCGGGAGAACCGCCGTCTGGCCCTGCTCGCGCTGATCGCGGCTTTCGGCTTCATCTTCATATCGCGCGGCATTGCCGACAGCTGGATGGTGTTCCTGTTGCCGGTCGAGCAGGATTTCGGCGCCACCCGCCAGCAGACCGCCGGCGTCTATTCGACCTACATGCTGACCACCGGCGTCAGTGCGCCGCTGGCGGGCCTGATCCTGCGCCAGTTCGGTGCGCGGGTGAACTATGCGCTTGGTGTGCTGCTGATCGGCTGCGCCCTGTTCCTCGCCGCCCGCAGCACCGCGATGGTCGAATTCTATCTGTATATCGGGATTCTCGCGAGCATGGGCATTTCCGCGATCGGCATCGTGCCCGCTTCGGCGCTGATCGGCCGCTGGTATCGCCATCGCATGTCGGTGGCGATGGGCGTGGCCTATTCCGGCCTCGGCATGGGGTCGCTGCTCGTGGTACCGCTGGCGCAGTGGTGGATCGAATGGCAGGGCTGGCGCAGCACCTACATGGCGATGGGATGGTGCGTCGCCGTTCTGCTGGTCGTGACCATGGCGCTGCCCTGGCATCGTCTGGCCGGCGCGGCTTCGCTGCCCGGGCAGCCGTCCGGCCGCGGCGGCGATCCGGCCGGCGGGGGCCTGACGCTGCGCCAGGCGCTGCGCCGGCCGGAATTCCTCGGGCTGGCGCTGTCTTTCACCTTCACCGGCTTCAGCATGTATATGGTCATCGTCCAGGTGGTGCCGTTTCTGGTCGAAAGCGGCTATGCGCCGCTGAAGGCCGCGACCGCCTTCGGCTTGGCTGGCATGCTGTCGGTCGGCGGCGTCATTTCCACCGGCTGGCTGTCGCACCGCTTCGGCCTGCGCCCGATTGCGCTGCTCAGTTTCGCCTGCACCTTCCTCGGCATCTTCTGCCTGCTGAGCCTCAGCTATTTCCGGTTCGAATGGCTGCTCGCCTGCTTCGTCGGCATCTTCGGCATCGCCCAGGGCGCGCCCGGGCCGATCGTCGCCACGCTGTCGAACCGGCTGTTCACCGGCGCATCGGCGCCGGCGATCTACGGCGTGATCTATGCCTGCAGCAATATCGGTGCCGGCATCGGCGCCTGGGGTGCCGGCTACCTGCATGATGCCAGCGCCAGCTACCGGCCGGCGCTGCTGGTGGCAGCCGCCGGCATCGTCGTCGCCGCCCTGCCATTCCTCCTGCAGCATGCCTTTCGCGCGCCGGTCGCGATCCGGCCTGCCAGCCCGTCCAACCCGGAGATGTCCTGATGACCGCCGCACCTGCCGCCCCCGTCACGCCGCGCCTTGCCGCCTCGCTGATCCTGCTGCGTGATGCGGCCGCCGGCCCGGAAGTGCTGATGGTCGAGCGCACCGGATCGGCCAGTTATGCTGCCGGCAAGTTCGTGTTTCCCGGCGGCACCGTCGATGCCGCCGATGCCGCGCTTTCGGGGCCCGAGGCCGCGCTACGCATCGCCGCCATCCGCGAAACCTACGAGGAATGCGGTCTGCTGCTGGCCGAGCCTGCACCGGTCCGGTCCGGTCCGGACCAGGATTTCGCAACGCTGGTGCAGCGCACGGGCTGCGCGCTTGCCACGCAAAGCCTGGTGCCGTTTGCGCACTGGATCACGCCGCCGCATCTGCCCAAGCGTTTCGACACGCATTTCTTCCTGGCGCCGGCGCCGGCGGACCAGACGGCAACGGCCGACCTGCGCGAAGTGGTGTCGGCGGCCTGGCTGCCGCCCCAGGCGGTGGTCGCGGCCGCCGAGGCCGCCGAGCTCAATCTGATGTTCGCCACCTATATGAATCTGCGCTGGCTGGCGCGTCACGACAGCGTGGCGTCCGCACTGGCGGCGGCGCAAGTGCGGCCGATCGTGACGGTGATCCCGGAACCGGCCGACAGCCCGCAGGGCCGGGTATTCCGGATACCGGAAGCCGCCGCTTACGGCGAGACCGACGTGCTGGAACACCGCTTCCGCCGCAGCTGATGGCTGTCGGCGTTACATACAATACTAGAAGCTGCCTTTGAGAAGCTGTCGCGCAAGATTAACCCCCGGGTTCTGCTTCAAAAGCCAGATTCGAGCTTAGAGCGCGAATTCTTGAATGACTTGATGGTGCGTGCCGGTTTGCTGGCTATGGCCGATGGCAAGTTTCTGATGCGGCCAGCCGATAAGGCCAAGGCTGAACAGTATCGTTTCGAGGCCACAACGCCTTATGGCTCAGACTTTGGCCTGCCGCTTGATATCGCCAAAGAGCTGTCGATTAACGATCATGTCGTACCGATGATTATGCACCATAAATGTATAGGCGAATCGGGCGGCATGAATGATGGCTGCATCACTATCTCAGATCTGCCAGCTCAACGCTTTGGCCTGGTCGTTCCAGTCTTTGTGTCTGGCAAAATGGTCTGTACGGGCACTTACATTGCTAAAGATCGCATCATCACAGCCAAGCACTGCCTACTTGATGGCAACGGCCGACGCGTCGACAAGTCGCTTGTTGCAATCAGGCGGCCTAAAGAAACAGCAGTCTCGACCATTCGCGACTATGCAGCGGCTGAGCCCAATAGCAGTGATCCAAGCGTGGTGGCTGTCAATCTTGATATCGCAGTGCTCATGGTCGACCAGATTGAGGCGAACAGCCTTGATATGCCAGTGCTCTCAACGCCTAATGCCAAAGGGCGCCAGCGGTTCGCCTTGGCAGGTTACGGCGCCAATACGGCGGTCAAAGACACGCCGAAAGAGGCGTTACTTGGGGTTTCAGAGACTGAACCGCCGCAGAATGGTGGTCTGTTTAAATTTATCTATGACGAGACCCTGAGCCAGGGCAGTAGTGGCAGTTGCTGGCGGGACAGCGGCGGGCCGGTGATTTTGATGCCGATCAATGACAATGAGCCGATGCGACTGGTCGGTCTGCTACATTACCTAAAATCAAACAAAGACGAAGACCCCAATGACCCATTGGCACTTTGCCGATCGTCTGAGTTTGTCGCGGTCAACTTTATCGATACCAGAGTGCGGCGCCATCTATGCCGCATCATCAATACACAGGCGGAGTTCTGCCAGGGCTTATAGGGCGGAGTACAGTGGGGTTGGCAGGTCCAATGCCGAAAATCTCCTGGTAGGGACCTGCCGGCGAAAATCTATCAAGGCCCGCTTGTCTCCTTGTTCGGATCGAAAATGACAAATCTACTGAATAATATTCTACTGAATTGCCTTAGACGAAAGGTCACTCCCTGAGAGTTTCAAGGCGGCGCACGATCTTCAGCATGCAAGCAGTGTCGAATACATATGTATTCAAAGACGCCCCGCATGCAAGGCTGCATACGATTGCAATCTATCTGCCACCCCGTGAACCATGGTGTGCGCTTGAAATTGCACCGCACGTCAGCGTGGCCGTATAGTTTCCCTCGGCAGGTACATGTGATGGCGTTCAAAAATGGCGTCACGAGGGGGAATAATGAAGCCGGTTTCAAGAATCGCGACAACATGCGTTGCGGCGACAGCTCTTAGCCTGGCCGGATGCGCGAGCCGAAATGGTGCAGTGTCAGAGGCGCCAGAATGCAGTGTCGGCGAACCTGCCTATATTGTTGGAGCCACGATTCTTGGCGCGCTCGCTGGTGCCATGCTTGCTGGGAAGAACAATCGCGGCCAGGGGGCTGTTATTGGTGCGGCGGCTGGCGGTGCCATCGGCGCGACGGCTAGCCATTTCATCAAGCAGCGCTGTCAAAAGATCGAAGAGGCGAAAAAGCGCCTTTATGGGGTCGATTTGGCAGCGAAAGAGATTGAGGTCAAGTCGGCTGGGATTGACTGGAGAACGCAGCCCGATCAGACGACATCTGACAAGAAGATCGATGAGGGCATCGCAACGATCATTCACTCAAAGTCAATGTTTGACGTCGGCAGCGCCGAGATGAGTCGAGCGACAGAGAATGATATGCGCACAATCGCCGGCGCCTATGCCGGCACAAATAACAAAGTCCTAATCGTCGGCCATACCGACAATTCTGGCGGTGCTGAGCAGAACCTGGCGCTTTCAGAGCGACGCGCCAAGGCCGTTGCCAATGTCTTCGCTAATGCGGGCATTCCGCGGAGCAATATCTACTATAAAGGCGCCGGTGAGACGCGGCCGATTGGCGACAATACGACGGAAGAGGGCCGGGCGCTGAATCGGCGTGTCGAAGTCGTCGAGCTCCAGACTGAAAGCGGCGTCATAGCCTACGAGGCGAAGCAAGACGCTAATATCAATTACATGCAGCGCGCAGCAAAGAGTCAAATCGCACGTACGACTGTCACTGTGGCGCCTCTGCCATCGCCGACCGCGGCAAATGTTAAGTCGGCACCATCATCGCAGCCACAGCACCAAAAGCCCGCCGAAGCCAACGTCGAATACGCCGTTGCGTTGAAGCCAGGCACTGGCATTGACTTTGGGGGGCAGCCTGTCAATGGCAAGGGTGTCGCGGTGGCCTCAGCGGTTGGCGATAGAGCCAGATCGAGTTCAACCTTTAGTTTTGTCAGTCGCGCGTTCGCATCAAGCGAGACGGCATATACAGAAACCTCCTGTCTGTCAGACCCGAACCAAAAAGTAGGAATCATGCGCTCGCTTGCCACGGGCGAAGAGGTCTCGCGGCGCACGAGTGCGTATATGCCAGGCCTCTACGGCACGTCATGGACACAGAATTTGAATGGCCATTTGGCCGGTCTTTCTGGCGTCAAAGTTTTGCGTGATGGAGCCAGAGTTGAAGAGCCACCGCAAATGATCGTTTTCAAGGATTACAAGCCAGGTGACCAGGTGCCGACCATCAAGACACCGGCAAATGCGCGCGGCTTTGAGGGAGAGTCTGGAATTCTGTATCGCGTCTTCATGGCAGAAGACGCCTGGCCAGTCCGATGTATGGACCTAGTATTTGATACAAGCGCACCCGGCAAGACCAAGTTTGGCCGCCTTTACTACGATAAGGGCGGCATTGTGCATGTGGCCGATTTTGCTCCAACAATTCCAAGTGACAAGTAACGAGGCACACCATGGATGAAATCTACGATTTCCTGAGCGCTTATCGGGCGATCATCGGCGCCATTTTACTGACAATGGCGTTTATTCTGTCCCTCAAAGTCTGGTGGGAAGAGGTCTGCCTTTTTGTGAAAAGCGCTTGGTATAGTTTGCCGATTATCGGCAAGGCAGCGAGACTTTCACGCAAGACGCGGCGGGCTGATAAGGGCTGGTTCCAGTCTGAAATCGAGCTATGCACGGATTTTTACAAGAATTATCGAGAAGTCCGCTCGCATCCACAAGCTTATAGAAAATCAGCCAGCTATCTCTCGAAGGTCAACGAGATCGGCCGATCGCCGCTGAGCACGGGCGGCTGGATTGCGATTAGCGTTCTCGTCTTTATTGAGGCACTTGGATTTTCGTATGTCCTAGCTGGCTGGACTATCCCAGGTGCATCTGAGGCGACACAGATGGCTGGCGCCTTCGGCATATCCATAGTCATTTCAATTTTGCTTGTCATGCTCACCCATTTCACAGGGCATGAGTTGTATGTCAGGGGAATGGTAAGTGCGGTTCGCTCGCAATGGGCGGCCCATAGGAATGCGAAGAACATCACTTCGCGCGCAATCCGCATTGATAATAACAATGAAGACGATAACGAACCTCATTATGTGCAAACCGGTAATCGCCTCAATGTGCGCGCCGATATGCGTGTTAGGCCGCCAATTGTTACCATTCTGACCATTATTATGGTCGTTCTTGTTGCCGCTGGCGCGGCCTATGTTCGGCAACAAAAGCTCGAACAGATGCTTATCGAAGAGACGACGTTGAGCCCAACGAGCGGCCCGTCATTTGGCTTTCCATCTCTCAATAAAGCTCCCGACGTTTTTTCCAGCCCTCAAAAAGCAGCTGAGCATAAGGCTGCCGAAGAGGTTGCGACGACAAAGCGCAAAGGTGGTCTGGTCACTTTTGGCGTTCTCGCCGTTCTATTTGTGTTTATTCAGATCGTCGGCGTCTTGCTCGGCTTTAAAACTGGCTTTGCCGGAAAAGAGTCCAAGAAGGCATGGCGCATTAGCCACAACTTCACAACCGAGGACGAATACATCGACTACCATCGTGCCAAGATGGATGTGGTCGCGAATGTTGCTCAAGGCCATCTTTCTAGGCTGCAGGCGAGAATGGACGATCGTATAGTTGCTACCGGCATCGAGGGCGATGCCATGAAGATGGCCGGTCAAGCCGAGGATCGCAACTTCAATAGCTTTGTAGTTATGAAAGAGAAGGATGATTCGCGGCGCCATACATCATCTGTGGAAGAGGTGCCTGCTGCCCAAGCCAAGACCTTGCCAGTTGATACGACGGATGAAAGGCGTTCTGAGACGCGGGAAGAAATGGAGGCCCGGATCCGGGCCGAACTCTTACAGGAGCATGCACAACGCGAAGAGACAGAAGATGAGATGCGCGCTCGTTTGCGTCGTGAGTTGTCAGTACGACCAACATAACGAGGCCTTTATGTGTGCTATAGCGCTTATCTTTCGAGTAGCAGTTATCTGTATTTTATCTTTGTCAGCTGCCTATGCGGCAACAGTAGAGGTTCCTAGCTGCTACACCATCGTCGAAGCAGGACAGGCTGCGTCGAAGGCGAAGCGTGAACTTGTCGTCGTCGTTGATCAGACGGCAAAGTTCGACGCGGGACTGCAGGAAACAGCCAATAAAAAGATTCAGAAATTCATAAAGCCTGGCGATCGCGTAGTTCTCGTGAGCTTCTCAGCCTTTGTGAAAGAGCGGTATAGTGAGGTCGTTCTAGAAGCGATTTTAGATCAGGACATTCCTGAAAATAAGAAATTTACGACAGGAAAAGTTGCATTGGCGAAAATGGCAAAATGTCTGCAAGAGCAGGAATCTGCCACGCGGAATCTTGTTGCCGGCCATCTGAAAAAGATCTTCGACGAGTCGTCGACCAATCTGCCAAACACGGAGATCCTAGGCACGCTAACTATGCTCTCACGCGAGTTCCTTTCCACCAAGAAAGCGGAGCGCCAATACCTCTTTATACTCTCTGATATGCTGGAGAACTCAGCCACAACGAGCTTTTACGCGAATAACAAAGTGCGGAGGATCGAGCCGGACAAGGAGATCGATAAAGCGCGTTTAGCCAACATGATTGGTCAGTTAAATGGCGTTGAAGTGTACATCCACGGCGCTGGATATACGGACGATGGGAAGTACAAATCCTCGGTCGAGATGAAGGCGATTGAAGATTTTTGGGGTAAGTGGATTCGGGCAAGTGGCGGGGTATTGCGTGGTTATGGCGCGCCGTCACTCTTTCCAGAAATAGGGCAGTAAGCAGTTTCCAACGCCAATGACGGGCGAAGTGAGATGCCAAAGGCTACGGGGGTTAGGGGCAACGCTGGGAAATCTATCTACCAGGATCAAATGTGAGTTTTCTACTGAGTGAGAATCTACTGAGACGGCATTTTGACGATGTGACTGTCTCGAATACGATCGCGTAGGCTATCGAAATAGTTATGGTCGATAGGTGTGGTTTGAGCAGAATTGGCGCCGGCCAGAAGACAGGCTCGCAAGTTTATCTGGCATTGTGTTGGTTTGGTCGATTGATCCGTCGTCATGCGGCTTTCGCGCTGAAAATTAATATCTAGATGACCCGCCATAGAGGTCATTTGAGGGTTTAAGGCGCTGTTATCGATTGGGCCGTTTCGGGCGGCTGCGTGATGGCTGTGAATGCACGACGAGCCTGGCATTTTCATTCGAGAGGAGTGGGGACAAAAGGCAAAAGAAGTTCTCGATGGTTGGATTGCCTTTTGGGCCTAGCATTCTCATTAAGCTTTTTTCTGGCGTCTTTGTAAGCACAGAAAGCTTCTTATATCCCGCAGTTGCATTCACATAATCTGCAAGAAGCTGTTTCGCGACATCGAGTTCATTATCCTGCAGTGCAGAAATCGCCTCTTGTAGAAGGCCAAGGCGGAATTCGGGATCTTTCTTCGCCCGAGCCGCAACAGTCTCTTGAAAGTCCTTAGTCAAAGCCATAGTCGGCCTCCACGCGATAGCTTTTATTTTCTGCGCTTGTAGTCTTGCCAATTGGCTTTGGCGACGTTGATATCGTCACTCTGCCTTCGCTTGTCTCCGCCGCCAAGTAGGATAATCAGCGTGCCGTTCTCGTCTTCACCGAAGTAAATCCGATAGCCAGGGCCATAATCGATACGACGTTCAAGTACGCCGCTGCCGACGGACTTGACCTCTGACCGGTTACCTACTTCGAGGCGCACAAGCGCGGCGCGGATTTTAATAGCCGCGGCCGCCGGCAATCGGTCGAACCAGCGGCTGAAGGGAGAGCGACTTGCCGAATCGAGATATTCGAGAATCTTTGTCGGCTTCGACGCTTTCATGTTGATGATAGTAACTTATATGTTACTAATGTCAAGTGCTCTAAGGGTGATCTCGCATAACAGCTGTGGCTAATGATGTCGCGGGTCAGTTGCGTGACCCAAGGTCCGCAGACGGCGTCATCGGGCGTAGACGCAAGAGGCGTTGCACAAATATCAAGTTGCATCTGGTTTGAGCGTGGCGGGCCATCTCAATGCATCGATTGCTAAGTCGCTCAAGTGTGCGGTGATGGCCTAGAAAACGGCTCTGAGGTGCAAGCAGGGAAAATCTACTGAGAGTTTTTGGTAATATATTTCGTGACTATAGGCTTGAGTCAACAATCGCGAAGGCGCCCCGCATCGTTCTAGGGCGGCGGCGCTATCGGCGGAAAATTAGTACGCAGCATGAAGTCTGGTATACTTATAAAAGTAGCCGACTCCTATGCGATCGCGATGGGGTTTGGTTCTTAAACATATTTTGTGAGTTAGGTATCTTCAGCCGTCAGGGCGGGATGATAGAGAATCATTTGTTGTATCAACGCGGCACAGTGATTAGGGAAGCAATCCAGGCTCAAAGCGACAGTACTGTTGGTCAGCCAGATGTCTATGAAAAGCTCGGCTGGCTTGCGTCGTATTGGAATCGAGAAGTAGGGCAGGGCATGGCTAAATTTATTCAGCCAATGCTGCCTGGGTCAGATTGGCGGGTGATGAACTTCGCCAGAGACCTTTGCCGTTCAGGGCCGGTTTCTCACCGAAGACAGACGGATCGGACGGATGAGAAGCAATGGCCTGGTGGGAACCACTTCTGGGCTGTTCGGGATGCTGACCTCCCTGATCGATACTCGCAATTCATCAACTGAGACTCGATTGACATCGAAGCTGGCTTCGTCGGCCGTGTGACTTAAGTTAGTTAACATGGCTGCGTAGTCTTCGATTTTGTCGATGATCATGTGGATCGTCAGACCTTAGCTCTGGGCTTTGAGATTGATGCGCATGGTCTGGAGATGAGAACGGACGGGCTGATGGTATTGCTGGTGCTGACGCCATAAAAGGTTAAACGAAGTGTGAATGCACGGATTTTATGCCGGGGCATCCAGCCTTTCGCGTCATCTGCACCGGATCGCAAGCGCACTGATGGCGCTACCTGCAGCTCAGGAGGTGATCCGATAGATGGTAGCGACCAGGGCCGCCCTGCGGACCACTGATATCGCCGGTTGGCGTCTGGAAGAAGCGGCTATGACGAGGGCAGGAATATCTCAACAATTGTGCCACCCTCCACCCTATTCCTGATCCGCATGCGCCCATTCTGTCGTTCAACCAGAACCCGGCTGATTGGAAGGCCAAGCCCCGCCCCCGCATTGGCCTGCTTTCGGTATGCCTCATCCTGGGACGGCATCGATGTATCGGAAAATGCCCTCTTAGTCGCCATTCCGATGCCCGTATCCTCGACCGTGATTTTTACGCGGTCATCAATCCGCTCGGCCGAGAGCCAGACGTAGCCGTCTTTCCTGTTGAACTTCACCGCATTGATCAAGAGGTTTATCAGAACCTGGGTCAGGGCCTGCCTGTCTGCTTGAACCTGAAGGCCGGACTCGGCGAGTACCAGAGATACACCATTAGGTTTCGCCTGCGGCGCAACCATTTCAATCGCCATATGGCCGATTTCGTCCAGCGAAACGCTGGTGATCTCAAATTCGAAGCGACCGCTTTCAACTCTCGAAAGATCGAGGATATCATTCACGATTTTCAGAAGATGCGTTCCTGACTCATAAATGTGCTTTGCGTATTCTTGCTGCCTGTCATTCATTGGCCCGATGTAACCGCCGCTCATCATCTCGGCAAAGCCAATAATCGCATTCAATGGTGTTCTGAGTTCATGGCTCATGTTGGCCAGAAAAACGCTTTTTGCCTTGTTTGCCGATTCCGCGGCAACATATTGCCGCGAAAGCTCAGCCTCAGTTTCCTTCAATTCAGTGATATCGATTCCACAGGATACCACCCCCTCGATTCCGCCGCGTTCGTTCCTCAAGGGTATCTTTCTTGCGAGGATCATCATGGCCTTTCCATCAGGCAGAACCCAATGCTGCTCGGTCGCAACGGTATTCCCGCTTTCGATGACTTGTCGATCAATATCCTCGACAAATGGCCTTCGCCCGCCGGCCGTGAGTTCTTCCCAAGTCTGCCCGATGGGATTGCCGTAATACGGTGCGAGGAGATTCCGCATCTCCCGGTTAACCACCCGGTAGCGGAGATCGCGGTCTTTATGACTGATAATTGCCGGTATTATATCCAGAATGGCTTCCAAGAAGGCCTTCGTGCTTCGCTCCTCATACCTCGCGGTGCGCTCCCGATGCCTGGCGTTATCAAATTCCATGAGCACAAAACCCATGCCCGTGAGAAGGTTCGCGGATGTGAATGCAAAAAGCAGGGTCGTGTAGTTATCCGGCGTGCCCGGCAGAAGATAATACAGCAGGGTCAGACATATACGGATGACCAGCAAAATACCTATAACAACATACAGGGCCGACTGCCGCTTGATGAATAACAGTGCGGCTGCATATGCCACAAGGATGCTCTGAAGATACGGCGATATCTGGCTTGGTCGCGCGATCATCCATTCGATCAGAATGACAGAAACACTGATCGCCGCGGTTCCAAGGATTGCGAAGGCAAGATCATCTCGGAGTCCGACAAGCGATCGGACACCGAACACCATGGCTACCGCAAAAGCCTGCACTCCAATCGTGTAAGCACAAAATATCGGGAGGACCTTAAGATCGGAGGGCATGTTTCCGAAACTTGCGAGCGCAAACGGAACGATGATCGCGATGTGGCTGGCACTCCAATACAGAAGATGCCTTCCGCCCCTCACCTTCAAGTAGGCGAACAGGCATGCGATGGCGACGATGGCTGGCGCTGCCGTAACGATGGTCGCTGCACCCGGAGTCAGATAATTCAAAGGTAGCCTCGCGCAGTGGTCCGAAAATATTGCTATCGGCACTGATGTTCTTTCAATAAGAACATCAATGTCCTTACGCCAATCTTATCGCGCACAAAAAATCGGAAACGTTTGAAAAACCTTCACGCGCTCAATCTGGGCACAACCTCTATTTGGTACGAAGTACTCTAGCGTGAAGATGCACAATCTTCAGTATTGATGCACCATAGGGAACCAAATGTGTTGATCGATGGTTGCTGTTTCCGCATCCTGCTGTTTCAGCCGAGAATACCTAGGCTTGGAGGCCGATACCTCGCTGTTCGGCCCACGGGCCGTCCGCGAACTGGATCGGATCTCCAGCCGCTGGGGCTTCCGCTGCTGGTGGTCAGCCACAACGGTAGCGAACTGACCTCCAACGCCATCCCCCGCAGGCAGCAGGAGCGCGGCGTCGAATGACATTACATCGCTCCGGGCAAGCCTATGCGGAATGGCTTTGTCTTGAGCTTCAGTGGCTGCCTGGGTGGCGAGCTGCTCAACGATACTTTGTTTAGGTCCCTGGCCCGGGCTAGGGACCTGCTAGGGCATGGCAGTGCGACTACAACATCGTAAGGCCGCACTCCGCACTCCGCGACCTGCCGCCGGAGACTTATGCTAAACTCAGCGCCGTCGCTATGCGACGGGGTCGGGCGCTTGAGCCGTCGGCGGGGTTTGCGCCCAACTCCGCAGCCTAACCGGCCCAGATCGGCTCAACATGATGACAGGACTTGAATTAATCCTTGGATGAGGCATCGGGTTTAAGCCGGTCGAATTCAACATGATTGACAATTAATACGGACGCCCGCATTTTGCTGCTATGGGACGCAAGTCACTTCGAGAAGAAATTTTAGAGGCAGGACTTCGCGTCATGCTACGAAAGGGATACTCCGGCTCCAGCGTCCGCGACGTGGTAGCGGAAGCGGACGTATCCCAGGGCTCGTTCACGAATCATTTCCGGTCAAAGGAAGTGTTCAGCCGTGACGTTCTGGATCGATATTTCGAGCATGTGCGAGACCTTGTTTCCTTGGCGCTTGACGACGAGAGCCTGACGCCGCGCCAGCGTTTGCAGCGTTACCTTGACATTATTACTGCGCGGCTCAAAGCCGACAGCTTCGAGCGCGGATGCTTGATTGGCGATTTTAGCCTTGAGGCAGCCCCGGTCAGCGAGATGCTGCGCGTTCGACTGTCGGAGATCTTCCTTGAATGGCGGGGCCGTTTCGCGGACTGCATTCGGGAGGCGCAGTTGATTGGCGAAATTGACACGGCATTTGCACCGGAAGAACTCGCCGATTTCATGCTTGCATCTTGGGAAGGCGCAATTCTCCGCATGAAAGTGGAGCGGAGTGCAGCACCGCTCGAACGCTTTAAGAAAATCGCCTTCGCCACAATATTCAGGCAATTTGCGTGAGTCGGCAGAATATGCGCGAACTCTCTAATGATGCCATGATTAGCGTCGCGCGCTCGGCGCTGTGTAAATAAACTTACTGATGCGCCAATTTGATTACTGGCCGTAAATCTCAAACGCTTGGCACATGATCCGTGTGCGAAATCATGCGGGACTGCTTATGAGCAGCCGACTTCCGCAGATAGGCTCCGCGACTTCGTTGATACCGGCTTTATGTCGGCTGATACAGCGACGCAATGGATTAACGGGGCGGATGCGCTTTATTCACATGATCCTCGAATGCAGCGAGATGAAGCTGTTCGCTCCGCGACATTCGGCGCTGCAACGTTAATGTTTGCAGCAGCGGCTTATGGCCTATCAACAGGAGCAATGATTGGATTTGATCCAGATGCAGTCGCACAAGGATTCGGCCTCAGCGGAAATGAGATTCCTGTGCTGCTCATGACTGTCGGTAGACCAGCATCTGGAAATTGGCCGCAAAAGCCTCGACGACCGCTCGATCAAGTCCTGGAGTTTGTATGAAAATCGATTCCTCAAGAACTGGTGGTTTGTCAGTACCACAAACATCGCCGGTGCATGCGCTCGACGTTTTGTCGACCGCCGCTGCGCCAGCTATATGGGGGAGCACATACATCGTCACCACTGAGTTTATGCCAGCCGGGATACCTCTGACAGTTGCCATGCTAAGAGCGTTGCCCGCGGGAATTTTATTACTTGTCATCGTCAGAACATTGCCTCGTGGTGTTTGGTTGTGGCGCAGTTTTCTGCTTGGAGCATTTAACTTTTCGATCTTCTGGTGGCTATTGTTCGTCTCGGCGTACCGCTTGCCAGGTGGAGTCGCAGCGACAGTAGGTGCGATTCAGCCGTTAATAGTGATTGGTCTTGCCCGGCTGGTTCTTGGCAGGGCAATACAATCTGCAGCTATTGCGTCGGCTGTTGCAGGGGTTGTGGGTGTAGCACTTCTGGTCTTGACCCCGGCAGCAAAGCTGGATGCGATCGGGATCGCAGCCGGTCTTGGGGGCGCAATGTCGATGGCCTGTGGAACAGTTCTTAGCAGGAAATGGCAGCCGCCAGTATCGGCGCTCACATTTACCGCATGGCAGTTGACGGCCGGAGGAGTACTGCTTCTGCCCGTAGCCCTATCGCTAGAGCCGGTTCCATCTAACCTGACTGCGAATAATGCACTAGGTATTGTATGGCTAGGTCTGGTCGGCGCCGCGGGAACTTACTTTCTTTGGCTTCGTGGGATAAGACGTCTGGAGCCGACTATGGTATCTTTTCTTCTCTTTTTGAGTCCTTTGACGGCTGTAACGCTAGGCTGGATTTTACTTGATCAGACACTCACACTTTCTCAAATCGCAGGTGTCGCTTTGATAGTCGGTGGCATCTGGTTTGGCCAACAAACGCAGAAGATTAGCGTTGCTAAAGCTCGTGCGTCTATGTCCTGAAGTGCTGCCTCAGGTCATTTCTGACGGGTTCAGCGCAGAACCCATATCAATTACATTGAGTGATGCTTTGAATCTGGAGGCGTATGCTACCAATCTGAGCGACGATTTAGATTTCGTAGCCGTGTGATGACAAAAAAATCTAAATGCGGCGGGATTAACCCGACGGTGCATTCTTTGCTTCTGACTTTCGGTATTTGGATTTCAAAAACGCCAAGCTGGTCAATTGCAGAATACAATAAGGCGCGTGCATCATCCGCTAATCCTGGTGATCAAGATAAACCCAATATAAAATTTTAATCCGCAATCTGGTCGATCAGAAAAGTATCATATGCTTTATTATGTGAATGATGTCGTTTTACTTGAGCGCCAGATTGATATGGTAGAATGCCCGTTCAATGACGCGACAATGTCATAGTTACCTATTCGACGGCGTGATAGGTGTTAGAAGATTTGCATCTCTGGCTAACCGCCATTTACCGCTTTCCCGCCGCAGAACGGAAAGGGTATAGCCCGCACGTTTCATTGAATGGGTTCCTCCAGGCGAAGTCACTGCAATTGAGAGTTTCGTCCAAACAAAAGCGAGATCACCAGAAACCTGGATTTCCTGAATCTCCGAATCGGCCTCGAATGTGGGGCGATGGCACTTCGTTTGGGTTTGGGATAGAGCCGCAAATTCCCGTTTCCGCATCGGCAATTGACCGGGAACGAGAAAAACGACATCGTCGGTCATGAGATCGAGTATTGTATCAATATCTCCTGCCTTGGTGGCGGATAGCCACGTTCGGACAAGCGTGCGAATCTGATCTTCATCGTTCGGCATGTTATGTGTTTCTCTTAATATTGTTGGCATGTACTAGGCGGATTGAGTCTATCGGCTCGGAGACATTTCAAATTCCATATCAGTTTTGGCCAACGTTGAATTACTATATCTACCGACTTTCATTGACGCTTGGGTAGTCTGCCTCGAGCACCCTTCAGTAAGTCTTGGCAATACGACTCGGCGCCAGCCCGGACTCATAACTGTGACTGAATCTGGCTGAAATTGAAGTGATTACCAATATTTCCTGCGCTCAGAGACGTCATTAGCTGCCCTGAATTATCCTCAACAAAATATTTTGACTGTTGAGAATTCATCAATGCATTCAATAGTCGCATATCAAGAACAGGGGAAGTATTGGGTTGTCCGCTATTAGCTTGCGCCAACATTTGCTGAAACGAATTGACGGTCTCATCCCCTTTGGCATTTGGCGTGGCTTTGGCAATCGGTGACGAGCTTATAAAGGTTCCCATTGGCGTAAATGAAATACGCGAATTTGGCATGGCATTTCCTTCTTCGAATTGATTGCGGTCGGTAATATCGTATTCCTAGACGATTATTGTTGTCGCACTTGATAACCATGAGAGCAAAATACATGCCAAAACAGTGGCGGCGCAAAAGTGCGAAATACTAGAGTAGCGGGTGATTGCTATTTTATGTGTGCGGCAATTATTGCCGCCGCAATACGAGAATGCTGCTGGATGAGCGGCAAATCTTGCCACTTATTTTCGACTTTCGTGCAGCTGGGCGAAGACTTTTTGGCAATTAAAGTGAATGCCTACTGGGTACATTCGGCAATGTATACTGCGCGTCGATTATCGGTGCCTATTCCTCTTCTTGCGGCTTCGGCGGTTGAGCCTGTCCCGCATTAGACCGATCCTCCGCCTTTGAAGTGATCCAGATTGATATATTGTTTTTGGCATCAAGGAGGACCGTATGCCGCGCAAAAGATACAAGCCGGAAGAGATAGTTGCGAAGCTGCGCCAGCGACGCCACTCTGCGTGTGGTGGCCATCCGCGAAACGTTCGAAGAATCCGGTCTGCTGTTGGTCGAGCCCGAAGCGGCAACGGTCGATCCGACCAACGATTTATCCGCCACCCTCTAGACCGGCGGCTTTCGGCCCGCCACGCGGGCCCTGGTGCCGTTTGCCCACTGGATTCCGCCGCCACATCTGCCCAAGCGGTTCGATACGCATTTCTTTCTGGCGCCGGCGCCGCGGCATCAGGTCGCCGCTGCCGATCTGCGGGAGGTAGTTTCGGCGGCCTGGTTGCGACCCCGCACCGTGGTCGCGGCGGCCGAGGCGGCCGAACTCAACTTGATGTTTGCCACGTATATGAATCTGCGGTGGCTGGCGCAGTTTACTGCGGTGGGGGTAGCACTGGCTGCGGCGCAGGCCCGGACCGTCGTGACAGTTATTTCGGAACCTATAGACAGCACGAATGGCCGAGTATTCAGGATTCCCGATGCAGCCGGTTATGGCGAAACCGACATTCTTGAGCACCGCTTACGCCGCAATTGAGATGGGTATCAAGTTGAATATGGGTAAGGGGAATAGTGTTCTATGCTCACACATGTTGGGAAGTTGAAGAAAAATTCTCGCAAGGTCCATTGCTGATTTCCATGCTCAGATAGAATTTCACCGCCGACGGGCAGGGAATTCTATCGGCATTGCAGTTAGTGAATGCGCCGTTCTAGCCGCTTCAGCGGGGCGCTTGGAACTCTCATTATCTAAGTGACTGTTTGATAAATGCTGGATTTAGGCATCAGCAATAGCCCGATTTGCTGCTGTTGACAGCCGAAATTTACCAGATGTGCGAAAAACGGCCATGCAGGGTTCTTCCCCGGCACGGCCGTTGGCGATCCAATCATATTGGGCAGGACGACCGCGTTATTCGTTCATTCGGCCGAGCAAAATCCTGATCGCGGCGATATGCAGCATGGCCCGGCTGCTTTGCAGCGTTCGCTCGTAGTCGATGGTCAAGCGACGGCAATCGTAGAACCACGCGAATGTTCGCTCGATGACCCAGCGTTTCGGGACTGGTTCAAACCGTTTGGTCACTTGTGCCAGATTACCGGCGACCGTCACTGTGGATCGTATAGTCTTTCGTACAAATTGCCGAAAAGGTTGCCCGCCATAGGCGCCATCGGCGTAGAGCTTCCGAATGGCCGGATGAATAACGAAATCGGCAGCGCGCTCCACCGATTTCATTCCACCTTTGCTGTCATGGACGTTTGCGGAGGTGACGGTGATGGCAAGTGGGAGGCCAAGCGTATCCGTTACGACATGGCGCTTGCGGCCTTTGACACGCTTGCCACCATCGTAGCCGCGCTGACCGCCCATCTTCCCGGTACGAACGCTCTGGCTGTCGATCACAATGGCACTGGGGCTCGGATTGCGCCCCTCTAGCCGCCGAACCTTCACGTAGAGCCGCCGGTGAATCTCCAGCCAGAGGCTGCTGTTGCGCCACGCGATGAAATAACCATAGACGGTGCGCCAGTGCGGGAACTCGATGGGCAACATGCGCCAATGGCAGCCGGTTTTCAGTACATAGAGAACCGCATCGACCACTCGGCGTAGGCTTGTCTGCCGGGGCCTACCGAGAGCAGCCGGCTGCGGCAACAGGGGCTTGATGAGGCCCCATTGCGCGTCCGTCAGATCTGTCGGATAGGCTCCCATAAGCGCAGAAATTAAGCCATTGATTTTGCTAGTATTTTCAAGGCAAAATCTAGCAGAAATGGGCTAAAAATACAACTTGGCCATGGCTATTATATCAATAAAATCAATATGTTATGATGAAAATATATCTGCTTTTTACGTTCGGACGAATCTCCCTAACTCGGACAAATTTTGCCGAAAAGAATAAACTTATCAAATACTTGATCGTCCGATTGCCTCTTTGTTAACCGCCCGATATGCTTCAATCAGCGTGTGATAGCGCTCCAAAGCTAGGCACGACCCCCCTATGTCGGGTGGCCTGCCCTATACAAGACCCGGCTCCGGCCAGAGGTACATGGTGACGTGTGCCTTATGGGGAAATGGCAGGGCGTGTTCGCCTAGCTTTCACGCTATTACCCGCCCGACGCCAGAGTGCGTCGCGGAGAGGCGCGTGATGCGAGGGGCACACAATGCGGAGAAAATTGTTAGCGTTGGCTGTGCTGTTGATGCTGCCAACATTGGCACAGGCGCAGACACCAGAGATTGAGGCGTTCAAGAATAGTGTCGTGCATATCCGTCCAGGCATCCCAGATTTCGGTCCACTTTGGACTATCCGTAGACTGGGCGAGTGTATGCGAAAGTTTGAAGACCCAATTAAAGACGAAGGCCCATTCAAGAAACTGCAATATAAAAAGGGCGGCGGAAGATCGTTCGAGTTAGTTTTTCCATCTGAGGATCGGTCACTACCAGACGAAGCGATTATTTTCGTTCTAGATAGCAAGAGCAACACGTCGCTTTTCTATGGGATTCGCGTCAAAAACAAAGTCGAGCAATTCAATTGGGACGAGAGCTATTCACTATTGAACCCATTTTATGCTCTCTGCGAGAAGCCCGGTTGACGATTCTTTACGGTGCGCCATGTTGAAGGTGTGGTGCGGCTGTTCGTAGCAGCCGCACCACGATCAGCAGCCAACACACATGGAGAGCCCATATGGCCGCCGACTACTTGAAACAGATCGAAATGGAAAAGCTGCGCTTGCAGCGTGAGCACGACCGCAGTCATCCTGGAAAGATGCCGTCGAACTCAGACATCTACCGCTTCGCACAGTTGACCCGCGAGGAAAGTCTAGAGCGCGTCTATCGGGTTATTCGCTAGTCCGGCTTAACGTCCAACCAAAAAGATCGCTGCCCGGGTAACGCCGAGCGGCTGGCGGACGCATCTGCATCCGCCTCAGCGGCGCCAAAGCAAAAACAACAATAAACTTTGGCGCGCAATTAAATTACATTTTCAAACAGTCACTAAGTAAGAGATCCATGTGCTTCATGAGACTGAGGGAGTGTCAAGTCGAGTCTTTATGCCAAATAGGGTGGCCAGATTCAGTCAAATTCACCCAGCGCTTTTTTGAAGTGAAATGACGGCCTGCCGGAGGCTGTCCCTCATCCTTAATACAGGCGCGGTCGGTTGATGGAGTTTTGAATAATAAATGCATGTGCGCAGTTTTATGCGCGGACGGAATGGAATTGAGTGCACGCCAGGGAATATGCCATTTGCCAGGACAAGCGGGTTAAGCAAGCCAACGCCGATTCCCTGCTGCACCAGACTGCATACGCCGACTGCGTTTGCAGCTACAATTTTGGAATCTACCGATACACCCGCCTGTTGAAATATAGCGTGGATCAGATTGGTTGTGGCTGACTCAATCGGCAAGCCGATCAATGTTTCTTCGATCAGATCCTGCGGGCGGATTGTTGGCTGCCTTGTCAGGTGATGCCCCTGAGGAAAGACGGCAACAAGCCAGTCTTCGCAAAGATCCTCCACCTGTAAAAGCTGCATGATCCGGGCATCAATATCGCGGACCAGAGGTGTCCCGATGCCGATATCGACTTCATTGCCGGCCACCTTTTCAAGTAGGCGGCTGGTACTGTCGATCTGCAGCTCGATCCTGATATCCGGCCAGCTCTTGTGAAAGTGTCCGATTGCGCTTGGCAGCAGCGAAGTCATGGCCGGGCCGGCAGTGCCGATCACGATCTGGCCGGCGTTGCCGCCGCGCAAGGCTGTTGCCATCTCTCTCGCGCGCTCAAGATGATCCAGCGCCCGTTGGGCATAGGGCAGTAATCGTTCAGCTTCCGTCGTCGGCGTTAACCGGCCATTGACGTGACGGAACAGCGTCAGGCCGGTTTCGCGCTCCAACGTCTTCAGGCTTTTCGACACCGCCGGCAGGGAGATACCCAGCTTGTCGGCCGCTTCCGCCATACCGCGGCTGAGCACCATGGTCAGGAAAATCTCGAAGTGGCGGGTTGAGATGGCGTCTGGCGAGGGCATTGAAGGATTCCAGGGGAACGGACTTAACTTAAAGTTAAGTCCTTTTTTATTGAGGTTGCAAGCGGCTTGGCCTTTGATGGGGACATCGCCGCGCTGTCAGAGGAATCCAGATGTCTGCCAATCTCGCAACGCCATCCGAACCGGATCTGGCCGAGGCCATGACGGCCCTAGTCGGCCGCCATACCGAAAAGACCTTCGACTGGGATGCCTTTCCCGGCAACCGCGGCTTCGCCGAGCTGGAGCGCGCGCAGATGCGTTATGTTGGCGGCGGCGGCTCGCCCAAGGCCAGTGGCCCGGACACGCTGAAAGCCCAGGCTTTCACGTTCAGCCTGGTGCACAAACCGCCAGGCAAGTTCGCCGCCGCCCATTCCCATGAGGTGGTCGAGCATTTCCTGATCCTGCAGGGTGTGCTGACCGTCGGCTGGGTCTGGGGCGACGAGGTGATCGAGACCAAGCTCGGCCCCAGAGACATGGTGCTGAACAAGACTGGCCGCCCACATGGGTTCCGCAATGACGGCGTCGAGCCGGTGCTGATGCAGATCACGGTGGGCAGCGGCAAGCCGGAGCCGCCGGTCTATACCTGCCATCCGAAGAACAAGCCGCTGGAACTGGCGCGTGTGTTCGGTGCCGGCGAGGGCAAGGTCGCGCCGCTGGAGATCGACAGCAGCGATCCGCGTCACCAGGAATTCGCCCGCCATGTGGTGCGCTACCGTGATCGGCAGCCGGTCTGGGATCCGGCCGGTTTCGCCCGCATGGTCTATATCGGCGAAAACGGCGCGCCACCGCAGCGCTATCGCATGGATATGATCCATCTGCCGCGCGGCGCCGGCGTGAAGACCTATGCCCGCGATGTCGAGGATGTCTATTTCGTGCTGGAAGGCACGCTCACGGTGGGCTGGGAAGAGAATGGCAAGGTGGTTGAGCAGAAGATCGGCACCCGCGACCTGATCTTCAATCCGGCCGGCCGCGCGCATTACTTCCGCAATGACGGCGTCGGCGACGTGCAGTTCGCCATGGTGGTGGGCAGCCCGGACCGCGAGACGATCGCATTCCGCGCGGCATGACGGCTACTGATGTCCTGGCGTCCCGCCGCATTCGTGCGGGTGACCAGATCATATCATATCTGGAAGCCGGTAACGGCCCGCCGCTTGTGCTGCTGCATGGCATCGGCTCGGCGGGCCGCTCCTTCCGGCACCAGCTGTCAGGGCTTTCGACCAGGCACCGAGTGATCGCCTGGGACGCGCCAGGGTACGGCGAGTCCTCGCCGCTGCCGCAGGTGCACCCTTCCGCAAGCGATTATGCTGGCGCGCTTGCTGTCTTCCTTGATGCACTTGGTATCGAGCGCTGCCATCTGGTGGGCCATTCGCTGGGCTGCCTGATGGCGGCGCGCTTTGCCGTTTTGCATCCCGCGCGGGTGCTGAGGCTGGCGCTCAGCAGCATCGCCGCCGGCCATGCCGCTCTGGCGGCGAAAGAACGCGAACGCCTGTTGGCGCAGCGTCTGGAGGATGTCGCCGTGCTGGGGGCGCGCGGCATGGCGGAAAAGCGCGGGCCCCGGCTGCTGGGGCCCGAGGCGGTGCCACAGATGGTGCGTGCCGTGGTTGATACGATGGCAGCGATCCGTTCCGATGGTTACGCACAGGCGGCGCGCATGCTGTCTATCGGCGATATCCGGGCCGACATTGCTACCCTGCCTGCCGCCCTGCCGGTGCAGGTGATCTACGGTGATGCCGACGTGATCACGCCGCCGGCCCGCAACCTTGAGATCGCGTCTTTGCGGCCTGACATGCCTGTGCATGTCATCGCCGGCGCGGGACATGCGCTGTATCTGGAAAAACCCGACGCCTTCAACGCCGCGATAGCAGCACAGTTCTAGAGGCCCTAGAGAATCTGCGGGTGGGCTCCGCCATCGATCAGGATGCTCTGGCCCGAGATGTAGCCGGCATGGGCGCTGCACAGGAAGGCGCAGAGCCGGCCCAGTTCGCCAGGTTCGCCAAAACGGCCGGCCGGTAGTTCGGCCCGGCGCGCGGCCAGGGCCTCGTCCGGCGAAACGCCCTGCTGCTTTGCGCGAAAGGCAAAGTTGCTGATCAGCCGGTCGGTGGCGAACGGGCCGGGCAGGATGTTGTTCAGCGTGACATTGTGGCCGACATGCCCGCGCACCAGCGTGCTGACCAGGCCATGCAGGCCGGCGCGCGCCGCGGCGCTCAGGCCCTGGATGTCGATCGGATGGCGCACCACGCTGGAGGTGATGTTGACGATGCGGCCAAAGCCACGTTCGGCCATGCCATCAATCATCGCCGCGATCATCGCCGCCGGCGCGCGCAGGTTGCCGCTCAGGGCCTGTGACCAGTCGTCATCGCTCCAACTGTTCAGTCTGCCCGGCGGCGGACCGCCGGCATTGTTGACCAGGATATCGGGAGCGGGGCAGGCAGCCAGCAATGCGGCGCGGCCTTCGGGCGTTGCGATGTCACCGGTGATCGACGTGACCTGCACGCCATGGGCCGCGGCAATCTCGGTGGCAGTTTTCTGCAATGCCTCAGCGCCACGCGCATTCAGAACGAGGTTGACGCCTTCGGCAGCCAAAGCCTCGGCGCAGGCGCGGCCCAGGCCGCGACTGGCGGCGCAGACGATGGCAGTGCGACCCCTGATGCCCAGATCCATGACGTGTCTTCCCCTTGATCAGCCCAGTCTCAGTCAGCCCAGGGCAGCGGCCGGCCGCTCATATCCCAATACAGGCTTTTCTGGCGCATATAGGCGCGTAATCCGTCCAGCGCCTTCTCGCGGCCCAATCCGCTATCCTTATTGCCGCCGAACGGTGTGGCGATGCTGAACAGCTTGTAGGTATTGATCCACACTGTGCCGGCGTCAACCGCGCGGGCGATGCGCCAGGCGCGCCGGTAATCGATGGTCCAGATGCCGCAGGCGAGGCCGTAGGCACTGTCATTGGCCTGCCTGACCAGATCGTCTTCGCCATCAAAAGGCAGCAGAACGCCGACCGGACCAAAGATTTCCTCGCGCGCCGTGCGGCAGGCATTGCTCAGGCCATCGACCAGCGCAGGCTGGAAATAGTTGCCGGCCGCCAGCGCGGCATCGGTGGGTCGGCTGCCGCCGCACAGGATGCGACCACCTTCCTCGCGCGCCAGCCGCACGTAGCCATTCACCTTGTCGAGATGTTCCGGCGAGATCAGCGGACCGATCTGAGTCGAGGGTTCGGCCGGGTTGCCGATGCGCAGCGCCTGCGTGCGGCGCGTGAGTTCAGTCACGAAGCGGTCGTAAATGCCGCGGGCCACGAAGATGCGTGAGCCGGCGATGCAGGACTGGCCCTGGCTGGAAAAGATGCCGAACAGCACGCCATTGATCGCCTGCGCGATATCGGCATCCTCGAACACGATGTTGGGCGACTTACCGCCCAGTTCGAGCGAAACCGGCATGACCTTGTCGGCGGCGACGCGGCCGATGGCGCGGCCGGTGACGGTGCCGCCGGTGAAGCTGACCTTGCGGATGCCCGGATGTGCCACCAGGGCGGCTCCGGTGATCGCGCCGGTGCCGGGCAGCACGCTCAGCAGGCCCTCCGGCAGGCCCGCTTCGGTGGCCAGTTTCGCCAGTTCCAGCGCCAGCAAGGGCGTGAGTTCCGATGGCTTGACGATCACCGCGTTGCCGGCAGCCAGTGCCGGCGCGATTTTCTGCGCCTCGCTGGCGATCGGCGAATTCCACGGCGTGATCGCCGCCACGACGCCGAGCGGCTCATAGAGACTCATCGATAGGTAGTCGCCGCGCGCCGGCGTGACATCGCCATCCAGGGTTTCGCAGGCGGCGGCGAAATAGCGGAAAGTGCCGATGGCGCTCGCCACCAGGGCACGCGTCTCATGGATCGGCTTGCCGTTATCCTGCCGTTGCAATTGTGCCAGGCGTTCGGCATCACGTTCGATCAATGCGGCAATGCGCTGCAGGATCAGCGCGCGCTGATGCGGCAGCATGGTGCGCCAGCCTGGCGCCGCCATTGCCTGCTGCGCGCGGGCAACGGCCTCGCCGACATCAGAGGCATCGGCGGTGGAGACCTCGGCCAGCGCGGCATTGTCATGCGGATTGCGCGTAAGGATCGGCGCTCCGCGGCCCATGCGCCATTCGCCGCCGAGATAAAGGGGAAGGGAAGACATCGCTGCTCGCTGCTGGCTGGAGAATCCACTTTACAAAAGCGTAACGAATCTCTAGCGTGTTTTAAATAAGAAATGATGTTTCTCTAATGAAACAAATATTGCAGGTGAGCAGGGCCTAATGACGCCAGTGACCAATTTCACCCCCCGGTGTTGCCAGCACCGTCGGATCGTCTGACCGCAGGACGTGCCACGCATGACCGACGCTCCAGAAAGCATGCTCCTCACCGTGTTCCTGCGGCACGACCAGTCGAACAATCTGGATGCGATCCAGACCAAGCTGAAGGATGCCGAATGGTGGGACCGCTTTCCGCCGACCGGCGTCGAGGTCGTGTCCTGGTATGTCGCGATGGGCTTCGGGCAGATCGTCACGCTGCGCCTGCCGCCGTCCAAGCTTGCCGAAGTGAATGTCGAGCTGGAACGCTCCGCCTGGGGCGTTTTCCGCACCGAATGCATGCCGAGCTACGATTTCGTGCCGGTGCGCGAAAAGATCATCGAACGCGTAAGGAATGGAGGGAAATGATGCAGTCCCATCAGCAATACCTGAATCCGCACCAATCGCGCCGCCGCGAGCCGGACACCTACGAGAACCTGCTCGGCGATGCCATTGAGCGCTGCTACGCCGCTGGCGTGCATGATCTGGAGGGCATTGCGCGCCGCCTCAACGAGGATTGTGTTCCGGCGCCGGGCGGCAAGCCGTGGACCCCGGAGAGCTTCGCCCAGGAAGTGAAGCGCCTGAGCGAAATCGCCTGATCCAGACCCAGCCCGATCCTGACTTCCCGGAGAAGCCCCATGTCCAGCACTGTCAGCACCAGTTCCGAGGATAAAGCCATCGACGCCCTTCTGGCCAAGGGCCTGCGCAATCGCTGGTATGCGATCTGCCCATCCAGTTTCGTGGCCGACAAGCCGGTCTCGCTGCGCCGCTGCGGTTACAAGATGGTGCTGTGGCGGGATCTCCAGGGCCAGCTGCATGCGCTGGAGGACCATTGCCCGCATCGCGGTGCGCCGCTTTCGGTCGGCATCGTGATGGATGATCGCATCGCCTGCGGCTATCACGGCGTGCAGGTGGACAAGGCCGGCGTTGCCGTCGCGGTGCCAGGCAGCCCGGGCTGCAAGCTGGAAGGCATGCAATGCGTCAAGGTGTTCCCGACGCAGGAGCGCAATGAGATGATCTTCGCCTATGTCGGCGACGAGAAGCATCCGACGCCGCCCAAGCTGGAGCTGCCGGAAGAACTGAGTTCGCCGGAATTCAGCTCCTTCGTCTGCTATGCCGAATGGAAGGGCGATTATCGCTATGTGATCGACAACGTGATGGACCCGATGCATGGCACCTACCTGCATCGCCAATCGCATTCAATGTCGTTCGGCGACACCAGGGCCAAGTTCCAGATTCGCGATACCGAAACCGGCTTCGTGTTCGAGAAGACCGACCAGCGCAACGTGAATTTCGACTGGACCGAATTCGGCGATACCGGCGCGCATTGGCTGCGGCTGGAGATTCCCTATCCTGTCACCGGCGGTCCGGGCGGAAATTTCCATATCGTCGGCATGTACACCCCGATCACCGAGGGCGTGGCGGCGGTGACGCACTGGCGCTGCCGCAGGGTCAGCGGCTGGCAGCGCGACGCCTGGCGCTTCCTGTATAAAAACCGCCTGGAGGCACGTCACTGGCATGTGCTGGAACAGGACCGCACGGTGCTGGAGGTGATGGAACCCGACGCCAACCAGCGCGAAATTCTCTACCAGCACGATATGGGGCTGGTGCGCCTGCGTCGCCTGCTGCGCCAACAGGCTGTCGAGCAGCTTGCGACTCTGGCGCCGGCTGGATCGGCGGAATAAGCCCCGATGACGTCCGCCTGCCGCAAGATCGCCGCGCCCAACCTGGCCGAGCCGCCGAATGCCACCTGGTCGAATGGCTTGGTGATCGGCAACGAGGTGGTGCTGTCAGGCATGACTGCGCGCGGCGGCGACGGCAGGGCGATGGGCGGCGCCAGCGTCGAGGGACAGATGCTGGCGGTCCTGGATAAAATCCAGGGACTGGTCGAGGCGGCCGGCGGTGGCGCGCACAATATCTACAAGTTGGTGGTCTATGTCACCGATATCGGCCGCAAGGACGAAGTTAATGCCGCGCGCGCCGCGTTCTTCCGGCCGCATTATCCCTGCTCGACCCTGGTTGAGGTGAGCGGCTTGGTCTTCCCCGATCTGCTGGTCGAGGTCGATGCCTTTGCCAACCTTGCCGCCGACCTGCGGGCTTGACCTGTTATCCGGAGCCGAAGCGTAATGTCCGATGCCGCCATCATCACCGAGCCGTTCCCGATGCGGGTGCACCGCATCGCCTGGGAGGCCGATGGCGTCATCAGTATTGAACTGCGCCGCCCCGATGGCAACGATCTGCCGGCCTTTGCACCGGGCGCCCATATCGACCTGCATCTGCCCAATGGCATCACCCGCAGCTATTCGCTGTGCGGCGATCCGGAAGACCGGCGCTGCTATGTGGTTGGAGTCGGCCTCGATCCGGCCAGCCGCGGCGGCTCGCTGTATATCCACAACCAGCTCCGCGTCGGCCAGGTCATCAAGATTTCGTCGCTGCGCAACCATTTCCCGTTGGTCGAGGATGCCGTCCGCGTGGTTTTCATCGCCGGCGGCATTGGCATCACGCCGCTCTATTGCATGATGCGCCGTTTAAGCCGCCTCGGGCACGGGTTCGAACTGCATTACGCGATGCGCAACCGCCAGCGCGCCGCTTTTCTGGCCGAACTGCAGGCTCTTGGCCAGCCGGTGCATGTGCATTGCGACGAAGAGCATGGCGGAAAGCCAATCGATGTCGCCGCGATCATCGCCGCCCAGCCGGCCGGCACGCATTTCTACTGCTGCGGCCCGAGTGGCATGCTGGCGGCCTATGAAAAGGCCACCGCTTCGCTGCCAGAGCAATTCGTCCATGTCGAATATTTCTCGCCCAAACAGATCGAGACGGCCGGCGCCGATGCCCACTTCACCGTAGTACTGGGGCGCAGCGGCCGCGAGTTGAATGTGCCGGCCGATCGTAGCCTGCTGGATGTGCTGACCAGCAACGGCGTAAAGATCGACAGCTCTTGCCAGGACGGCATCTGCGGCACCTGCGAGGTGCGCGTGCTGGAAGGCGTTCCCGATCATCGCGATTCGGTGCTGACCAAGGCCGAGCAGGCGGCGAACAAATCGATGATGGTCTGCGTCTCGCGCTGCAAGGGCGAGCGTCTGGTCCTGGATCTTGCGTGAGGGCATGATGAGCATTCTGGGAATCGACCGCATCACCTATGGCGTGGAGGATCTGGCGGCCTGCCGCAGGTTCTTTCTCGACTGGGGCCTGAAACTGGTGCGCGAGGACGGCGCCGGCCAGGATTTCGAGACGCTGAATGGCTGCGAAGTCTGGGTGCGGCTGGCGGATGATCCGGCCCTGCCGCCGGCCTTCGAGGACGGCCCGACCCTACGCCAGGTGATCTGGGGCGTGGACGATATCGCCGATCTGACCGCCTTGCGCGCGCCGATGCAGAAGGCCGGGAGCTTTTATGAGGCCGATGGCGCGCTGTTTGCCATCGATCCGAATGGCATGGGCGTGGGCCTGCGCGTATCGCGCAAGCGGCCGTTGCAGGTGAAGGGCGCCGGCACCAATGCCTGGGGCCATGTCGGTCGCCTGGATACGCCGGGCCCGGTCTACGACCGCGCCGAACCGGTCGAGGTTGGGCATGTGGTGTTCTTCACCAACGCGCTGGAGGCCGCGACGGCGTTTTACCAGTCGATTGGGTTCCATCTCTCCGACCGTTACCCCGGCCGCGGCCATTTCATGCGCTGCGCGGCGCGTGGCGGGCATCACGACCTGTTCCTGCTGCAGACGCCGGAGGCGCGCCGGGGCCTCAACCACATCGCGTTCACCGTGCGCGACATTCATGAGGTATTCGGCGGTGGCCTGCATATCTCGCGCTGCGGCTGGGAAACCCAGCTTGGGCCGGGCCGGCATCCGATCTCTTCAGCCTATTTCTGGTACTTCAAGAACCCCGCCGGCGCGCTGGTGGAATACTACGCCGACGAGGATGAGCTGACCGAGAACTGGCGGCCGCGCGATTTCGAGCCAGGTCCCACGGTGTTCGCCGAATGGGCGGTGGCCGGCGGCATCGATGGCAATACCCGGCGCCAGAAAAGCGGCCCGCCCGCCACCGATGGCCGCTTCCTCACGGAGAAACGCTGATGACGCGCATCCGGCTTGAATTCCATAATGTCACCAAGCGTTTCCCGGCGCGCAAACGCATCGATCCACCGGTGGTTGCCGTGCAGGATGTCAGCTTCACGGTTGCCGATGGCGAGGTGGTCTCGATCATCGGCCCGTCAGGCTGCGGCAAGAGCACCTTGCTGAACATGGGGTCTGGCCTCGATCCGGCCTCGGTCGGCGAGGTCTTCGTCGACGGTGAGCTGGTGACGAGGCCGAACGAGCATGTCGCCTTCATGCTGCAGAAGGACCTTCTGCTGCCCTGGCGCACGATCCGCGAGAATGTCGAGCTCGGCCTGGAAATCCAAGGCCGGCCGACCCAGGACCGGCACCGCATTGCCGAGGAGCTGCTGGTGAAATGTCGGTTGCAGGATTTCATCCACCATTATCCGCACCAGCTGTCGGGCGGCATGCGCCAGCGCGCCGCCATGGCGCGCACTCTGGCGGTCGACCCGGCCGTGCTGCTGATGGACGAGCCGTTCTCGGCACTGGACGCGCAGACCAAGATGGTGCTGCAGCAGGATCTCGGCCGCACCCTGGCCGAGACGCAGAAAACAGCGCTGTTCATCACCCACGATCTGGCCGAGGCGATCGCGCTATCCGACCGCGTTCTGGTGATGAGCCAACGCCCTGGCACCATCATCGAGGAAATCCGCGTCGATATTCCCGGTCGCGACAACCCAATGGAGCGCCGCAAGAGTCCGAAGGTGGGGCCGTATGTCTCGGCCCTGATGGAGCTGCTGCATATCGATCAAGCCGTGGCCTAGGCCGCGGGTTATTTCAACAGGAAGAGGGGGTGCGTTATGGCGATTATGCGTAAGATGATGCTAGGTGGTCTGGCCTGTCTGGGTCTTACCGCCGCCCTGCCGGCACAGGCGCAGGATGTCACCTATCTGCTGCCGGCGCCGCAGCTGCTGCCGGCCTTCAGCCCGTGGATGGTCGCCAAGCAGCGCGACTACTTCAAGGCCGAAGGATTGAACGTCACCTTCCAGGTTGCCAAGGGCGGCGTCGATGTCGCTAAGCAGGTCGGTGCCGGCAACGCGGTGGTCGGCGGCGCCATCGGCGATACCCCGATCCTGGTACGTCCCAACGGCGTGCCGGTCAAGTCGGTGGCCGTGCTGGGTGGCCGTTCGCTGATGCAGCTGGTGATCAACAAAGACAAGGGCATCAACTCGATCAAGGATCTAAAGGGCAAGGTGATCACCACCATGGCCTACCAGGACACCACCTTTTTCGCGCTGCTCGGCATGCTGGCGACCCAAGGCATGACCAAGAATGACGTGAACGCCCAGGCCGTTGGCCCGCTGAACGTCTGGAAGCTGTTCGCCGCTGGCGAGGCCGATGCCATGGCCTCGACCCCAGACTGGACCTACAACGTGATGACCACCAGCAAGATCAACCTGGAGATCATCCCGTCCGACACGCATTTCCGCAGCATGGCCCAGGCCATCCTGGCCTCGGACGAGACGATCCAGAAGAACCCGGAGCTGATCCGCAAGCTGGTGCGCGCCACGCTGAAGGGCATGAAGGCGATCATGGACGATCCAGCTGCCGCTGCCGCCGATTATGTCAAGGCGGTGCCCGAGCATGCCGGCAAGGAAGCGGCCATGACCGAGATTTTCAAGATGTACATCAAGTATGTCTATGAGGGTCAGAAGGTGCTTGGCGCGATGGACGAGCAGCGGCTGTCGGCCCTGCAGGACTTCTACATCAAGGAAGGCATCGTCCGCGATAAGACCCCGCTCAAGGACCTCTATACCAACCAGTTCGTGCAGTAACGCCCCGGACCCGGAGGCCGACGGAGAGATCGATGAACGCCATTTTGCCGCAAGCCTCGACGCAGCGCATGATGATCGGCAGCGTCCTGCTGCTCATCCTGTTCCTGGCGGCGTGGCAATGGCTGCCGGGACTGCTCGGCATTCCTGCTTTCATCATTCCGCCGGCCTCCAAGGTCTGGAGTGAATTCCTGCACATGCTGGCCAATGACCGGCTGGTCTATCACGCCGTCGTCACCGCGCTGCAGGTGCTGGCCGGCTTTGTGCTTGGCGTCATCCTCGGCATGGTGGTCGGTTTCGTGCTCGGCATGTCGCCGACGGCGGAGTTCATGCTGTCGCCCTATATTCTGGCCCTGCAGATCGCGCCGAAGGTGGCCTTCGCACCGCTCTTCGTGATCTGGTTCGGTTATACCGTCTACCCCAAGATTCTCGTCGCTGTGCTGATCGTGTTCTTCCCGGTGATGATCAACGTGCTGGGCGCGGTGCGCGCCATCGACCCCGACATTGTCCGCCTGGCGCGCTCGTTTACCGCCAGCCGCCTGCAGGTATTCTGGAAGATCGAATTTCCCGCCGCCATGCCGCCCTTCTTCGCGGGACTGCGTATCGCCGCCACGCTTGCGGTGATCGGCGTCGTAGTGGGTGAGCTGGTCGGCGGCAATACCGGCCTGGGCTATCTGCTCACCTTCGGTGAAGGGGCCGGCAACACCGCCATGGTCTTTGTCGCCATCATCTTGCTGACCCTGATCGGCATCGTGCTGTATGGCGTAATTGTCTTCATCGAGGGCCGCGTGCTGCATTACCTGCCGGCGCGGGCGCGGAAAACCGCATGAACCTCAAGGATCGCATCATCGTGATCACCGGCGCCGGGCGCGGCCTCGGCCGTGCCTTCGCCGAAGGCTGCGCCGCTGCCGATGCGAAGGCCATCGTGGTGGCTGATATCAACCCCGATTGGGGCGAGGCGACCGCCGACCTGCTGCGTCGCTCCGGCGCGGAGGCGGCGTTCCTGCCGGTCGATCTCGGTGATCCGGCCTCCATCGAGAGCTTTGCCGCCGCAGTGAAGACGCGCTACGACCATGTCGACGGTCTGGTCAACAATGGCGCCATCGCCACCGGCATCGGCGGCAAGACCTTCGAAGACATAGACATCGAGACCTGGGACCGAGTCATGCGTGTGAATGTGCGTGGCACCTGGCTGATGGTGAAAGCCCTGGCGCCGCTGCTGCGGGCCTCGCCGCGGGGCGGGCGCATCGTCAACCTCGCCTCCGATACCGCGTTGTGGGGTGCGCCGCGCCTGCTGCATTACGTGAGCAGCAAGGGCGCCGTGATCGCAATGACGCGTTCGCTGGCGCGTGAACTGGGGCCTGACAGCATCACGGTGAATGCCATAGCTCCCGGGCTAGTCGAAGTGGAGGCCACGGAATACGTGCCCGAGGAGCGGCGCCAGCACTACGTATCCGGTCGCGCCATGTCTCGGCTGCAATATGCGGAAGACGTGGTTGGCCCGGTGGTGTTCCTGCTGGGCGATGGCGCCGGTTTTGTCACCGGCCAGCTGGTTCCCGTCAATGGCGGCTTTGTCTTTAACTGATCGGGCATTCATGGAGGCGCATGATGACTGCCAATGAAACCGCGCCACAGGGCAAATATGTGGTACCGGCACTTGCCCAGGGCCTCAGCATTCTGTCGTTGTTCAGCCGCGACCAGCTCAGCCTGACCGCGCCGGAGATCGCCCAGAAGCTGTCGCTGTCGCGCACCACGGTCTTCCGCCTGTTGTATACGCTGCAGCTCATGGGCTATGTCCGGCGCGAGGATGACGAACGGCATTACAGCCTGGGCCCGGCTCTGCTCAGCCGCGGTTTCGAATACCTGGCCTCGCTTGACCTGGTCGAGGTGGCGCAGCCGGTCCTGCAGCGCCTGCGCGATGAAACTGGCCTTTCGGCCCATATGGCGGTACGCGATGGCCGCGAGATCGTCTATGTCCTGCGCTTCCCCGCCCGCACCACGATCGCCAGCAGCGTCAATATCGGCACGCGTTTTCCCGTGCATGGCACGGTGATGGGCCGCATGATGATCTGTGAGTTCAGCGACGAGGATATGAACCAGCTTTTCCCCGACGAACCGCTGCCGCGTTTCACCGAGCAGACGCCGACCACGCTGAAGGCATTGAAGGCGATCCTCGTCGAAGACCGGGCGCGTGGTTATGCCGTCAGCCAGTCCTTCTTCGAACATGGCGTCAGCTCGATTGCCGCGCCGGTGCGTGACGGCGCCGGCCATATCGTGGCGGCCATCAACATCACTGCGGTCGATGCCTATATCGACCTGCCGGCCATGCATGGCGCGCTAAAGGACAAAGTGCTTGAGGCCGCCGCCGAGGTCACCCGCTGGCTCTGCCGCGACATGTCGCGCGAAGTGAAAACCACTGTCTCCCCGCCACCCCCTGCCAAGAAGACAAAGAAAAGCGAGCGCATTCATGCCTGAGCAGATTACCGTCGGCGAACTCACCGCCCGCTTCCTGGAAGCCTGTGGGGTCGATACCGCTTTCGGCGTGATTTCGATCCACAACATGCCGATCCTCGACGCCTTCGGGCGCCGCAATACGGTGCGCTTCGTGCCCAGTCGCGGCGAAGCCGGCGCAGTGAACATGGCCGATGCCTTCGCCCGCGTGCGCGGCAGCCTCGGTGTCGCCATCACCAGCACGGGCACGGCGGCCGGCAATGCGGGAGGCGCCCTGGTCGAGGCGCAGACGGCCGGCACACCGCTGCTGCATCTGACCGGCCAGATCGAACTGCCCTATCTGGATCGCCGCTGGAGCTATATCCACGAGGCGCATGACCAGCCGGGCATGCTGAAGGCCGTGTCCAAGGCGTTCTTCCGGATATGGACGCCGGACAGCGCGCTGGGCGTGCTGCAGGAAGCGGTGCGCTGCGCCCTGACCGCGCCGACCGGCCCGGTCAGCGTGGAGATTCCGATCGATGTGCAGGAGGCCATGGTGCCTTTGCCGGCCAATCTGGCGCCGCTATCGGTTCCGGTGGCGCAGCCCGACGCCATCGCGCTGGACGAACTGGCTGATCAGTTGGCCCGCGCCAGGCGCCCGTTGGTCTGGCTTGGCGGTGGCGCGCGTCATGCCGGTGCCGAGGTGAAGGCTCTAGCCGATCTGGGCTGCATTGTCGTGACCAGCGTGCAGGGTCGCGGTATCCTGTCTGAACAGGATCCACGCAGCCTCGGTGCCTTCAACGTGTCGCCGCCGGTGGAGGATTTCTACAAAAGCTGCGACGCGCTGCTGGTGGTGGGTTCGCGGCTGCGCGGTAACGAAACGCTGAAATATAATCTCAAGCTTCCGCGCCCGCTCTATCAGGTCGATGCCGATGCCCAGGCCCATGGCCGCGGCTATACCGCCGATTATTTCCTGGCCGGCGATGCGAAGGTGGTTCTTGCCGGACTGGTCGAGCGCCTGCGCGGCCGGCTCAAGGTCGATCCGGCTTTCGCCAGCGACGCCTTGAAGGCGCGGACGGCGGCCGAGCGCCAGCTGCGTGATGGCCTCGGTCCCTATGACGGCCTGGTGAACGCGCTGCAGAAGGGCGTGCCATCGGATTTCGTCTGGGTGCGCGACGTTACCGTGTCGAACAGCACCTGGGGCAACCGCCTGCTGCGCATCGACGGACCACGCAATGGCGTGCATGCGCTGGGCGGCGGTATCGGCATGGGCGCGGCGATGGGCGTGGGCGCGGCGCTGGCGGCACAGGGCCGCAAGACCGTGGCGCTGTCGGGCGATGGCGGCCTGATGCTCAATCTGGGCGAACTGGCCACGGCCGTGCAGGAAAATGCCGACCTCATGCTCGTCATCATGAATGACAAGGGTTATGGCGTGATCCGCAACATCCAGGATGCCAAATTCGGCGGCCGCCGTTATTATGTCGACCTGCATACGCCAAGCTTCCCCGATCTCGCCCGGGCGCTGGGTTGGAAGCATTACCGGCTCAGCCGTATCGAGGATGCCGAAAGCCTGGTTACCAGAGTGGCTGGCGAAACCGGGCCGCGCATGCTGGAAGTCGACATGATCGCCATTGGTCCGTTCGCCAGCGCTTTCGCCGGCCCGCCGGTGCGCAAGGCATCATGACTCCCCAGATCCTACTGATTGGTCACGGCGCCATTGCTGCCGAGGTGCGCCATCATGCGGCGCAGAGCGGCCTATATGGCATTGGCGCTGTGCTGGTGCGGCCGGAACGCCAGGCCATGGTGCAGCGCGAACTGGACCCAGTGCCGGTGCTCGGCAGCCTGCAGCAACTTGGTTTTCAGCCGGCCCTAGCCGCTGAATGCGCCAGCCATTCGGCGGTGCGTGCCCATGGCCCGGCCTTGCTGCGCAAGGGTATCGACCTGGTGGTCGCCTCGATCGGCGCGCTGGCCGATGATGCCTTGTATCGCGATCTGAAGGCTGCCGCGCGTGAAGGCCGGGCCCAGCTGATCCTGCCAGCTGGCGCGGTGCCGGGTATCGACGCGCTGAATGCCGCCATGATCGGCGGGCTTGAGCAGGCCTCCTACACCTCGCGCAAACCACCATCGGCCTGGCGCGGCACGCCAGCCGAGCAGGTGGTCAGGCTGGATGACCTGCGCAAGCCGACGGTGCATTACACCGGTTCGGCGCGGGCGGCGGCGCGGGATTATCCCAAGAATGCCAATGTTGCCGCGACGGTGGCGCTGGCCGGTCTGGGGTTTGACCGCACCGAAGTGCGCATGATCGCCGATCCCACGGTGACTGAGAATATCCACGAAATCTCGGCTAGTGGGGCTTTCGGCACGATGCATCTGACGGTCAGGGGGAAACCGCTGGCTAGCAATCCAAAGACCTCGTCTCTGGCGGCCTACAGCGTGATCAGGGCGATTTTGAACCGAATAGCGCCTCTGGTGATTTAGTTTTACTTTTACTCCCCCCATTTTAAGGAACGCGACAGCGCAGCGTGGTGCACGGATCGTGGAGTCGTAATTCTCTGGGCGTGAGTGAAAATCACCTCCCCAAGAGCAAAGCTGATTTATCTACTGAGTAAGATTCTACTGAGTTGAGTGGTGTAGGCGGGCTGCGGGTTAGTCGTCGCCAGATGACTGCAGCCGGGCCGAAATATCGCGCTGTGCATGGCCGAGTTCTGGCTCAAGCAGGTCGCTTAGTATCTAAAAGGGGTAATCTACTGGCCGGGTGTTTGGACCGGTCGTCAACCGGCGAGTATCGTAGATCAAATTTCACTCGCTGGGTCGAACAAGAAAAATACCGGCTGGGGATCAAGTTCAAAGATCTATTGGCGGGGAACGGAAGAGAGGGTGTGATGCGGTATATTCTCACTCTTTTTGCTGTTGCTGTTCTTTGGGCTATTCCGGTCTCCGCACAGGATCTGCAAAGGGGATTGGCAAATTACCGTGCAATCATTTCGGGGCAGAAGACCTTTCAGTCATTGAGTCCAACAGAACAGTACGAAGTGCAATACGTCATTAATTTATTGCAGTCACGAGATGATAGTGGGTCATCTGACCGCAGAGACGCCAAAGACCGGGCGCGGAACTCATCAAGTGAGTTGGCGAATTATGCGAACAGACTTAAAAGATGCGCTGAAGCAAATAACTTTAATGACGACTGCTATTCAGAGTTTCGTCGGACAAGAAGTGCGCACGGGGATTATGAAAGCGCAGTATCAAGCGTCAGGAGTTACTGCAATTAAGTTCGCCTGAATGCACCTTTATCTTCGGATCATGCGGTCATCAGATACCTGCAAGATGGGCACATCCGGAAAGGCTGGGGGATGGCTAGGAGGCTGAAAGGTCTTAACAGTCTAACGAAAGGCATGGCAACCAGGAGATCCACATGGCTATCGCGAGCGCACTCAGAATCTTCCTTCCCACCTTTATGGGCTTCGGTTCAAGCCTGACGTCATACACGCTTATGCCATTCGGCATCGTCACCTCCTGGTGGACGGTCTTTGGAGTCGGGTTGCTCGCAACCTCCGGCATGTTCGTCGTCTGGCGATACCTGGAGATGCGGTATGGCCCGTTCGACTGAGCGGCTCAAGCTGCACTAGACGCAGGCGGGTCCGATGGTGAACCATTCGATGGCAGGCAGGTATCTGACGTCGAATGGTAAAACTTGGGGAATGGGCAGGCGAACCGCCGTCTGAAGCTCGGCGTGACCTTCACGAAGGTCCGGGTGACGGCCGTGTCGAAATCATCTTCGGGGTGCTTCCCGACGGCACGGTAGTTCATGTCGAAAACGTAGAGCGCGGTAAGAAGTGCAACTGTGTTTGCGCTGCCTGCAGGCGGCCGCTTGTCGCCTACAAGCGGCCGCCGATGGCTCTGCATTTCAAGCATGCCGCTGAAGAGAAGAAAGGGTGCAAGAATGCGCCCGAGACCAACATGCATTTCTACGCCAAGCAACTCGTGTATCTAAAGAAACGACTCTTGCCCGATACGCCGACGATTGATGACAGCGGTTATCCCAATCCGCGGTTCCTCTTCGGCAAAGAAATCACCGAACTTAACGCTCTTAAAAACGCGCTGCATCCGATGGCCACCGAGTTCTGACTTTTGGTTAAAGTACTCGCGAGGTTGATTCCATACGGCTCGCTTTTCTTCGTCGCTAGACAGTATTTGATCGAGAGGCGGCAGAAGGCTCCATGCCTTCTGTCCCCATGGGAATATGTAGAGCGGTCTTCAGATGCTGGCCGCGTAGCCACTTGATTTTAGGGATTAACGAGAATGCCAGGGACCTCATGTGATCCGGCCATAATGTCAGCATGCTGTAGAAAGACGAGTAGCGCTGAGTATGGTCGGTGAGCGGGCGCTCTCGCTTTTCCCATTCGATAAGGCGAGTTGGGATGTCCTTGGCGTCTTCAAGCATCACGGCCATGCTCAGGCTGTTCATCATTGCGCATGCACCAGCTTGGCCAAGATTCGGAGCCATAGCATGGGCGGCATCGCCAATAATAACAGTCCGGCCAGTAGACCAGTGTTTCATTTTCACGACCTCAAACCGATCCCATCTAGCGTCTTTGTCCATTCTAGCAAAGAGAGAAGTCAAAGCGGGGAATGCTTGAGACCAAAGCTCTTTGTCGATGGGAATTGATCTTCCTTTTACATCGGAATTCAAGGTCGTCAGGGCTACATATAGATCGCTATCGCTGCAAGGGGCAATCAGTACACGTTTATTTCCGGACCAGTATTCGATATTCTTCTTCGCATCCGGATTGATAAGTTCCTCGGGAAGTCTCGGTAGCATCATACGTATCGCACCGTCCTTCAGTGGATATCGGCGGTACGGCACTCTTAGAACGTCGCGAAGGCGGGAATGGATTCCATCGGCGACGATCACCAGATCAGCCTTCATTCGCTGACCCTTCTGATTTACGATCTCGCCATCTGAATTGGCATTCACAATGGTCGAGTCTGTAACGATCTCGGCTCCGGACCTTCTTGCGGCCTTCTCCAGCGCGGCAACAACCTGCTCGCGGGAGATTTCAAACATACGTGTAGCATATTGTAAGGACGAGGTCGTTCTTCCAAAGGCATCACGGGTCTCTCGCTCTATACCTTCGCGAGCGCCGTTCGTAGCGTCTTCCTCAGCCCCGATAGCGCGCAAGACACGTAAAGCATTTTCAAAGATCGATAAGCCAGATCCCACCACTCGCACTTCCGAGACACGCTCGTGCACGCGAACAGACCATCCGCGTTGGGCAAAGGCCGCTGCCGCTGTTAGCCCGGCCATGCCTGCTCCAACGATCTCCAGATGCCGACGAGTCGTCATAGCTTTTTCTCTTGACCCTAGTTTTCCCAAAAGCGCCTTAGCAGGCCGGTTCTAGGCCAGACTTGTGGAAAGAGATCCGTGCCGAATTTATCTCCGTCCTTTAGTCCGCTGGGGAAAATTGGCTTCGGGCCAAACTTGCGCTCAACGTAAGTTGCGTCATCGCCAGAGTATCGAAAGGCGATCGCCCGCCTTCTTGTGCTGGACGTGTCGTTTCCAGGAGCGCCATGAAGGATGAGCAGGTGATGGATTAGGAGATCACCCGGCTCCATGTCGAAATGGAAGATATCGTACTTGTCGCGGTTTTTCTCGATTTCCGGCATTGGCTGGAATTCCACTGCATTTGCTTCTTCGCCGGTCGCGAATCCGACGGGGCGGTACCAGACATTGTCGCGGAAGCTGCCGCGAACATACTCCAAGGCACCGCTCGAAAGGTCGACGGGATCGAGTGGTAGCCAGCAGGAGATAGTTTGGCTGCCGTTGTACCAGCCATAAGGTTGGTCCTGATGCCAAGGTGTCGGCACCGGAGTGTTCGGCTCCTTTGCAAACAGGACGTCTGCAAGAAGATGGGAGACGCTTGACCTCATGAGCTTTGCGGTCACTGCAGGCAATGGCGACTCACACTGAAGCTGCCAAAACGTTTCGTTCCGGGTCCACATAAAAGTGTCGTACAGATTTCGACCACCCTTGCTCTCGTCAGCGCGGGCCTGCGGACCGGGATTGGCTAAAACTTCCTCTACCGCATCTTGGAGTTGCTTGATCCAGTCGTGGTTGAGGACCCCGCGAAGGCAAACGACGCCCTCTCGATAATAAGTTTCGATATCTTCATCACGCAGGTTGTATTTGGTATTACGCGCCATCTTGTCCTCCACTACGAGATATTCTCGTTGCATTGTTCGAGGGAACCATACGCACGCTAAGACAGCTGAAGTACTAATGTTTGTTTCATTCGCCAGCGTCTTTAAGCGAAAACATATGAAATTACATACATCATTACAAGTATATTTTTTAATGATTCAATGATTAGCCGTCTTCGGATGAGGTTGGCCTTTACGACCCGGCGGCCTTAAAACCGCATAAATACAGATTGCGTCGCTGTTCAATAAATCGCGTGCTCAAACAAAAGCCGAGCGCCCATTCGTTCTACAGGGGGTTCTAGGACAGCCGTTGTCTCAATCTCAATAAGTGCTGCGTCTTCCATCAAAGAGGAGACCGCAACGACTGCCATTGCCGGAAAATGCCGACCCATGATTTCACGGTAAACACGGCCAACTTCTTTGGCTTGGCTCAGATAAGTGGCTTTGTCGGTAATATACCAAGTCATACGGGCAATATGTTGAGGGCCAGCGCCGGATTCTGCTAGCACAGCTAGGGTATTGCGGAGTGTCTGAGCGAACTGGCCGACAAACGACTTATCTTGGAACTTCTGGTTCTCATCCCATCCGATCTGACCGGCGACAAAGACCACGCCGCGCGCTTCAATGCCGTTGCTATATCCCCTTGGCGACGTCCAGTTCGCCGGTTGAAGCACTCTCATAATTTTCCTCTCAATGCCGGCTATTGAATCTCCGAGACGTCGTCCGACATCACATGACCTCGCCGCCTGCGATAGCAATAGCTTGGCCGGTTATGGAGCGCGAGTCCGGTCGAACTAGCCATCTGACCGCACCCGCGATCTCCTCTGGTTCTATCAACCGATCCTGAGGATTTGCGGCTGTGAAGGCGGCGCGCGCCTCCTTTAGTGTCTTGCCAGTTTTCCTTATGATCGTATTGACCGCAGTGCGGATGATGTCAGTATCAGTGCAGCCGGGACAGACTGCGTTGACGGTGACTCTTGTTGCGGCTAGCTCAATGTCCAGAGAGCGTGTCAAGCCGAGCAGAGCATGTTTGGTAGCCACATAGGCAGAGGAGTAATCGTAGGCCTTTAGCGCGGCAGTACTGGCAATATTGATTATACCCCCGTCGCCATGGCTGCGCATACTGTCGATAACCTGCCGGATGGTATTTACCGCACCGAGAACGTTGGTTTGCCACATGCCATTCCAATCGGCATCCGTCTGTTTCAGAAAAGGTGCCGTTCTCACAATCCCGGCGTTGTTGACTAGCACACCGATAGGACCATGGTTGGCGGTGGCCTGATTAAACGCTGCCGACACGCTTTCGGTGTCGGTCACGTTGCAGGCGACTACCTTGGCATTGCCTATATCGCTGGCGGCTCGTTCTAGGCGGGATCTATCTCGTCTCAACAAGCTTAAGGCGAAGCCATCATGGGCTAGGCCTCGGGCAATAGACAGACCAATTCCAATACCGCCGCCGGTAATGACGGCATGCCGTATGACGCTCATGATGTTTCTATCGTTTCGTCTGAGCAGCGCGGGTCATGTTGACTTCAAGTTGACGGTAGCCGGAAAGGTATTGCTTCGGTACCGGTGCCTCGTCATATCCGTGCATCGCAGCCGCCCTAAGTACCCAGCTCGGGTCTATCTGATGCGGTCGCGCTATGGCACAAAGGTCAGCGCGTCCGGCCGCAATGATTGAGTTGACATGGTCGGGTTCGAAAATGTTCCCAACAGAAATTGTAGGAATCCCCACTTCGTTTCGGATTTTATCTGAGAACGGGGTCTGGAACATACGGCCATAGACCGGCTGCTCTGCCTTGGTGACCTGACCGGACGAGACGTCAATGATGTCCACGCCCGCCTCGACGAAGGCCTTGCTGATTTCGACGGCTTCAGTGGGCGTGACACCAGCATCCCCGACCCAGTCGTGGGCAGAAATACGCACCGACATCGGCTTGTCCGCAGGCCAAATGGCACGCATCGCCCGGAAGACCTCCAGGGGATACCGCAGCCGGTTCTCCAGCGACCCGCCGTATTTGTCGGTCCGCTTGTTCTGCATCGGGCTGATGAATCCGGACAGCAGGTAGCCGTGGGCGCAATGAAGCTCAATCATATCGAAGCCCGCCCGGTGAGCCCGGGTGGTTGCCGAGACGAACTGCTGAAGAACCAGATCCATGTCGGCGCGGGTCATTGGCAGAGGGGCCTGGTTATCCGGGGTCCATGCGACACCAGAAGGCCCCATTACATGCCAGTTGCCGTCCACGAGTGGCTTGTCGATGCCATCCCAGGCATTGCGGGTCGACCCCTTGGAGCCACTATGGCCAATCTGGATACACATCTTGGCGCCAGTCTGGTCGTGGACGAAATCCACGATGCGACGCCAGGCTGATTCTTGTCCGTCGTTCCAGATGCCTGGGCAGCCTGGCGTGATGCGGGCTTCCGGAGAAACGCAGGTCATCTCGGTATAGACCAGCGATGCCCCGCCGAGTGCCCGGGCACCGTAGTGGACAAGGTGAAAGTCGGTCGGCATGCCATCGACCGCCGAATACATGGCCATCGGTGAGACGACCACGCGGTTCCGCAGCTCCATGCTCCGGAGTTTGACTGGGGTGAACATCGGAGGCGCCGGAGCGCGGTTGTCGCGGTTTACGCCCTGGCGGTCTGCGAACCAGCGCTCATAGCCCTCCAGCCAGCCCTTGTCGCGCAGGCGCAGGTTTTCGTGGCTGATGCGCTGGCTACGGGTCAGCATGGAATACATGAACTGCTCGGGCTCAAGGCGGTCACAGTAGCGGTCGCCGCAAACCTCGAACCATTCCATGGCGTTCCAGGCAGCATTCTGGATGCGCAGGGTCTCGACCCGGCGGAGTTCTTGGTACTTGCTCAGGACTTCGCCAAGGTCATGGTCGCCATGTGTCTTGATCTGCCGGACCAGTTCGATGGCGTCTTCCAGGGCAAGCTTGGTGCCCGAGCCGATTGCGAAGTGGGCTGTATGGACTGCGTCGCCCATCAGGACGACATGGCTGCCGTTCTTGTTCTTCAGCCACCACTGGTCGCAAACCACGCGCTGGAAGTTCAGCCAGGCCGACCCGCGCAGGTGACGGGCGTTGGTCATCAGCTTGTCGCCTTCGAGCGTATCGGCGAACAGCTTTTCGCAGAAGGCGATGGACTGCTCCTGGTCAGCCTTGTCCAGACCGTGCGCCAGGAATGTGTGTTCCGGACACTCTACGATGAAGGTCGAGGTCTTTTCATCGAACTTGTAGATGTGGGCCTGAAACCAGCCGTGCTCCGTCTTCTGGAAGTCGAACGTAAAGGCGTCAAACAGCTTGTTGGTGCCCAGCCAGATAAATCGGTTGGGGCGAACCACGATATCGGGCTTGAAGACTTCCTGGTACTTGGTGCGGACTTTGGACGAGATGCCGTCGCAGGCGATAACCAGGTCTGCATCCGGGTAGTCCTCATCGGAGTCGACTTCGCATTCAAAGACCAGCTTTACGCCGATGTCTTCGCAGCGCTTCTGCAGGATATTGAGGAGCTTCTTGCGACCGATGCCGACAAAGCCGTGGCCACCGCTGCGGATGGAACGGCCCTTGAAGCGCAGCTCAATGTCATCCCAGTGCGCGAAAGCCTGCTCGATCTGTCTGGCGCTCTCCGCATCCCATTCGCGCAGGCTTTCCATCGTGGCGTCCGAGAAGACGACACCCCAGCCGAAGGTGTCGTAGGGCCGGTTCCGCTCGACGACCGTGATGTCGTGGGCGGAGTTCAGCTTCTTCATTAGCAGGCCGAAATACAGGCCCGCCGGACCACCTCCGATGCAAACAATCTTCATTTCCTGGCTCCTTGGACATTGGGCACCCAGTCGGTCTTGGTGATCGGCACCGATGCGGCGCCGGTCGCAAGCTTCGAAAGCACCCAGGGATGGCCTAGGAAAGCTTTGGTGATGTCCGGGCGGTATTCATCAGGGACGTTGGCGATTTCGTTGAAGAGGCTTGCCCAATGCTGGCAGGTCTCCACCGTCGGCCGCATGGCCTTTTCCCATTCGGCCAGGCCTTCCGGAATGTCGCGCGGGTCAGTGACATTCGCCATATAGGCGGCCAGCGCGAGACCATTCTGCATCGCCATGCCGCCGCCCTGGCCGAGGTTCGGCGTAGTCGCGTGTGCAGAATCGCCTAACACGCAGGTGCGCCCGGCTGACCAGGTCTTGCAATGAATAATTGTATAGACCCCCCAGCTGACGGCATCGTTGATGCGGTCGAGCAGGAACGACCATGCTGGGAAGCTTTCGCGCCAGCATGGGCGGATGCTGACATCGCGGGCTTCCTTGTCGTCTTCCCGGCAAGTCAGTGCCAGGTAGACTTCCTGCTCGTTAATGGGCGTGATGAGCAGGCGCCGGGTGCCGTTCCAGCATTCAATGAAGTTGCCACGCACTTCTTCCGGCATCTCGGCCTGAGTGGCCTTGACGATGGTGCGAAGCGCGCCTTCATAGCTGCGGACCCGGCTTTGTTCGACACCGATACCGCGGCGGACGGCGGACCAGATGCCGTCGCAACCGATGGCAAGGTCAGCCTGCAGCTCATCGCTGTTGGCGAAGACGAGTGTGCCGTTGGCTTTCGCGTCCACAACTTCCTTACCGGTGACGATTTTGACTCCGGCATCGCGGGCGGCTTGTTCCAGGCCTGCCAGCAGATCCGCCCGGGGAACCGCTACGATACGGCGGCCAGGTGGCAGCCTCGCGGGATGGACCAGGTTGTTCAGGCGGTCGCGCTGTTCGACGCCGCGGCCCAGGAACGGGTTGCGCATGACGCGGTCATAGGCACCCAGTTCGGAAAGGACGTTCAGGCCATTGTCGCGCAGGTAGATGCCCGAGCCGGAGACACGCAGTTCAGGACGGCTCTCAAAAACAGTTACCTTCCAGCCGCGCTGGGCAAGTGCTGCTGCTGTTGCCAGGCCGCCGATGCCGCCACCACTGATAATCGCTTCCAGACCCATCCCTAAATCCCCTCGATGCGGGTTGTCGTTCGTTATTGAGCTGTTACGCCCCTTGAGGCGCTTCGAATGCTGTTCGTACTGTCAGAATGGAGCCGTCGAGCGCCTTGCCGTCTTCATCAGCCAGGGCCGCCGTACGCAGGCGCCGCAGCCAGCCACTGGCATCCGGCTTGCCCACAAGGAACGGGACAATGGCCATCAGCTTGTCGAACTTGGAGTTGCCCCTGGCATGAGTGTCGGAATAGCCCTTCACCAGTTGCCGGGTCGCGAGGACTTCGACGGCCAGGTCGTAGTCCGTCCAGACGACGTCATGGGCGACCTGCAGCCAGTTGGCGATATGGAGCTGTTCGTTTCGGTGACGCAGCAGTCGGCGACGGATCGGCTTCAGGGCTGACACCAGATAGAGCGTCATGAACCAGAAGACCGTGCCGGTCTGCACGCGACGGCCGCGGTTCACCAGCTTGTCCAGCCACTGGAACAGCTTGGGCTTGCTCTCAATCCAGGCGCCCAGGGCAGCTGGCATCGTCCCGGCTATTTCTTCCATGCGGGGATGCATGAATTCAGTGAGGTACATGAGCTGGTCCGACTTCTTGCCGACCTCGCGGTCAATGCGGCCGACGCGGGTGGAGCGCGTCTTCAGGTCCGCCACCCGGATGACATCGTCATAGGACATGGCCACGGCGATGTACTTGGCCGCGGCGAAAGTCAGGGACTCCTGCTGCCACTCGCTCGCATGCGGGTCGAGTTCGCAGAGTTTTGCCACGCGGCTCAGGTATTCATGTGCGTAGGCAACATCCTGGTAGTCGGTAAGCCGCTTCACACCGGCATAGAGCATGGAATGAACGGCCTCAGGAAAATCCCGGCGGATGCGCTGGAGCAGGTCGTCCAGCACCGGGACACCAACGGACGCCGGTAGGGAGGCCATCGTCTTGACGTGGCCCTCGACCACATACGGGATGGGTTCCTTGGCCTGGCTGTAGCCGCCCTCAAAGGCATCCAGGTTGGCCTGGCTGGCGCGGTGATCGCCGCCAATCACATGCAGGAAGGCTTCCTTCGGGAAGGGCAGCAGGCCGCTACCGGCCAGCGCACCCAGCATGGTGGCCGAGATATGGCTGCCCGCACGCTCAGCCAGGGCCTGCATGTCGAACAGGATGGCCTTCTTGGCCGCGATGCCGGTCGCATCCAGGATGGTGTTGGAATCGATGACGCCATCGCCGGGAAGCTGCTTCTCCAGCACGGCAAAGACGCGATGGGTGGAGGCAATCAGTGCGGTGCGGTCAGGAGTGACCAGGCCCTGGAGCATCGAGCGGCCAGCTTCAACAAACTCGGCTGCCAGCACGATGTCGACGTCGCCGCGGGTCGGAATCAGGGAGAGGACGGGTGGCTTGCCATCACGGGCCGGTAGCATCTCGATGTAGTAGACGGTGGCGCCGGTACGCTGGGCCACACCGGGAACCGAGCTGCCTTGCGCATACCAGCCCTGTTCCTCGGCTACCTCGATGATCCAGTCAGCCAGCACGCCGCCGCCCTGGCCGCCCATGGCCAATACAGCGAGCGTAATCGGGCGCTCAAAGGTCTCGCCGTTGACCGTCATCTGACCAACCGAGCTCATGGGAACACCACGCGGTTGGCTTCACGGCGGTTCTGGAAGAAGGAAATAACGGCGCGGCGTACACCGGCAACCAGCTGGTCCCAGCGGGTCGGGTTGGAAATGATGTCGGCCCGGTAGAACGAGGGACACAGTACAGCGGCTTCCGAGACTTCGCCGCAATTGCCGCAGCCGACGCAGGAGTTGTCGATGGCGGCGACTGGGTGGTCCTTCAGCGGGTCATCGGTGTGCTTCACCGACAGTGACGGGCAGCCAGAGAGCCGGATGCAGGCGTGGTCGCCCGTGCAGACATCTTCGTCGACGCCGAAACGCCGGCGCACCATGCGCTTGCCAGCCTTGACGGCCTTGTTGAAGAGCGGCTTCTCACGGCGCTGCCGGTTCAGCATGCATTCCGAGGAGGCCACGATAACCTTCGGGCCGGTCTCTTCCGTGGTCAGGGCTTCCTTCAGAGTATCCCGGACCTTGGCAACGTCGTAGGTGCGGTCGATATGGCGCACCCATTTGACGCCTATGCCCTTAACGGCATCGACAATCGAATTGTTGGTCGAGCGCCGGTCGTTTTCCGCGCGGGAAGACGGGATGTCCTGACCACCCGTCGCCGACGAATAAAAATTGTCGACAACAATGATGACCTGGTCCTGCTTGTTGAACACAGCATTGCCGACGCTGGTCGACAGGCCGTTGTGCCAGAAGCCGCCGTCGCCCATGACGGAGATGGCACGCTTGGACGACGGCACATTGAAGGCTGACGCCGAGGCCGGTCCCAACCCGTAGCCCATCGTGGTCGCGCCGATATAGAAGGGCGGCAGGATAGAGAACAGGTGGCAGCCGATATCGGCGGAGACGTGATGCTGGCCGAGTTCCTTTTCGACAAGCTTCATGCCCGCGAAAATGGGCCGCTCCGGGCAACCCGTGCAGAAGCCGGGCGGCCGTGGCGGCAGGGTCTTGGCGAGATCCGCAATCTTGGGCTCCGCCAGCACCTTGTCGGCGCTCGGCATTGGCGGGCGGTTGCGCAGCAGGTCCTTGGCTGAAGCCTCCAGGAAGGCCTCGATGCCCTTGGTTACCACGGCAGCGCCGTAGTCGCCGGAACGCGGCAAAACATCCTTGCCGAAAATCCGGGTGTTGATGTCGCGACGGCGCAGGATGGTGTTGATGATTTGCTCCAGGTATTCCGGGCTGCCTTCTTCCACCATCAGGACGGCACGCTTGGTGGCGCAGAACTTCGCCACTTCATCGTCGACCAGCGGATAGGTCACGTTCATCACGTAGATGGGAATCCGCGAGTTGCCGTAGGAGTCGGCGAGGCCAAGGAACTGAAGCGACCGGATGAGCGAGTTGTAGATGCCACCCTGGACCATGATGCCGACATCGACATCATCCGGACCAAAGAACTCGTTGAGCTTCCGGTCATGGATGAACTTGACGGCGGCGGGCCAGCGGAGCTCGTGCTTTTCCTTGTCCTGCAGCATGGACGCCGGGGGCAGGACGATGCGGCTCACATCGCGTTTCGGCTGCTCCAGGGCCTGGCGGAGCGTGAATTCCGGCCGCCGGTTTGCTTTGGTAGTGAACTGGCCATGCACATGGCAGGCACGGATGCGTACCTGGAGCATGACCGGCGTGCTGGAGGCTTCCGAGAGATCAAAGCCATCTTCGACAGCCTTCACGATGGACGGCAGGTTCGGCCTGGGGTCCAGAAGCCACATCTGGGACTTCATAGCGAATGCGTGGCTGCGCTCCTGGGCAATAGAAGAGCCTTCGCCGAAGTCCTCGCCGAGAATGATAAGGGAGCCGCCGACAACACCGCCCGAGGACAGATTGGTCAGGGCATCGGATGCTACATTGGTGCCTGCTGTCGACTTCCAGGTTACGGCGCCGCGGACCGGATACATCACCGAGGCGGACAGAGTGGCGGCTGCGGCAGCTTCGGAAGCAGAAGATTCGAAGTGGACGCCGAGTTCGTCGAGAATTTCCCGGGAGTCCGCGAGAACGTCCATCAAGTGGGAGATAGGGGAGCCCTGGTAGCCAGCGACATATCCGACGCCGGATTGCAGCAGAGCCTTGGTAATTGCGAGGATTCCTTCTCCGTGGAAAGTCTCGCCGTCGCCCAGTTTTAGTTTTTCAACCTCTCGTGCAAACGAACGCTCTGCCATGTCTGTCCTGGGGGCTGGTTATTTGGTCATTGTGATTTGACCAGCCTGCCCTGGGTGGTGGAGCGACGGGGCTTGCTGGTATTCGGTTTGGCCGCAGAATTGTCGGTCGCCAACTTCAGCCAGGGCTCTTGGGGTTGGCTGAGGTGGTCGAAAATCCGGCCGAGCATGCTTTCGAGGGATTTGTGCTCGCTCTTGGAGAGGACATGCAGGGCATCGGAGACGATGAGCTGCGCAGCCGGAAACAGGTCTTCGTAGGTCTTCTTGCCCTGAGGGGTCAGGTAAACGTCCACAATCCTGCTGTTGCTCTTGCGTTTCTCGCGGATGGCGTAGCCAAGTTCTTCCAGCTGGTTGACGATCCGGCTAACGACGGACTGCTCGATGACGGCATCTACAGCCAGTTCGCCAATGCTGGCGATACCACGAGAATCGAGGACCTGCATGATGCGGAATTGCGTCACCGTCATGCCGTACAGGCGGACTGACTGGAGCAGCCGCAAGTTCATGAAATTCATCACCCGGCTAATGTAATGCGGGAAATATCCCTGCATTTTTGCCGCAATCTTGGCGGTGTCGCGCGCAGGAGGACTGTTCTGTTCAGCCGTGCTGCGCTTCCGCTTCAGGTTCGACGTCGCCATCTATTCTCTCCGAGTATCTGAATTACCCACTGACCTATTCGACTGCGGTCAGCGATTCCCCTGTCTGGTGAATATATTCGAGTAATTCATTCTCGCACCTACAAATCTTGACGCCAAAGTCATGTGACTGCTGGCGAAACGGGATTTTGGACAACTGCACCAATCCCCCGAGAACTCTGGAAGAAGCGCGGGATATTGCGCTGCAACCGCTAAATCCGTGACTTCATCTCGTGTGGCTCTGCATAAAAACGCTTGCAGCAACACATGTAATTACATACTATCGATACCAAGCGAGTTGGCAAGCCAAACTTTCATAATCAGGTCGGGGACTGGAATCGGTATGACTCAACAGCATCAAATCCCGTCGCAGATTGTCGCAGCGCTCTCCATGACGCATACGCCGGGTCTTGGTGACCGAATGGGCGATGCGCCCAAGGAACAGGCAGAGACGATGCAGGCGGCGTTCGCTGAGGGGCGTGAGCTGCTGGCCAAGGCGAAGCCCGATGTCATCATCGCCTTCGTCAACGACCACTTCGATATGTATTCGCTGGAGAATATGCCGACATTCTCCGTCTGCGTGGCCGACACGCATTACGGTCCGCCTGAAGCTGCCGAAAAGTGGCTCCAGATGAAGCGGAGGTCCTTTAAGGGCCATGCGGACTATTCACTGGATATCCTGAAGCAGTCGATCGCCGACGGCTTCGATATGGCACGTTCAGGTTCAGCCGAGTTCGTCCATAATGTCCTGATCCCGGTGAAATACCTGATGCCGGACTGCGACATCCCGGTCGTACCCGTTTTCGTCAACTGCTTTGCGCCGCCGCTGCCAAGCTTTCGTCGCTGCTACGAACTGGGTGAACTGATTGGCAAAGTCATAGCCAAGCGGCCCGAGAAGGTGGCCCTGATTGCCAGTGGCGGCATTTCGCATTGGCCGCCTTTCGTGAAGGAAGACGAGCCGAATCCGGACGATCTAGCCCGCCGTATGCTCCGCGTGCAACAGCGCGGTGCCATCGGCCGTGTGGAAGACCCGGGCGTTCGCGTACTCATCCATGAAAAAGAACGTGAGCTGGCTGCGTCAGACCGCGAGATGATTAACATCCAGTGGGACAAGGACCTGCTCGATGGCTTCGCCCGCGGCGACAAAGAGTACTTTACCTCGATGACCTACGACGAGATCGAGCGCCTAGGCGGCAACGGGGGCCATGAAATGTGCCTTTGGGTCGCGTTGATGGCCGCGCTGGGCGGCGCCCCGAGCCGCACGCTGGTCTACGAGCCGGTCAAGGCCTGGATGGGTGGCGTTGGCGTCATCTCCTATGACCAGGCTATCAACGGAAAATCAGCCTAAGCACTGCATTCACCCAAGCTTTCAGCCCTCGGAAGCGACATGACCAGCAACCGTACCGCCGAGGTCGCAGGAGCAGGCATAGCAGGCCTGGCAGTCTCCATTGCACTCGCGCAGCGGGGATGGAAGGTGCGAGCGTACGAACGCAGCCCCTCACTTCGTCCGGATGGTGCTGGCATATACATCTGGGAAAACGGACTCCGGGTGCTGGCGAGCCTCGGCGCCCATGACGAGGCGGTCGAGGGCTGCCATCGCGGGTTCATGCGTGAGACCCGGGACGACCAGAACCGCACGGTCGCCGCGGCTCACTTTGCAAAAATGCCCAATCTTCGGGTGGTCTCAATCACCCGCATGAAGCTCCTGACGGCCCTGTCCAACCGGGCGCGTGAGCTGGGTGTTGAGGTGGTCTTTGGCACTGAGGCGGTGAGCGCCACGCCGGACGGCGAGATCCGCCTGTCGACCGGCGAGATCCGCAAGGCTGACCTGGTGGTCGGTGCCGACGGCATCAACTCCAAAATCCGGGATTCCGTGAACCTGTTGCGTAAGCGCACCCCACTGGCCGACGGCGCCATCCGGGTGATGATACCGCGCCGAATGGATGAGCGTGTTTCCGACGATGGCCGCAAATACATCGAATACTGGAACGGCATGCGGCGCATCCTGGTGACGCCGTGCAGCGACACCGATACCTATCTGGCCTTCACCACCCTGGATACCGACCGTCCGGGCAAGACGGTTCCCATCGATAAATCGCTCTGGAAGAAGTCCTTCCCGCATCTGCGCGACCATATCGACCGCGTTGGCGAGGGTGGCCGCTGGGATTTGTTCGAAACCATCCACCTGAAGCGCTGGCATGAAGGCAGGATCGCCATTATCGGCGACGCGGGCCACGCCCAGGCTCCCAATCTGGGCCAGGGTGGGGGCTGCGGAATGATGAACGCCCTGGCGCTGGCACACTACGTATCGACCTGTCCGACGATCGAGTCCGGCCTGGTCGATTGGGAGCAGCGTGAGCGCCCCCTGATTGAGCACACTCAGAGGGTTTCCTCCATCTACAGCCGTGTCGCTGCCTTGCCGCCGCGCATGCAGACGGTTGTCCTCACAATGGCTGGTAAATCGCGCTGGGTGCTGGACCAGCGCCTGAAAGCGGCCAGACACCTTCCGACAGGGGCTGAGCATGAGTTTCGATGACATTCCGCCGCTCCCTAAGCTGCTGCTGCCCGGCGCGCCTGAGCATGTCGAGCGGGTCATGGACTGGACCCGCAAGACCCAGGGTGAGACGCGAAACGTCATCGACTGCAAGTATGGCGCCGACTACTGGCAGAAGGTCGACCTGTACCTGTCGGAAGACAAGACCGCGAGTAACTTGCCGGTCATCATCTTCTTCCATGGCGGCGCCTGGAGTAACGGCACCAAGGAATGGATGGGCTATATGGCTCCGACATTCCTGGACTTGCCCGCGATTTTCGTCAGCGCCAACTATCGTCTGGCGCCTACAATCCGGTACCCCGAAATCGTCGAGGACTGCATCGACGCCATTGCCTGGGTGCATCGGAATATCGCGCAGTATGGCGGCGACCCGAAGAAGCTCTTCATCAGCGGGCACTCTGCTGGTGGCCATCTGGCCTCGCTTGCCGCGCTCGACACCGTACGTCAGCGGGCGCGGGGTATCCCGGATGGCGCCATTCGCGGTTGCCTGAGCGTTTCGGGCTCCTACGATTTCCGCAATCGCAATGCACCTCCGGGCGCTCCAGAGCGCCGCGTCTACGACGTCGTGCTGTCGCGTGACGAGGATGATACGGCTGCCAGCCCCATCACTTATGTGAACAGCGACACGGTTCCCTTCTTCATCGCCTGGGGCGCGCAGGACCTGCCGCGCCTGATAACGCAGGCAGATGCGATGACCAAATCGCTCAAAGCCGCGAAGGTGCGAGTCGAGACTTTGGAAATTGCGAATGCCGATCACTTCGGCGCGATTGAGGTTGCTGCCGACAAAGCGCATGCGTGGAGCCAAATCGCGCGTCGCTGGGTGAGTGGGGACGAGTAAGCCTGTCGATATCGATCGAAAGGCTTACTCCTGAGGAGCACAAAAGTAGCGGACTTGCATGCTTGCAACTCTCTGGGTTGCGGTGTGCCTTCGCAGTGATGTTGCTGCGCAAGAAATGCGCACAAACAGTATGCTTGCGAAATAGCGAGGCGCGATAATTCGGCTTGTCACTGTTTCGATATATGCAATAACATATGTCATAGTCGTTGTAGGAGACGACCAACCTAGCGGGGTGGACACAATGAAGAAGCGGTTCGTATCAGTTCTGAGTGGCGTTGCGCTTTGCGCATCAGCGTTCATGATGACAAGCACCCTGACCGTCGATGCCTTTGCTCAGGCGACGACCCTGAAAGCGGCGGTTCACTCGCCGCTGCGCATCATTGACCCGGTCAGCAATGTTGCCCGCATCACGCAGATGCACGGCTACATGGTCTACGACACTCTGTTCAGCCTGGACGCCAACGGCGTTCCGAAGCCGCAGATGGTGGGCGAATACTCCAGCTCGGCCGACGGCAAGGTCTGGACCTTCAAGCTGCGCGATGGCCTGGCTTTCCACGACGGCGCGCCGGTCACCAGCGAAGACGCCATCGTCTCCATTGAACGCTGGTCGAAGAAGGACCCGATGGGCGGCGCGCTGCTCGCCGGGGGTTCCTTCTCGAAGGTCGATGACAAGACTTTCAAGCTCGAACTTAGCAAGCCCTTCGGCCTCGTGCTGGAAGCGCTGGGCAAGCCGGGCACCTATGCCCCCTTCATCATGCCTGCGCGCATCGCCAAGACGCCGCATGACCAGCTCATCCAGGATGCGACAGGTTCGGGCCCCTACATCTTCAAGCGGGATGAATGGGTGCCGGGCTCCAAGACCGTTTACGTGAAGAATCCGAAGTGGGTTTCGCGTTCCGAGCCCACATCTTTCCTGTCGGGCAAGAAGGAAGCGAACATCGAGCGCGTGGAGTGGGTTTCGCTCCCCGATGCCAACGTCGCGATGTCGGCGCTTCAGGCTGGTGAAATCGACTACTACGAATACCCGCCGATGGACCTGCTCACCTCGCTGGAGAAGAGCAAGGACGTCAAGCTGGTCAAGGTCGACCCGGTTGGTGCGCAGGGCTGGATTCGCCCCAATCACCTGTACCCGCCTTTCAACAATGAAAAGGCTCGCCAGGCGCTGCTCCTGATCGTGAATCAGGAAGACTACATGCGTGCTCTGGGTGCGCCGACCGCCTACTACCATCCGTACTGCGGCGCCGTCTTCTTCTGCGGCACCCCGCTGGCATCGGAAGTTGGCACTGCGCCCTACAAGAAGGCTGACCTGAACAAGGCCAAGGCCTTGCTGAAGGAAGCCGGTTACAACGGTGAGAAGGTCGTCGTCTATCATCCGACCGACGTCCCCGACATGGATATGGGCGCCAAGGTTACGGTGTCGCTCATGCGCAAGGCCGGTATCAACGTCGAGACCATTCCGATGGACTGGGGCACCTTCCTGGGCAAGCGCCTGAACAAGGCGCCTCCGGCTGAAGGCGGTTGGAACGTCTACGCCTCGCTCGACTTCGGCAACAACATGATGACGCCGACAACGAACCTGTCTCTGATTACGGCCTGCGACAAGGCGACTGCTGGCTGGCCGTGCGACGAAGAGATGGAGAAGCTGCGTGCTGCCTGGCTGGCGGAACCCGATGCTGCAAAGCGTATGCAGATCGTCAACCAAATCCAGGAGCGCTTCTATAAGATTGTGCCGTACATCCCGACCGGTCAGTTCGTCCGTCCGGTCGCCGTGCGTACCAACATTAGCGATGTGAATGCCACCTTCATTCCGGTATTCTGGAATCTGAAGAAGAACTAAAGAGTACCGGGATGCTGCGTTACATATTGAAGCGCCTGTTTGCTGCTGTGCCTGTTATGGCAGTGGTTGCGCTTGCAGTCTTTTCAATGATGTACGCCGCCCCGGGGAATCCGGCGGCGATTATCGCGGGTGACACAGCGTCAGCCGCGGAAGTCGCCGCCATTACCGCCAAGCTTGGCCTCGATAGGCCATTCTTGGAGCGCCTTTGGGTCTGGGTTTTCCAGATGCTGATGGGTGATTTCGGAAGTTCGATTTTCTCAGGCCTGCCGGTAACGACCATGATTGGTCAAGCCATCGAGCCGACCATTGCGCTCACTATCTCGACCACTTTGCTTGCCATCGTCGTAGCTATCCCCATGGGGGTGATTGCCGCCTGGCGGGTGGGCACCTGGATTGACCGCTACATCATGCTAATGAGTGTTGCCGGTTTCTCGGTCCCGGTCTTCCTCGTGTCCTACATCCTGGTCTTTACGATTTCTAATGAACTGCAGTGGCTTCCCGTGCAGGGCTATAAGCCTATCGCAGACGGCTTCATTCCATTCCTGCGCCATATCACGCTGCCCACTATCAGCCTGGGCTTTGTCTACATCGCTCTGATTGCCCGCATGACCCGGGCCGCGATGCTGGATGTGTTGAGCGAGGACTATATCCGGACCGCCCGCGCCAAGGGCCTGGCCGAAGGACCGGTCCTGTTCATCCATGCGCTGAAGAACGCCGCCATTCCGATTGCCACCGTCATCGGTATCGGCATCGCCTTCCTGATTGGCGGCGTCGTGGTGACCGAGAGCGTGTTCGCCATCCCTGGCCTTGGTCGCCTGACGGTGGACTCCGTCCTGCGCCGCGACTACCCCGTCATCCAAGCCATGGTTTTGTTCTTCGCGGGCATCTACGTCATCATCAACCTTCTGATCGATTTGAGCTACGCCCTCTTCGATCCTCGCGTTCGGTACTGACCCGTGGCAGCACATTCCGATACCAACGTCGTGCCACGTCGGCCTTGGCTTGCAACCTGGGCTCGCAAGGTAGTTCCATCACCGACTGTGGGCGGCGTCCTGCTGGCCATCATCGTCGTCCTAATTGTTCTGGCGCCATGGATTGCGCCGTTCGACCCGATGGAAATCGACCCCATCATGCGCCTGCGGCCGCCGAGCACAGAGAACCTGTTCGGCACCGACGCCTTGGGACGCGATATTCTGAGCCGTGTGCTCTGGGGTGGCCGCGTGTCCTTGTTCGTGGGATTCACTGTCGCCGTCGCTGCCACTGGAATCGGCCTTTCAATCGGTCTGTTGGCGGGCTACCTGCGTCGCGGCGATGAAGTCATCATGCGCGTCATGGATGGCCTGATGGCTGTCCCGGGCATCCTGCTTGCCATCGTCCTGATGACCCTGACGCGCGGCAGCATCACGGCCGTCGTCATCGCCATCACGGTGCCGGAAGTGCCGCGCGTGGTCCGCTTGGCCCGTTCGCTCGTCCTGTCGGTCCGAAACCAGACCTACGTCGAGGCCGCGGTCGCGATGGGCACCTCTGAGCCGCGCATCCTGGTGCGGCATATCCTCCCCAATGTGGCTGCACCTCTCATCGTGCAGGCCACATTCGTCATGGCATCCGCCATCATGATCGAGGCTTATCTGGGCTTCTTAGGTATTGGCACCCCGCCGGAAATCCCGAGCTGGGGGAACATGATGGCCGAAGCGCGGTCGACAATTTCGATTGGTCTGTGGGCGATGCTGTTTCCCGGTATCATGCTGGCCTTGACCGTGCTGGCCATCAATCTGTGCGGCGATCGTCTGCGCGATATTCTCGACCCCCGCCTGGCGCGCAGGATTTAGCCCAGATGAGTGAAGCGAACCTTCTCGAAGTCCGAGACCTGGCGACCTATTTTCAGGCGGGGAGCCGCACCGTGCGCGCTGTCAACGGCGTGTCATTTGAGATGCGGCAGGGTGAGACACTGGCGCTCGTCGGAGAATCCGGCTGTGGCAAGAGTGTCACCTCGATGTCCTTGATGCGCCTGGTCGCAAAGCCCGCAGGCAGGATTGTTCGCGGCAGCATCATCTTCGAAGGCAAGGACCTGCTGTCGCTGTCGGAACGGCAGATGCAGCATATCCGCGGCAATGAGATATCGATGATATTTCAGGAGCCGATGACGTCGCTCAATCCAGTACTGACCATCGGCTATCAGATTTGTGAAGCCTTGAGGCTGCATGCTGGCCTGGACAAGGCAGCAGCCAGGGAACGTGGCACCGAGATGCTCCGCCAGGTGCATATCTCGGAGCCGCTGCGCCGCATGAGCGAGTACCCGCATCAACTTTCCGGCGGTATGCGGCAGCGCGTGATGATTGCGATGGCTCTGGCCTGCCATCCGAAGCTGCTGATTGCAGATGAACCCACCACCGCCCTGGACGTGACCGTTCAGGCTCAGATCCTGGATCTGATGCGCGAACTGCAGTCTGGGACCGGTACCGCCATCCTACTGATTACCCATGACCTGGGCGTTGTGGCCGAGACCGCCGACCGCGTCGTTGTAATGTATGCGGGCCGCAAGGTAGAGGAAGCTTCGACCAAGGAGCTCTTCGCCAATCCGCGCCATCCCTATACCAGGGGCCTGCTGGGCTCAGTCCCCAAGCTCGGGTCCAGCCTGCACCCTGGTGCCGCGCCCCGGCTTGCCGAAATCACCGGTGTCGTCCCAGACCTGAGCAAGCCGCTGTCGGGTTGCGCTTTCGCCCCGCGCTGTAAGATGGCCGACGACGGTTGCCGGGAAAACGAGCCGGTCCTGAAATCTGTCGCAGCCGACCATCTGAGCGCCTGCTTTAAGGCCGGGGAGCTTGAGCCATGACCGGTAACCTTCTCGAAGTCGTCGACCTGAAGAAGCACTACCCCCTGACCGGCGGGCTGCTTGGCAAGTCTGAAGGCGTGGTGCAGGCCGTCAACGGGGTATCATTCTCGATCGGACGTGGCGAAACGCTCGCCATCGTAGGCGAGTCTGGTTGTGGCAAAAGCACGGTAGCCCGCTCGGTCCTGGGCTTGATTGAGCCAACCGGCGGTGAGGTGTTCCTTGAGGGCACCAAAATCAGTGGGCTATCGGTTCGCCAGATGCGGGCTTACCGCCGCCACCTTCAGGTCGTGTTCCAAGACCCGTATTCGTCTTTGAACCCGCGTATGACGGCCGCCGAGATCGTCGCGGAGCCGATGCGCAACTATCGCATGGGGTCAGCAGCCAAGCGCCGGGAGCTGGTGGCGGGTCTGTTTGCAAAAGTTGGATTGCGGCCGGACCAGATGGACCGTTTCCCGCATGAATTCTCAGGTGGCCAGCGGCAGCGGCTTGGCATTGCCCGCGCGCTGTCCCTGTCGCCGAAAATCATTGTGCTGGATGAACCGGTTTCGGCGCTCGACGTGTCCGTCCAGGCCCAGATCGTCAACCTCCTGATCGACCTCCGGAATGAGATCGGTCTGTCCTATCTGTTTATCGCCCACGACCTTGCTGTCGTGGAGCACATCAGCGACCGGGTCGCCGTAATGTACCTAGGTCGGATGGTGGAATTGGCGGACAAGCGCAGCCTTTTCGCCAGGCCGCTGCATCCCTACACAAAGGCCTTGCTGTCCGCGGTGCCAATTCCCGAGCCCGGCGCTCACCGGGAACGCATCAAGATGACGGGCGATATCCCGAGCCCCATCCGTCCGCCGTCCGGCTGCCGGTTCCATCCCCGTTGCCCGCTCGCCCAGGACCGCTGCAAGGCTGAGCAGCCCGAATTGCGGACTCTGGCGACTGGGCATCAGGTCGCCTGCCATTTCGCTGAAACGGCGCTCGGTGCCGTTTGAGGGCTATTTAGGGGCTTTGGCCGCGTAGCTGCGCAGGAAGTGGTCAACGACAGCCTCGGCTTCAGCCTCGATTTCCTTCTTGGTCGGCTTGCTGTCTTGCCAGAGCGCCCGCTGATGCAGGCCGCCAGAGCATAGAGCGATGACCATTCCGGCAGCTTCCTGGGCATCACCCTTGCGCAATTCGCCCTCAGACATCCTGGCCTGAATGAACATGGCAAATGCGTCCTGGTTCGCCTTGGGACCACGCTCATAAAAGATGCGCCCAATCTCAGGGAAACGGCCGCCTTCACCGATGACCAGCCGGTAGAGTACAAGCGATGGCTCGGAAAGAATGCGCCGGAGCAGGTGGAGGACAGCCTTGCTCAGGTCCGCCCGTACATTGCCGGTGGACGCCAGGGTCTGCGAGACCTCTTCACGAAACAGGGAAATCCGGCCCTCGATGAACGCGGCGAACAGCTCCTCCTTGGAGGCGAAATGCTTCCAGAGCGTCGCCTTGGAGCCACCAAGCGCATCAGCCACGGCCGACATGCTGGTCGCGCCATAGCCCTTTTCAACGAACAGTTGGGCCGCGACCTCGATGATCGCGGCGCGCCGTTCCAGTCTCTGCTCTTCCCGTCGTGTCATCATGGCTAAAAAAGTGTACCAACCAGTACGCTTTTCTGTTGACCGAAAATCATCCGTGGTGCCAAAATTGCTTGAAGAGCTTGCCACCATGACTTTACGAAGTTGTAGGCTGGCGATAAAAACCAGTAGCTTCTGTGGTGAGAAATTCGTTGTCTCACGCCCCCGGCTGTGCTGGGGCACGAGAATGGTTTCCAGAGGCAGTGAACTGGCGCTCAGCGCTACAGCACCTTTTGATGTTGCTTGTCCAGAGGTGGCCGCCGAAATTGGCCGAGACTTCCTCGAAGCTCTGGAACGCTTCATTCATCTCTCTGGCCAGCCAAGGGAAGCCGTCTATAAAGCGTCGGGAAAAACCCGCGCAACCTTGGAAAAGTGGGGTACTTCAGGCCGCATCGACGTCCTTACCATCGAGCGCCTAGACCTATATTTCGCCAGCCTTGGAGTTCCAGGCTTCAAGTCCGCCATCATCTACGGGCTAGCTCCAGAAGTGCGGTGGTCTGGTGAGCCTTTGCCAGTCGAGCTTGTCGAAGAAGGTATCCTCGGTGACCTGCGGGCCGCCCGCTTGTTCAAGGCCTGGCGGACAGGCGAGAACCTCATCGACCTGATGTTCAAGCTGCAGCTCGAAGCCGAAACCACCTTGTTTCATGTGGATGCCGATAAGGTTGCACTTTTGCGGGTCGGTCAGCTGCTTCCGGTCGATGTCAGCCTTTTGAACAGGGATGCCGGTGACCGTAAGGATCGCACCTATGGCGCCATGATGCGGGGCCAAATACTCCGAACCGCGGAAGATGGAGTGACGCTGTTCCACAACCGCTGCAGATGGCAGAGCACGGCCAACGGCGGGCAGGAAGACCACTACTGGCGGCTCGGCGTCGCCCGCGATGGACAGGCGCTGCTTTTCCCATTCAAGCGTAAGCTCAGCCCGCGCTACTGGGTCGATTAAAGGCCGATCGTCATGACGGCTGCCTTCATCGGCAGGTACGGCCCGGACGTAGCAGACTGGCTGGATGGAACAGCCTTGCCACCATCCGAACGTAGTCAAGCGCGAGCGAATGCTCTGCACTTGCTAGAAGACCTGGAGAAGGTCGGCCTGCGTGTCTGTGTCTGGCACGACTTGGAGAGTTTCGCTGCACTTTATCAAAAGCAGGGCTGGAACCTCGCGAGGAACCTGAATCCCAGATGGTGGCCACACGACTCTGTGCCAGAGCGTAGCCTATTGGTCATTGCAGAGAGTTCCGACGGCATCGCCCAGATATCGGCCATGCGTTGGATTTGGCTGGACGGTTCACTCAAGGAAATGCATGAGAGCGGCCGCTTCTTTTACGGCGAATATGCCGGTCTGGTGACCGACCAGGTCATAGTGCGGGTCAATGCACCTCTTGCTGACACCATCGCGCACTGCGCCGCCGTGTACTCTTGTGGCTGGCGTAGCGAGGATATGCGGGGGAATACGTTCACAGCGCGCCGCTGTGTTCGACTGGCCCAGCTGCTGGCTGGCATCAACTGGCATTTCTCATGGCTGGTGGCCAGGACAGATCGCAGGAAGGCGCATGCCTTTGCCGAGGATGCGTTCGGCATGAGCACAGTCGAGGCCGGAATTCATGTGCGGCGCGCTGATATGAGCGTCGAAAAGGAATACCACCTGATTGCGGGCCGAATCGACCACATGAGGCGGCAGTTCCAGCGGCCGGAATATGGGGATGGATCGCAGTCTCTAGGCGGAGGATTACCGCTGTTTGGGTGGGGTGTAAGGTAAATTGGCTAGTAAACGCTGTGTATATATCGGCATTACCGGCCTCAATCTTGGCTGCCAAACACATTTCAGCGACGATATCATCGCGATAACGTTCCAAGGCGGCGCCAAGAACCCCTTCGAAACTGAAGTGCCGCGCAGTCCGGATTAAGCCATCAATTAAATTGAATAGGTGGTCCGGTAGTTGAATTGTCTGCAACCGCGTCAGACGGTTCCCCCAACTCTGCGTTAAAAGACAACAGTTTCAGTGGACTCGACTCGACCGTGAACTTCTCAGGGCTCATTCACGTCGACGCCTTCAGCTGGTTTCTCCAGAGCTCGGGGTGTTAAGCCGATTTCTCCTGCGGGAGACGCTTAAACCGCTCGATTTTTGCTGTTCGCGAGCGCCAGCTACCGGAAGATTGTTTTAAAGAGCGGGAGAATGAGGTGGACGCACTACCCGAATCCGTACGACGCGACCGCATCCACAAATCAAGATCCTGAACGTCATATCGAATTGGACTACCAGATAAATCACCCAACGAAATCCAGGATGGGCCCTCGCCCTTGGCTTTAGCTCTGTTCAACCAGCTTGGTGAAACACTGAGGTATTTAGCAGCGCCCTGGATAGTCAGATATCTCTGGAATTTCTGCGCTTCGGAACGCGCATACCTTGCGTGAACATCAGCAAGGGCATTCTTTAACTCCGTTATAATCCCCACAAAATCCAAGACGTCGGTCGGCCGAAGACCACCAACCGCATTCGCAGCACATTCTGCGTGCCGCTGTTGTTGGTTCGATTCTTCGGCCGTCCTAGTCATGGGGGATTACATCCGCTCGATGCGTACTTGCTTTTCGCCAGGCACAGTGGACTGAACCTGCGCTGAAGGGGGTGTTTGCTTCGGTTTTGCGCGACCTGATTTGGCTCGCGAAGGCTGCTTGGCCATCGGTGATTTCCTCACGCGCAAATCCACATAAATTTTCACCTGCCGTACCGATACCAGAATGCCCCGATCCTGCAGGCCTTTTGTAATTTCCTTTAGGGACGCGCCATTGCGAATGGCGCGCGAGATCGCGGGGCGGACAAGATCGAGAAGCCTAAAGAGAAGCGCGCGTGTTGGCTTCAAACCGGCAGTATATTCAGCAAACTCTGTCCCAAAATTCTCGACGTCGAATGACTGGGTGATGCGTACGCTAAGATGTCTGTGTTCGAGATCCATAGTGTCCCTCCTTCCGAGTTCCTGAACTCTAAGGTTGTCGAAAAACGTGCAACGAACAACAAGACTGTTTCGGATAAGAGAAGATAAAAAAGCTCTAGATGTATTGACTGTTGCATAACTAGACGCTGCCCCAATAAGTTTTAATCAATATAAATTCCTGTTTCTGATTGAGCTCTATTTGTCTCATCTGTTTGTGAAGTGCTGCGGCACAATGCAAGTCGCGGAATGCAGCGTCCTTGCGCGGCCTCGCACGCTGCTTTTCCCATTCAATCGCTTACACCAATGCACCAATGGCTAGTTTGTCTGGGAGGTGGGGCGATTGGTGTGTGATCTGGTTTGAGCGTTGCAGATTTTCTTAGTACGTTAAGTGAAGGCGGTGAGCGGTGGCGCGCACGAACTTTTTTGGATTTTCGTTTTTTTGAATCGAGGTTTTATGCTGACAATTTCAAAGACTCGATCTCCGCAATATCCGGAGGAAGAATATCGAAGTCAGGATGAATGGCTCATAAGAGGGCGCAGCGAGGGAGAGCCGTTTCCATTTTTAGGAGCGGAGCCAACGGCAACCTGGTTTTCCACGTCACCTGATGTGGAAAGGGATTTCGGAGTAAAGATCGGTACGACACTGGATTTCGAGATGGAATTTCGACCGGTATATGCCGGCATGCTGCCTGATGGACGGAAACTAAGGTGCCTTCCCGCTGTACGAGGGACGCGGACCGGAAAGCAATCCTTCCCGGTGCAGGCATTCGACCTGACGTTTTCTGCGCCGAAATGCCTATCCTTGCTGCTTGCCGCCGCTATGGTTCGGCGCGACCTTGCAAGTATAGAAAACATACGGCGGATGCAGGATTTAGCCGTCGAAAAGACGCTACACCGCTTCCGGGATCAGTTGGTTTCCAGTCGTTCGGGCCGTAGCGGAAAGGTAAAGCATAAGGGGGGTGAAATCTTGGCGGCTGCGTTCACCCACTTTGATGCGCGCCCGTTTGAGAACGTTGATGACATGCAGGAGGCGGGAGACCCGCAACTACACACCCATATCTATCTGATGAACACGGTGAAATGTGGGGATGGAAAATATCGGGCGCTCGATGCCAGCAAGTTTATTCGTCGCGCGAAAGACGCAGGGCTCTGGTTCCGCTCATATTTGGCAAAGTTAATGTGCGCCGCAGGTTTTTTAGTGGTGCCGTACCCGCGTATCAGCAAGCGGATGCCTGGCGCTGTAGTGATCGAAGACATTGCCCCGGTGGAGCTTGAGTTCTCGCGACGATCGAGGCGAATTCAGCAGTATTTAGATCGGCGTGGGTGGGATTCTACAAGTTCACGTCGGCGGCGCCTCGCAACATTATTCACCCGTCATGCGAAAATTCGTGATCGCGGCGGGCCGGTCAGATTTTGGCAGGCGCGCCTGGAAAAGTGGATGTATTTGCTTCCGCCAGTCCGAGGCATGAGCAATGATCGACGTGGCCAAATCGACCGGGAGATTGATGAAAAAGTCCGGTTAATCCTAAAAGACACGTACATAGGTGAGCTGGACGAATTCACCGATAAGGTTGAAGCAGCGGTTCTGGAGCGCACGATCGGCCAACTTGATCCTGATGACCTACAATCCTCGCTTCAGCGCTTGCAGACTGCGGGTGGTCAGGTCGCGGCTGCACCTGCTTCCGATCAGACGAGCGAAATGCCGGTTGAGCAGGTAAGGAATGAAGGAGTTGCAGTGCCACGGTTCTTGCTCAGGGTGACCAAGCGGAACACTACGCCCAAGGCAGAAGTGGTCGGGCCGCCCGTGACGGAAGTCATTCATCCCGGACGGAATTCGGGTATACCGGCGCTGGAACATTGGGATGCTGAGGATCTGGTCGATGCCATTCTGGCCCTTTCGTCTCTTCCCAACGCGGCAGATGAAACAAATGCCTCTGTAAAGAGGGCTGTGGAGACCGCTCTCGCCGGAATGCTACCGAAAGCAAATGCGGAACTACGACAGGTAGTACAGGAAGGCCGGGCAGGACTCGAACATCTTCATTCGGACGCCAGTGAAGGGGCGGCCCTCAGAGATCGTATCCGTCGTGGTCTCGAACACCTTAGGGCCTGTGGCCTTGTGCACAAGGAAGCGGCGTTATCAGAGATCCTAGAGGGAGCTGAGATTCGAAGTGTCAATCTCACGCGGCGTCCGTAATCTTCCGGTCGACCCTCGAAGTGTCCATCGTCTTCATACGTGTGGAGAGGCGGTTCGCCCTGAGGTGCTTGTAGCGGTCAAGCATTTCCAGTGAGCGGTGACCAGTAATCATGGCGATTTCGAGGTCGCGAAGGTCTGTGTGCTCGAAGAGTCTGGAGGTTGCCTCGTGGCGTAGGTCGTGGAAGTGGAGGTCTGTCAACTTGGCGGCCATGCAGGCTTTGGCAAAGGCATGTGTGACCCCACGCCCCGTTTTCGGTGGGAATACTGCTTGGTCGGTTAGTTCGGCGGGAATGAACGCTTTCTTAGTGCCGTGAGGAAGTTGGCGAGACAGCAAGTCGACCATTGACGGAAATAGCGGCACGGTTCTTTCTTCTCCATTCTTTGTCTGCGCCAGAAAAGCTGTTGCTTGGTCGAAGTTCACGTGGCGCCAGGTAAGCCTCAGAATTTCGCCTTGGCGCATGGCTGTGCCGAGGGCAAATTCAACCATTGGCCGGAGCCAGACGCTGCCGGAGGCACTGCAGGCTACGAAAAGACGCTGCTCTTCGTCGGGGAGTAAGCGCCGCGTACGGTGCTTAGGCATCCGTGGCCGGAGGCCTGGGCCAACGGGATTGACGATCTGCACCTTGTTCAGATCGGCCCAGACATTGTAGACGCGCGAAAGGAAGTTCAACCGGTGAATGGCCGTTTGAGGGCCGAACTCAGCATCGGGGCCAATGATCTCACCCGGATCCCGGCTGTCCTCATCGAGCGCAGCGCGTCGCCACTCGTCTAGATTTGCCTTTGAAATGGAATGTAGCGACTGTTCGGCGAAAATCGTACCGAGCCAATAATTGCCATGCACAATCTGATTGCGTGCATGCTGGGTCGGCCCGCGTCGCTTGAGCGGCTGGTCCGGATTACGAGGGGCGACGCGATCAAGGAACCACTCAATCGCCACTTCCAGCGTGGGCGTGTTTAGCCGCCGAGTCGGGGCCTCGCCGTTCAAGGCTCGCCCTTCAATCTGGTTTGCCCAATCCTCTGCCGCGCGGCGAGTTTTGAAGGTTCTGGTCTGGTTAATGCCGTACCGCCGCACCTTGGCGCGGTACTGGCCGTTTCTGCGTTTTTCGATCGTCGACATGGGACATTTCAACTGCGGTTTTTACCTGCAGTGTCCCATATAGTCCCAAGAGGCTCGATCGTCGGGGCCTAAGCGCTGGAGCGGGTGAGGGGAATCGAACCCCCGTCGTAAGCTTGGGAAGCTTCTGCTCTACCATTGAGCTACACCCGCGTTCCGGGGCCGACCATAGCGAAGCCGGCTGGCCGTTTCAACGGGCGGCTCACCCAGCGGGCGGGCGCGGATCGCCTGCGCCGCGCCCGCCTGCCTGCGGCGACTGGACGCGGGCCGTCTATGCGGCGTCGGTTTCCGCCCGCACGGCCGCGAGGGCGGTTTCGAGCATGGCGGCAAGGTCGCGCTGGCGCTTGGCGGCCAGCCGTTTTTCCCCGACCAGGCGCAGGGCCTCGCCGCCGAAATACTCCATGATGTCGGGCAGGGTCCGGATCACGCCGCGGCTGCCCCAGCCGCCATCGAAGATTTCGGTCGGGAAGACCCATACGCGGCCGCCCACCGCTTCGACCGGCGCGCCTTCCGCGCGGGCAACCGCCTCGGTCACCTGCCGGACCAGGCCCTGGCGCGCCGCGTCGGTATACTGCCCCTCGGGCACCGACGGGACGATCCGATAGATCGGCTGCGTGGTCGGCCTTGATGCAGACGTCCAAGGCCGACCACGCAGAGAGAGGTGGGGCGACGATAAGATTCAGTTCCGGCGTAGCCAGTCGGCGATCGCACGGCCGATAGCGACTGGTTGATCTTCCTGGATGAAGTGCAGCCCTCTGCCGACGTAGGCAGTTTCCAGATTTTCAACCAAACCTGTATAAAAAGGCACCGCCGCCGGGGGCACGAGCACGCCGGGTTCGGCATAGGCGAGGAGGACGGGCATCTTCGTCTCCCCCATGAAGGACCGAATGTGGTTCATCAGAGTCACCATCGCGGCCGGCTCGCCCCCGATCGGCACCTCGCGCGGCCAAGTCCAAGTGGGCAGACGGTCTTCGGCCTGGCGATAGGGCAGGCCATATTCCGTCCGAGCCGCGTCGCCCAGCGGCCGGTCGATCATCATCGGCAGTATCTGTTCGATGAACATGTTATTTTCCATGATCATTTGCCGACCTTGCTCCGGATCGCGCATGGCGCGAAACATGCCGCCCATTTCCTCCCCCATGGCCTCGTAGGACGGTTGCGGGAAAGCCGGTGGCAGAACACCCTCCATGAAAGCCAGCCGCAAAACCTTATCCGGATGGCGTCTGGCGAAATCCCAGGCCAGCGCTGCGCCCCAGTCGTGGCCGACCAACGTAAATCGTTCGAGCCCCATCGCCTCGACAAAGGCCTCCAGATAACGCGCGTGATCGGCGAAGCTGTAGGCGATGTCCGGCTTACCCGAACGACCCATGCCGATTAGATCGACGGCAATGGCGCGGTGATTTTCGGAGACGAACGGCATGACGTTTCGCCACAGATAGGCCGCGCTGGGGTTTCCGTGCAGAAACAATACGACCTCACCTTCGCCCTGTTCGAGATAGGACATGGCACTGTTGAGTACCGCGATGTCATACCGAGGGATCGTAAGTTGTTCGCTGATCGACGGCATTGGGAGCTTTCGGGCCATCTCCTGGGCGGCGGCAGGCAACGGCGTGGTCAACAATGTGATGGCGCCAAGCGCCGCCAGCGTCGGGATCTTAAGCATAATAATCTCCTGTCCGGTCCGCGCTTTGCGGCCGGTGGTTCGTCGGCTGAAAGTGAATGATTTAGAGTGGGGAGCCCGAGAAGCTTAAAACGCCTCGTAGACGAAGAATTCCATATCGCCAGCGGCTTCCCGCAGGCTGGTCAGCGCTTGGTATTCAGGCGAGGCAAACCAGGCGCTGGCAGCGGCGGGATCGGCAAACCGCATCACGCCTGTCAAATGGGGGGCGCCCGTACCCAGCAGCGCCTCGGCAAAGTTTCCGCGCACAAGTACTTCGCCGCCATGCGCCGCAACCGTCGACGCGGCGGCAGCACCATAGGCTTTCATCTGTTCGGGATCGCGTACTTTGATGCGCGATACGACGATTGCACTCATTCGGACTCTCCTTCTTGACGAGTGTTGTTTTGGACATGTAAGTATAAAACACGATCTGGCTGTTTTGTCCATATGTGTCTAAAACATTTTATGAAGGAATTCGCGCTTGGCCCGTCCCTCGAAATTCGACCGGAATACCGCTGTCGAGACGGTGATGCAGGAGCTCTGGCGCTCCGGCTATGAAGCGAACTCGGTGAAAGCGATTTCCGAGAAGCTCGGCATCACCAGATCGAGCTACTACAACGCCTTCGGTTCGCGCGAGAACCTGTTCAAAGAGGCGCTCGCGGCCTATTTCCCACAATCACCGGACCGCGCACTTTATGACGACGTCGGGGGCCGATCGATCAAGCGCTTGATCTCGGACACGTTTCACGAAGCCTGCGCGGCTCGCGCCGGTGACCCGGAAGCGCGCGGATGCATGGCGGTGAACAGCCTGTGCGAGCTTGCCGGCGGCCCGCATGCGGAACTCGGCGCCATGCTGGTGGACGCGGTGCTGGCGAGCGCCGCTCGATTCGAGACTCTGCTCAGACTCGCCGTCAGCCGCGGCGAACTCGGCGCAGATACCGATGTGCACGGCAAGGCCTTGGCGTTGCAATCGCTGCTGATCGGAATCAATACCCTGTCGAAGGCGGTACGCAGCGAGGATGAGCTTTGGCTGGCCGCGCGTACAGGTCTTCAGGCGCTTGGACTCTACGAGGGAGAAGATGCGCAGCTTTGAAAAAATCTATGCTATTGCTGCCAAACGCAAGGGTGGCGGCGCGGCGCTCGAAGCCCTCATTGAGAAGCCATTGCCGCGCAACAAGATTGCGGCAATTGCGGACGATCGCTGGCTGTCGTCGATGGCGCGCAGCCTCTTCGAGGCGGGTTTCAACTGGGCGGTCATCGACGCCAAATGGGATGGCTTTGAAGCCGCATTCCACCGATTTGATCCCAGCCGTATCGTCCGGTATGGCGATGAGCAAATCGATCGGCTTCTGAGTGACGACAGTATCGTGCGCAACGGTGCCAAGATTATGGCCGTCGTCGACAATGCCCACTTCATTCGTGAACTGACTGCGGAATACGGCTCAGCGGGTAGATTTTTCGCCGACTGGCCGGACACGAACTTCGTCGGCCTGCTTGAGGTCCTAACCAACCGCGGATCGCGACTTGGCGGGGTGACCGGCCAACGGATGCTGCGCCGCCTAGGACGCTCCAGTTTCATTCTGTCGCCGGACGTCATTGCTCGCCTCATTGCAGAAGGCGTCGTCGCAAAGGCACCCAGTGGCCGGCGCCACATGCAAGCCGTGCAAGACGCCTTTAATGAATGGATCCGTCAATCCGGTCGGAGCCTAACCGAAATTAGCCGCGTTCTGGCAATGAGCGTGTAGTGGCGAACTACGATCTACTTTCGTCATTCCGAAACAGGGAGAACGAAAAATCTATTCTCAGACTTTGCGCGCATCGCTTCTAGAGAAGAACGGCGGAATCGAGGGTGCAATCGAGGCGCTGGAGGCAGCGCAGTCTTGTGAGCCCGCCCGGCAAGAGCAGAGTATCTGAGGGGAAAGATTGCTTCGCTGAAGAAAAGCCCGAGCGCATGTCCGATTAACCGAGCCGAAAACGTCTTTGCGTTGCGTAGCTGCAAATAGGAAACCGACCGATGCCCCACGATCCTCACCTGGCCGAACTAATGCGCGACGCGCTGGCGCATCGCGCTGGCGTCACAGAAAAGAAGATGTTCGGCGGCTATTGCTGGATGCTCAACGGCAACATGCTATGCGGCGTCGAAGTCGGGCGGTTCATGTTCCGAGTGGGGAAGGAGCTTGAGCCTGAGGCGCTGAAGCGGCCGGGCGCAAGCCCAATGGATATAACGGGCAAACCCATGCGCGGGATCATCTGGGTGGATGCCGACGAAGCCATCGGGGCAGGGCTCGATGCCTGGATTGCCTACGCTGCCCGCTTTGTCGGTTCACTGCCGCCGAAATAGTCTGACTGGAAAGCGAGTGCGGCGCTGAAGCGATGCGTTGCGCACGCATCCCTCGATTCCGCCGGAACATGAAGGGGATTGACATAGTTCGCAAATATATCTAACCTTTTGGTTATGGAACGAATCGGTTCTATAAATCAATCGCAGAATCTGGATGCGATTTTCGCAGCGCTCGCCGACCCAACGCGGCGAGCGATCCTATCGCGATTGGCGGCCGGCGAGGCTTCGGTGAACGAGATCGCCGCGCCGTTTCGGATGAGTCAGCCGGCGGTGTCGAAGCATTTGAGGGTGCTGGAACGAGCGGGATTGATTGAGCGCGACATCGACAAACAGCGACGGCCAGCACGACTGAAGGCCCAACCCATGTTGGCGGCGGTCCACTGGCTCGAAGAGTTCAAACAATTCTGGTCGTCGAGTTTCGATCAACTCGACGGCCTGTTGGAAGAGTTGAAAAGAACGAAAGCAAAGGCCCCCGGAAATGAATGAATTGCCGACTTACGTGCTGGAGCGGATCTTTGACGCTCCACGCGATCTTGTGTGGAAGACCTGGACCGATCCGAAGCTGTTGGCGCGCTGGTACGGTCCGAATGTCGAGACGATCATTCATCGCCTTGATGTCGAGCCTGGTGGGCTTTGGCTCAACGAGATGAAATGGGGCGGCAAATCCAATTATCAGCGCGCCGAGTATACGCAGGTCGTTGCGCCGGAGCGACTAGTCTGCCTGATGTCCAATACCGATGAGAACTGGAATATTATCTCCAGCCCCATGATGCCGGATTGGCCACGCGTGCTCTTGACCGTCGTGACCTTCGAAGACCACGGCGGAAAAACCAAAATGCGACTGACCTGGACGCCCCACGAGGCGAGCGCTGCCGAGATCGCCTGTTTTGCCGCCGCGATGGACGGCATGGGCAAGGGCTGGGGCGCCGGCATGGAGGTGCTGGCAAGGCTGCTTGTCGAGTTGCAAGCCTGATCTCGCCAGCAACGAAGTTCTTCGGTCCTGGCGCCATCATTTTCTGTGCGAGGAGAACCCGCGGCGCGTCGCAGGATTGATTGGGGAAACCATCATGGAGAAGGGACTTACAGCATGATCCGATTTGTTCTTGCCATCCTCGTCTATATCGTCGCGACCTTCGCGACCCAAGCCGTCTCGCATTTCACGATCAACGCAGCCCATTACGCGGAGTTGCCGCATCTGCGGGCAGAGCCCATTTTTTCGCTCGGTTTCCTCTCCATGCTGATCCAAGGAACGGCACTCGCGTTTCTGCATGCGAACTCGGAATGGGCGCGTCGCTCGCTTCTCAACAGCGTGCTGTTTGCATGGATCGGCGGTAGCCTGATTGTGAGCTACATTGCTTTCGCCGAGGCCGCCAAATATTCGATCCCGTCCATTCCCGCATGGGTGTGGGTGGAGATCTCCGCCGGATTCGTTCAATTCACGCTATATGGAGTAGCGCTCGGATTGATCCGTCGAAAAGTGGACTTGACGCAGGTAGATGGGCGAGGCGCTTGAGGCTCACGACCCAGTGGCCGCGGTCGTCTTGTCTTCTAACGGCGCAGGCAGGCGGACGCGGGCCGTCTATGCGGCGTCGGTTTCCGCCCGCACGGCCGCGAGGGCGGTTTCGAGCATGGCGGCAAGGTCGCGCTGGCGCTTGGCGGCCAGCCGTTTTTCCCCGACCAGGCGCAGGGCCTCGCCGCCGAAATACTCCATGATGTCGGGCAGGGTCCGGATCACGCCGCGGCTGCCCCAGCCGCCATCGAAGATTTCGGTCGGGAAGACCCATACGCGGCCGCCCACCGCTTCGACCGGCGCGCCTTCCGCGCGGGCAACCGCCTCGGTCACCTGCCGGACCAGGCCCTGGCGCGCCGCGTCGGTATACTGCCCCTCGGGCACCGACGGGACGATCCGATAAATCGGCTGCGTGGTCGGGACGCCGGCGCGGAAAATCGTTGGCCGATGCAGGAAAAGCCAGGTGACGCCCCGAATCCGCTCATTGGCGGGGTCCATGCCCTCGTGACGGATCAGGATATCGGTCAGCTCTTCGAAAAGCCGCGCTTCGGCTTCCGGGGTGAGGGCGTTCTCGGGGATATAGGCATCGATCATCGGCATGGCAGCTTCCTTTTCCGGTTGGCGCCAAGGCGGCGGACCGCCGGCCTCGTTCGCGTCGGCCGAATCTAGAAGCCGGCGCCGTGGGCCGGGAGTGGCGGTATTGCCACACAACTGGCAAAAACGGACATCTGTGGCATAGCGTGGCGTGGCATAGCCTGGCGTGACGCGGCGCTAACGCGGCGTGGCGCGAGCGGTTCGGCGTTGCATGGATGCCGCGCGATGCCGCCGTGAAAAGCCGCGCTGATATTCGCGGGGCGACAATCCGGTTTCCCGCCTGAAAAGCCTGCGGAAGGTGCTGAGATCGCCGTAGCCGACGCGCTCGCTCACGGACTCGACATTGAGTCCGCTGGTTTCCAGCAGGCGTTTCGCAATCTCGATCCGCAGGATTTGCAGGTATTGCAGCGGAGCCTGCCCTACGGCCTGCTTGAAGCGGCGGCTCAGGGTTCGCTCGCTGACCGCAAGATGGTCCGCCAGCTCGGCGAGATGAAAGCCGCGATGCAGGTTCTTTTCCATCCAGCGCTGGCCGCGCTTCACCAACTGATCCGTATGGTGCTGCTGGTCTTGCAGGGTCAGGGTGGCGTAAGCCGCCTGCGAGATGCGGTTGGTGTCGATCAGCAGCATTTTTCCCGTCAGCATGGCGAGATTGGCGCCGGCGAGTTTCTCGACCAGCCGCAGGGCCAGGTTGAGATATGTCGTTACGGCGCCGCTGCACAGAATGCGGTCCTGCTCGGTCATGACCTCGGCCGGACGCAGATGCACTTTGGGGTAGCGCTGCCTGAAGGCCTTGGCCAAGGCCCAATGCGTGGTGGCGGCGCGCCCATCCAGCAATCCGGCCTCGGCCAGGATGAAGCTGCCGCTGCAGTATGACGCGATCAGCGCGCCCCGGTCATGCTGTCGGCGGAGAGCCGCCAGCATGGCCTGCAGGGCGCTCATGCGGTTCAGGAAGCGGGGGGTGTCGGAAACGAAGGGGCCCGGCATGATCACCGCATCGGCGGCGGTCCGGGAATTGATCGCGCCATCCACGGTCACGACCTGCCCCGAGGCGGTGCGCACGGGATTGCCATCCGGTGATTCGATGCGCCATTCGAACAGGGGGGGAAGGCGCATCCCGCGGTTGAGGTCCGCCCACATCGCGTTGGCCGTGGCGAAAACATCGACCGAGCCGGCCACGCCGGAAGCCAGCACGCCCTCGAAAACCCAGATCCTGATGTGATGCATGCCGCGTCCGTTTTTCCCCGTACAGGGGTGATCCTGCCATCGTGCCAGATTGACGGCAAGCCTGGTGGGGAGGCGCCCCGCGTCCGGCTCCGCTAATGCCGCGCCGCTTCCTCGGGCGCGCCGAGCTGGTCCGGCGGCAGGCCGAATATCCCGGCCAGCGCTGCCACGCCGGCGGGCGTGAGCGTCACGGCGCGGCTGTCCCTGCGCCGCTGCAGCCAGCCGCGCTGAAAGCAGCATGCGGCCAAAGCCGCGCCCAGGGCGCCGGCCAGGTGCGGGCTGCGTTCGCTCCAGTCCAGGCAGGCGCGGGCGAAGCGCCGCCGCTGGCCGGTTTTCGTCGCCAGCCCGTCGATGTCGATATTGAGTTGCGCGAACAGCCGCCGGCCTTCGGCGCTCACCACAAAATCGTCGCCGTCTCCCGTCGGCAGGATGCAGCCCGTCGCCAGCATCCGGTCGAACAGCAGCACGCCGAGCTTGCCGGCCAGGTGGTCGTAGCAGGTGCGCGCCGCGCGCAGGTCGGCGGCGATGCGGGCCTGGTGATGATGTTTTGGCACCGGCCGCTCGCCGGCCAGCGCCATCAGGCTTTCCAGCGCCCCGGCCACCAGGCCGTTGGCCAGGTGGAAATAGCGGTGCCGGCCCTGCTTCGCCACCGCCAGCAACCCGCCATCCACCAGCCTGGCCAGGTGGCCGCTGGTGGTCTGCGGCGACACGCCGGCGGCATGGGCCAGTTCCTTGGCGGTGCGGGCGCGGCCATCCATCAGGGCCTTCAGGATGTTGGCCCGCGCCGGATCGCCGATCAGGGCGGCGATTTTCGCCACATGCGGCTCGTTGCTGCTCATGGCCAGACTTTAGGCAGGCTGTCATGAGGCGGCAATGCCGGATGCTACGGTCGTGGCCGTAGCGATCGGTCACCGCTGCGTCATGTCGATGCGTTATGGCAAGGACATGAAAACCCCGGACGGAGTCCCGCCATGGCACAGACCATCATGATCGCATCTGCCAGCCTGGATTCGGCTGGCCCTGCCGAGCGCCTGGGGCAGCAGGCCGGCCGCGCCTGCGATGCCGCCCTGCGCCAGGTCGCGCGGGCCCTGTTCGCCCTGCTGGCGGCGCAGCGGCGCTGGCGCGAGCGCGAACAACTCGCCGAACTGAGCGACGCGATGCTGAAAGACATGGGCCTCAGCCGCGCCGATATCGACGCCGCGCTGCGCAAGCCCGCCTGGCAGCGCCCAAGATGAGTTTTCAGGCCTGACCGGCTTTAGATCGGAAACACCAGGCAGGTGGTGGTGCCGGTGGCGAGGATCTTTCCCTGGGCGTCGGTGATGCGGCCTTCCGCCGTGCCCACCCGGCCGCCGACCTGGATCGCCTTGCCCTCGGCATAGACGATGCCGGTCTGGTCGCTGATGCCGCGCACCAGGCTGACCTTGTATTCCAGCGTGGTGTAGCCCATGCCCTTGGGCAGCAGCGACTGCACCGCGCAGGACATGCAGCTGTCCAGCATGGTGCCGGCATAGCCGCCATGCACGCTGCCGATCGGGTTGTAATGCTGTTTCTCCGGCTTGCCGGCGAAGACCACGCGGCCCGGCTCGGCCTCATGGATCCACATGTTCATGATCTGCGCGATCGGCGCGCCGGGCAGCTCGCCCGCCATGATGCCCCGGAACAGCTCGATGCCCGACATCTCGCGCAGCGTCTCGACGGGCAGCACGCCGTAGACGGAATTCTTGGGAACTGGATCGGCCGACATCGGGTGCTCCTGAACATGTCTTGTCGTCAAAGCCTGGGGAGGCCTGGCAGGCAACCGGGAGGATGGCTTGTCCGGCCGGCCTGCATCGTGTATATACACGATATGCCGCAGGCTGTCGACTCCCACCCGGTTATCCCCTCCGCCGCGCCCGTGTACCCCCGGCCGGCGCCGGACGGCCGCGAGGACTGCATCTGCTTCCTGCTGCGCTCGGCCGCGCGGCGGGCCAGCGAGCATTACACCCGCCACCTGGCGAAAATCGGCCTCGGCCTGCCGCAGCACAGCCTGGTCGGCATGGCGGCGGCCTTCGAGAAGCAGAATGGCCGCCCGGCCAGCATCACCGAGCTGGCCAAAGCGCTGGATCTCGACCGCACGACACTGTCGCGCAACATCACGCCGCTGCTGGCCGAGGGCCTGCTGACCCTGGAAGCCGGGTCGCATGGCCGGGCCAAGGCCGTGCGGGCCACCCGCGAGGGCCGCGCCGCCTACCGCGCCGGCATCGCGCTGTGGCGCCAGGCACAGGACGAGATGATCGCAGGCCTCAGGGCCGACTACCCCGCCCTGATGGCCGGCCTGGCCGCCGCCCTCGATGCTCTCCCGGCCGGCATGCCGGCCGCAAATCCGCCCGCCGCCGATAGCGATTCCTGAATTTCCCCAATCAGGGCTATGCTTTGGTCGAAAGGGCCGGGTGCTTGTCGCAGGCCGGCCTTTCCGGGCATCATCGCCCCGATGATGCAGGCGGCCGCGACGTCAATGCCGCGCCGCGAGGGAACGCTGTTGGCCATGCAGGCCCGGGACACGACCCGGCGGACAGGCCGCGCATTTAAAAAGGGAAGGGAGAGCCGATCATGGCCGATAACGAGCTGTTTCCGGTTTCGGACGACTGGGCGAAGCGGGCCTGGGTGGATGCCGCGAAATACCAGGCCATGTACCAGCAGTCGGTGCAGGACCCCGAGGGCTTCTGGGCCGAGCATGGCAAGCGCGTCGACTGGATCAAGCCCTTCACCAAGGTCAAGGACGTCTCCTTCGACCGCAAGGATCTGCATATCCGCTGGTTCCATGACGGCACGCTGAACGTCTCGGCCAACTGCATCGACCGCCATCTGCCCAAGCGCGCGGCTCAGACCGCGATCATCTGGGAAGGCGACGATCCGTCGAAGGCGGAGAACATCACCTACCAGCAGCTGCATGACGAAGTCTGCCGCATGGCCAACGTGATGAAGGCCAACGGCGTGAAGAAGGGCGACCGCGTCACCATCTACCTGCCGATGATCCCGGCGGCGGCCTATGCCATGCTGGCCTGCGCCCGCATCGGCGCCATCCATTCCATCGTGTTCGGCGGCTTCTCGCCCGACAGCCTGGCCAACCGCATCCAGGATTGCGACAGCCAGTTCGTCATCACCGCCGACGAGGGCCTGCGCGGCGGCCGCGGCGTGCCGCTGAAGGGCAATACCGACGCGGCGCTGAAATCCTGCCCCGGCGTCAAGAAGGTGCTGGTGGTCAGGCATACCGGCGGCAAGATCGAGTGGCAGGCCGGCCGCGACATCTGGTTCCACGAGGAAGCCGCCAAGGTGCCGGCGACCTGCGCACCCGAGCCGATGAACGCCGAGGACCCGCTGTTCATCCTCTATACCTCGGGCTCGACCGGCAAGCCCAAGGGCGTGCTGCACACCACCGGCGGCTATCTCGTCTTCGCCGCGATGACGCACCAGTATGTGTTCGACTACCACGACGGCGACATCTACTGGTGCACCGCCGATGTGGGCTGGGTCACCGGCCACAGCTACATCGTCTATGGCCCGCTGGCCAACGGCGCCACCACGCTGATGTTCGAGGGCGTGCCGAACTACCCCGACGCCTCGCGCTTCTGGCAGGTGATCGACAAGCACAAGGTCAACATCTTCTACACTGCCCCCACCGCGATCCGCGCCCTGATGCGCGAGGGCGAGGCGCCGGTGAAGAAGACCAGCCGCGCCAGCCTGCGCCTGCTCGGCTCGGTGGGCGAGCCGATCAACCCGGAAGCCTGGCTGTGGTATCACCGGGTGGTGGGCGACGGCCGCTGCCCGATCGTCGACACCTGGTGGCAGACCGAGACCGGCGGCATCCTGATC
>NZ_JANLJJ010000093.1:14392-19566 GCF_029255545.1 Ferrovibrio sp. | reverse complement strand
GACATCAAGGCGCTGATCACGGAATCGAATACGGAAGTGAACCAGGGCGCCGGGCTGGTGAAGCAGACCGGCGCGGCGCTGGCCGAGATCGTTACCGCCGTGCAGAACGTGTCGGGCATCATCGGCGAGATCGCCAATGCCAGCCAGGAGCAGACCACGGCGCTCAACGAGGTCAACATCGCCTTCACCGCGATGGATGAGATCACCCAGAAGAATGCTGCCCTGGTCGAGGAAACCCATGCCTCGACCCAGATGCTGGCCAACCAGTCGAACCTGCTGGCCGGACTGGTGCGCTTCTTCCGCACCGGCGGCGCCGAGCAGGAGCGCCGCACCAGCCGGCGCGAGGCCGGCGGCCCGCATGACCACGTGACCCTGAGCGGTCGCCAGGTGCCGTTGTGCAACTGGAGCACGGCCGGCCTGCTGTTCGGCCCGATGGAAAACCCGCCGCCAGCCAACAAAGACATCACCGTGAAGGTGAATGTCGATGTCGATGGCAGGATGCTGAATTTCGACGCCGAGGTGAAAGTGGCGCGCGTGACCGACGGCTATGTCGGCGTCGGCTTCCGCCGGCTCGACGCGGAGGTCCAGACAGCGATCCGCCGCCATTTCGGTCGGGAGTAGGGTGCGGGGCAGGCGCTACGGCGCCAACAGCCCGGCATATTCCCTTTTCCGCTTCAGCCAGGCCGCCGCATAGCTGCAAACCGGCACCACCTTCAGCCCTTCGGCCTGGATAATCCGCATCATGCCTTCCATCAGCCGGCCAGCGGCGCCGCTGCCGCGTAAGGAGATCGGCGCTTCGACATGGGTGATGATCACGGTGTCGCCCTGGCGCCGGTAATTGGCGAACACGGTCTGGCCGTCGACATCCAGTTCGAACCGGCTGCGCCCGGCATTGTCGGTCACGGTGTTGCTGGTCATGGCATTGTCAGTGGCGGGATGGTTCATGGCGCTGCCCTATTTCTTGTATTTTCAGATTAGGGCAGGGCGCCGGCCGGATAAAGCCCGGGCGGATGCTTCATGCCCTTGACGAAAATCAAGGGCTTGTATGCAGCCCATGATAGGATTGCCGTAATTCGTGCGAGGCGCCTGATTAACACGGAAGAATCATGACGACCCCGAGAATGTCTGCCGAGCAAACGCGCGCGACGCTGAAAGCGCTTGAGCAGGCGCTTGCCCATCACGAAGAATGGGCCCTGGCGCTGCATGGCGCCCTGATCTGTCGCCTGGAACCCGATCCGCGGGACCTGGATCCCGACGCACATCACCTGTGCCAGTTTGGCCAGTGGTATTGCCGGCACGGGATCGCCGCGCTGGAACAGCATCCCGGCTTCATTGAGATCGGGGTTACGCATGAGCAGGTACACCAGAATGCGGCGCGCCTGCTGCGCCAGTCCTTGGCCGGCGCTCCCATTCCGATTGCCGATTACCGGATTTTTGTCGCCGCGCTGAAACGGTTTCGCGAGGACATCGCGATCATCCAGCATGAGCTGGAGGATGCGCTAGCCAACCTTGATCCGCTGACGGGAACGCCGAACCGTGCCGGCATGCTGAGCGCGCTGCGCGAGCAGAAGGAACTGGTCAAGCGCAAGGTGCATCCATGTTGCGTTGCGATGTTAGATCTGGATCATTTCAAGCGGGTGAATGACAAATACGGTCATGCCGTCGGCGACAGGGTCCTGATTGCGATTGCGCAGCATGTGACGGCGCATCTGCGCCCGTACGACAAGATATTCCGGTATGGCGGCGAGGAATTTCTGGTCTGTTTGCCGGATGCCGACCTGCAGGTTGGGTATGACATCGTCGATCGGCTGCGAGAACAGCTTGCGGAACTACCCCATACGGCGGATGGCACGGAAACATTTCATGTCACCGTCTCGTTCGGCCTGGCCCTGCTGGACCCGGACATACCGGTGGAACAGTCGGTCGACCGTGCCGACAAGGCGCTCTATGCCGCCAAGGCGGGTGGCAGAAACCGGGCCGTGACCTGGGACGCATCGATGAAAATGCTGCAGGCGTGACGCCACCGCCTGCCTGACGGCCTGCGCCGCCTGCTTGCCGGGCAGGTCTTTTGTTGCTATTATGTTCTGGTTGGTTGGCCCGCCATAACGAACAATCTTGTATGCGTTTGCCCGCTTGGAACCGGAGCGGGCCCTTCGCATTTGTGGCCACCGCCAAACCAGCAAAAACCACCGAATCGCGACGCAAACCCATCAAGCCCGCCACAGAAACCGATGCACGCCGCCCAGGCGCGACTGATTTTGGCAAAACGCACCGCAAACCGACGCAAAACCCCCGATTTGATATCAGTGATATCATTAATATCACTCTCGCCGGGCGGGGCCGGGGCAGGTAGCCTGCCGCCATGATTCGCGTCACCCATCGCATCAGCCTCGATCCGCGCGAGATCGAGACCAGTTTCATCCGTGCCTCCGGTCCCGGCGGACAGAATGTCAACAAGGTCTCGACCGCCGTACAACTGCGCTTCGATGTGCGGCGCTCCGCGTCGCTGCCCGATGACGTGCGGGCGCGGCTGGAAGCACTGGCCGGCAGCCGGCTGACCAACGAGGGCGTTCTGGTGCTCACCGCGCAGCAGCATCGCAGCCAGGACCGCAACCGGCAGGATGCGCTGGACCGTCTGGTGGCGCTGATCCAGCGCGCCGCAGTGGCGCCCAAGGCGCGCCGCGCGACGCGGCCGACGCTGGGCTCGAAAAAGCGCCGGCTGGAATCGAAAAGCAAGCGCGCGGCGGTGAAAAGCGGTCGCGGCCGGCCCGCGACGGATTGAGGCAATGTCGAAATTCGCAACACATTCGCCCAGATGCCGCCATATTCCACCGGCACAACGACAGCATCCCTCCTTGCGTAAAAGCCGCTCATGATATTTCACCGTTTCACCGCAGGATCGTTCTGCCTTGCCGCGCTTGTTTGCCCGCTGCCTGCCGTCGCGCAGGATGCGGCATCCGAGAAACCCGTTGCGGCGGTGAGCCGTAAAACCGACCCGCAGCAGCAGGTCGGCATTTTCAGTTTCGTGCTGGAGAACGATCTTTTTTATGATACCGACCGCCGCTACACCAACGGAGTGCGCCTCAGCTACCTGACGCCCAGGGGCGGCGAGCCTGACTGGGTGCGCGATGCGGCGATGCAGGTGCCGATGTTCGACGGCCGCAGTGACATCCGCGTCGAATTCGCGCTCGGACAGAACATGTATACCGCCTCCGACAAGCTGTTGCGCGACCCGCCGGAGACGGATCGGCCTTATGCCGGCTGGCTCTATGGCTCGGTCGGCGTGGTGGCGCGTACCGGATCGGTGCTCGACCAGATGCTGGTCAGCATCGGCGTGGTCGGTCCGGCCGCCCTGGCGCATGAGACGCAGGATTTCATCCACAGCATTGTCAACTCGCCTGAGGCGCAGGGCTGGGACAGCCAGCTCAAGAACGAGCCAACCCTGCAGTTCACCTATCAGCGCAGCTGGCAGTCGCCGGAATTCAGACTGCCGGGCGGCTTCGGCGTCGATGCCACGCCTCATGCCGGCGCGGCTTTGGGCAACGTCTTCACTTATGCCAATACAGGCATGATGTTCCGCTTCGGTCACAACCTGCCGATCGATTACGGTCCGCCGCGGGTGCAGCCCAGTCTGCCGGGCTCGGGCTATTTCGAGCGCGCGCCGGGTGGCTTCGGCTGGTATCTGTTCGCCGGCGTCGATGGCCGTGCCGTGGCGCGTAACATTTTCCTCGATGGCAATACCTTTGCCGACAGTCGCAGCGTCGATAAGGAAACCTTCGTCGGCGATGCCCAGTTCGGTCTCGCCATGGTGATCGATGGGGTGCGGGTGGCCTATACCCATGTGCTGCGCACACGGGAATATGCAGGCCAGGATACCGACGACCAGTTCGGCGCCTTCAGCGTATCGTTTGCCTTTTGAGGCCTAGGGGCTAGAGCGGAGTGAAGGTTGTGGTGACCTCTTCGCGCGCGAAGCTGCTGCCATCTGGCAGCCGGTCGCCGAAGCTGTAGATCGTGGCACCGATCATCTGGCGCACCTGGCCGTCCTCGCCAGCCAGCGGCAGCACGACGCGTTCGCCCACGCCGCTGCCCCCCAGATTGACGAAGACCCGCCCGGCCCCATGCAGGATTGCTGGTTCTTCGCAGACCCGGCGATACCGCTCCAGCACCACCGGCAGGACCGCGGCCGGCATGATCTGCTCCAGCGGCGTGCCGGGCAGCGAATTGGGCAGCAGCCGGCGGATTTCCTCGCCGGCGACCCGCAGGGTGAAGCCGCGGGTCGCCGGGTCGTAGTCATAGAGGAACAGGTGGGGGACCAGGGCCGGCAGGTGAAAGATGTCGAAATCGCCACGCCGCGTCACGCGCTCACCGGCACGGCGGCTGGCGAACCAGTGGCCGACGAAGGCGTGCAACGCGGGGGAGCGGATTTTCTGCGGGGCGGCGGGGGCGGACGGCACAGTTTCACTCGCGGGATGGCTGCCACCCAGCGTTCCAGAAAACCGGCCGCCATGGAATAGGCGGGGGGATTATTCCGCCGCCTGGGGTGGGTGCTTGAGGCTGTCCTCGAAGGCGGCCAGGGTGTTGCCCAGGCTGTTGCCCTCCGGGTCGGCCAGAGCGGTGGTGCGGGCCTGTATCAGGGCATCGACCGCCTGTGTTACCGGAATACGGCCATCCAGCGTGGGCAGGATCACGCGCTCACGGATCAGCGCAAAGTTTCCGGCGCCGCGCCTGAAGGTATCGCCATACCCCTTGATCAGCCGGGCGCAGTCGGTGATCTCACGCGCCAGCGCCACGTCGATCTTCGCCGCCCGTCCGATCAGGTCGAGCCAGTCGGTGATGCGGGCCTGTTCCTCGGCAAAGCGGAAGCTGCGCGGCCGCCAGCGCCGCAAGCCGGCCAGCAGGCGCAGCCTGAGATAGCCGCCGATGCGGTTCGACTGCACCGTCATGCCCATATGCAGCGTATCGAGCCAGCCGCGCCGGATGCTGACATCGATGATGCGGCGCGCCAGGGCGGGCGGCAGCAGTGAGGCGATTTCCTCGATGCCGGGCTTGAGGAAGTCGGCCACCGCATAGGGCTGGCCCGGCTTGATGCGCGTTTCGCGTTCGATGGCGGCGAACCGTTCGGGCTTCAGTTTGAGTTGCGCCACCCGGATCACATCCTCGAAGCTCATGCGCAG
>NZ_JANLJJ010000093.1:0-14292 GCF_029255545.1 Ferrovibrio sp. | reverse complement strand
TCACCCTTGCCATGGGCCAGGCCGAAGCGATAGCCGGCGAGGTTGCTGTCCACCGCCTTGCCCTCGGCGCGGATGCCGGCCTCGAACGCCTCCGACGGAATCGGCAGCACGCCCGCGCCGGCTAATGCGCCGAGCAGAACGGCATTCAGGATCGAACCGGCGTCTTTCGCCGCCTGGTCCATGTCGAACAGGATGGTCTGCTTCGCGTGGTCCCTCGCCGCGCGGAACAGCTTGCCGGTATCATAGCGACCATCGCCCATCGCGCTTTTCTCGACCACGGCATAAACGCGATGGGTGGAGGCGATCAGCAGCGTGCGGTCAGGCGAGACATAGCCGTTGGCAATGGCGCGGCCGGCCTCGACGAATTCGCTGGCGACCATCACATCCACCTGGCCCGGCATCGGGTTCAGGCACATCACCGGGCGGACTTCCGTCTTCTCGGGCCAGATCTCGATATAGTAGGTGGTGGCGCCGGTGCGCTGGGCCACGCCAGGGATCGAGGTGCTCTGCACCGGGAAACCTTCGCGCTGCGCCGCGCCGACCAGCCAGCCAGTCAGCACGCCGCCGCCTTCGCCGCCCATCGCGGCAATCAGGATGCAGATCGGACGCCCGGCAGAGAATTGCGGTGCGGACATGGCTTACTCTCCCGCCGCCGGCTGCGCGGCCGCATTTTTGCCGCCGCCGAGCCAACCAATCACCATGCGGTGGAAGCGATCGTGCAGCCGGTCCCACAGCGTCGGGTTATGCACGATCTCGGTCTTGTAGAAGGAGGGGCAGAGCACGGCGGCGTGGGCAACCTCGCCGCAATGGCCGCAGCCGACGCAGCTGCTGTTCACGCTGGCCACCGGATCGGTGCGCAATGGGTCAGGATTAGGCTTGATGGTCAGTGACGGGCAACCGGACAGCCGGATGCAGGAATGGTCGCCGGTGCAGACCGCGTCGTCGATCCCGAAACGGGTGCGCAGCACGCGCTCGCCCGATTCCAGCGCCTGGGATTCCTCGCTGCGCAGGCGGCGCTGGCGCGCCAGCTGGCATTCGCCCTCGGCGATGATCACCTTCAGGCCCTGGCTGGCAGTGGTCAGCGCCTCTTTCAGCGAGGTGGTCATGTCCTTCAGGCCATAGGAGCGCAACCGGCGGACCCATTTCACGCCCAGGGCCTTCAGCGTGCTTTCGATATCCGAGCCGCTGGCCAGCCCGTCGACGCGGTTGCCGGCGGAGGAGGGGATGTATTGCACGCCGGTCGCCGAGGTGTAGCCGTTCTGCATAATCACCAGCACGCCGTCGCCGCGGTTGAACAGGGCCGACGCCACGCCCGACAGCACGCCGTTATGCCAGAAGCCGCCATCACCCATGATGGCCAGCGAGCGCCTGCGCATCAGCGGTCCGACGCCAGCGGCCGAGGCCAGCGACATGCCGTAGCCCAGAATGGAATGGCCGAGCGAGAAGGGCGCGAAGGTGGCCAGCGCGTGGCAGCCGATATCGGCGGCTATATGCACCTTGCCGATCTCGCGCTCGGCCAGCTTGATTGCGGTAAAGACGGGCCGCTCGGGGCAGCCGGTGCAGAATGTGGGTGGCCGCTGCGGCAGGGTTGGGCCGATCAGGGCCTGCGCCGTCTTGCGGTTATCCAGCGCGCTGCCATAGGCGGCTTCGGCGGTGGAGACATCGATCTGCGGCTGCTCGGTCTTGATGAAGGCGAGCAGGCCACGGGTCAGCGCCTCGATGGTGTATTCGCCGGCCTCGGGCAGCATGCCCTTGCCATGCAGGCGGGTATTGATATCCGCCTTGCGCAGGGTGGCATGGATGGCCTGCTCGATATAATCGGGCGAACCTTCCTCGATCATCAGCACGGCGCGTTTGCCGGCGCAGAATGCCGTGATCTGCTCGGGCACCAGCGGGTAGGTGACGTTGAGCACCAGCATCGGCACGCGGCTTCTGCCGAAGGCGTCACTGAGCCCCAGATTCATCAGAGCGCGGTTCAGCGCATTATAGAGGCCACCCTGCACGATGATGCCGATATCATTCAATTCACCCGGCATGATCTCGTTCAGGCCCTGCTCAACGATGTATTTGCGGGCGGCCGGCAGGCGCTGCTCGAGCTTGAGCTTTTCCTGCATGAACGTGGCAGGTGGATGGGCCAGATGGTCGTAATTGAAGGCAGACGGGCCGGGCAGTCGGCTGTTGCGCGAAACCTTCGCAGGCCTGTTTTCCTTGGCGGGGAATTCGCCGGTGACATGGCAGGCGCGGATGCGCAGTTCCAGCATCACCGGCGTGTTGGAAATCTCGGAGAGCTCGAAGGCCTGTTCCACGCTGCGGGTAATGGTTGGCAGGTCTGGCCGTGGGTCGAGCAGCCATATGGAGGATTTCATGGCATAGGCATGGCTGCGTTCCTGGATCACGCTGGCGCCTTCGCCGTAATCTTCGCCCACCACGATCAACGCGCCGCCGACCACGCCGGCGGAGGAGAGGTTGCTGAGGGCATCGGAGGCGACATTGGTGCCAACGATGGCCTTCCAGGTGACGCAGCCGCGGGCCGGATAATTGATCGAGGCGCCGAGCATGGCGGCGGCCGAGGCTTCGTTGGTGCAGGTTTCAAGATGGATGCCGAGATCGTCGAGGATATCCTGGCTCTGCACCAGCACGTCGATCAGATGCGAAACCGGCGCGCCCTGATAGCCGCCAACATAGGACACGCCAGATTGCAGCAACGCCTTGGTGACGGCGAGGATGCCTTCGCCGCGGAATGTGTCGCCATCGCCCAGCCGCAGCGATTCAATCTCTTTCGCGAAAGAGCGTTCCATATTCGAATCCTCCCACTGCGGCGGAATCTTCCACCAGCGCGAACCGGGGTCAAGGAAAATAGTTTGGTATCCAACGAAACTATATGGACAGCTATCCGGCCGCCTGATAGGGTCGGCGGGCAAAACCAAAGGGCCGCCGGCATCCAGCACGAGACGGTCCGTCAAGCGGAGGAAACAAAACCATGGCCATCAAACGCCAGTTCTTTACCTATGCCGCGGGCCTTGGCCTCGGCGTCGCTCTCGGCCTGACCGCGCTGGCGCCTGCCGTGCAGGCGCAGGACAAGCCGATCACGCTGCGGCTCGGCCACTGGCTGCCGCCCTCGCATCCGCTGCATCCGGCCTTTACCGAATGGGGCGCCTCGATCGAGAAGGCGACCGGCGGCACGGTCAAGATGCAGATCTTCCCGTCGCAGCAACTCGGCGCCGCCAAGGACCATTACGACATGGCGCGCGACGGCATTGCCGATCTTACCTATGTCAATCCCGGCTATACGCCGGGCCGCTTCCCGGTTATCGCCGGCAGCGAAATCCCCTTCCTGTTCTCGAACGGCAAGAGCGGCTCGGCGGCGATTGATGCCTGGTATCGCAAATACGCCGAGAAGGAGATGGCAGACGTGAAGGTCTGCATGACCTTCGTGCATGATCCGGGCACCTTCCACAGCAAGGCCAGGATCGCCAAGCCGGACGACCTGAAAGGCCTGAAAATCCGCCCGGGCAATGCCTCGGTGGCACGCCTGGTGACGCTGGCCGGCGGCACCAATGTGCAGGTCACCGCGCCGGAAGCGCGCGATGCGCTGGAGCGTGGCCTGGCCGATGCGATCAGCTTCCCGTGGGGCAGCGTGTTCATCTTCGGCTTCGAGAAGGCGGTCAAGTACCATATGGATGCGCCGCTCTACATCAGCAATTTCGTGCTGGCGGTGAACAAGGCCACCTACGGCAAGCTGTCGGCAAGCCAGAAGAAGGCCCTCGACTCTCATTGCACTTCGGAGATGTCGGAAAAGATCAACACCGCGTGGTCGGATGCTGAATCGTCGGGCAAGGCCAAGATGCTGGCGCTGCCGGGCCATGAAGGCGTCAAGCCGAGCGACAGCGATATCGCCGCCTGGCGCAAGCTGTCCGAAGAGATGACAAAGGCGTGGTACGAAGACGTCAAGAAGGTCGGCGTCAACGGCGAACAGGCCCTGAATGAACTGAAAGCCGAGCTGAAGAAGCGCAACGCCGCGTTCTGATCAACGCCAGCCGGGGCCGCGGCCATTCCCGGCCGTGGCCCCGATTTGCGTTGTCGCTGTGATTGTCGCCGCGATGATTATCGTTAGAGTACCGGCGGGGGGACTGCCTGATGAAAGGCTTCATCGATAAGGTCGAGCTGGTCGCCGGCCTGCTGCTGGGCGCTATTGCCGTACTGACCTTCAGTGCCGTCATGCTGCGCTGGCTGTTCAATTACGGCCTGCCGGATGCATTCGACTTTTCCCGCCTGCTGCTGGGCACTGCGATGTTCTGGGGTATTGCCCTGGCCGGTTTCCATAACCGGCATATCCAGGTCGACGGCTTCTGGGAACTGGCCCCGGCCTGGGGCAAACGGGCCATCGATATTTTCGCCACTGTGGTGACGCTCGCCTTCATGGCACTGTTTGCCTGGATGCTGGAAGGCAAGGTGATGAGCGTCCTGGCCAGCAATGAGCAGACCTTTGATCTGCGCCTGCCGGTCTGGCCGTTCCATGCCGTGGCGGCCCTGGGCATCGCGCTGGCGGCGATCCTGCTGCTGCTGCGCCTGATCCGCCTGCTGGCCGGCAAGAAAGAGGCGTGACCGTGAGTCAGGATTTCGTCACCATTGCCGGTTTTGTCGTCCTCTTCATCCTGATGGTGCTGCGTGTACCGGTCGGGGTCGCCATGGGCATCGTCGGGGTCGGCGGCTTCGGCATCCTGGCCGCCACCGCCCCGGCCCTCAATCTGCTGGCGCAGTCGCCGATCCGGGTTGCCACCGATTACGACCTGGCCGTGATCCCGATGTTCATCCTGATGGGGGCCTTCGCCACCGCGGCCGGCATGAGCCGCGAATTGTTCCGCGCCGGCGAGGCCTGGCTGGGGCATCGTCGCGGCGGCCTGGCCATGGCCACCGTGGCGGCCTGCGCCGGCTTTGCCGCGATCAACGGCTCGTCGGTGGCCACGGCGGCCACCATGACCAGCGTCACGCTGCCCGAGATGCGGCGGTTTGGCTATCACCCCGGCTTTTCCACCGGCGTGATCGCCGCCGGCGGCACGCTGGGCATCATGATTCCGCCATCCGTGGTCTTCGCCCTCTATGGCATCCTTACCGAGCAGGATATCGGCAAGCTGTTCGTCTCGGGCATCCTGCCCGGCCTGCTGGCCGTCGCGCTTTACATGGCGCTGATCCAGGTGGTTGGCTGGCTGCGGCCCGACCTCATGCCGCGTGGCCCGAAAACCGACTGGCGCGAGCGGATTGCCTCGCTGCGCGACATCTGGGCCACGGTGCTGCTGTTCGCCGGAATCGTCGGCGGGCTCTATGGCGGCGTGTTCACCGCCACGGAAGCGGCCGGCTGTGGAGCGGTCGGCGCGCTGCTGATCGGCATCCTGCGCGGCCGGCTGGGCTGGGACGAGATCAAGGGCAGCCTGATCGAAGCCGTGCGCACCTCGGCCTCGATCTTCACCATCGTGGTGGGCGCTTTCCTGTTCGGCTATTTCCTGGTGATCACCCAGACGCCGCAGAAGGTGAGCGATTTCCTCACCGGCCTGCCGGTCGGTCCCTATGGCATCCTGGTGCTGATCCTGATCATGTACCTGATCCTCGGCGCCCTGATGGATGAGCTGGCCATCATCCTGGTGACAGTGCCGATCATCTATCCGGTGATGCTGCAACTCGGCTTCGATCCGATCTGGTTCGGGGTCATTATCGTGATGATCACCACGCTGGGCATGGTGATGCCGCCGGTCGGAATCAATGTTTTTGTCATCAACTCGATTGCCCGCGATGTCAGCCTGTGGCAGATCTACAAGGGCGTCATGCCCTTCATCCTTGTCGATCTGGTCCGCCTTGCCCTGCTCGTGCTGTTTCCCGCCATCGCGCTGTACCTGCCTAGCCAGATGAACTGAAATGGCCCGCGCACCCCGCAATCCGGTATCAGTCAAAACCACCACCGCCGGCGAGAAGGCGGCCCGTTCGCGCCCCGCGGTGGCGCGGGCGCTCGACCGCGGGCCGCTGCCCGGTTATTACGGCTATGCCCTGCGCATTGCGCAGGTCGCCGTCTTCGAGAACTTTGCCCGCGTCGTCGGCAAGCTGGCCGACCGGATGGGCGAGCTGACACCGGGTCGGTTCAGCCTGCTGACCTTGCTGAAGGCCAATCCCGGCATCAACCAGACGGCACTGAGCCGCGCCGTTGGCCTCGACAAATCCACCCTGACGCCGGCACTGGACCAGCTGGAGCGCAAGGGCCTGATCCTGCGCGAACGCACGCCGCAGGATCGCCGCACCTATGCCCTGCGCCTCAGTTCCGCCGGCGAGGAATATCTCGCCGAGCTGACCCGCAAGGTCGAACAGCATGAAAAGAATATCGTCGCGGCCCTGAGCCCGGCGGAGCGGGCCGCGCTGATCCGCCTGCTCAAGAAAGTGGCGAAAAGCCTGGGCAGCGAAGCGATCGAATAGGGCCGGCCAGCCTCAGCCGCGAAACACCACGGTCTTGTTGCCGTTCGGGAAGATGCGGTGCTCGACGTGGTATTTCACCGCGCGGGCCAGCACCAGGCTTTCGATGTCGCGTCCGGTTGCGCCCAACTGGTCGGGCGAATAACTGTGATCCACCCGGGCAACTTCCTGCTCGATGATCGGACCTTCATCGAGGTCCTCGGTTACGTAATGCGCCGTGGCGCCAATCAGCTTCACGCCGCGCAGATGAGCCTGGTGGTAGGGCTTGGCGCCCTTGAAGCTGGGCAGGAAGGAATGGTGGATGTTGATGATGCGGCCGGCAAAGGCACGGCACAGCTCGGGCGACAGCACCTGCATGTAGCGGGCCAGCACGATCAGGTCGATACGCTCCTGCTCGATCAGGTCGCGCAGCATCTTTTCCTGGCGCGTCTTGCTCGCCGCGGTGACCGGCCAGTGATGATAGGGAATATCGTGGGCGGCGGCGCGCTGATACCAGTCGCGGTGATTGGAGACGATGGCCGGAATTTCCACCGGCAGGGCGCCGATGGAATAGCGGTACAGCAGGTCATTCAGGCAATGGCCAAATTTGGACACCAGGATCAGCACGCGTTGCCGCACGCGCTCGTCATGGATGCCCCAGGTCATGTTGAAGGGTGCGGCCACGGGCGAGAAGGCGGCGCGAATCTGTTCGACCGGCCGGCCGCCCCCATCGGGGCCGGCTTCCAGGTCCTCGATGCAGACCCGCATGAAGAACAGGCCGGTTTCGCTGTCGCCGAACTGGGCGGATTCGCGGATGTTGAATCGGTTGGTGGCGAGGAAGCCGGACACGGCTGCGACAATGCCGGGACGGTCGGTGCAGGAGAGGGTGAGGATCAGGCTCATGATGGATACTGCAAAGGGGCGGGAGGGGGACTGTAACGGTGCAGCCGAAACCTCGCAACGGCAGGGTTAATAAAGTGTATGTCTGTTCGTCTGGAGCTGCCAAGAATTGCCTCGCTTCCGCCCGGCGGCCCGATTAAGCTGCGGCCAATCAGAATGGATTCGGCTGCAGGCCAGACAGACTAAGATGATCACCCGGGGCCCCGATTTCCTCCGCCAGATGGCGAACAAGCTGTTCGATGCCCTGGTCCAGGGCGCGGAGCAGCAGGCGCAGAAGGCACCTTTCACGGTCGAGACGCTGCGGCAGCTGGTCGAGGCGATGAAGACCGCCTCCGACTACGATCATTATTACCGCGCCTCCTATGACAGCCTGATGAAGGTGATCGAGGAGGACGAGCGCCGCGGCGCGCGCGTCAATGCCTTTGGCCGCCTGCTGGTCCATCCGCTGGATACACAGTTCGCCGAAGACAAGCTCGACCGCCGGCTGATCGGCAACTACTTCTTTTTCGTCCGTTCGCTGTTTGGCGACGAAGTTGACGTCATGGCGGAAGAGGCGGCCAGCATCGCCGAGGAATTGCGCTCGTCCGGCGGCGGCCCACTGGACTGGGCGCAGTATTATGCCGATCCGCGCGTCAAGCAAATCTACTTCAGGGTGGTGGCGCGGGTGATCAAATCCTTCCGTATCTTCGAGACGCGGAAGGAATGGGCGATGAAGGTGATGCAGCACGACCCGACGGCGGTCGGGCTATCCTCGAATGTCTATATCGAGCGGCCCTTTGAGGGGCAGGCGCTGCCGTTCGGCGATCGCGAGTTCTATCTGTTCTTCGACGGCCTGATCCGGCCGCTGGCCAGGCTGTCGCCCGACGACGCCAAGCTGTTCAAGACGGCCACCGGCGAGGATGCCTCCCGGTTGGCCGGGAATTTCCTCGCCGAACTGGATCAGCACGGCCCGTTCTGATTGTCCGGCCGGTTTTTCGAAATGCGGCTCAGTTCGAGTTGGCCGGCTCGCGATGGTCGAGCTTGGCGGCGAACTGCTCGAACAATTCGCTGACGCAGCGCGCCACGGTGCGTTGGTGGTTGTCGTTGAGCTGGTCGGCGGCGCGCATGCACATATCGGCAAACTTGCGGGCCAGCACCACGGCGTCGCGATTGCTTTCCTGGCGAATGTCATCGAACACGGTGACGATGAAATCTCGGGTCTGGCTGCCCTCGTGATGCGTTACCGGGCGCTCGCCCATCAGTGAATCGAGCATCGCATTGAAGGTCTGCGACGTATCGATGGCGATGCTGGCGAGGATCTTCTCGATCCGCTCGTTATCCTTGGACGAAACCTGTTTTTTGACCTGCGGGGCAGCGCCGGCGCGGATTTCGGTGACCTGGTTCTCGGTCTGGTTGGGCTTCGGGCTGGAGCGGTTCCACATGGCGGGGCCTGCTGTCTGAAACGGTTGCTGAGAGTTGGTAACGAGCTGTCGCCGGCTCAGTTCACCACTTCGCGCGAGGCGCGGATCATGTTGTCGATGTGCCAGCCCTGGAACAGACGGATGCCGGCGGCCAGGCCGGCCTTCAGCGCCTCTTCGGTTTCGCAGCGCGCCATGATGACGCGGTTGGGATCCGTCTCGGCGATCTTGCTGGCCAGTTCCTTGTCGATCCAGTCTTCGTGGCGGTCCTTGAAATAGAACAGCTTGACGAAGTCGGCCTTGAGTTCCTTGCGGCCAAACAGCTGCAGCAGGTCGGGCGTGATGCCGTCGATCAGGATGCGGTAGCCGGAATTGTGCAGGAATTCGCAGGCCAGCAGGTATTCGTTGTAATCCCAGAACACATCATAGCGCTGCATCTCGATGATGATCTGTTCCTTCTTCACGATATTGCCGATGCGGCTGTCGAAATCGCGGAAGGTATCGCTCAGGATGGTGCTGACATTCAGGTTGATGCTGAACGGGCCGCTGTTGCGCGTGACATAACCGTCCAGCAGGGCGCGGAACACGCGGGTATCCATCGTGCGGGTCAGGTGATGGAACAGTGAGCGCGCGCCGCGCAGGTTCACGTTCGGCGCAATCGCCTGACGCAGTTCGTTCACGCCGACGAAGATTTCCTGGAAGATCGGCTTGGGCGGCTGGTTGCCGAAGCACAGCGTCACCGGCTGGCGTTTCATGAAGGTGGAGACATCCGCTTTTTTCAGGATGTCGTCGATCTGCTGCAACGCACCAGGGGTGAGCGGGGCGCCATCGCCTGTCGCGGCCGCGGTGCCCGCCTTGGCCAGCAGGCGCTTGCGGCGTTCGACATAAACGCGGAAGCGCTGCTGGATGTTGTCGACCAGTTCCTGCAGTTCCTCGAACTGGCTGTCGAACCGATACCAGCGGACGGCGTTTTCCGCCTCTTCCGGAGTCAGGCCGATGGCGACATTGTTGCGGGTCAGGATGTCGTCGATTTCCAGCACCAGCTTTTCGAAGGTCTGGTCGAAGAAGCGTTCCGACAGTCTGACGAACATCACGATTGAATAATCGTGCAACGTGTAGAACGTGCCTTCGTATTTCGACATCAGCGACCGGATCGAATGCACCACGATATTGTAGCTTTCGCGGTTGCGCTCGAAGGTCTTGGGATTGACGAACTGAATCACCGCCGCCAGACGCCCACCAAAAATCTTGCCGCGCGCCAGGCGGTCAAAATCGGTGAACATCTTCTCGTCGTCATACGACGGCTGGTTCTGGTTGATAGCCTCACTCATCGATACGGTCGCTTTCTCCGGTAACGGTCGTGGAGAGGGCGGCAACCTGCCGATCGCTGTGTTTATGCCCCCGCAGCTTGGCCACTATGGCAAATTCCCGCCGCCGGAAAAAGCCAGATAGCTTGGTTAATAGGTCGTCTGTGGATAATATTCGATTAAAGCCAAGGGCTTGAAATCAGGCTTTTGCGCCCTGACGTGCCGCCAGCATCGCCGGAGTATCGTAATCATGCAGGATGCCGGGCGTTTCGACCGGCACTTCGCAGATCCATTCCGCATGCGGCCCGAACAGGCTGCGCGCGCCGGCATCGCCCTCCAGCCGCATCAGATCCGGCAGAAACTGCATCCCCCACAACGTTGGGTTGCCTCGTTTCCCGCCATGAACCGGCAGGCAGATGGCGCGGCCTTCCACCGGATTGAAGGCCGCGATCAGTTTTTCCAGCACCTCGGACGCCACATCGGGCATGTCGCCCAGGCAGACCAGAACGCCATCGAGCCCCCCCTCTGATCCTGGTGGGGGAAGCGCGCTCAGCCCCGCCCTGAGCGAGGAAGCCAAGCCCTCGGCATAAGCCGGATTATGCACGGTCTGTATTCCAGGGCCTGCGGCCTGGCTGACGGCTTCGGCCTGATGTCCGGTCACCAGCAGCACTGGCCGCGCCGTCGAGGCCAGTGCTGCCTCGACGACATGACGGATCACCGGTTTGCCATCCAGGTCGGCCAGCAGCTTGTGGCCATCGCCAAAACGGCGCGACAGGCCGGCGGCCAGGATCAGCGCAGCGATCCGCGGCCGGCGCGGCGCCGTGGCGTCTGCCGGATGGCTGTCGCGTGGTTCTTGATCGCGTGGCCCCCGATCGCGAGGCATGGGCCGGCTGGGGATTTCCTTCAGCAGGCCGCCGCCCCCCATCCGCATGATGTCGCGCCGGCTGATCTCCAGCCCGGCGCACAGGCGCTGCAGCACCCAGTCAAAGCCATTGAGCTTGGGCGAACGGGCACAGCCCGGCACACCCACCACCGGCACGGCATCGTGGCGGCCGAGCATCAGCAGGTTGCCGGGATCGACCGGCATGCCGAAATGCAGCACCTCGCCGCCGGCCCGCGTCAGCCCGGCAGGAACCACATCATGGCGGTCAACGGTGGCCGAAGCGCCGAACACCAGGATCGGCGCGCAGCCCGCCGTTTTCAGCCCGGTTATGGCCGCGGCGACATCGGTTTCGCTGTGGGGCACGATGCGCATCTCGACGATACTGCTGCCCAGCAGGGCCAGACGCTGGGCCACGGCGCTCTCGGTCTTGGCCAGCACACTGTCCTTGCTGTCGGCCACTTTGGTCAGCACCAGGCCAACCCGGCGCGGCGTAAAGGGCGCCAGCTGCACCAGCGGCGGCTGGCCGCGCAGCATCGTTTCGGCCCGTTCAATCACGGCGCGCGGCGCGGCGAAGGGAATGATTTTCACCGTGGCCAGCATCTGGCCTGCTTCAACCGCTTCGTAATCGGCCAGGCAGGCAACCGTCAGGGCTTCGTCGAGTTCGTTCAGCGCGTCCAGTCGCGCAGGATCGATCCGCACCAGGCCGGCCGTGTCGGCATAGAGATTGGCGCGGCCGGTGAAGGCCGCGGCCACGCGGGCCCGTGGACCGGCTATCGCCTCGGCGATGCGACGCGCGGCTTCATCTTCCGGCATGTCGCTCTCGTCCAGCCGGGCGATATAGATTTCGCTGTGCCCGGCCCGGGTCAGGATGTCGACATCCGCAGCGCTCAGCACGCGGCCTTTCCTGAACCGCTCGCTGCCGGCGCTGACGCTGTGACCGAGAATGCCACCGGCCGCCTCGCGCACCGGCACCGGACCGAAAAACATGATCAGGCCGCAGCTTTGGCAGGCGTGGATTGGCGCAGGGCTACCGTCATCTGCGCCAGGATCGAAATGGCGATTTCCGCCGGCGACTTGGCGCCGATACTCAGACCCACCGGGCCATGGATGCGCGCGAAATCGTCGGGCCCGAAACCGGCGGCGGTCAGGCGTTCCAGCCGTGATGCATGGGTTTTCTTGCTGCCCAGCGCGCCGATATAAAACACATCGGATTTCAGCGCCGCGACCAGCGCCGGATCGTCGATCTTCGGATCGTGGGTCAGCGTCACCACGGCGGTGCGCAGGTCCGGTTTCATCTGCGCCATGGCCTCGTCGGGCCAGTCATTGGAAAGCGTCACGCCGGGAAATCGTTCGGGCGAACCGAAGGCGCTGCGCGGATCGATCACCGCCACTTCATAACCGGCCAGCTGCGCCATGGGCACCAGGGCCTGGGCAATATGCACGGCACCGACCAGGATCAGCCGCAGCGGTGGATTGAACACATTCAGGAAGAGGGGGCCCTGTTCGGTTTCCACCGTGCGCGCCTTGTCTTCCAGCACGGCGGCGCGGGCCGCCTCGCCGATGCGCGGGTCGATGTCTTTCAGGCCCTTCTTGCCATAGAGATACAGCAGGCGTTGCTCGCCGGTTTTCAGGAAGGTGGCCAGCACCACAGGCCGCTTCTCGGCGCGGTCCTGCTGCAGCTGTTCGAGGATTTCCTGTTTCATCCGTCCAGCCGTTCGACAAAGATCTGGATCTTGCCGCCGCAGGCCAGTCCCACTTCCCAGGCCTGCGCGTCGCTCACGCCGAAATCCAGCATGCGCGGCTTGCCGTCGGCGATGGCATCCAGCGCCTCGGTCACCACCGCGCCCTCGATGCAGCCGCCCGAGACCGAGCCGATGAACTTGCCTTCGTCGTCGACGGCAAGCTGGCTGCCCACCGGCCGCGGCGCCGAGCCCCAGGTGGTGACCACGGTGGCCAGCGCCACGCCCTTGCCGGCGCGTTTCCAGTCCAGGGCGGTGCCCAGTATGTCGTCGGTGGGATCTGCGCTCATGCGGCCATCCTCGCCAGATTGGGTTTCAACCGGTTGCCGACATCGCTGGCATGGCTCAGCGCTGCGGCCAGATCGGCAATGGAACTAAGATTGTGAACCGGACGGAAATCGTCAACCTGGGGCAGGATGGCGCGGATGCCGGCGGCTTTCGGCTCGAAACCGTCCCAGCGCAGCAGGGGATTGAGCCAGATCAGCCGGCGGCAGGATTTGTGCAGCCGTTCGATCTCGCGCGCCAGGCCCTTGCCGCCTTCGCGGTCCAGCCCGTCGGTCAGCAGCAGCACGATGGCGCCCTGGCCCAGCACACGGCGCGACCACAGCCGGTTGAATTCCTCCAGCGTGGCGCCAATGCGGGTGCCGCCCGACCAGTCGGGCACGGTCTCGCTCACGGCCGCCAGCGCCTTGTCGACGTCGCGCTGGCGCAGCAGGCGGCTGATATTGGTCAGCCGCGTGCCGAACAGGAAACTGTGCACCCGCGCGCGGTCGTTGGTCAGGGCATGCATGAAATGCAGGAACATGCGGCTATACTGGCTCATCGAACCGGAAATGTCGCACAGCACCACCAGCGGCGGCGGGCGTTGCGCCGGGCTCTTGCGTTTCAGCGGAATGATCGCGCCGCCGGTGCGCATGCTGGCCTGCAGGCTGGCGCGCAGGTCGATGCGGTGACCGCGATCGTTGGATTTCAGGCGGCGCACGCGCTGCGGCCGGAACGGCCATTCGATCCTGGCCAGCGCCTTTTTCGCCTGCTCCAGTTCCTCGGCCGACATTTCGGCGAAGTCCTTCTTCTGCAGCAGTTCATCGGCCGAGAAAGTCAGCGTCGCGTCGATCTCGACTTCCTTCGGTTCGCTGGCTGGTTTGCTTTCGCCACGGCCGGGCAGCAGGGCCTGGCGCAGGCGCTGCGAGGTGGCATTTTTCTTCGGTTCCGCCGTGCCCTCGGCCTCGGGCAGCAGCAGGCCCATCATGCGCTCCAGAATCTTCGGGTCGCGCCAGAAAATATGGAAGGCCTGATCGAACAAGTCGCGCTGGTCGCGCCGGTTCACCAGCACGGAAAACAGTGTCCAGTACAGATCGTCGCGGCGGCGGATGCCAGCGGCCTCCACCGCGCGCACGGCATCGATGGCCTTGCCGGGGCCGAGCCGCAGGCCGGAAGCACGCAGCAGGCGCACGAAATGCACGATGTTTTCGGCAAAGGCGCCGCCCTGGTCGCCGCCATGATCGCCAGTGGGTGGAGCAGGCAGCATGGTCATGGCGGGTTCTTTTTTGCTGCTGCTCAGGCGCCCAGCGCGGCCATGTCCTGCTGCACCTGGCGCAGGATTGCCGCCGCTTCGGAGCCTTTCATCTTGG
>NZ_JANLJJ010000092.1:1833-19931 GCF_029255545.1 Ferrovibrio sp. | reverse complement strand
GGACCTTCAATCTGCTCGACACGCCGGGCCACGAGGATTTCAGCGAGGATACCTATCGTACGCTGACCGCGGTGGATTCCGCCGTGATGGTGCTGGACGCCGCCAAGGGCATCGAGACGCAGACGCGCAAGCTGTTCGAAGTCTGCCGCCTGCGCGACGTGCCGATTGCCACCTTCGTCAACAAGATCGATCGCGAGGCACAGGACCCGTTTGCGCTGCTGGATGAAGTCGCCTCTACGCTGGCGCTGGAATGCGTGCCGGCGAACTGGCCGGTTGGCATGGGTTACGATTTTCGCGGCTGCTACGACCTGTTCGGCAAGCGGCTGCTGCTGGTCGGCAAGGAAAACAAGAATCTGGAGCCGGAAGTCATCATCCTGGAGAAGGGCCTGGACGATCCACGCGCCGCCGAGCTGATCCCGGCAGCCCAACTCGCCAAGCTGAAAGAAGACATCGCGCTGATCGAGGGCGCCTGCCCGCCTTTCGATATCGAAACCTATCGCCAGGGCCATATGACGCCAGTCTATTTCGGCTCGGCGCTGAAGAATTTCGGCGTCGACGAGCTGCTGAAGGGCCTGGGCGAATTCGCGCCGCCGCCACGGCCGCAGCCGAGCGACAAACGCGTGATCGAGCCGACCGAGAAGGCCGTGACCGGTTTCGTGTTCAAGGTCCAGGCCAACATGGACAAGAACCATCGCGACCGCGTCGCCTTCCTGCGACTGTGCTCCGGCCATTTCAAGCGCGGCATGAAGCTGAAGCAGGTCAGCACCGGCAAGCCGATCACGGTGAGCAATCCGACGCTGTTCTTCGCCCAGGACCGTTCGCTGGCCGACGAGGCCTGGCCGGGCGACATCATTGGCATCCCCAATCACGGCGTGCTGCGCGTCGGCGACACGCTGACCGAAGGCGAGGACCTGCGCTTCACCGGCATTCCCAACTTCGCCCCGGAAATCCTGCGCCGCGTGCGCCTGTCAGACCCGATGAAGGCCAAGCACCTGCAGCGCGCCCTGGAGGACCTGGCCGAGGAGGGCGTGACGCAGGTATTCCGGCCACGCATCGGCGCCGACTGGATCGTCGGCCTGGTCGGTCCGCTGCAGCTCGACGTGCTGGCCGCCCGGCTGGCCGAGGAATACAATCTGGAGGTCGGCTTCGAGCAGGCGCCCTATGAGACGGCGCGTTGGGTTTCGGCGGAAAATCCAAAGGACCTGGACGAATTCGTCGAGCAGAATCGCGGCACCATCGCCGATGATCGCGAAGGCGCCCCGGTTTTCATGGCCCGCAACGCCTGGGAACTTTCCTATATCGAGAAGAAATGGGATAAGATTCGCTTCCATGCCACACGGGAACGCCACTAACTCGTATCACCGCCGCCAGCTGTTGCTGGCGCTGGGACTCCTGCTGCCTGCCGGCCTGATTGCGCCGGCCGTTCTGGCCCAGGAAAAGGAAAAAAAGAAGAAATCCGACACACCGATCGAGAAGCCGCCGGTCAACAACCCGGTGCTGATCATCGATGCGGTCACCGCGCCGGTCGCCGGACCGCCGGGATCGCAGATTATCATGACGCTGAGCGTCGATTGCGGCGATGTCGAAACCGCCCGCAAGGTCGATGCCGTGATGCCACGGGTCTACAACGCCGTGATCATGGAGCTCAACCGCGAGCCGCTCGGCAAGGATGGCCGCGTTCACGACAACGATCTGGAAGGCCTGAAACGCCGGCTGGTCCACCAGATCAACCGCTCGCTGCAGGGGCCGCAGGTGGTGGGCGTCTATATCCGCTCGCTGCAGGAAGTGCCGCTGCGCAAGCCGCCCTCGCGCTAGTTCCGTGCCGCCGCCGCGCCGCGCAGCATCAGCCCGGCATAAATCCGCATCAGCGCCTTCACGATCGCCGGGCAGGCATTCAGCATGGCGTTGAAATGGCTGGCCGAGATGATCTCGCAGACGGTGGCCTCCGAGGCGATGGCGCTGGCGCGCCGGGATTCGCCGGTCAGCAAGGCTAGTTCACCGAATACCTCGCCCGGCCCCACGGAACGCAGCCGCGTCTGGCTGCCATCCGGCGCCTCGCGCAGCAGATCAACCAGCCCGCTCTGCACCAGATACACATTGTAGCCAGGCTGGCCGGTGCGGAAGATGGCCTCGCCGATGGCATAGACCTTGCGATCGAGGATGCGCAGGCCATGCTCGGACTGGATGGTCGCCGCCATGATGTCGCCGGTGCTGATGGTGATCGTCGGCGCAGGCGCCGCAACGCCCTCGGCAAACCGGATATTGCGGATAAAGGTCTGCAGGAGGTAGCGCGCCAGTGGCGGCGAGGCATCCAGCGCACGATCCAGCACGGCGGCATTGATGCGACGGCACAGCGTCGGCTCGATCGCCACCACGCTGGCCGCGCGCGGCGCCGGGTCGATCAGCGCCATCTCGCCCACCACGCCGCCCTCGCCGGCTTCGGCCAGCCGGACCTTGGCATCGCCATCCATGCGGAATATCTCGACGCGGCCGGAGAGGATCAGGTAGCAGAAATCACCATCCGCGCCCTGCTCCAGCAATGTGGCGCCACGGCCAAAGCGGATTTCCTGCTCGCCCGCCTCGCTCACCGGCTCAGCCCTTGTCGTCGTCGCTGCTGAACAGGATTGCCTTGGCGCGGATATCGTCGATGCTGCCCATCAGATCTTCGATCTTGGCTTCCAGCATATCCGCGGCCTGACGCGCCAGACCCAGCTCCTCCTCCACCGCCTGCAGCATCGCCTGCCGCGCCGCGCCAATGATGGCGCCGTTCGGCAGTGCCGGGAAGCTGACGCATTTGGCAACGAAGCGCCGCACGGCCGACGCGCTGGGCAAACCGCCCAGTACGAGATTGGCCGGTACGGCCAGAACCAGCCAGGCGCCGTCATCCTGTGGCAAAACGGCGAAATCACCCTTGCGGAACCCGGCGCGCGGTGGCGTATCTTCGGCCTGGCCGGGCAGGGTCAGCGTTACGACGTCCCAGCCGAAGGCGAGGAATTCCTGTTCGCCGGCCAAGGAGCGTTCCTGGGAGCGTTCTTGGGAGCTCTCCTGGGCATGCCCCGCGGCAGATGCGTCTTGCTGTTCCATCACGCCTCTCCCTCTCCTTCAGCCTGCAGCGCAGCTGCATTGGCGCGCAGATTGGCCGGCGACACCGTGCCGACCACGATGCTCGACACGCCGGGCAATGCCGCCGCCGCCCGCAGCGCCTGGGCGGGATCGGCGGCATGGCCGCTGGCCAGCGCCTTCTTGATCAGCACGCCCTTGCCTGCGGCGGCGGCCTCGGCGATCACCGGCAGGTCGCCAGTATAGCCGGGATTATAGGTCAGCATCATCACATCGACGCAAGCCAGCATGTGGCGGCTGCCCTCCGGCGTCTTGCCGGAAAAGCCGCTGGCGCGGATCAGGCCGCGCCGCTTCAGCCCCTCCAGCGCCTCGGCCGCCGGCAAAAAGCGGTCGCTCGCCTCGTCGATGCCGTCGGAATGCAGCAGCACGACATCAAGATGATCCGTGCGCAGGCGACGCAGGCTGGTTTCAACCGAGGCGATTATTGCGGGGGCGGAAAAGTCAAAGCGCGACTGGCCATCCTCGAACCATTCCCCGGCCTTGGTGGCGATCACCCAGTCAGCGCGGCCGGAGCCGACCTTCGACAGCAACTGGCCCAGCCGTTCCTCGCTGCTGCCATAGGCCGGCGCGGTGTCGATCAGGGTAATACCAAGCGCGCGGGCCTGTTCCAGCAGGGCAATCACGCTGGCGTCATCGGGCAGGTCGAAACCGCGCGGATATTTCACGCCTTCGTTCCGCCCGATCTTCACCGTACCCAGGCCCAGCAGGCTGACGATGATGCCCGTCGCTCCCAGTGGCCTCATTTCCATGCCGCAACCTCCCAGGCAATGCTGTCCCAGGGCGCGGGGGCAATCTGCGGCGCCGGCCAGTGCGAGAGATCAGCAGCGCGGCCCGAAGGCGGCGGCAATTCAGCCAATACCTGATCGGCCAGCTGCGGCGCCAGCGCCAGCTTGGTTGGCCAGGCCAGCCAGCAATTCGGCGCGGCGCGGCGCAGCACGGGGCCATCGGGCTTGCGGCCATCGTCCGTCGCGCCTTCGGCGCGATCGATGGCAAGCGTCGCATAGCGGCAGGCGGAAAAATCCTGGCCCGGCAGCAAAGCGGCGAATTCGGCTTTCGCCGCGGTGATCAGGGCGCCTGCGCTTTGCCTGGCGCCGGTTTCCGCCAATTGCCCGCCGACATACCAGACCAGGCTGCCGTCCGCGCGTTTATGCGTGGTGACGGTGACGCGCGGCTTGTCGCTGGCATCGAAGCAATGCGCCCAGAGCGGCCCGGGCGCCTTGTCGATCAGCACCATCTGCAGCGGCCGGCGCTGGGCCGCCGCTGCCGGCAGGCCGAACTGCGCCAGCAGGGTTTCGTTGCCGGCGCCGGCGGTCGAAACCAGCGCCCCGGCATGCAGGCGGCGCGACTGCGCATAGCCATCATGGCAGTCGATCACCACGCCTTCATCAGCGGGAGAAACATGCACATCGCCGTGGATACGCTTGATCGAAACCTGTCGCGGCCGCGCCAGCGCCTGCAGCAGCACCGGCACATCCAGCACGCATTCATCCAGCGCGTAGACGGCGGCGACATGCTCGGGGTCGCGCAGCACGGCAGGCCAGTCGGCCGGCGCCAGCGCATCGACGCGACCGCGCACCAGCTTGCTGCCGAAGAAGCCGGCGATGCGGCTGGCCAGCGTCTTGCGCGCCCAGAACAGATGCCGTTCGGCAGCCAGCGGCACGCCGCGCAGATCGACTTCGCCCGTGCCGGCCAGGCAGGCGCGCCAGCGCGCGGGCATGTCGGCCAGCGCGTCGCTGGCGGCATTGAGCTTGAGATCGAGGGCGTATTTCAGGCCGCCATGGATGATGCCCTGCGAGGCCAGCGTCTGGCCGGCACCGAGCGCGTTGTTTTCCAGCAGCAGCGCGCTGTAGCCGGCAGTCTGCAGGCGCGCCAGCAGCCAGAGGCCGGCAATGCCGCCGCCGAGGATCGCGACGTCGACATCCCGCGTCGCCATGGCCTGGCTCAGGACCGCAGTTTCTGGATGGTTGCCGTCGTGCTGTGACCGGCAACCAGCTGCGACACGCGCACCTCGCCGCCATAGGCCCGCACGATATCGGCGCCAACCACCTGGTCGGTGCTGTAATCGCCGCCCTTGATCAGCAGGTCGGGTTTGAGCAGTTCGAGCAGCGGGGTCGGCGTGTCTTCCGGAAACACGATCACCAGATCGACCAGCCCCAGCGCAGCCAGCAGCCGGGCGCGATGTTTTTCATCCTGCACCGGGCGCGTCTCGCCCTTCAGCTTCTTCACCGAAGCATCGGCATTGATCGCCACGATCAGGCGGTCGCAGCCGGCGCGTGCCTCCGACAGTAGGGCCAGATGGCCGGCATGCAGCAGGTCGAAGCAGCCATTGGTGAAGCCGATGCGTTCGCCGCGCAGGCGCCAGGCATCGACGCGTTCCTTCGCCTGCTGGCGCGACACCACCTTGGCATCGATGCCGTGCGGATCAGGCATATGCAGGGCCCGGCGCAATTCGTCGGGATGCACGACCGCCGTGCCGACCTTGGCCACCACGATGCCGGCGGCGATATTGGCCAGCCGGGCCGCCAGCGGCAGCGGGCGCTTCATCGCCAATGCTGCGGCAATCACGGCCACCACCGTATCGCCGGCACCCGAGACGTCAAACACCTCGCGCGCCTCGGCCGCCAGATGCAACGGCGCATCGCCAGCCTGCACCAGCGTCATCCCGGCGGCGCCGCGCGTGACCAGCACATTGGCGATGCCGGCGCTTTCCACCAGCTTGCGGCCGGCCTTCACCGCGCTGGCATCATCGGCGCAGCTTTCGCCACTGGCCAGCGCGGCTTCCTGGCGATTCGGCGTCACCAGATAGGCACCGCGATAGCGGGCATAGTCGCTGCCCTTGGGATCGACCAGCACCGGCTTGCCGGCTGATTTGGCGGCAATGATCAACGCGGTGATCACGCGGTCGGGCAACGCCCCCTTGGCATAGTCCGACAGCACCAGCACGCCACAACCGGCCAGCGCTTCCTTGGCGGCCTCGATCAGCGTGTCGATCGATATCTCGGAACTGGCGGCGCGGTTTTCGCGGTCGACGCGCAGGAGCTGCTGGCGACTGCCGATGAAGCGGATCTTCTCGATGGTGCGGCGCGCCTCGTCGACCACCAGGCGGGCATCGATGCCGCGCTCCAGGGTCAGCACGTCATTCAACTCGTCGGCGGCGCCATCGTCGCCAACCAAGCCGATCAGCACCACATTGGCGCCCAGGGCCGCGATATTGCGCGCCACGTTGCCGGCGCCGCCGGGCATGACGATTTCGCGATCGGCCTGCATCACCGGGATCGGCGCCTCGGGCGAGATGCGCTCGACGCCGCCATAGACGAAACGGTCGAGCATCACGTCGCCGACGACGAGGACGCGGGCGCCGGTGAAATCGGCCGGATCAGCGGGAAATTCGGACATGGCCTTCGATACACCGCCGGCGGGCCGAATTCCAGCCCTCGCCCCGCTTCAGGACCCGCCAGGAGGGGCCCATCAGACGGGCCGGTCAGGTCTGCAGCAGGCGGCGCTCGGCCCCGTCCAGCACCAGGGCGGTCAGCCGGCCGGTGGTATAGGCGCCGGTATCAACCCCGATGCGGTTCGGCCGCCATTCCACCTCATGCACGATGGTATGGCCATGCACCACCACCAGGCCGTGATCAACTTCCGAATCGAGGAAGGCATCGCGGATCCAGATCATCTGCTCGCGGCTCTGGCGGTCGAGCGGCAAGCCCGGCTTGATGCCGGCATGGACGAACAGGTAATCGCCGAACTGCGCCTGCACGGTCAGCTTCTCCAGGAAATGCCAGTGATGGCGCGGCAGGGCGCCGCGCAGGCTGCGCTGGGTCAGCAGCAATTCGTCATAGGCCGCCGGGATGCGCACCTTGTAGCTGGCCAGGGTGGCATCGCCGCCATTGGCTAGCCACAGCGAGGCGCCATAGGGCGCATCGAGGAATTCCAGCATCATGGCTTCGTGATTGCCGAGCAGGGTGATGGTTTCGACCCCGGCCAGCTTGTGCCGCGCCAGCCGCTCGATCACGCCATGGGAATCCGGGCCGCGGTCGACATAATCGCCGAGATAGACCACCACGCAGCGCTGTGGGCTGTTGTCCTGCAGGTCGGCCTCGATCAGGCCATGCAGCCTGTCGAGCAGATCCGCCCGACCATGGATATCGCCGATGGCATAGACGCGGAGCCCCGGCGGCAGCCTGGCCTCCTGCAGCAGCATGGCTTACTGCGGCGACCGCTTGGCGAGGATGCGCTGCAGCGTGCGGCGATGCATCTTCAGCCGCCGTGCGGTTTCCGAGACATTGCGGTCGCACAGCTCGAAGACGCGCTGGATATGCTCCCACCGCACGCGCTCGGCCGACATCGGCTCGTCGGGCGGCGCCGGATGGGAGGCGTTGCCGGCGCGCAGCGCGCGATCGACATCATCGGCATCGGCCGGCTTGGGCAGGTAATCGACGGCGCCGGCCTTCACGGCGGCCACGGCGGTGGCGATGTTGCCATAGCCGGTGAGCATCACCACGCGGGCATCCTGGCGGACGCTGCGGATCGCACTGACCACGTCGAGGCCGTTGCCGTCGCCCAGTTTCAGGTCGACCACGGCATAGGCCGGCGGCTTGGCGCGGGCGAGCTGGATGCCGACGGAAACCGATTCGGCGGTCTGCACCTGGTAACCACGCTTTTCCATCGCGCGCGCCAAACGCATGCGCAACGGTTCGTCGTCATCAACGATGAGGAGGGTCATGTCGGTCATTGCGGCCAGAATGTACCCGAGGCACGGTTTGGCGCAACCCCTCACCGCCCGGTCCGAAGCCCGCGTGACGGCATTCGTGCGGCCGGGCGCTATTTTGCCGCAGTCCCCCGGCCCCGGCCTACTTGGCCGCCGGGCGCGGCCAGCTCACTGCCACCCGGGTCCCGCCGCCGGACCGGTTGGCGAAGGCCACGCTTGCCCCGCTGCGCCGCAGCAGGTTCATCGCGATGAATACGCCAAGCCCCATGCCGCCGCTGTCGGGCCGGCTGGTCACATAGGGCTCGCCCAGCGCCGACAGGATATCGACATTCAGGCCCGGGCCGTCATCCAGGATCAGCAGGCGGATCTGCCGCTCGTCCCAGTCAACCTCCACCGTCACCCGGCTGCGGGCGAATTCCATCGCATTCTGCAGCAGGTTGCTGAGGCCATGGATGATCTCGGGCCGGCGCGGCAGGTTCGGCGCCGTTCCGCTGCCTTTCAGCTCCACGGCGAAATCGATATTGGCGCGGCGCCAGGGCTGCGCCGCCGTCTCGATCAGGTTGGCGATGCCCAGATCGGAAAACGCCTCGGTATCGGCATTGGCCGATGGCCGGCGCGACAGCCGCGCCAGGATCTCGCGACAGCGTTCCACCTGGCTCTGCAGCAGCGCCAGGTCCTCGGCGATCGGGTTGTCGGCCGGGGTGTCGCGGCCCAGTTCCTTCACCACCACGGCGATGGTGCCGAGCGGCGAGCCCAGTTCATGCGCCGCCGCCGCCGCCAGGCCGCCCAGCGCGGAGACCTGCTGCTCCTGCGCCAATGCCAGCTGCGTGGCGGCCAGCGCATCCGACATGCGGCGGGCTTCCTCGGCGACCTGCCAGGCATAGGCGGCGATGAACAATGTGCCGAGCACCAGCGCCATCAGGTTGCCCCAGCGATACAGCGCCGGCATGGCCACTGCCTCCTGGTCGCTCCAGGGCAGCGGCAGGTGATACAGCGTCAGCAGCACCGCCAGCACGAAGGCGACCAGGCCAAGGATCACGGTGGACCGCAGCGTGAGAATGGTGGCCGAGACGGTGACCGGCACCAGGATCAGCAAGGCGAAGGGATTGTCGATGCCGCCGGTCAGGAACAGCAGCAGGCCAAGCTGCAGCAGGTCGAAAGCCAGATAGCCGGCGGCGCCGATCTCACTCAGGCGCTTCGCCGTCGGGTAGACCACGAACAACACGATGTTGAGCAAAGCCGAGACGCCGACAATGGCCAGGGCCGGCAGCAGCGGCAGGCGGAAGTTCAGCCCGAAATGCACGAACAGGATGGCGAGCAGCTGGCCGGTGATGGCGATCCAGCGCAGCAGCACCAGGGTCTGCAGGCGCACGCGGCCGGATGGATCGTCGGCGGCGCTGACATGCGGCCCGACCCGCTCGCGCAGGGTCTCCAGCAAGGCTGTCCTCACCGCATATCCTCATGCCAGGTGCGGCCGTCGCGCTCGATCAGCCCGATGGCGGCCGATGGCCCCCAGCTGCCGGCGGTGTATCCTTTTGGTGTCTCGCCACTGGCCTGCCAGCCGGCCAGGATCGGCTCGATCCAGCGCCAGGCGGCTTCGACCTCGTCGCTGCGCATGAACAGCATCGGATTGCCGCGCACCACATCCATCAGCAACCGCTCGTAGGCGTCGGGCTGACGGCCATGGAAGGTGTCGGCGAAGCTCAGGTTGAGCGGCGCCTGGCGCAGCCGCATGCCCCCCGGGCCAGGCACCTTGGTCATCATGTGCAGGGCGATGCCTTCGTCAGGCTGCAGGCGGATCACCAGCCGGTTGGCCACCACGTCGCGGCCGGCACCGTCAAAGATCAGATGCGGCACCGGACGGAACTGCACGACGATTTCCGAGCGCCGCGCCGGCAGCCGCTTGCCGGTGCGCAGATAAAACGGCACGCCGGCCCAGCGCCAGTTGTCGACCTCGGCCTTCACAACCACGAAGGTCTCGGTGCCGCTGCCGGCCTGCTCCACCTCGTCGGTATAGGCAGGCACCGCACCACCATCCACCGCGCCGGCGCCATACTGGCCACGCACGGTTTTTTCCGTGACGAAGCGCTCGCCGATCGGCCGCAGGGCCTGCAGCACCTTCATCTTCTCGTCGCGCACCGCATCGGCGGCAAAGGCGTTCGGCGCCTCCATCGCCACCAGGCAGAGCAGCTGCAGCAGGTGGTTCTGCACCATGTCGCGCAATGCGCCGGCATGGTCGTAATAGCCGGCGCGGCCCTCGACGCCGATCTTCTCGGCCACCGTCACCTGCACATGGTCGACCACGCCACGATGCCAGACCGGCTCGAACAGCGCATTGGCAAAGCGCAGCGCCATCAGGTTCTGCACCGTCTCCTTGCCCAGGTAATGATCGATGCGGAAGACGCGCTCTTCCGGGAAGGCGGCGGCAACGGCGGAATTGATCGCCTGCGCCGAGGCCAGATCGTGGCCGATGGGTTTTTCCAGCACCACGCGGGCCTGCGGCCGGTTCAGCCCGCTTGCCGCCAGATGGCCGCAGATGCTGCCGAAGAAACGGGGCGCCATGGCGAGGTAATAGACAACGACGCGATCGGAGGCGCCGTCCATGGCCCGGGCCAGCGCGGCATAATCCTCGGCCGCATCGGCATCGAGGCTCAGATACCGGAACCGGGCGACGAAACGCTCCACCGCCGCCTCGTCGTAATCGGCGGAGTCGAGATGGCGGTTCAGCGCCGCCTGCGCCAGATTGCGGAATTCCTCATCCGTCATCGGGCCGCGCGCCACCGCGAACAGCCGCACATCGGCATTGAGCTGGCCGGCAACGTCGCGGTGATAGAGCGCCGGTACGAGTTTGCGCAGCGAAAGGTCGCCGGTGGCGCCGAACACGACCAGATCAAAAGAGAAGCTACCGCTCGGATGGGTCATGCGGGCAGCCTGACATGCCGGGGACGCTGCATCAATCCTCCAGGAAATGCGGCCCGGGATTCTCGTGCAGGCCTTCGTAATGCACCAGCGACGGCTGTGGTCCAAGCGGGACCGGCCGGCCATCGCGGAACGCCCATTCGCCACGGTCGCAATGCCGCGCCGTGACATAGCCGTTGATATACAGGCGACGGTCGTGCCTTGAGACATTCGCGCCTGAGCCATGCACCAGATAGGGCGACCACAGCGCGACATCGCCTGGTTCGAGCAGCAGATCGATGGCATCGCCCGGATCCAGGCCGGCGGCCTGCAGGGCTTCATCCTGCATGCTCTGGTGCAGGATCGGGCCGTCGCCGCCCAGGCCGAGGTCGCCGCGCAGGTGGCTGCCGGGGATCACCTTCATCGCCCCGCTGGCCTTGGTATGCGCGTCGATGGCGATGCCGGTCTGCACATAGGACTGGGCCAGGTCGCGGAAGGCGCTGGCCGGCCGGCGGAAGCGGCTGTCCTGGTGATAGGCGAATTCCACCTTCGTGGCGCCGGGCGGCTTCCAGTGCATCTGGTTGATGATCTGCTTCAGGTCGGCCCCGATCAGGGGCCCGAGCAGGGTGGCGAAGCGGGTATCGAGCCGCACCGCATCCAGCAGCGGGTCGCGCCAGGACGGCCATTGCACCATGCGCAGGATCTTGCCCAGGGCCGGGTCCTGGCCGAGGCGGAACAGCAGGTTGCCATGGCGGAAACTGCGGCCAAGCTTCAGTCCATCCTTATACAGATCATCAAAGCGGGCAGCGATGGCCGCCACCTCGCCCGGTCCGAACAGCCCGCGCACCACCGCGTAGCCGTCACGGGCATAGGTGGCACGAAGCTCGCGTGGGTCGGGCAGATGTGCCTGCCAGGGATAACCTGGGTCCGGAAAGCCGTTCATCTGGGGATAACTCCGATTCGCCCCCTATTGCCGAAGGGTTATTTTAGCTCAGCCGACCAGATTCTTGTGGATAAGGCCAGAGTCTGATTGACCGGAACCCGGATTCTCGCCTTACTGCATCTAGCGTCTAAGTCCAAGAACGGGGGCTACATATGGTATGGACGGACGAGAAGGTTAAACTTCTGGTTCAATTGTGGGAATCCGGCCAGTCGATCACCCAGATCGGCAAGGCGCTGGGGATGACCCGCAACGCCGTGGTCGGCAAGGCCCACCGCATTGGCTTGGCCAAGCGAGCCTCGCCGATCATGCGCAGCGAAAAGCCGGCCCAGCCGCGACCCGCGGCCGGGCATGCCGGTCCACCCGGGCACGCGGCGCCGGCGGCCCCGCGTGCCCCGGCCCAGCCGAGGGCGGAACGGGCCCCGGCGGCCGAAGGTTCCGAAGGCAGTGGCCCGGCCACCGGCAATGGCGGCAGCCAGGGCCAGCAGCTGACGCCGGCGATGCTGGCGGCGCTGACGCCCAGCACCGGTCCGCGCTGCAAATGGCCGATCGGCGACCCGAAAAGCGCCGAGTTCGATTTCTGCAGCCACGTCGCGCTGCCGGGCAAGCCCTACTGCGCCCAGCATTGCGCGGCGGCCTACACGAACTGGAATCCGGAGAGCGCCGTCGAGGCGGTCAAAGCGGTCAACGCCGCCTGATCTTCACGAAGGTCCGGATTTCAAAAAGCCCGGCGGATGTCATTCCGCCGGGCTTTTTCTATGCCGCAATATTGCCGCGCGCCGGCCGCGAAGCATTGCCGCCGTCTTTCGCCTGGACGAAGCACATGGCTGCCGTCAGGCGACGCCATTCTGCAGCGACAAAGCGGCCCAGTATGATCAGGAATCCCGCAGCGGCGATATCAAGCACCACGAACGACGGATCCTGAGCCGACAGCGGATCGTCGGAAACGGCGCGCATAAGCGCCGAAGCGGCGCCGCCAGCCGAATAGATCGCAATACCGATCAAATGCAGACGGCCGATGCTGACGCCCAGAATGGCCAGCCCGACCACTAATTGCAGGCCTGCCGCAGCCAGCCCGTGCCCCAGCCGGATCGCTTCCAACAAGATGGCGGCGCAGATCCCAAGGTACAACCCGATGGCGGAAAGGCTGACGCCACGCCAGACAAGCGATGGACGCCCACCGAGGACCGATGCCGCCACGCCCGCGATCAGGCCGGCCAGCACGAGGCCCCAGTTCACCGAGTACCACAACCCGGCCAGCATAACGGCCTCAGAATTTATAACTGAGGAACAAACCGGTCATCAGCTGATCCGGTGAGCCACGGTCTTCCACCAGCGGGCTGTCAGCCGCATCGCCCAGCAGGCGCTTGTAACCCAGCCGCCCGGTCAGCCCCCAATGCTCCGTCAGGCTGTAATCCAGGTCGAAGGTCAGGCCGACATCCTTGACCCCGCCTTCGGCCTGATACCGGCGCATGCCGCTGCGCTGGGCCTGCAGCGCACTCACGCCGAAGAAGGTTTCGGTGTAATCGTCGTTGGCCCAGGTGGTTGAAAGCTCGGCCCGCGCGCGCAGCTTGGGCCCAAAGCTGTGGCGATAACCGCCGGCGAATTTTGCCGTCAGTCCGTCATGGGCGCCGCTGACATCCTGGAATACCGTCACACCCGCCGACCAGGGTCCGGTGCTGTAATTCAGGAACAGGCCAAGCTCCGCGCCGGAATCGATGTTGCCCATGCCGCGCAGATCGTCGCTGTCGTCCTGGTCGCGGCCCATCTGGTAGCGTATCAGCGGGCCGACCTGCAGCTTGTCGGTCGGGCGCGGCCCCTGCCATGTGAAGGCGTTGACGCCCAGCGACGGGCCACGCAGGAACACCAGATCCTTGTAGCTGATCGAGACCAGCGGCAGCGGCGCCACTTCGTAATCGTCACTGCCCTCATAATCTGGTTGGAAAAACGCGCCCGCCCCAAGCCGGATATCCCAATCCTTCTTGCCATCCGCCGGGCTCTGCGGGGCTGCCGCGGATTTGGCGGCCGGCTGCTGGGCCAGGGTCGCAGCCGGCAGGGCCAGAACAATGCCCGCCGCGATGGCAAAAGTCCGGAGAACTGTAAGAGAATAAAATTCTTTCATGTTGGGATCGCTCATTTTTCATTGAGTCAGGGGGAGAAACGCCGCCACCCTACATGGCCTGCCGGTCTGCTTCATGTCGCCCCTGTGTCGATATATTTCAGATTGTTGCAGACTCGGGGCAGGCGCCCGGATGCTGGTATATATAATCGCCATGAACGGAGACCCGCTTTGACCGCCCCCGCCAACATTCACGTGCTGATCGTGGATGACGACCATCGCATCCGCGCCATGCTGGCACGCTTTCTCGCCGATCACGGCCTGCGGGTCAGCCAGGCCAGCAACGGCCGGCAGATGTTTGCCATCTGCGAGGACAACCGGATCGACGTGATCGTGCTCGACATCATGATGCCCGGCGAAGATGGCCTGTCGCTCTGCCGCCGCATGCGCGCGCAAAGCCCTGTTCCGATCATCCTGCTGACGGCGATGACGGGCGATACCGATCGCATCATTGGCCTTGAGATCGGCGCGGATGATTATGTCGTCAAGCCGTTCAACCCGCGCGAGCTGCTGGCGCGCATCCGCGCCGTCACCCGGCGTCTGGGGGCCAGCAGCATCAATGCCAAGCGGGCAATGGCATGCTATGAGTTCGGTGGATGGCAACTCAATGCCAGCCGGCGGACGCTGACCTCGCCCGACAAGACCCTGACCGAACTGACCAGCGGCGAGTTCGATCTGCTGCTGGCCTTCCTGGAGCATCCGCAACGCGTGCTGTCGCGGGACCAGCTTCTCGATCTTGCCCATGGCCGTGCCAACCAGGCCTATGACCGCAGCATCGATGTGCAGATCAGCCGCCTGCGCCGCAAGATCGAGGCCGACCCCCAGGATCCGGTCTTCATTAAAACCATCCGCAACGAAGGCTATTTCTTCACGGCAGCGGTAACACCGGTCGAGGATGCCGCCGCATGATCATTCCACTCTGGTCGCGCTTGCGGCTGGCGCCGCGCATCGCACTGGTCATTGTCGGCGGCCTGCTGGCTGTTAAGGCCGTGGACAAGGCGATGCCGCTGCTGATCCGCCCGCCCGAAGTCATGTTCTTCGATCGCGACTGGCTGCTGGACACACTGCAGGAGTTCCATGACCGCAGCATCACGGTGCCGGCTGCCGAACGGCCGGCATTGTTGCGCGATCTGCCAGCGCGGCAATGGCTGGATATAACGCCGCTGAGCGGGCCGCCGGATTTCCACCATACCGGGCGCAAAGGCGGATTCGCCGACATCCACCGGCAGATCGCTGACCGGCTCGGCCTGGCGCCGCAGGATGTGCTTCTGATGGCGGACGATCCGGACGATCCCGAATATTCCCCACGCCCGCTGGTCATCATCCTGCCGCCGCTGCCGACGGTTATCATGGACGTGTTCGATGACAGGCGCGTCAACATGCTGACCAGTGACCTGCGCATTGCGTTTCGCATCGGGCTTGAGGAGTGGCTGCTGGTGACGCCGAAAAGTGACGGCCAGGAAGCCGTGCGCATGATCCGCAATGCGGCACTGCCGCTGTTCGCCGTGGTGCTGGTCGGCCTGCTGTCGGTCTGGGTGGCGCGTGGCATTGTCAAACCGCTGGACGACCTGGCGGAAGCCGCCGAGAAGCTGGGTCGCGACCGCGAACCACGGCTGGTCGGCAGCTTCAATGCGCCGGAACTTCAGGCCATCGGCAATTCATTCAATGCCATGCAGGTGCGGCTGAAGCGCTTTGTGGACGACAGGCTGCAGATGATCGCGGCGATCAGTCATGACCTGCGCACACCGCTCACCCGCCTTCGCCTGTTTGCGGAATATCTTCCCGACCCGGATCAGCGCCGGCAGGTGATGTCCGATATCGCAGAGATGGAGGCGATGGTGAGCACCACGCTGACCTTCGCCAGCACTCAGTTGAAGGACGAACCCCGCAGTCCCAGCGACCTGGCCGCCATGCTGATCAGCCTGTGCGATACCGCCGCCGATGCGGGCTGCATGGTCGTCTACGAGGGGCCGGATCACGCCCGGCTGGTCTACCGGCCTGTCGCCATGCGGCGCGCTTTTGCCAACCTGATCGACAACGGTTGCAAATTCGGCAACCATGTCTGGGTGCGCCTGCAGGAAACTCCGGACGCTTTCGTCATCACCGTCCGCGACGATGGCCCGGGCATCCCCCCCGATCAATATGAGAATGCTTTCCGGCCATTCATGCGGCTGGAATCATCGCGTAATCGCGACACCGGCGGCACCGGCCTGGGCCTGACCATCGCCCAGGACATCATTCTGACCCATGACGGCGATATCGCGCTCTCGTCCGCACCGGATACGAACGGCCTGCTGGTGACCGTGACCTTGCCGCGGCAGGGATAGGTACTTAACAGCCTGCAGGTCAGTCCTCCAGCAGCCGTTTGGGATGCAGGCCGTTCACGAAACCCATGAAGGGTGGATGGATGCTGTAGCCCAGCATGCGGCGGACATGCAATGCCAACTTAACCCAGAAAGAGCTTTTTGTTGTTTAGAAAGGTGACACGCTCCCAAGCTGCTGCCAATTCCAGAAATTCGTCCTCATATTTTTGAGCATTCTCAGTGTCATTTAAAAAAAACGAAGCAACACTCATTGTTGCTAGCATCCAGCGATACATCCCAGCGAGGATCAACACGCAATTCACTGGACGAATTTGAGCCTCAAGTGCAGCCTTCAGCCTTGCTTTTCCTGCTTGTGTATTTGGGTCTATGGCAGGGTCATGCTTCGGAACGCTGTAATTTCTCATATAAAAATTGCTCGCGTCCTCTAAAAGCTTTACCAGTCGATAATAATCGTCGTTGTAACGCCAAGCGTGGCTGACAAATAGATCATACGTTTTGAGCGCTGGCATGCGTCCCCCCGGTTCTTAATTCATTAGCAAAGAGATTTTCTATAAGGGAAGTTTACATTCAAGAATATTCTTCTGGAATTTCTGTGACGGCTTGGAACAGTCACTTCAAGCTAATAAAACGCGTCCGACTACTATCGTATTCAAGATGAATATCGACAATTAATCCTCCAGCAACCGCTTGGGATGCAGGCCGTTCACGAAACCCATGAAGGGCGGATGGATGCTGTAGCCCAGCATGCGGCGGATATGCTCGCTGCATTGCTTCACCCGTTCGCGCGACACCGACAGACTGAAATTCTCCTGCTGGCGGCACCAGGGCGCGCAATACTGTGCCGTGACGCAGAGCCGGCCGGCCGATGAGATATTCGCGCCGCCGCCATGCCACAGCGTGCCGAGGAACAGCAGCACCGAGCCTTTCGGCATCACCGCCGGGATGGCGCGCGCCAGGTCGGCGTCATCGGGCGCGCGGTCGGGCCACAGGTGGCTGCCTGGCAGCACAACCGTGGCGCCGTTCTCAGGCGTGAAATCGTCGATCGCCATGATGGTGGCCGCGCCCAAAGCCGGCCGTGGCCGTGGCCAGGGATAGAAGGCATCGTCATGATGCAGCGGCTGCGCCGCCTCGCCCGGCAGGATGTTGATCGCCTGCAGCTGCGACAGCAGGTAGTTCGGCTCCAGCACGCGGTCGAGCAGAGCGAGAATGAGCGGATGCTCGACCAGCGGATTGCAGATGAAGGTTTTTTCGATCACGGCATAGAGCCGCTGGGTGCCAAAGCCCTCGAAGTTGTTGCGGCCCAGATGGTCGCCGAATAACGGCGTCAGCTCGGCGCGGATCGCCTCGACATCCTCATCGGAAAACAGCTGCGGCAGGATCACATAGCCATCACGCTGCAAAGCGGCGAACAGCGCATCGACCAGGGCCTGATCGGCCTGTTCCTGGCTGCCGGCGGTGGATCGGTATTTGCGCGCCAGTTCGGCGCGGAAATACTCCTGCATGTCGCGGACGACAGTCACCGTGTCGGTCATGGCATTATCCTCCCGTCCTCACGATGGCACTTTAATCCGGCGCTGCAAATCCTATATCCAGACCGCTGTTCTTGCCCATCGTGAATCGGAAATTGCGACGGTGCCGCCGTAACGGGATCGAACCGGCCGCAACGGGATCCAACTGGCATCCAACGGGATCGAACTGGCATCGAACGGGATCGAACTGGCTCTCAACTGGATCGAACTGGCTTGACCTGGTCCGCAACCGGCCGGCGCCGGCAATCGACCGGCCCGCAGGATCAACCGCTTAGCGGCCCCCAGAACGACAAAGGCCGGCCGGAAGCATCCTTCCGGCCGGCCCTCGCAGAAAAATGCACCAGCGTATGCGCCGGTATCAGTCGCCCCGATTAGTCGCTTAAGGCGGCAAACCGGCGCTGGTGGTGGTCGGCATGGCCGAACAGCGTGTCGATGGTCATCAGGCGCTTCATGTAATGGC
>NZ_JANLJJ010000092.1:0-1733 GCF_029255545.1 Ferrovibrio sp. | reverse complement strand
TGGTCGGCATGGCCGAACAGCGTGTCGATGGTCATCAGGCGCTTCATGTAATGGCCGACATTCAGCTCATCGGTCATGCCCATGCCGCCATGCAGCTGCACGGCCTGCTGGCCGACGAACCGCCCCGAGCGGCCGGTCTGCACCTTGGCGGCGGCAGCGGCCTTGGCGCGCTCCTTCGCCGGCGCATCCATCTTCAGGTTGGCCAGCAGCGACAGCGACCGGGCGCTTTCCACCTGCATCATCATGTCGACCAGGCGATGCTGGATCACCTGGAAATCGCCAATCGCGCGGCCGAACTGCTTGCGTGTCTTGGCATAGGCCAGCGTGGTCTCGTGCAGGGCGGCCATGGCGCCAACCGCTTCGGCGGCCAGATAGCCAATCGCCTGGTCGACCACCTTCTCCACCGCCGGCAGCGCGCCGGCCGGATCGCCCAGCACGGCCAGGGCCGGCGCCTTCTCAAAAGCGATGTCGGCGGCGCGGCCGTTATCGACGGTGCGGTAATCCTGCCGCGACACGCCGGCGCCGTTGGCATCCACCACGAACAGGCCGAGGCCCTTCTCGTCGGCATCATTGCCCGCCGTGCGCGCCAGCACGATCAGCTTGTTGGCGCTGGGGGCATCGCGCACCACGATCTTCTTGCCGCTGATGGTCCAGCCGCTGCCGTCCTTCACGGCCTTGGTGCGCACTTCATTAAGCGCGAAGCGGCCGCCATGCTCGGCGAAGGCGAAGGCCCATTTCACTTTGCCCTCGGCAATCTGCGGCAGGTATTCGGCCTGCTGCTTCGCGTCGCCGGCCGCCATGATCAGGCCGGCGCCGAGGATCACGGTGGAGAAATACGGCTCGGCCACCAGATGGCGGCCAAAACGCTCGGCCAGCAACATGGTATCGACGCTGCCACCGCCCAGGCCGCCATGATCCTCGGGCAGCGGGATGCACAGCCAGCCCAGCTCGGCCATGGTCCGCCAGTTCTCCTCGGCATAGCCCAGGTCTGTTTTCACCAGTTTGCGCCAGCGCTCGAAATCGTATTTGTCCTGCAGCCAGCTTTCCACGCTGTCGGCCAGCAGCTTCTGTTCTTCGGACAGATTGAAATCCATTGTCTCGCTCTTCCCTGCTTCAGAATTGTGTTCGCGTTACAGGCCCAGCACCATCTTGGCGATGATGTTGCGCTGAATCTCGTTCGAGCCGCCATAGATCGTGGTGGCGCGGTTGTAGAGGAACGCCTCCATGCGGCCCTGGGCATAATCGGGGCCGACCGGCGGCTGGTTGGAGCCATCCGGACGATGCTCATACGGGTTGGCGTAATAGCCCAGCGCCTCGCAGGCCAGCTCGGTGATGCTCTGCTGGATTTCCGAGCCGCGGATTTTCAGCATGCTGACCTCTGGCCCCGCGCCCTTGCCGGCGGTTTCGGCCGCCAGCACGCGCAGGTTGGTGTATTCCAGCGCCATCAGGTCGATCTCGACGGCGGCCACCTTGGCGCGGAAATCCGGCTCGTCGATCAGCGGCGCGCCGAAAGCCTGTTCGGCGCGGGCGATTTCCTTCAGGCGGCGCAGGCGCTGCTTGGAGGTCGAGACCTCGGCGATCGTGGTGCGCTCGTTGCCCAGCAGGAATTTGGCATAGGTCCAGCCCTTGCCTTCCTTGCCGATCAGGTTGGCCTTGGGCACGCGCACATTGTCGAGGAACACCTCGTTCACGCCATGGCCTTCATCGATGGAGATGATCGGCCGCACGGTGAT